>NZ_JANUES010000003.1:0-676503 GCF_024809075.1 Aeromonas sp. BIGb0445
TCCATCGAGCCCTTCGAGCAATTCGCCGATCTGGGCCGCACCTACCTGATTGGCCTGGGGGTCACCGACCAGCCCGCCAGCACCGGCACCACCCATCTCAAGTTCAGCAAGAGCAACAAAGGACAAGTGATCGGCACCAGCGAACCGCTGGATCTCTCCATGTTCACGCTACCCAAACACGAAAAGCCCGACAGCCTGCTCTCCAAGCTGTTCAACCTGCTATCGAGCCACGGCGAGCAGGCGCCCCAACCCACCCCCAGCCAATCCGAGGATGAGGAAATGAAACCAGAACAGTTCGATCAGATGCTGGGGGCCCTGACCGGCCTTGGCACCAAGATCGATGCCTTCAGCGCCAAGCTGGAAACCAAACCGACTCCCGAGCAGCCCATCGCCTCTGTCACCGACCCCGCGGCCGTAGACGACAAACCCGGCATCACCACCGAGCAGTTCAACAAGCTGGAGCAGACCCTGACCGGCCTCACCGACAAGTTCGGCGAGCTGCAAGGCCAGATCGAAAAGTTCTCCGTTGAAGTGCCGGGCCAGCGCCCGGGTGCGCTCGGCGGTGACGATACCCCCACCGTATTTTAAGGACGCCCCATGAGTCAGACCCTCACCGTCCAGGCCATGCAGCGCCTGGATAAATACAGCAGTGCCCTGGCCAAGTCCTATGGCATCCCTGTCAATGCGCTGGCCAAGCAGTTCAGCGTCACCGGTCCGGTGGAAACCGGCCTGCGCGCCGCCCTGCTCGCCTCGGTCGAGTTCCTTGGCCTCATCACCTGCATGGATGTGGATCAGATCAAGGGCCAGGTGGTGCAAGTCGGCATCGGCAAGCTGTTCACCGGCCGTAAAAAGGGCGGCCGCTTCAACGGCAAGATCGGCGTAGACGGCAACACCTATGAGCTGACCGAGACCGATTCGTGCGCGTCGCTCGACTGGGCGACCCTGTGCGTCTGGGCCAACGCGGGCAATGAAGGCGAGTTCATCAAGCTGGTTGGCGATTTCATCAATCAGGCCTTCGCCCTGGACATGCTGCGGGTCGGCTGGAATGGCGTGGAAGCCGCCGAAAATACCGATCCCGCTGCGCACCCGCTGGGGGAAGACGTCAACAAGGGCTGGCACCAGATCGCCCGCGAGTGGAACGACGGCAGCCAGATCATCAAGGCTGAGGCGGGCAAGAAAATCCACTTCGACCCGGACGGCCAGGGCGATTACAAAACCCTGGACGAGATGGCATCTGATCTTATCAACACCACCATCGACCCGCTGTTCCGCCAAGACCCGCGCTTGGTGGTGCTGGTTGGCACCGACTTGATTGCCGCCGCCCAGGCCAAGCTCTACAGCGAAGCCACCAAGCCGAGCGAGCAGATCGCCGCCCAGAAGCTGGCCGAGTCTATCGCCGGGCGCCGTGCCTACATCCCGCCCTTCTTCCCGGGCAAGCGGATGGTGGTCACCACCCTGGATAACCTGCACATCTACACCCAGCGCGCCACCCGCAAGCGCAAGGCCGACGATAACCAGGATCGCAAGTGCTTCGATAACCAGTACTGGCGCATGGAGGGTTATGCCCTGGGCGAGCACCTGGCCTATGGCGGCTTTGAAGAGGCTGACATCGAAATCGGTGCCAAGCCAGCGGCCCCCTCTGAGCCGGAAGCCTAAACCATGGGATCACCCGGTCAACGTCACAAGCAGCGCCAGCTGGCCATGCAGGGAGTGGTGCAAGCCGCCAGCTCCGGCATCGCCACCGGCGCGGTGGCCGACAGCCTGCACCTGCAGCTGATTGCGCTGGAGCAAGACATCGGTCGCCTGCGCAAGCTGGCCCGCATCGGTGACCGGGTGAACATGAAGCGCGATGAGTTGATGCCCAAGTATCGCCCCTATGTGGAGCGCTATCTGGCCGCCGTCGGCGAGTCCGGTCAGCCCTATCAGAACGAGCTGTTCCAGCGGCTCATCATCTGGGCCTTTGATGTGGGGGATTTTGATTCAGGCATTGCCTGGGCGGATCTCGCCATTGCCCAGGGCCAGCGTACCCCCAACAACATCAAGCGCGACTGGGCCCACTTTGTGGCCGACACCGTGCTGGAGTGGGCCGAGAAACAAGCCGCCGAAGGCCATGCCGTCGAACCCTGGTTCTCCCGGGTATTCGACAAGGTGCGCAATGAGTGGCGCCTCAACGAGCAACTCACCGCCAAGTGGTTCAAGGCCGCCGGTTGTCTGCTGCTGCGTGACCACGACGGCCAGCCCCGCCCCAGTGCCGTGGGCGACAGCGCCACCCTGGAGCAGGCAGATCACTGGCTGGCCCAGGCCGATGCACTGCACCGCAAGGTGGGGGTCGGCACCTTGCGCCAAAAGATTGCCATGCGCCTGCGGGCGCTGAACCCGGCATAAACCGCCGGAACGAACCGACTCTCCGCGCCACCGCACCCCGGCGCGAATGCCATGAGCAGCCTCTGGCTAACCCATCGGCAATTGCGTGGCTTCAGGGGTGCCCCATTCAACCAGCGAGGCAAGCCATGTTTGCAGGCAAGAACGTCGACTACAGCGCCGCCACCATCCGCAACGATGGCTTCTGGCCGGATGTGGCCGTGGCTGATTTTGAGCGCCGCCGTGCCCTGCCTGCCGACTTGGACATGCAGACCACTGGCGCAGCCTTGCTGGCCGCCGTGTCTGAAATCAACCTGCAGCTTGCCAGCCATCAGGCCGCGCTGCAGGGCAAGGGCTTTACCACAGCCGCAGACGTCCCCGGGCCCAGCCTGGAAGGTGGTGCCCACACCGGCAGTAATGCCCTGACCGAGCAGTACCTGGCCGCCGTGTTTGCCCGCGCCAAGGCTGCCCTGTTGCCCGAGTTCGCCAGCGTCACCGAGCGAGCCAGTGCCAACAACCTGGTGGAGCGATCCCCAGACCCGCGCGCCCAGCTACTGGCCGAAAGCCAGCAACTGGTGCGCAGCATCAAGGGCAAGCACCGGGCGGGAGTCTCGCTGATATGAGCCCAGAGCAGCAGGCAGGCATGAACGAGCAGCAGGCCCAGGGCTACTTCCTGCAGGCGCTCCACACCGAGCTGCTGCGGGTGCTGCCGCCTAAATGCCACAAGCGCCTCGATAGCTGGATGGAGAACGGCACCATCAAGCTCGAACCCAAGAACATGGGGCCCACTGGCAGCAACGTCGGCTGGCTCACCTACCAGGCCGTGTTCACCGTCGAGCAACTGCCCTTTCGGGATCTCGACCCGGCCATCTTGTTGGCCGTGGTGGCCGCCTGGGTGCAGGAGCATGACGACTACCGAGAGGATTTTGAGCTGCCCGACCCCGAATACGCGGTCACCCCGAATGATGAGCAGACCGCCGACCTTGAGATCCAGCTCGCTTTCGCCGAACCGCTGCGCCTGATTGAGCAGGCAGATGGCCCCATCCACTGGCTCGGCAAGCGCTGGCAAGTGGCGCCCTATGCCATCTGGGTGGCCGAACAGATTGATATGAATGTCGCGGGGAGCGGCTCGCACAGGCTCCGGGGCTAACCATGATCACCATCACCCTGGACGCCCATCGCAGCAAAGAGCAGCTCAACCTGTTGGCCCTGCCCCCCAAGAAACGACAGCGTCTGGTGTGGCGAGCGGCCAACGAGATGAAGAAGCTGGCCGCCCGTAACGTCCGCAGCCAACAAGACCCCAACGGCAATCCGTGGGCACCGCGCAAGCGGGGCAAACGCAAGATGTTGCGTGGCTTGCCCAAGCTGCTACAGATCCGCGCCCCTCGCCAGGATGTGGCCGAGCTGGGATTTAAGAAAGGCAGCATGAGCGCCCATGCCGGGGTGATAGCCGGTACCCACCAGAAGGGGCACACCTATCGGGTCAACGCCGCCAGTCGCCAGCGTATCGCGCCCAGTCGTGGGCTTGCGGACAAAGGCGCCAGCAAAGCTCAGGCCCGCAAGCTGCGAGAGCTGGGCTTCAAGCGTCCAGGCAAACGCAAGCGCACATACCGCTCGGCATCCCTGGCCTGGATAACCGGCAATCTCAACTTCGCCCAGGCGGGATTGCTCATCAAGAAGCTCAAGGACGAGCCGGTGAAAACCAGCTGGGAGATCCACCTCCCCGCCAGACCATTTTTGGGCGCCAATGCCCAGCAACGGCAGCAAGCCTTTGCCCGCGCCCTGCAAAGCATCGACTACGGCTGGGACGTCAATAAACACGATATGAAGGGGAAATAGCGCCATGTGGCCTTATGTGCAGATCAACAACTTGAACCAACGGCAGGGGTCGGTCACCGCCGTCGAGCGCCACCTGCTGTTTATCGGCAGTGCGCCGAGCAACACCGGCAAGCTGCTCTCGGTCAACACCCAGAGCGACTTCGATGCCCTCTTGGGCCAGGCCGACAGCGAGCTGAAAACCAACTTGCTGGCAGCCCGGGACAACGCCGGTCAGAACTGGAGCGCCGCCGCCTTCATCTTGCCGACCGACATGGACTGGATAGCGGCAGCCCGCGCCGCCCAGCAGACCCAATCCTTCGAGGGGATGGTGATCCTGGGCCAGGAGATCACCCCCGACCTCATCACCGCTGCCCAGGCGCTCAATCAGGAGCTGATCGCCAAGTGGGGACGCTGGCAGTTCATCCTGCTCGGGGTGCCTGGCATCAATTCGGACGCCGAGGGTGGCGAAACCTGGAGCGATTACGAAGCCAAGCTGGCAGCCCTGCAAGATGGCATCGCCGCCGATGGGGTTGCGCTGGTGCCCATGCTGTGGCCAAACCTGTTGGGGGTCTATGCCGGTCGCCTGTGCAACCGGGCGGTGAGCATTGCGGACTCCCCTTGCCGGGTCAAAACCGGTGCCCTGGTGGGTGTGGGCAGCAAGCCACTGGATAAGGACGGGATCCCATTGCCGCTGGCCACCCTGCAGACCCTGGAAGCGAACCGCTACTCGGTACCGATGTGGTACCCGGATTACGACGGTTTCTATTGGGCTGACGGGCGCCAGCTCGATGCCGAGGGCGGTGACTACCAGGTGATCGAAAACCTGCGGGTGGCCTACAAGGTGGCGCGCCGGATGCGCATTCGCGCCATTGCCCGCATCGGGGATCGCGCCTTCAACTCCACCCCCGGCAGCACCGCCGCCGCCATCACCTACTTTGGCAAAGACCTGCGTGAGATGGCCCGCGCCACCACCATCAACGGTCAGCCGTTCCCGGGCGACATCGCCTCCCCCCAGGATGGCGACATCAGCATCCAGTGGATATCCAAGAACCTGGTCTCGGTGTTCGTGGTGGTGCGCACCTTGGACTGCCCCAAGGGGATCACCGTCAACATCATGCTCGATTTGAGCCTCAACGAGGAGGGCTAACCCATGAGCCGCCGCATTTCCGGTATCAACTTCGACACCACCCTGATGGGGGCCATGGTGCACATCGACAAGGCCAGCCTGACCATCACCGACAACAGCACCGTGGCCCAGACCCGGGGCGTGCCCGACGGCTACCTGGACGGCGACGTCTCCGCCGAGCTGGAGTTCGAACTCGATACCAAGAACTTCTCCCAGCTCAGTGACGCCGCCAAGCGCGCCGGTAGCTGGCGCGGCCTGGAGCCGGACGATGTGCTGTTCTACGCCGACACCGGGGGTGAGCAACTCAAAGTCGAAGCCTTCGCCGTCAAGCTGGTCATCTCCGACCTGCTCGACATCGACCCCAAGGGCGGCAGCAAAGGGGTGCACAAGGTCAAAGGCTTTGTCACCTCCCCCGACTTTGTCCACATCAATGGTGTGCCGTACCTCTCCAAGGACGACACCCGCCACCTGCTGGGATAACCGCCATGGATGATATCGACCGCGCTAACCGCCACGCCGCGCGCATGCTGGCCATTCAACTGGCCAACCAGGTGGGCAAAAGCCGCGCCCTGGGCCCAAGCCGGCTTGAGTGCGAGGAGTGTGACGACCCTATCCCCGCCGCGCGCCGCCAAACCGTACCGGGGGTGCGCCTGTGCGTCCCCTGTAAAACCCGGCTCGAATGCTTGAGCCGCTAACCAGAGCCTGATGGATATGAACTCTATGCCAACCAAAGACCCCACTCTCTGGGCCGCCCTACTGGCCTGGCTGATGGACAACTGGCCCTCTGTCTATGGGGCCTTGCTTGCGCTCATCATCGCCTTCTTGCGCATCACCTACGCCGGGGGCAGTGGTCGACGCCGCCTGATTGAATCCAGCTTGTGCGGATTCATCACCCTGGCCGCCGCTACCGGCACCCAACTGCTTGGTATTCCCGCCGAAGCCACCCCGTTCCTGGGCGGCATGGTCGGCCTGCTTGGCATGGACATCATCCGGGGCAAAGCCGAACGCCTGTTTGGTAAAGGAGGCGACGATGCCGCGCATTGAGTGCAGCCGCAATCTGGCGGCCTTTCTCGACCTGCTGGCCTTCTCCGAGGGCACCAAGGGGCTGGGCGATGATGGCTATAACAAGCTGGTCAATCCGGCGGGTTTCTTCGGTGACTATCGAGAGCACCCCGACGTACTGGTGCAGGTCAATCCGAGCCTCAGAAGTACCGCCGCCGGGCGCTATCAGTTCCTGTCCCGTCACTGGCGCCACTACCAAGCGGCGCTTGGCCTGCCGGACTTTGGCCCCCTCTCCCAGGACAAGTGGGCCATCCAGCTTATCCGCGAGCGCCGGGCCTTGGCCGACATAGAGGCGGGCCGCATCGATGAGGCCATTGGTAAGTGCAACAACATCTGGGCCAGCCTGCCCGGGGCAGGCTACGGCCAGCCGGAGCACAACGACGCCACCTTGCTGGCCAAGTTCACCGAGTTTGGCGGGGCGCTGGCATGAACCGGGCGCTGCTGATGGCACTGCCCATTCTGGCGACTGCTGGGTGGTTCTGGGTGATGAGCGCTCGCATCGATGGCCTTCGCTCTGACCTTGCCACCGCCAAGGGCACCATCAACACCCTGCAGGAGGCCAACACTAAACAGGCCAAGGCATTGGCGGCCATCCCGCTGCGCGAGAAGGAGATTCGCCAACTGCTCGACCAGCAAAACGACGCGCTGGCCAAGCTCGACCAGCAACGAAGGAGCATTGCCGATGAACTGCAACACGTCCTGGCCACGCCGCCAGTTGGTCGTCCGGACTGCAGCCGTGAGCCTCTGCCTGCTGGCGCTCTGCGCCTGCTCAAGCCAGCCGCCCCTGGTGAAAACCGAGCTGATCAGGCTGCTGCCGCCACCGGGGCTGGTGCCCCGCTGCCCGGAGCCTGAATTTAATGGCACAACCTGGGGCGAGGCCATGGCCTTCATCCCCACGCTGCAGGGCGCACTGCGCCGCTGCCAACAACAGATAACCACCCTGAATCACTGGATCACTCAAGAGGAAAACCAACCATGAGCAAGACCATCACCCTGACCGTAGCCGGGTCCGACATCAGCTTTGAACCCACCATGGTGGCCTACAACAGCTACATCAACGACCTGATGCCGGGCGACAAGGTGGCCCCGTCCCACAACTACCTGCGCAAGATTGCCTGTGGTGAGAGCAAAGCGGCCCTTGATGAGCTGTTGGCCCGTCCCGGCGCGGCCATGCAACTGGCTGGCGCCGTCAACGAGCAGTTCGCGCCGACCCTGGACATCACCATAAAAAACTGACTGGGCGCGCCGAGGCCATCGAGCGCAATCAACTGGAGCAGGTGCTGGCACTGCGGCGCCACTACCTGCCCCATGAAGAGGACGACCTCGATAGTCTGGCCCGCGCCATCTGGTTTGATAAACACCACCGCAAGACCCTTGCCCTCGCCGTTGCCGAGGGGATAGCCCACGCATTTAACGGATAAGAGACCCTATGGCCTGGATGGAAAAGCTGATGATGCAGGTGGCCTTGGTGGATCAAGTCACCAAGCCGCTGGCAGGTATCAATGCCCAGATTGACCAGGTCAGCAAGGCCGGGCGTCGGGGCTGGGGCAACATGGCCATGGGCGCCACCACGGTGGCCGCCGGTGGCATGGCTATCCAGGCAGCCCTGGGCCCCGCCATCGAGATGGACAGGGCGCTCGGGGAAGTGGCATCGCTTGGGGTGCAAAAAGAGGGATTGGGGGCACTGGGGCGCGAGGCGCTCAAGTTCTCGGTGGAATACGGGAAATCGGCCACCGAGTTTGTCCAGGCCTCTTACGATATCCAGTCCGCCATCGCCGGGCTCACCGGTAACGAACTGCCCGCCTTTGCCCGAGCGTCCGGGGTGCTGGCCGCCGCCACCAAGGCCGATACCGGCACCATCACCAACTACATGGGCACCATGTACGGCATCTTTGAGCAGCAGGCCAAACGGATGGGCAAGGCCAACTGGGCGGAGGATGTCGTGGGCAAGAGTGCGCTCGCGGTGCAACTGTTCAAGACCACCGGCCAGGGCATGGCCGATGCCTTTGGTGCTCTTGGCGCCAACGCCACGGCGGCCAACATCGCCATGGATGAACAGTTCGCGGTGCTCGGCCAGCTGCAGGCCACCATGAGCGGCGGCGAAGCGGGCACCAAGTTCAAGTCGTTTCTGGCCGGGGTGGGCAATGCCCAGAAGGCGCTCGGCCTGCAGTTCACCGACTCGGCGGGCAACATGCTGCCGGTGCTCAACATCCTCGACAAACTCAAGGTGCGCTATGGCGAGACCCTGAGCGTGGCCGAGGGGGATGAGCTTAAGAAGGCGTTCGGCTCCGATGAAGCGGTGGCCATGGTGAAACTCTTGATGAGCAACACCAAGGGGCTCGCCACCAACATCAACGCCCTGGCCAACACCCATGGCATGGGCAAGGCCGAGCAGATGGCGGCTTCGATGACCGACCAATGGCAGCGGGTTGAGTCAGCCTGGTTTGCCATTCGGGCCGCCGCCTTCGGTGTCGTGCTGCCAGCCATCAATGCGGTGGTCGCGGTCTTTGCCGATGGCGCCGCCGTGGTGCTGCGCTGGACTCACCTTTTCCCCAACCTGACCAAGGTGGTGAGCTATGCCTTGCTCGCTATCGTGGGGCTGGGCATGGTGACCGGCGCCTGGATGCTGGTTGCCGGGCTAGCCAGTCTGGCCACCACCGGGCTTGGCATTGCCTGGACCGTGCTGATGGCCCCTCTCAACCTGCTTAAGACCGGATTGGTGAGCTTTAGGGGCATCCTGCTCGCGGTCAACATCGCCATGTATGCCAACCCAATCGGCCTCATCGTCGCCGGTATCGTACTGCTGATTGGGGCCGTCGCGGCGGTCATCTACTACTGGGACGACTTGAAGAAAACCCTGGGCGATTGGGGGGTATTCAAGTGGCTGGGTCAGTCCATCGATTGGCTGGTCGACAAACTCAACATGATCCCGGGCATCGACATCGAGATGGGCAACATGCCCGAGCTGGCCCTGCCCTCCCCGAGCCAGTTGCAGATCCCCCTGCAAGGAGTGACCCAGGCACAGCAGCGCATCAACGGGCCCCTGGCCAACTATCGTCAGGGCCCCGAGAGCCCCATCCCCCAAGGGGGCCTTGGCCAACAGTTGATCCAGGCCAACGCGGCGGCGACCACCGCCAACCAGAAACCCGCCAAGGCACTGCATATCGGCGAGGTACATATGCACAACCAAAACCCCATGACCCCGGAAATGATGGCTGAGAACGCCTGGCTGGAGACCAAATGAGCGAGCCCAAATACATCGACATTCTGGTCAACGATGGCGCCTGGCTGCTCGATGCCGGTGGCCAGCCCCGTTACACCCAGGACAGGCACAGCATCGGCCAGGACATCAAGCACCGCATCATGGAGTCGGGGCTGGCCCGCAAGCTCATCGGCGAGCGCAGCCCGACCCTGCGCGCCGATGTGCTGACTGAGATTGAGCTGCTGGTTGAACGTGACGAGCGACTGGTGCCCGGCACCATCTTCATCAATGAAGAGGCCGCCGACCAGGTGCTGGTCACCGCCACCACTTACGAATTTGGCCCCCTGGAGGTAACCCTGTGAACCTGCGCCCGACCGTGGACTTTATGGCCCTGCTGAGCGAAACCGGTGTGCCGACCACCGCCGAGGCGATGGAAGCTGAGCTCAAAAAAGAGGTGGAGGCCGCTGGCTCCCTCATCACCAACGACTCGGAGGTGAGTCCGTTCTGGCGGCTGGTGCGCGGCGTGGTCATCACCCCGGCGCTCTGGCTTATCCGCGAACTGCTGGCCGGTCATGTGCTGCCCAATACGTTCGCGGCCACCGCCACCGAGACCTATCTCGACCTCAAAGCCTGGGATGTGGACTTGACCCGCAAGGCAGCCCAAAAGACCCGGGGCCTGGTCAACTTCGTCAAGGCCAGCCCCCAGGATGCCGTCACCATCCCGGCCGATATCTGGATAAGCACCGAGCGCATCAACGGCACCATATACAGCCTAAAGCCTCTGCAAACCGTGGTCAGCCCCGCCGGTGAAGCGGTGGCCAAGGTGGTGTGCGAAGCCGAGCAGGCAGGCGCGGCCTGGAATTTGGCCCCCGGCTATTACAACCTGCTCAGCGAGGCGGTGACCGGCATTTTGTCGGCGCGCAACGACGACAGGGAGTGGATCACCACCCAAGGCAGCGACGCCGAGAGCAATGATGCCCTGGGGCTGCGCATCCAGAACCAGTTCTCGGCAGTGGGCCGCTATCACATCGATGCGATTTACCGCTCGATGCTGGCCAGCGTGGCGGGCATTCGCGCCGATCACATCTTCTTCGAGCATGACGCCCCCCGGGGCCCAGGCACCGCCAACGCCTATATCCTGCTGGAAGTGGGGCCGACCCCGGCCAGCCTCATCGCCCAACTCAACGACTACGTGGGCCGCCAGGGCAACCATGGCCATGGGGATGACCTGTACGTGATGAGCATCCCCGAAACCCAGCACAGCCTCACCCTGGCATTGTGGCCACAGGCCAACCTCAGCGAGGCGCAGCGAACTGCGCTCAAGGCGGGCGCCGAGAACCTGGTGAAGGCGGCCTTTCGTCAGTCTGCGGATTTCCCCAGCGTCACCCGCACCTGGCCCCAGTCGCGCTTCTCCCTCTCCCAGTTGGGCCGGGAGTTACACAGCCAGTTCCCGCAGCTCAAGAGCCTGCGCTTTGCCGAGGAAGACATCGTCTCCGTCCTGGCCATCCCACGCCTGGATCAGCTTGAGGTGACCCTCCATGACTAAGCCGACACCGCTTAGCCATGACCTGCAAGCCCCTGTGCTGGCCGATGCCAGCGCCCCCTGGTGGGAAGATGGCATCACCATCAGTGCCGCTCACGCCGAACCGGGCTTTCTGGCCAAGGGCATCAACGCCTTCTGGCAACGACTCAAGGGGTGGCTCTTGCTGCCACTGGCCCAACAAGACCCGCTGACCTGCTCGGAGTCCCTGCTGGCCCTGCTCGCCTGGGAGCGGGACATCGGCCGCTTTGATGGCGAACCGCTGGCGCTGTTTCGCAAGCGCGTCCAGTTCGCCTTTGTCAACGCCAGGGACGCGGGCGAGGTGGCGGGCTTCAAGCGGATTTTCGAGCGGCTTGGCATCGGCTGGTGCGATATCCACGAACGCCAGACAGGCCAACCCTGGGACGTCATCACCATCGAGGTGACTGACAGCGCCATGGCCAGCAATCAGGCGCTGATGAGCACCCTCATTCAACACTATGGCCGCACCTGCCGCCGCTACCGCTTCCAGGTGGTCTATCCGGTCAGCGCGACCATCCATCATGGCCGCATCGCCATGAGCCAGCAGGTGTTCGGCGCATCACTTTCGAGGAACCCATGAGTCAGATCATTACCAACGCCTTCGCCAGCTACTGGCAAACCTGTCTCGCCACCCAAGCCCCGGTGGTGCTCGATGAGTTTGTGCTGGCCAACATCCCAGGGCTAGACCCCGATGCGCCCATCAACCCCGATGGCGCTCTGCCACCGGCAGGGCAAATCGTGCATCGCCATCACGTGGATCAGCGCGGGCGCATCAACAACGACGCGGTGGCCTACACCATCGTGATGGACACCACCCTGGGCGATTTCGAGTTCAATGCCATGTACCTCATCAACAAGGCAACCGGCATGGTGGCCATGATTGTGCACAAGGGCAGCGAGACCAAACTCAAGACGGATCCTCTGAGCGGCCAGGTGGGCAACAGCCTGGTGAAATCGATGCTGATGGAGTACGACCGAGCCAGTGAAGCCACGGTCACGAATGTGGACGCCAGCACCTGGCAGATTGACTATGCCGCCCGCCTGCGCGGCATGGATGACGACTTGCGCCTGCAGGCGCTGCAGTTCTTCGGGCCCGCCACCTTCTATGGCGACGGCTTCAAACTGGTGAATGAGGCGGGCGTCTACAAGGTGCAACCCGGGGTGGCCTATGTCGGCGGCCTGCGCGCCCAACTCGACCAGGTGCAGAAGATTACCCCGGGGGCCAAGCCGGTGGGGCTCTGGCTCGACATCTACCGAGCGGGCTCTTTGCTCGATGCCTGGCTGAACCACTTCACGCTGACCTTGAGCGTGGCCGACAAGGCCGATTACACCGACGGCAACGGCTATCGTCACCATCTGGCCAAGGTGGCCATCATCAACAGTGACGGCAGCGTGACCGACCTGCGCCGCAAGCGCACCATCGAGCTGTCCGGGGATGTGACCGGCAAAGGCATCCTGGAAGACGCCCAGGGCGTCAATATCGCGGTGGAGATCAAGGCGGGCAGCCATCGCCACCCCTGGAGCGAGCTGGACAATGTGCCCACCCAGGCAACCCGCTGGCCAACGTTTGCCGAAGTCACCGACAAACCTGAGCTGGCCACGGCGAACCACACTCACCCTGGCAGCATCCTCAACCCCATCAGCTTGGGTGCCGGAGATCTGGACACACTCGTCACCCCGGGGATTTATGCCCAAAATCTCTCCGCGAACGCCACGGAGGCCCGTCATTATCCCGAGCGATTGGCAGGCTCGCTGACGGTGACCATCGCCGCAGGATGGCAGCAGCGTTACCATGTTTACAACAGCACTCGAGTATGGACACGCGCCAAATATGGCTCTGATGCCTGGACGGCCTGGGCGATGGAGTACAACACGCAGAATCCGCCATATAAAACCCAATCTGGAGCCCTCAGAAACTCGAATGGATATGGGTATATCGAGTTAGGCCCGCTCAATGAAACCTACGCCCATATCTACACTGACCGACCCAACTTCTACTTCAATAAAGAGCTGTTGATTAATGGCAATAGAGCCTATCACCCCGCCAACAAACCCTCCCTGGCCGAGCTGGGCGCCGCGGCCGCATCCCACTCCCACCCCTGGGGACAGATAAGCGGGATCCCCGCATACGCCAGCCGCTGGCCCAGCTGGGGCGAGGTATCCGGCAAACCCGGCACCATGCCCCCCTCTGGTCACACCCACCCGGCGGCCCAGGGCAATGCCGACATCGTGGGCAGTGGCTGGGGACAGGTGGGGACGTACTGTTTTGCCACCTGCATCGTCTCAACCGGGGGTAACAAGGGCCCGGGCTACGCCATTGCGGGCAGCTCCTTGCGCGCAGCCAACTCAGAAGATGGCGGCCCGGGCATCGGCGCCGCCCTGCCGGGTACTTGGAAGCTGGTTGGCGCTATCAAGGGCGGCGGCAATAACGACCAAAACACCTCACTGTGGATCCGCACAAAATGACAGACGACATTCTTCACGTTACCGCCCCCGAGTGGGCCGATCCGGAACACACCGCCATCAATCTGACCGTCCAGTTTGCCAATCAGGCCGAGCCGGTGCCCTTCGCCGCCACCCAAAGTGACCCGGAGCCCTATGGCGTCGAGCTGTTTGTGCGGGCGCGCTTTGGCGAATATGGCGAGGTGGTCCCCTATCAGGCGCCGCCAACGCCCATCCCGACTGAAGAGGAGCAACAGCGCGAACTGGCGCGCCGCCTGCAACTGGCTGGCGATGCCATCGCCCCCCTTGCAGATGCCGAGCTGCTGGGCATATTGACCCCGGCGGAAACCTCGCGGCTCAACGCCTTGCGACTGTACCGGGTGACGCTTTCGCGCCTGCCTGAAACACCTGGCTGGCCCACGACGGTGGATTGGCCGGAGCTGCCAGCATGAGTTGGCAACAAAGCGACCTGCAGTGGCCCCCCAGCGGGGCCAGCTTGCACCATCAGGCCCGCGCCGTGCTGACCCAAGTCCCCACCTTGGCGGACGCGGCCATGGGGCGCCTGCAGGCCATCGCCAGCCGCGCCCAGTATCGCCCCCACCCGCTCAGTGGTGAGGCAGCAGCCCTTTCAGGACTTCGCGCCCAGCTCGACCATCTGCTGGTCACCGGTCGCGCCCTGGCGGTGACCCCCTTTTTGCACGGCGTCGGCCAGATGCAGGATAAACAGGCCTGCCTGGCCGCCCCCAATGCGGTCAAGGCGCTGGCGGACAAGCTACAAGATGGTGCCGACCCCTTGCTGCCCTCCGGTCAGCTCCATGCCCTCGCCTGGCTGGTGACAGGTAACAGCGCCGCCGACCTTGCGGCCAAGTTGGCCCATCTGTGCGCCTTGCTGCCATTGCCAGAGTGGTGCGCTGCCCTGCGTCGCCTGGAAGCCAACAACGACATCATGGCCAAGCCCACGGCGGCCAAGGTACCGCGCTGGCATGCCGATGAGCCGCTGGTCTGGGCGCCGCTGCGCCCGGCCAGCCTCGACCTGGGCAGTGAGCTTGCCCAGCTAGAGAGTCTGGCCCGGGATAACCAGAGCCCCATCGCCAAGCTGCAGGGGCTGGCGAGTCGCCGCGCCGCTCGCCTGAGCGAACTGGCCAGCGCGCTGGATACCCTGGCCACGCTCTCGGGTCAGCTCTACCGCTGGCAAGGCCAGGGGGATATCGCCAGCCTGGCCGCGCAACTTGGCCAGAGCACACCCCCGGATCACAGCATGAGCATGAGCGTCGCCACCCTGCTGCTCTCCCCTTCCCCACTGACTTTTTGGCAGGAGTTGACCCCATGACCATCAGCGCCATGCTGACCCTGGATGGCGAACCCATTGCAATGTCATCGATGCGGATCTCGCTCTCCATGCAGTTCCAGGACAAAGACCAATCGGGCCAAACCAGCTCGACCAGCAAGGCCGAGCAGGGCACCAAAGCCAAGGAGTTGGATGTCTCCGGCCTCATCCCCTACAAAGACGGGGACAAGCTGGCCCGCCTGTTCGAGCTGGCCGACATGAAAGATGATGGCGGCAAACGCCACATCTTTCGGGTGGGCTCGCTACTCGCCAAGTCGGTCAAGATACGCCAGGCCAAGTTCACCGGTCGCATCACCGCCAGCGAGCAAGAGGGCCTGCTGGCCTGGCAGGTGAGTTTCACCTTGAGCGACCACAACTCGGTACCGGAGAAGCGCGAGCAGCGTCTGCCCAAGGCGGTGGCCCAGGTGAGCCAGGCCACCGAGCAAACCACCCAAGCCAAGGCCCCTTCGCCCACCCAGGGGGACAAGGCCGATGAATACGAACTCACCCCCTTCGAGCAGTACCTCAAAAAAGCGGATGACGCACTGGCATGAAACTCAACACCCAACTGACCCTGGGCGGACAGCCCATGCACCTGGTCGAGCATGACATCGTGCTGGATCTCAGCGCGGGCGGGCGCGCCGCCCTGACCATTGAGGGGGCAGCCAGCAAGGGGCAGACCCTGACCCTGGACACCGGCTACAACAACGAGCTGCGCCGCTGGTTCAGCGGCTATGTGTACGACGTGCAACCCGCCACCAATGGCAGCAGCAAGCTGTTATGCCGTGAACTGGCCGGGATTTTGGGCAGCCGCTTTCCGGTGAGCCAGCAGCATGCCACCCTGCGCGGCTTGCTGGCCTGGCTGACAGACCAGTGCGGCCTCACCTTCTTGCTACCCGACGGGGCCGACTACACAGACCGACCGATCCCGAACTTCACCAGCGCCGGAACCGGCTACCAGCTGCTCGATAATGCGGGGCGCGCCTTCGCCATTGCCGACTTTTGCTGGTATCAACAACCTGATGGTGCCGTGTTCGTCGGCAGCCATGGCCACAGCCGCTGGCCCGGGCGCGAGGTGACGCTAGACCCCGCCCTCTCGGCCAAGCAGGCGGGCAACATCCTGACCCTGGCCCCGATCCCCGCCGTGCGCCCCGGCGCCATCATCAATGGCCAACGTGTCACCCGGGTGCGCCTCAAGGGCGATGAGATGAGCCTGACCACGGCCACCCCGGGTAAGGTCATCAAGTCAGCAGAGCGGCGCAAGGTCGAGGGAGAGTTCCCCGAGCTGGCCGACCAGATGCACCTGCCCAAGTTCGGGCGGGTCGAAGCCATCAGCGACCAGGCCGCCGCTGGCCAGCTGAATGACCCCTTTCGGCCCCGCTATGCCGTGGACGTGCAACTGCTCAGGGAAGATGGCCAGGCTGATAAAGCCACCCCGCTCTATCGCGCCGTGCCGCTGCCGGTGATGTTCGGCGGGCCTGAGCAGGGCCTGCTGCAGTTCCCCATCGAGGGGAGTTTGGTCGAGCTGGGCTTTGCCTTTGGTCGCGCCGACCGCCCCTTTATCCGCACCGTGCTTGGCAACGGCTGGCCACTGCCAGACATTGCCCCGGGCGAGCAGCTGCAGCAGCAGCGGGCCGAGGTGTTTAGCCGCACCGATACCGTGGGCAACTTGAGCCGCCACACCGACCGGCGCATGTATGACCATGCCATGGAGATGCACCACCAAAGCGATGACTATCTGGGGGAACATGGCCAGCACCAGCTGCAGGTGGCGCAACACAGCATCGAGGAGGTGGGCGCCATGAAGCGGGTCGAGGCGCTGGGGGCCATCGAGCTGTTGGCGGGGGATGACCTACTCTTGGGAAGCCTGGGCAACATGAGCCAGACCACGGCGGGAGATCTGGTCGAGGTGGTGGGACAAGTGCGCCGGGCCGTTGCCGGTGAGCTACAACACCTGGAGGCGCCGCGTTCCTGGATGGGGAACGATGGCACCAACATCTTCCAGCTGCTGCTCCAACTGATGAATGTGGTGGAGCAGCTGGCAGCCACCACGGCCAGTCACACCCACGGCAGCGGGCCCAGCCCCAACCAGGGCAACGCCCTCAGCAGCCAGAGCCAACAAGCGGGCAACCTGGCCAGCCAGCTCTCCCCCATCATCGAGTAAGCGAAAGGGCCTTTAAGGCCCTTATTCAGTTCTGCTCAAACATCTCTTCATTAAGCTTCTTCTTCAGCGCTTCCGGGGAAAGCTTGTCTAAAGCCTGGTCCAGCTTCATGAGACCATGTGCACCACAATTTTGAGAGTAGAGTTCCTTTCCAAATCGCCAGCTCGTTTGCTTGACATAACACTGCTCCCATCCCAAGCGCTCAATACTCGACAAACCGATTTTTTGCGTCAACAGCCCCAAACCTGCAGCAATAACAATCAGAGAAATGATAATGACTCCCCGTTGTTTAACTGCCTTTGAGGAAATATCTGGCTTTGGCATGGTCAAGGAAAACAACAGTCTCCCACCGGCATACAGCATGAAAGGGGCTGCAAGAATGCCAATGTAAATTGCAAACCATCCCCTCCAATCATTCATTCGAACTGGGTCGTCAGGGGTAAGCGCATGCAACTCCAGAAATTCAGAACCAAATGCCATGGCCATCCAAATAGCGCCAATCCCGAAAAGCGCGACAACTCCTCCACTGGCCCGCATCTGCCATGAGACACGCGTAGTCATTCAAACTTCGCCTTAACTGCTTGTTTCATCATTTCAGATAGCTCTGCTTCTTCGTCAACAAAGTCGATAATCTTACCAGCTGCAATCGTTGCCAGCGCAAACACCGTTCCCGTTATCAATATCCCGGGACCGAAGACTGTCGCTACAACACCAGCAGCAATGATACCGACCCCATTGGCCAGCGTACCTTTGACGAGGTCGATACCCACGTTACTAAAGAGATCCACCATCGTCGCTTCATCTTTCAAGATGTAGTCGATGACGTTGACTGAGACAGAAAAGACAAAATCAGCCAAGAATCCCATTTTTACCAAGTGGGTATTTGCCTTTGCGCCTATACCCAGCCGGAGAATCTTGGGATTGTTGGCTTTCCAGATATTCCCAGGGATCGTTTTGTGAACCTGCTTGTAGTTCTTGATGATCGTATAGGGTTCACCATCGATAACCTTGGTGTACGCAATTACCCCCATACCACCTAGTGCTTTCGCTGTGGATTGGGCGAGGCGAATCCTTTCACCGGTATCTTTGATGGACTTGGCATCTCCCAACCGGTCTTTGGCATTCAGCTCTTTCCAAAGCGCTTGGAGTTCTTCAAAGGTCAGTACAGCGACAGTTTGAACCGGTTGTGTATAGACGACATCAAGGTACTCACCCGTCATAGGATTATATGGAGGCCAATAACCCGGTGATGATGCCGGAATCTCCACAGGACTGGGCGCCGATGCCATAGTCGCGGCGCGGGCGGAGGGAGCACCATCACCCACAGAGACAGTTCCCCCACCAATGATGACCCCACCACAAGAAACCCCCTTCCCTGTAAACGCTAGCGGCTGACCATTCACAAAGACGGTTGAAGAACCCGCAGCGATAACTCTGGGATGTGATGGGTTATTAGGCTTGTCATGAGGTTCAAGGGGATCGCCGACTCGTGCGACTGGGAGACCATCAATAAATACATCTGGAGAGCCGGAGATAATCTTCGTGGGTGGAAACCCGTCATGGTCGGTTCCAATATCTCCGACCTTGGCCGCATTACCCATAGCGAATGTCCATTCTGTGATGCAAGAACGGCACACTCTAAGGAGTCGCTAGAGGCTCAGTCAAAACTCCAAGGCCAAAGTTAAGAACTGGGTCTCAAATTGAACAACCATGCGACAAGGGGTGACCAAATAATGAAAGCTGCCTGACAACCCGAAGATGGCCAGGGAAACTCGCCGCATCTATAGGGCCATCAGGCAACGCAGCATCATACCCAAGGCGACCCCATTGGCGCCACCTCGCCCGACGGAAAACCCACGGGCGCGCCTGCGTCACGGAATCCGCGCTCATCCGCTCCCGCCTGCGCGGTGCATCGATAAAATTTTTTGCAAAAGAGGATTACCGCAAAACCATAGGCCTAGCCCGCGCCACATCAAGGATCCGCAGGGCGTTGAGGATCTGCAAAGAAGGATCTTTTTTGAAGGGTTTTACAGTTCAGAAGGGCTCTGGAGAGCAGGATTTAAAGCGTAACTCATTGAATATATAGGAATAAACGTACTTTTCGTGGGTGTTATGACGATCGGACAGGATCTGCGCGATTGCTTTGGATTAGCTGGAAAGATTTTTGTTTCAGCTAGTTAGATGTCATTAGGGTTGAACGGATAACTGAAATCTTGCAAGTCATTAGAGGCCCCACTGCCTGGGGCCTCTTCACTCGACCTCGTTCAATACCGCATCAGTGAGTGGCTAATTCTCGATAGAGATCCGGCTTTTCTTGCATAAGCGTCAATACCTTCGCGGCCAGTCCAGTCGGGTTCCGACGTCGGGTCTCCCAACTTTTAACAGTATCAACACTCGTCCCAAGAGCCTGAGCAAACTCTTGCTGAGAGACATTAAGCGCGAGGCGAATAGCCTTGACGTCAGCAACCTCATAGCGAGTTCTCACGGCAGGCTCAAGGCGGCCCTGCTTAATCTCAACAGCCTCCTCAAGGGAAGCCTTCAATTCGTCAAACATGTTCATGTTAAACCTCGCCCTTTAGTAACGTGGTCAAGCGCTTCAAGTCGGCTTTCTCTGCCGATGTCAGGCTATCTTTCTCATTTTTGGCATAAGCGAGCACTAAGTAAATCATCTCCGCTGTCGCCAAAAAGTAGATGACTCTCGCGCTGCCACTCTTTCCTTGCTGGCCAGTTGCCATGCGAACTTTTCGCAAGCCTCCGGTGCCCTGGATCAAATCACCCTTTTCCGGTTGGGCAATGAGTTCCGTTTGTAACGCTCTGAGCTCATCATCTGTTGCAAGAGCTTTTATCTGCCTGGTAAAGACCGATGTTTCAACAAACTCAATAGCGTTACTCACCCATCACTCACTCTAACCATTCCACCTAATGGTGTACATGGTACACCTTAGAGTAAATAACAACAATCACTGGCATTTTAGTGTCGCCACTCTGTCGCCACTCGGCCAAAAAACAAAAAGGCCACTATTGCTAGTGGCCTTCGTAAGTCTTTGATTTTTAATGGTGCCCGAGGCCGGAATCGAACCGGCACGCTCAGAAAGCGAGGGATTTTAAATCCCTTGTGTCTACCGATTTCACCACTCGGGCACCGCAATCGGTATCAAGCTCATGATGCGAGCTTATCAATATGGAGGCACGTTCCGGAGTCGAACCGGACTAAACGGATTTGCAATCCGCTGCATAACCGCTTTGCTAACGCGCCATGCAAAAGAGAGTTGGCTCTCGATTGTCTAAATTTGGAGCGGGAAACGAGACTCGAACTCGCGACCCCGACCTTGGCAAGGTCGTGCTCTACCAACTGAGCTATTCCCGCAGGGTCTGGCGTAACGCCTGACTACGAGACGCATTCTAGCGATGCTGGCTCACCAGTCAACCCCAAATATTTAATACTCTGATCGTTCGACCATTTTTTACTCTTTTTGTCTTTTTTCAATGCTTGTTGTCATTACCTGGATCCAAAGCACTAAACCATCACTCTTGCTCCAGACCCGCTCGCTGGCGCGGGCCCAGAACATGGCAGTGTGTTTTCGATCAGAAACGGGAGTGGTAGGTCAGATCTCCCCAGGCCGCGCGCAGGTACTGGAACATGGACCAGAAGGTGAGCACTGTCGCGACATAGAGCAGCAGGTAAGAGCACCACACCATCCAGATGTCGTATTGCCAGATCAGGCCGGTGAGCGAGGCCATCTGGATCATGGTCTTCCACTTGCCAATCCAGCTTACCGCGACCGCAGAGCGCTTGCCGAGCTCTGCCATCCATTCGCGCAGGGCCGAGATGATGATCTCGCGCCCTATCATGGTCATGGCGGGTATGGTGACCCAGACGGTGTTGTAGTGCTCGACGATGACCACCAGGGCGGCGGCCACCATGATCTTGTCGGCGACGGGATCGAGGAAGGCACCGAAGGCGGTGGACTGGTTGAGCTTGCGGGCCAGGTAGCCATCGAACCAATCGGTGGCGGCCGCCAGGAAGAAGACGATTGCCGCCGCCAGATAGGACCACTGGTAAGGCAGGTAGAACAGGACGACGAAGACGGGGATCAGCAATATCCGGAAAAACGTCAAAAGATTAGGAATATTTGTCATTATTTTCAGCCACTTCTTGTATGCCGCTAGATGGTAGCCCCAAGCCGGTTGCCATGACAACCGGGCTGACACCCGCCTTAGTTTATTAATCCATCAATAACCTTGAAATACCGGGTCATTATGGCATTTCGGTCCCCTCCCCGTCACGGCCCTTATGCATGCCACCATGCTCAATGGCCGTGCAGCGCTTCATGAATGGCCTGTGCCAGTTCGGTGCTGATGCCGGGGACCCGGGCCAGATCATCGATACTGGCCTTCTTCACCTCCTGCAGACCCCCCAGATATTTGAGCAGCGCCTGACGCCGTTTCGGTCCCACCCCCGGGATCTCTTCCAGGGTACTGGTGGTACGCGCCTTGGCGCGGCGCGCCCTGTGACCCGTGATGGCGAAACGGTGGGATTCGTCGCGAATGTGCTGAATAAGGTGCAAGGCAGGCATGTCTGCCGGCAGATGAAGCTCTTCATGGCTCTCCCCCATGATGAGGGTCTCCAGCCCCGCCTTGCGGGTTACCCCCTTGGCAATGCCGATGAGCAGGGGGTGCTTGCCCCCCAGAAAATCCAGCTGGCGAGCCAGGATCTCCTCGGCGCGGCGCAACTGCCCCAGACCGCCATCGATAAAGAGCACATCCGGCACCTTATCCGGCTCCTGCTGTTTGCCAAAGCGGCGCTCCAGCACCTGCTCCATGGCGGCATAGTCATCGCCGCCGGTGATCCCCTCTATGTTGAAGCGACGATACTCGGCGCTGAAGGGCCCCTCCCGGTTGAACACCACGCAAGACGCCACGGTGCGCTCCCCCATGGTGTGGGAAATATCGAAACACTCCATGCGATTGATGGGGCCATCAAGCTCGAGCAACTCCTCGAGCTGGGCAAGACGCGCCGCCATGGTGCTCTGGTGGGCGAGCCGCGAGCGCAGCGCACTCTGGGCGTTGATGGCCGCCAGCTTGATGAAACGGGCGCGCTCGGCGCGGGTGCGGCTCTGTACCCGCACCTTGTAACCCGCGGTCTGGCTCAGGGTATCGGCGATGAGTGCCTCATCCTCCAGGGCCACATCGAGCAGCACTTCGCTCGGGATCTGGCGTCCCCCCTGCCCCGACAGATAGAACTGCAGCAGGAAGGATTGCACCACCTCATCGAGGTCGGTATCGGCGGGCACCTTGGGGAAATAGCTGCGCGAGCCGAGCACCTTGCCCTGGCGAATGAAGAGCACATGGATACAGGCGGTACCTTGTTCGAAGGCCACCCCGACCACGTCCAGCTCATCGAGCACGTTGCCGCTCACCGACTGCTGCTCGGTCACCTTGCGCAGCGCCTGGATCTGATCCCGATAGCGGGCCGCCTCCTCGAAGCGCAAGTCGCCGCTGGCAGACTCCATCTTGCCCACCAGCGAGCCTATGACCTGCTGGTTCTTGCCCGCCAGAAACAAGCGGGCCAGCTCGACCTGCTGGGCATACTCCTCTTCGCTCACCAGACCGGCCACGCAGGGACCGGCACAGCGCTTGAGTTGATAGAGCAGGCAGGGGCGGCTGCGGTTGGCATAGACCGCATCCTCGCATTGACGCACCGGGAATATTTTCTGCATCAGGTGCAGACTCTCGCGCACCGCGCCCCCTGAGGGGTAAGGACCGAAATAGTCCCCCTTTAACTTGCGGGCCCCCCGGTGCAGGCCGATCCGCGGATGGCGGTGGCCGGTGATGACTATCCAGGGGTAAGACTTGTCATCGCGCAGCAGCACGTTGTATCGCGGCTGATATTGCTTGATGAGGTTGTGCTCGAGGATCAGTGCCTCGGTCTCGGTATGGGTCACCGTCACCTGAATATCGCTAATCTGACGTACCAGGGTACGGGTCTTGATGCTGTCGACCTTGCTGCGAAAATAGGAGGCGAGCCGCTTCTTCAGATCCTTCGCCTTACCCACATAGATGACAGTACCGCCGCTGTCATACATGCGGTAGACGCCGCTCTGGTGGCTGACCACCTTGAGGAAGGCTTTGCTGTCGAAGGAGGAGGAAGAGGATGGGCTGGTCGTCATAAGGCACTCGGCGTGGCAGCAACACAAAAGGGCTTGGATGGCAGCAGCTTACCTCGTCGCCGCCCAAGAACGCAAAAGGCGGCTCAAGCCGCCTCTTTATATTTCACTCTCATCAATCGTTACAGGGTATCGGCATCGAGCATGCCATAACGAATAGCCAAGTGAGTCAGCTCTACATCACCATTGATATCGAGTTTGCTGAACAGCCGGTAGCGGTAGCTGTTGACCGTTTTCGGGCTCAGGTTGAGCTGCTCTGAAATATCGGTCACTTTCTGCCCCTTGGTGATCATCATCATGATCTGCAGCTCGCGCTCGGACAGAGACTTGAAGGGGTTCTCGTCGGCGGAGGCAAACTGGCTCAGGGCCATCTGCTGGGCTATCTCGGGGGAGATGTAACGCTGACCAGAGTGCACTAGGCGAATGGCGTGGATCATCTCTTCCGGCGCGGCACCCTTGGTGAGATAACCGGCGGCACCCGCCTGCATCACCTTGGTCGGGAACGGATTTTCAGAATGAATGGTCAGCACTATGATGCGGACATCGGGCCGCAATCTCAGGATCTTGCGGGTCGCTTCCAGCCCGCCGATCCCCGGCATATTCATATCCATCAGGATCACATCCGGGTGATGTTGACGGCAGAAAGTGACCGCCAACTCGCCACTCTGTACCTCGCCCACCACCTTGATACCACGGACGTCTTCCAGAATGCGTCTTATCCCTGTACGCACCAACTCATGATCATCGACCAGGAATACATTTATCACCCAAACACCCCGTTTCTTATCTTGTTATGTGCCAGTTAGGGTTAACACGGCGTCTTGCATCATAACCAAACTGATCGATTTGGCAAATCATGGCGGGGAAAAGTTTGAGGAAGTACATGAATAACGTTATTAATCAAATAATTATATAAGCCATCAACAAAAAACGGCATCCGAAGATGCCGTATTGGTCATGGGCAGCGTCATCAGGATACCGCCAGCAGGGCCCGTACCTTGTCCAGATCGGCCTGGGTATCGACCCCCACCGGCGGCGCTTCCAGCGCCTGAGCCACATGGATCTTTTCGCCATACCAGAGCACCCGCAGTTGTTCGAGGGATTCCACCTGTTCGAGCTGACTCGGTGCCCAGCCCACATAGCGCTCGATGAAGCCGGCGCGATAGGCATAGATGCCAATATGGCGCTGGTACCAAGGGCCGGCCTGCTCCTTGCTGGCAGCGAAACCGTCTCTATCCCAGGGAATGGGGGCGCGGCTGAAGTAGAGGGCATAGCCATCCTTGTCAGTCACGACCTTGACCGCATTGGGATTGAACAGCTCCTCCGCCGCCAGGATCGGCACCGACAGGGTTGCCATGGGCGCGCTGGCCCCCGCCAGGTTGTCGGCCACCTGGCGGATGATCACCGGGGGAATGAGCGGTTCATCCCCCTGCACATTGACCACTATGGTATCGGCGGCAAAGCCGTAGTGACGGCACACCTCGGCCAGGCGCTCGGTGCCAGACTGGTGATCCTTCGAGGTCATGCACACCTCGACCCCGCTCTCGCACAGGGCTGCGCGCACTCGCTCATCATCAGTGGCAACGATGACTCGCTCTGCCCCGGACTGGCGCGCCTTGGCCACCACATGGGCGACCATGGGCTGGCCATGGATGTCCGCCAGGGGTTTGCCCGGCAGGCGGGTCGAGGCGTAGCGGGCCGGGATGACCACCACGAAGCTCATGAGGGCAGCTCATCGCTGGTCAGGGTGCGGGCACGGTTCTCCAGCAGCACGGGGATGCCCTCTTCCAGGGGATAGGCCAGTTTGTCGAAGCGGCAGATGAGCTCATCCGCTTCCTTGTGGTATTGCAGTTTGCCCTTGCAAACCGGGCAGGCAATGATGTCGAGCAGCTTAATGTCCAGTGCCAAAACGAGACTCCTTCAAGGATTTCAACAGGGTGTCGAGCAATGCCTGAGGCAGCTCGGCACTGACCGGCAGATACCACCAATGGGGCTGCGCGAAGGCGCGGCACTTGACGGCATCTTTCTCGGTCATAAACAGGGGACGATCGGCGAAACGGGCGAGCAGCTCGCTGGGATCGAAGGGGTGATGATCCGCGTAACCCTGAGCCTGGCGCAGCTGATAGCCCAGTTCGGTCAGGGTCGCAAAGAAACGAGGGGGATGGCCGATGCCCGCCAGGGCATCGATCTCGGGTCCCAGGGGAACATCCGGGGCAGTGTCGTCCAGCACCCGGCGCGGCGCGGCCGCCACCAGCTGCATGCCGTACTCCCCCAGCTCGGGTTCACCACCGTTGCAGAGCACGGCATGCACCCGTTTTAGCCTGGAAAGGGGCTCACGCAGCGGCCCCATGGGCAGCAGACAGCTGTTGCCGAAACGGCGCATGCCATCCACCACCACCAGCTCGATATCCCGCGCCAGGGCATAGTGTTGCAAACCATCGTCGGTAATGATGATGTCCACCTCACCACTTGCCTCGAGCAGTCGCACCGCATCGGCCCGTGTGGGCGCCACCACCACGGGGCAGCCACAACGGCGGGCAATGAGCACCGGCTCGTCCCCCGCCTCTGCGGTCGTACTGCCAGCATCGAGCCGATATGGGTAATGGGGGGCCTTGCCGCCATAACCGCGACTGACCACCCCGGGTCGCCAGCCTCTTGCTTGCAGTTGCTCCACCAGCCAGATCACCACCGGCGTCTTGCCATTGCCGCCGACCGAGAGGTTGCCCACCACGATCACCGGCAGGCTGGCGCGATAAGCCTCCAGCCAGCCACGCCGAAAAGCCAGGCGGCGCAGACCGCTGATGAGACCAAACAGCAGGGCAAAGGGGGCCAGCAACCAGCGCCAGCCACTCTGCCCATACCAGAGCCGATCCAGCATCAGCCTTTATGTCCCACAGGCACGTCACCAAACTGGATGGCGCGCAGCTGGGCATAGGTGCCACCGTGGGTCATCAGGGCCTCATGATTACCGCGTTCGACGATGCGCCCCTCATCGATCACCAGGATCTCGTCCGCCTTCTCGATGGTGGAGAGGCGATGGGCGATCACCAGCGAGGTGCGCGCCTTGCACAGCTCGTCGATGGCGGCCTGAATGTGACGCTCGGATTCGGTATCCAGTGCGGAAGTCGCTTCATCGAGCAGCAGCACCGGGGCATCGCGCAACAGGGCGCGGGCGATGGCGATCCGCTGGCGCTGACCGCCGGACAAGGAGGCGCCATTCTCGCCCACCACGGTATCGTAACCGTCGCTCATCTTGCTGACGAACTCATCGGCGTGGGCCACCACGGCGGCATGGCGGATCTGCTCGAGGCTGTAACGATCGCCGGCAGCATAGGCGATGTTGTTGGCGACACTGTCGTTAAACAGGTGCACATGCTGGGAGACCAGGGCGTATTGCTTGCGCAGATCGCTCAAACGGTACTCCTGAATGTTGACCCCATCGAGCAGGATCTCCCCTTCCTCTATGTCGTAGAAACGGGTCAGCAGGCTGGCGATGGTGCTCTTGCCAGAGCCGGAACGGCCCACCAGGGCCACTGACTTGCCCGCCTCGACCTTGAAGCTGACATTGTGCAGCGCCGGGGTCTGTTTGGTCGGGTAGGTAAAGGTGACATTGCGGAACTCGATCTCGCCCCGGGCCCGGTCCAGGGGACGCGTGCCGGTATCGGGCTCAGGCTGGCTGTCGAGCAGGCCAAACAGGCTCTGGCAGGCGGTGATGCCCTTCTGGAACTGGTTGTTGATGTCGGTCAGGCTCTTCAGCGGCTTGAGCAGCATCATCATCGAGGTGATCATCACGGTGAAGGTACCCGCGGTCAGGGTCTCGCGCACCCCGTCGACGGTCGCTGCATAGAGGAAGACCGCCAGGGCGATGGAGGCCACCATCTGCACCACGGGCGTGCCGATGGCGTTGGCCGCGACCATCTTCATATTCTGCTGGCGCATGTGGTTGCTGACCCGGAAGAAGCGCTTGGACTCCACCTCCTGACCGCCAAACATCAGCACCTCCTTGTGACCCTTGAGCATCTGCTCGGTCGAGGTGGTGATGTTGCCCATCGCCTTCTGGATCTGGCGGCTGATGGTGCGGAAACGGCGGCTGATGAAGCTTATCAAGACACCGACCACGGGGCCGACCACCAGGAAGATGATGGAGAGCTGCCAGGAGTGCCAGAACATCAGGCCCAGCAGACCGATGACGGTCGCCCCTTCCCGCACGATGGAGACCAGGGTCGAGCTCGCCGCAGAAGAGACCTGGCTGGCGTCATAGGTCACCTTGGAGAGCAGAGCACCGGTATTTTGCTGGTCGAAGAAGCTCATCGGCATGGCCATCAGGTGGTTGAACACCTGCTGCTGCAACTTGAGTACCACATGGTTACCGACCCAGGCCATGCAGAAGGTGGAGAGAAAGGTCGCGACACCGCGCAGCGCGACTATGCCCAGTACGAAGAAGGGCATCCAGGTCA
This sequence comes from Aeromonas sp. BIGb0445, assembly GCF_024809075.1. Classification (NCBI taxonomy): domain Bacteria; kingdom Pseudomonadati; phylum Pseudomonadota; class Gammaproteobacteria; order Aeromonadales; family Aeromonadaceae; genus Aeromonas; species Aeromonas sp. BIGb0445. Next base: position 27,686 of record NZ_JANUES010000003.1, read on the forward strand.
GCACCGTCTTGTCGTTGCCATTGATGCCCTGATCGATCAGCGGCTTGATGGAGTAGACAAAGGCAGTATCGACCGCCGCATAACCCAGCATGCCAATGATGCCGCCCGCCAAGCCCAGCTTGCGATCGCGAACATAGGCGAGCAGCCGCTTGAACACGGGCCAGCTCTCTTGAGAGGTATCTTGAGAGTTATCTTGTTGCATGAATCGCCGTTATAAATGGGAAATGACGGGCTATTCTAGCCAAAGCTGTGGTTTCCACCAAGCTCCACTGCGTCGATACCAGGGCCCGGCATCTCGCTCACCCCGGATCTCAAGTCCATTTGACCCCACCTCGATCAATATCGCCCCCGACTCCCCACTGATCCATTGCCGTGAGTCGGGTACCAGGGCGCGATAGCGTGCCACGATTTCAGGACGAGGAAAGTGCCAGCGATTCATGAAACCGGCGCTATGCACAACCTCGGTGGCCGCCACCGCACTCACAAAACCCGGTGTTGAGGAGGTTTTGCTGCCGTGGTGCGGGCTGACCAGCACAGTGCTGCGCACTCCCTCCCCCTCCAGTGCCAGCAGGCGGGTCTCGGCCTCCCGCTCAATGTCGGCGCTCAGCAGTACGCTCACCTGCCCGTCGCTTATCTGCAATACGCAACCATCGTTGTTGCGCCCGGCGCCACTGCGCTCAGGCCACAGCATGCGCAGCGTCAATCCTTGCCACTGCCACTGCTGACCACGTCGACAGGCCTGGGTGCTGGCCGAGAAAGCGTAAGACGAGTACTCGGCCCTGACCGGCAGCGCCGCGCGCAGGGCCTCCCGATTGCCCGCATGATCCCGGTCTCTGTGGCTCAATATCAGCATATCGAGCTCATCGACCGATAACCGATGCAACATCGGCAAGATGGCCGCGTCCGCCATGTTGTAACCACCGGGAAAGCGATCGCCGGTATCAAATAGAATGTGATGACCACGACTGCTGAGCAGCACCGCCAGCCCCTGCCCCACATCCAGCACGCGCACCTGCCAGCTCGGCGCAGCTGGCCAGCCGGCGAGCAAGGCGGCCACAAGCAGCGGCAACCCCAACCAGCGGCCGCCAGGCAGCGTCCAGGCTATCCAGCCCAGCAAAAACAAGATGCTGAGCGGCAGCGCCCAGCCCGGTACCGGCCACCAGAGTGCCCACTGTCCATTGAGCCACTCCAGGCTGACCATGATATAGCCGAGCGCCCCATCGGCCAGCCAGAACAGACCATGGGCGAGGCTCGGGGAGAAGAGACTCACCAGTACGGCAATGAGCGCCACCGGGATGATAAAGAGGCAAAAGAGTGGCAGAGCCAGCAGGTTGATGAACAGCGCCAAGGGTGCCACCCCCTCGAACAACGCGAGTTGCAGTGGCAACAGGCCGAGCAGCAAGAGGCCTTGCAGCCGCAGCAGGCTGGGCCTGCCATAGAGGTAACTCGCCCCCATCAAGAGCGCCACCGCCAGGAAAGAGAGCCAGAAGCCCGCGGCAAAGAGCGCAAAGGGATCCCACAACAAGATGGCCACGAAGGCCAGCAACCAGACCCGATAAGGGGGCCAATCCCGCTTCCAGACTCGCAGTATGCTCCAGACCAGCACCATGATGAGGGCCCGCTCGGTCGCCACTGCAAAACCCGCCAACCAGCTATAAGTGGCAGCAAATAGCAAGGTGCCGACCAATGCCCCTTTCAAGCCAAACAGCCGTCCCAACCAGAAACCCAGCACCGCCACCAGGGCGATGTGCTGACCCGAGATGGCGATGATGTGGGTCAGGCCTGCGCCGCGAAACAGCTCCCATTGCCTATCCGAGATGCCAGCTTGCTCGCCAAAGGTAAGCGCGCTGAGCAAAGGCGCCTGCGCCAACCCTTGCCAGGCTTGCCCGGCGCTGGCCAGCCAGCGGGCCCGCAGACCGGGTGGCTCGCGGTCAACCCTGATGAGGCGACGCAAGTTGCCTGTCGCGCTGATCCCCTTGCCCAGCAACAGACGCCGGCCATCCATGCCAGCCTCATTGGCCAAACCGTGGGCGGGTTTGAGAGAGGCGACCAGTGTCAGCGTCGAGCCCGGTGTCAGCTCGGGTAAAGTTTGGTAAGCATTGATGCGCACCGAGGGAGGCAGGGGTAAGCTGCGACCATCCAGCTCGATGAGCTTGAGCCGCAGCCGCGTAAATTTATCATCTTGAGGCTCTGCACTTTGCACCTGTGCGGTTATGATGTGGCTCGCCTGCTCCCCCAGGGTGTCCAACCAGGAGAGCCGTGCCTGCATGTTGACCTGCATCCAGAGGATGCCCAGTACCAAAAACAGCAGCCGCCAGGCGCGTATAAAACAGAAGGGGATCAGCAGGGACAGCCATAATCCCCCCCATTGGAATGAAGGCAACCATGGCCAAAGCAGACAGGAGCTTGCCCCGAGGGCAAACGACAATAGACGCAGATCCATGGAGCAAGTATTTAGCAAGGTTTCATTATGCCCAAACATCTCATTAAACGCTGGATGCCGGATCATAAAACGCTCAAGGAACACAAGCACTTACGTCTTTTCGGTGACCTGCTGCTCGATGCCAACCTCTGGCATCTGAACCGTCGCTCCGCCGCTGGCGCCTTCGCGGTCGGGCTCTTCATGGCCTGGATCCCCGTCCCTTTCCAGATGCTGTTGGCCGCCGGTGGCGCCATCCTCTTTCGCGTCAATCTGCCGCTCTCGGTTGCCCTGGTCTGGCTGACCAATCCCCTCACCATGCCGCCGCTGTTCTACGCCGCCTACGTGGTTGGCTGCCATCTGCTGGGCCAGCCCTCCCAGCATATAGAGATTGAATTTACCTGGAGCTGGCTGACATCTGTCTTCGAGACCATAGCCCCGCCCCTGCTGCTCGGCTCCCTGGTGCTGGCGATCCTCAGTTCCATCACAGGCTATGTGGTAGTACGCGGCCTCTGGCGGCTGAGCATAGTGCGTCAATGGCGCAATCGCAGCGCAGACAAGTCAGGGGTGGACAAACCATGAACTCCCACTGGCGTAGCCGGTTCCGGATAACCCCGGAGCAGCTGCGCCAGCACAAGTGGTTTGCCCTGTTTGGGGAACGCCTGTTCGCCCCTGAACTCTGGCAGTCGGGCACCCGTGCTCTGTCCGGCGCCTGCGCGGCCGGTCTGTTCGCATCCTGGATCCCCCTGCCGATGCACAGCTTGATCGCCGTGGGATTGGCGCTGCTGTTTAGCCTCAACTTGCCCCTGGCACTGCTGGCGGTCTGGTTCAACAATCCCGTTACCCTGCCCTTCATGTATCTGTGGGCTTACCGCACCGGCTGCGCACTGCTTCAGCTGACCCCGGCCCCCTTCCATCTGGAGTGGTCGCTGGCCTGGTTCGAACAGGAGGCTGCCACGCTGCTGCCCCCCTTCCTGCTCGGCAGTCTGTTGCTTGGTCTGCTGACCGCGAGCCTGGGAGGCCTGCTTTGCGCCCTCCTGCTCAGGCTGTTTCGCCGTCATTGAGCCGGCGAAAACCGGCATGATCCCAACCGCCCCCTCGCGATAGCCGTCTCCTTCGGCCTCCCTTATCTTCCGCCCTGCCCGTCCCTTGTCAGAGGCCCATCTTGGCACCACACTGAGTGCAATCAATCGGTTGCTACTCGAACCTGCCACAAGGAGCTCCCATGGCTGACCCCCTGATCCTCGCCTATGCCGGCAAACACCCTCTCTCACTGCTACCCGCCAAGGCCAATCGCCATGGCCTGATAACGGGAGCAACCGGGACTGGCAAGACAGTGACATTGCAAGTGCTGGCGGAGGGCTTCTCCAATCAGGGGGTCCCCGTCTTTCTGGCTGACGTGAAGGGCGATCTCAGTGGCCTCGGCGCTATGGGTACCCGTTCAGCCAAGCTCGAGGAGCGACTCGGCCAGATGGGCATTGCGGCCCCCACCTTTGCCGCCAGTCCCGTGGTGTTCTGGGATCTCTATGGCGAGCAAGGCCATCCGGTGCGCGCCACCATCTCCGATATGGGTCCCTTGCTGCTCGGGCGGTTGCTTGGCCTAAATGATACCCAGAGCGGTGTATTGGAGCTGGTGTTCAAGGTGGCCGATGACGAGGGGTTGTTGCTGCTAGACCTGAAAGACTTGCGGGCCATGGTGCAGTTCGTCGGCGAAAATGCCAAACGGCTCACCACCAGTTACGGCAATGTATCGAGTGCGTCTGTCGGCGCTATCTTGCGCAATCTGCTCAGTCTGGAGCGCGCCGGGGCCGATCACTTCTTCGGTGAACCCATGCTTGATATCCAGGATCTGCTGCAGACCGATGAGCAGGGCCGTGGTCACATCAACGTCCTGGCGGCGGATAAGTTGACCCAGTCGAGCCGCCTTTACGCCTGTTTCCTGCTCTGGCTGCTCTCCGAACTGTTCGAACAGCTGCCCGAGATTGGCGATCCCGATAAACCCAAGCTGGTGTTCTTCTTCGACGAAGCACATCTCCTCTTTACCGATACCCCCAAGGCGCTGCTGGAAAAAATAGAGTTGGTGGTACGGCTTATTCGCTCCAAAGGGGTGGGCGTCTACTTCGTGACCCAGAGTCCGGCCGATATCCCGGCCAGCGTATTGGGCCAACTCGGCAACCGGGTACAGCATGCACTGCGGGCCTTCACCCCGCAGGATCAGAAAGCGGTACGTATCGCCGCCGATACGCTCAGGGCCAATCCGGCCTTTGACGCCACTGGTGTCATCACCGAACTCGGCGTCGGTGAAGCGCTGGTCTCGACCCTGGATGAGAAGGGCAGCCCCCAAATGGTGGAGCGCGCCCTGATAGCGCCCCCCGCCAGCCGAATAGGCCCGCTGACGGCCCCCGAACGCCAGGCTCTCATCAAGGGTTCCTTGCTGTTTGGCCAGTACGAACAGACCCAGGACAGGGAGTCAGCCTTCGAGCGGTTGAAAGGGCAGGCTCAAGCCGCGCCTGAGTCAGCTCCCCAGTCCAGTCAAGTCCCCGAGCAAGCCGAGGATGACGGCGGCCTTTTTGGATCCATCGGCGAGATACTGTTTGGCCGCACCGGCCCCCGGGGGGGTCAGCACGATGGGGTGGTGCAGACGGCCGCCAAGAGTGTGGCCCGCACTCTGGGGAACGAGATGGGGCGCCAGCTGGTACGGGGCGTGCTCGGCTCCCTGCTCGGGGGCAGCAGCAAGCGTCGTCGCTGATAGGGATATATAAATGAAGAGAGGCCCGCACATGGCGGGCCTCTCTGTCTCTGACGTCAGCCGCTCACTCAGGAACGGTCAAGGCAGCGCTCAGATCACCTTGGCGATGGCATCGCACAGGGGGTCTATGTTGGCATGGGTGATACCTGCCACGCTGATGCGGCCGGAACCCACGATATAGATCCCAAACTCCTGCTTGAGTCGCTCAACCTGGGCCTTGTCCAACCCGGAGAAGGAGAACATGCCGTTCTGCTCGCGGATAAAGCTGAAGTCCTGGGCAATACCCTGCGCCGCAAGTTTCTCCACCAGCAGCTCACGCATCTCCCGGATCCGCACCCGCATCTCGGCCACCTCGGCCACCCACTCCGCATAGAGAGCAGGATCCTGCACTATGGTGGTCACCACGGCGGCGCCATGGGACGGCGGATTGGAGTAGTTGGCACGGATCACCGTCTTGACCTGGGTGAAGGCCACGTCGGCCACGGCCTTGCTGGCGCTGACCAGCGTAAAGGCCCCGACCCGCTCGTTGTAGAGCCCGAAGTTCTTGGAGAAAGAGCTCGCCACCAGCAGTTCATCATGGCAGGCGGCGAAGATGCGCAGTCCCTCGGCATCCTCTTCGATACCACGGGCAAAACCCTGATAGGCAAAGTCAAACAGCGGCAACCAGCCAGCGGCCAGGCTCTGCTCGGCCAGGGCCTGCCACTGCTCACGAGTCGGATCTATGCCGGTCGGGTTATGGCAGCAACCGTGCAGCAGCACCAGATCGCCGGCTTGCGCCTCGGCCAGTGAGGCCTGCATGGCGGCAAAGTCGAGCCCCTTGGTGGTGGCATCATAGTACTTGTACCACTTCACGGTCAGACCGGCGGCCTGGAAGACGCTGACGTGGTTTGCCCAGGTCGGATCCGAGATCCAGACGGTCTTGCTCAGGTTGTTGCGCACCACAAACTCGGCGGCGATACGCAGGGCACCCGTGCCCCCCGGCGCCTGCGCCGTCTTGACCCGACCGCTGTTGATGAGCTCCGCACCCTTGCCAAACAGCAGCTGTTGCACCACGGCACCATAGGCGGCGGTACCCTCTATGCCGAGGTAGTTCTTGCTCTTCTCGTCATTGAGCAGGCGTTGCTCGGCTTGTTTGACGCTGCGCAAAATAGGAGTGGCTCCGGATTCATCCTTGTAGATCCCAACCCCGAGATTGATCTTGTCGGTACGAGGATCGGCGCGGAAGGCATCGGTCAGGCCCAGAATCGGATCCGCTGGGGCGGCAACAACCTTTTCAAACATGGTTTTCCCTGTGTTCCATTGATGTTATTGGGGGGCGTCCTGGATGGTAAACGCAGCGGCCCTGAGGCGGCACTGCGCCTCTTCTTTATACCACCGCCCATCGGGTGGGAAAACCGCTTTTTAGCCCCATGTTTTGCCGACTATCCGGCCAGGGCCTCCCAGCTCGAAGCCAGGGCCATTACCTCGGCGCAGAGCCCCTGCTGCGCGGCTATCAGCGGGTGGCACGCGGTGCGAAAAGCACCCGGCAGCAAGCTGGGCTCCCAGGCTCTCGGCCCCGACAGGGGGAGCCCATAGTGCATCATGAGAGGGGCCAGATCCCGGGGTAGCCACCAGCTCGCCGGACGGGCGAAGCGCGCCGCCAGCGCCTGAACCCGCGCAGCGCCAGCCGGATCCAGGCGAGTGATATGGTGCCAGCGAACCCCGAGGGGCAAGGCGGCCAGCAGGGGCGCAAGAAGATGGGGGGCTTCGCGCTCCCCATAGACCAGGATGCAGTCATCTGGCAGCACCAACTCGGTGAAGATGCCGAGGCTGTCGGTGGTGATGGCCCGGGCGGGTTCCTGACCTGGCCAGATCAACTTGCCAAGCCGCGCCAGGCTGCGCTCCGGCAAGCTAAGCTCACCCAGCCCCTGCAACCAGGGCGCGGCATCGAGCAGTTGCCCGCCCTGCAAAAACAGGCTGAAGGGGTGGCTCGCCCTCAGCCTGAGGACCCCGTCGCCACAGGGCGTGATCCCCTTGTCTTCGAAATCTATCTGTTCGGCCGTGCTAAATGGCTGCTCACCCTTGCGATAGAGGGCGGCGAGCACCCGCTGGTTGATCCGCTCCTTGAGCTGCCAGCCTTGGGCATGGATCCACTCCTCCGGGCTCGGCGGAGCTGACGACAACTTGGCCAGGGTGAGCTCCCGTTGCAAGTAGCGCCGGCCCGCCGGCGTGAGCTGATATTGATGGGCGCCGAGGGAGAGCAGCAACTGATGGCTGCGCAGCAGGCCGATGAGGGGTTGCAGGTTTCTATCTCTTACGCTGACCGCATCTTGCGCCAAGAGTTGCTGGGCAAACGTCTGCCACGCCGGATGAGTGAAATCGATCAAGGCCCGCTCCTTCCCTGTCGGGGTAACAAGCTGATTAATCTAACGAATAGCGAAGCTGATACCAAGCCGGGCAAGCAGACAACGTGATGTGGCGCAGGGAGATCAGAGCAGAAGAAAGCGAGAGAAAAGCGAAAAGCAAAACGGCCAAGCAAGCTTGGCCGTTTCATCAACTCAATATCGTTTCCCTAGACGAGGGAGCCGAAATTAGAAGTTGTATTGCAGGGCAACAGTGAACTCGTCATCACGGTCGTCGATACCCTGGATTTTGTACTCGGTATAGGCTTTGAACTTGGAAGTGAAGTTGTACTGAACGCCCAGCAGGGTTTCATCAACTTGATCTTCGTAGCTGTTGCCGTTGTCTTTGGCTTCGGTGAAGTTGTAACCAGCCAGGAAGGTCCAGGCGTCAACGTTGTAGGAAGCAGCCAGCTCGTAGCCACGACCCTTGCCATCCCAACCGGTGTTGTCGTTGTCAACTTTACCCTGGGTGTACATACCGGCGAAGTAGAAACCGTTGATGGCGTAGTTGGCACCGATGGCCCACTCGTCTTTGTTACCTTCGTCACCAGTGACCTTGTTCTCCAGCTCGGAAGTGGAGTAGGCGGCGTCGAAGCCCAGACCGAAGTCGAAGTCATAACCGGCAGCAGCAGCGAAGCCGTAGTTACGCTTGACGTCCGGACCGAATACGGCGTCTTCTTTCACACCTTGACCGATGTCAGTCACTTTAACAGCGACGTCATCGTTGGTCTGGTAGGAGAGCTTGCCGGAGAAACCACCGAAGCTGTTGGAGTAGATGATCTGGCCTTCCTGACGACCGTCGTAGAAGTTACCTACGTCACCCCATTCGTTGAAGATATCGGTCGCTTCCAGGGCGTCGTAGAAGGCGGTGTCGGTCTGACCGAAGATGATCTTACCGTACTGGCTGCCGTCCAGACCCACGTAGATGTGACGGGAGTTGAATTTGTTGTCGGAGTTCTCGGCAGAAACCTGCCACTCGGTCTTGGCGATACCAGACCAAGTGTCATTCAGGGCAACTTTGCCGGACCAACCCAGACGGGAAGAACCAACCAGCTCGCCATCGGCGTCGTCGTGCTCAGCGTAGTAGTTAGCCTGTACACGGCCGTAAACGTCAAAAGAGGTACCGTCTTTGTCATAGATGACCGCGGCGTTAGCGGCGGAAGCGAACAGAGCCGGGATAGCAATAGCCAGAATTGTCTTTTTCATAGTTTCCAATGCCTACTGTAATTAAACACTAAGTTGTTGTTATTCCCTGTGTTAGCGATGTTCTTTGCATCACTATGGGGCCCGAGACTAGCATCGGGTTTTGCAATCCGCAATGAAAAAACTTGGAACTTTTCGGCGAATCGATAGTCATAGGGAGAAAAATGTGATCCTTATCTCATCTTTCATCTCTCTTTGAGGGAAAACGTTTACAGCGTAAAACGCTGCTTTTCTGTGCCACCAAAGCGGAGTCAAAGGTGTTTTGTCGCCACAGTGGAACATATGGCGACAGTGGCATGGCGTCTCGCTCAACAGCCTCGACCCGGCAGCCGAGTTACGGGTATCCTGTCTGTCTGCCCCCTCAAGCCGCGCGCCCATCAAGCCCATGTTATCGACCCGTCTCAAAGCCAGCATACGTGCTACCTACCGCCAGATTGCCGACAGCTTGCCCGGTTTCATGCCGCGCAAAGAGCAGAACTTCCTGGTGGCAGAGATAGCCAAGACGCTCACCGGGGAATATGACAAATCCCGCCGCATCCTGGTGGCCGAGGCAGGCACCGGCATCGGCAAATCCCTCTCTTATGCGCAAGGGGCCATCCCAGTCGCACGCCTGACCCAGAAGAAACTCATCATCTCCACCGCCACAGTGGCGCTGCAAGAGCAGCTCATCCACAAGGATTTGCCCTTCTATCATCGTCATAGCGAGTTGCCATTCAAGTTCATGCTGGTCAAGGGCCGCCAGCGCTACTGCTGCGAGCACTTGCTGGAACAGGCGGCCAGTGGCGCCGACATGAGCAATTTTGAGTTCAACTTCGAGGCCCTGAGCAAGCACAAGCCAAGCGCCAGCGATCGGAGCCTCTACCAGGCCCTGTGGCAGGCCTATACCGATGGCAAGTGGGATGGGGATCGTGACAACTGGCCCGACCCCATTTCCGAACCCGGCTGGCTGCGTATCGCCGCCGACCGCCACAGTTGCAACAAAGCGCTCAGCCATCACCAGCACTGCCCCTTCCATCGTGCCCGCAATGACATGGAGGCCGCCGACGTCCTGGTGGTCAATCACGCCCTGCTGCTCTCGGATCTCACCATGGGCGGCGGCATCATCTTGCCCAGCCCGGACGAGTGTTTCTATGTGCTCGACGAGGCCCATCACCTGCCCACCATCGCCCGGGACCATGGGGCCGCCAGCGCCAGCATCAAGGGTTCGCGCCGCTGGCTGGAGAAACTCGCCCAGAGTGCTGGCAAGCTGACTCGCAGTCTCAATAAAGAGAGCCTGATCGATCCCCAGCTCAAGCTGCAAGATGCCCTCGCCTCCTTGCAGCCGGACCTCAAGGCCCTGGAGCAGTGGCTTGGCGCCAATGAAGGGCTCTTCGGCCAGGAGCCCCATTACCGATTCGAAGGTGGCGTCTTGCCCGACCCCCTGCCCATGCTGGCCGAAAACCTGAAAGAGGCGAGCAAGAAGGCATTGCGGGCCCTGGACAGGATGCAGGGCGCCATCGCCGAAGCCCTGAAAGATGGGGAGATCCGCCGCAAGGAGGCCGAGCCGTTGCTGGCCGAAACCGGTTTTCACCTGCAGCGCCTGGAGGGATTCAACGCCCTCTGGGAGATGCTAAGTCGCCATGTTCCCCAAGGAAAAACCCCCATGGCACGCTGGATGGTGAAGGGAGACGAAGGGGAAGTCTGGCTGCACGCCTCTCCCATCGAGGTCGGCTACCTGCTGGAAGAGTGGCTCTGGTCACGCTGCCTCGGCGCCGTACTGGTCTCGGCCACCCTGAGCGCCCTCTCCTCCTTTAGCTATTTTCGCCATCAGGTGGGGCTCAAGGAGCATGACGGCACCCGCTACCTGCGCCTGCGCTCCCCCTTCGATTACCAGAAGGCGGAGCTCTATCTGCCCAAGATGGTCAATGAACCCAGTGCCCCCGGCTTCACCCAGGAGCTGATTGAGGTGCTGCCTCGGCTGGTCGCAGGCAAGGAGGCGAGCCTGGTGCTCTTCTCCTCCTATCGTCAGATGAACGAGGTGGCGCAAGGGTTGCGCGCCAAGGGGCTCTCTCTATTGGTACAAGGCGAGGCGTCGCGCAGTGCGCTGCTGACCCTGCACAAACAGAAATGCGATGGTGCCCAGGCCAGCGTGCTGCTCGGCACCGGCAGCTTCTCGGAAGGGCTGGACTTGCCCGGCCACTACCTGACCAACCTGGTGATCACCAAGCTCCCCTTCGCCGTGCCCAACTCACCGGTGGAAGAGGCGACGGCAGAGTGGGTCGAGCAACGCGGTGGCAATCCCTTCTTGCAACTAACGGTCCCCGAGGCCTCCCGCAAGCTGATCCAGGCCTGTGGTCGCCTGATCCGCAAAGAGACAGACAGGGGCCGGGTGACCATTCTCGATCGCCGCCTCCTGACCAAGCGCTACGGCAAGGGCTTGCTCGATGCCCTGCCCCCGTTCAGTCGCCGCATCGATTAAGTCTCGCCGCGATGAAGAGCGCGGCACAGGGCAGGGTTGTCGATGCCCTGCCCGCCTTGGCCGCCATCCGTCGCCACATCGATTAAGCCTCGCCACGATGAGAGCGCGGCACAGGGCAGGGTTGCCGATGCCCTGCCCGCCTCCGTCACCGTCAGTCGCCGCATCGATTAGCCCTCGCCAACATGCAGCCCATGTGCCGGTCACCCGCGCTATTGAGTAACAAGGTAATAGATGAAGGGTTCCCCATGGCAAGAGCGGTGCCCCTTGGCTATTGCCGCCCTCGCGCAAACCTGTAAAAATGGCCCCTGTTTTCAGCAGGCCATCGCCTGACTGTTCAAGGAGAAGAGATGAAACTGACTGTTTTGGTGCCGGCCCTGGCTGGTCTGTTGTGGGCGGGTAGCGCCCTGGCCAATGTCCAATTGGAAGTCACCCCACCCTATGTGGTGCAGTTGATCGATGGCGTATCTATCAATCCCAAGCTGCTCGACAAGTCCAACAGCTTCCCGATCCAGGCGGGAGATCATCAGCTGGTCGTCGCCTTCGAGGGTAACTACTCCAGCCGCAGTGACACCAAGTTCGTGACCGCAGAGCCCCTGGTCATCAACTTCACGGCCAAGGACAACCAGCAGTTGACCCTGGATTACAAGAAACCCCGTACCGAAGCCGAAGCCCAGCAGTTCATCAAGACCCAGAATGTGGTCCTGAAAGACAAGGTCAGCGGCCAGCCCCTCAAGACCGAGCAGTTCGTACTGCCCAAGGTCGAGGGTTTCCAGCTGACCCGTGACTATCAGCAGGAGCTGATCACCATGGGCAAGGCGTTCAATCAGCCAACCACGGTCGCCGTCTCCACCGCCGCCGTCATGGCCGCCAGCAGCGCCCCGGTTCAAGTTGCACCGAGCAAGGCTCAGAGCAACCCAGAAGCCCTGACCCAGCTGCAAAGCTGGTACAACAAGGCCGATACCGAGACGCGCAAAGCCTTCCAGATCTGGGTCATCCAGCAGCAATAAGGCCAGTGCCATACAACAACAAGGGGAGCTTCGGCTCCCCTTGTTGTTGGCCAGCGTTTCCTGAACCGCGTCAGCAATGCTGGCCCCCTCCCCTTCGGGCAGGACGCATCACAGGATTTCAACGCGGAGCCAAACAAGAAGAGGCGACCCCGGGGTCGCCTCTTCTGTTACCTAAACGTCTCACCGTTCGTTAACTGCGCTTCCTGGCATATTTGCGACGGGCACGGGCCTGGCGCACTTCCTCGCGCTCGGCCTTCTCCTTGGCCTTGTGCTCCGCCTCTTCGGCCGCCAGCACTATCTCGGCGCTCACCATCTCCGGCGTCTCCAGGGAGATGCGGCCCAGCAAGCCTGAGCGGAATTCGTTGACCAGGATCTCGGATGCCTTGTGCAGGTCGACCAGGCCGCCCTTGCGCACGAAGGCACGCTGACGGGCGATCATCTCCAGCAGCTCGATCTCGGTTTCCGGCAGATCGCTTATCTGGTAGCGCGCCTTGACCCGATCCGGATAGGCCTTGATGAAGTAATCCGCGGCAAACATGGCGATGTCGGCATAGTCAAATACCGTGTCCTTGATGGCGGCGGTGACGGCCAGGCGGTAGCCGCAAGAGGGCGGATTGAGCTTTGGCCACAGGAAGCCCGGGGTGTCGGTCAGGATGACATTGTTGTCGAGCTTGATGCGCTGCTGGGATTTGGTCACCCCCGCCTCGTTGCCGGTGCGGGCTATGGTGCGGCCCGCGAGGGTGTTGATCAGGGTGGACTTGCCCACGTTGGGGATACCCATGATCATGGCGCGCACGCCGCGCACATCAAGATTGCGCTCCGGCAGCATCTCGTGGCACAGGGCCAGCAGATTCTTGATCTTCTCAGGCTCCTGCTGCGTCAGGGGAAGGGCCTTGATCCCCTTCTCCTTTTCCATATGTTCAACCCAGAGCGCCGTGATGGCAGGATCGGCCAGGTCAGCCTTGTTCAGCACCTTGATGACAGGGGTATCGCCCCGCAATTCCGGCACCAGAGGGTTCTCGCTGGAGAAGGGGATCCGGGCATCGAGCATCTCAATGATGACATCGACCTGGGGCATGACCTCGGCAATCTCTTTACGGGCCTTGTGCATGTGACCGGGGAACCAGTTAATCGACATTCTCTCTCACCTTCTCTGCTCGGAACGGGGCGCATTTTACCTGCTTTTCCCCACATTGACAGACTCTTATCTCCCCTGGGGGCGGATCTGCCCCAAGGGAGCGGCCAGGGCGTCCCAGAAAATATTAACGAATTGATTAGCAAGGCAATTCATTAAGGGTTTAATCATAGTGTCATCTGGGTTCATTCAAACTGTCATCTTGCCTCTCTAGGCTTCGCTCTGGATTTACAAGGAGCGAACCCATGAAAAAAATCACAGGAATTGCACTCATGATAGGCGCCGCCCTGGCCGCCGGTTGCAATTCCAGCAGCGACAGCAACAACAGTGGTGACAAGGATGCGGGCACAACTCGCGCCAAAAACGTGATCTTCTTCCTCGGGGATGGCATGGGGATCAACACCCTGACCGCCGCCCGCATCTACGGGGTCGGTGAAGCGGGGGATCTCACCATAGATACCCTGCCGGAGACGGCCTTTATCAAGACCTTCTCCCACGATGCCCAGGTCACGGACTCGGCCCCCTCCATGGCCGCCTACATGACAGGGGTCAAGAGCAACAACGGCGTCATCAGCATGGATGGCGATGCCACCCAGCAGGACGACTGTGCCTTGAGCGCAGGCAAGTCTGTCACCACCTTGCTCGAACTGGCCAAGGCCGATGGCCGTGGCACCGGCGTGGTCACCACCACCCGCATCACCCACGCCACCCCGGCCGACACCTATGCCCATATCTGCAACAGGGATCTCGAGGCGGACATCGCCGTGCAGATGGTACCGGGCGGCGCTGGCTACAACCCCGCCCTCAAGGATGGTATCGACGTGGTGCTCGGCGGCGGCAGCAGCTTCTTCCTGCCCCAGGCTGACAAGGGCAAGCGCACCGACGGTCGCAACCTCATCGAGGAGATGAAGACCCAGGGCTACCAGTTCGCCAGCAACCTGGGCGAGCTGCAAGGCGCCGCCGCTGGCAAGCCACTGCTCGGCCTGTTTGGCGCCAGTCACATGAAATATGAGCTGGACAGACCCCAGGATGAGCCCTCCCTCAGCGACATGACCCTGGCGGCCATCAAGCAACTCAAAGACAAGTCCAAGGGCTACTTCCTGATGGTGGAAGGGGGACGCATCGATCATGCCCTGCATGACACCAATGCCAAGCGCGCCCTGCAAGACACCCTCGCCTTCGACCAGGCCATCCAGGCCGCCATCGATGAGGTCAAGAAAACCGACCCCGAGCTGAAAAACACCCTGATAGTGGTCACGGCCGACCACGACCACACCCTGGTGCTCAACGGCTATGCCAAGCGCACCGGCAAGACCACCGCCAGCAACCCCGGAGTCTTGGGGCTGGCCAAGGACTATGTCAGCGGCGACAACCTGCTCGATAGCGACGGCATGCCCTACACCATCATTGGTTTTGGCAACGGCTACAACCGCGTCGATGGCTCCCGGGCCAGCGTAGCGCCGCTGGACGATGCCACCGTCTCCGCCGACGACTATCACCAGGAGGTGGTCGTCAAGGTCGGTGAGCTCGGCAGCGAGACCCACGGCGGCACGGATGTATTCCTTGGCGCCATTGGCCAGGGCGCAGACAGCTTCCATGGCTCCCTCGATAACACAGCCGTCTTTGGCAAGATCAAGGCTGCGGCCCAGCTCTAAGGAACAGACCCATGAAAACTCGATTCAAGACCTCACCGATCTGCGCCGCCCTGACCCTGGCCACCCTGGCCCTGGTGCCTCGGGTCCAGGCCAGCGATGCCAAGAACGTCATCCTCTTTATTGGCGATGGCATGGGCCCGACCGTGCTCACCGCCACCCGCCTCTACAAGGTGGGGGAAGAGGGCAACCTCGAGATGATGTCCCTGCCCCGCAGCGCCCGCATCAAGACCTTCTCCCATGATGCCCAGACCACGGATTCGGCCCCCTCGATGGCGGCCTACACCACAGGCGTCAAGATGAACAACGAGGTGATTGGCATGAGTGCCGATACCCAGGCGGTGGCGCCGGCTAAGGATGCCAACGGCAACAAGGGCATCAACAACTGCACGGCGGACAACGGCCACTCGGTGCCGACCCTGCTCGAGCTGGCCAAGGCCGCCGGCAAGTCAGTGGGCGCCGTCACCACCACCGAGCTGACCCACGCCACTCCGGCGGCGACTTACGCCCACATCTGCCACCGAGATGCCGCCTACGCCATCTCCGCCCAGGCCGTACCGGGGGGCGCCGGCTTCAACCGCGCCCTGGGGGATGGGGTCGATGTACTGCTGGGAGGTGGTGCCAATCACTGGACGCCATATGATGCCAGCAGCAACAAGGGCGGGCGCGCCGATGGCCGGGATCTCACCGCCGAGCTTCAGGCCCAGGGCTATCAGTACGTCACCACCCAAAGCGATCTGGCCAAGGTGAGTGACGGCAAGGTGCTGGGACTGTTCAGTGCCAAGTCCCACCTCGACTACGAACTGGACAGGGTCGCCAAAGGCGCCGCCAATACCCAGCCATCCCTCTCCGAGATGACCGCCAAGGCGATCGATCTGCTGGCCAAAAACAGTCAGGGCTACTTCCTGATGGTGGAGGGGGGTCGCATCGACCACGCCTTGCATGGCACCAATGCCAAGCGGGCCCTGACCGACGCGGTGGCGCTGGATGAGGCGGTCAAGACGGCGCTCGGCAAGGTCGATTTGAACGACACCCTGATAGTGGTCACCGCAGACCATGACCACACCATGACCATCAACGGTTACGCCGCCAAGGGCAACCCCGTGCTGGATCTGGTGAAAAATGGTGATGGCTCGACCCAGAACGACGTGGATGGCAAGCCCTTCACCACCCTGGTATTTGGCAATGGTCCCAACCGCGCCGACGTGCGCCCCACCCTCACCAGCGCGGAGGTGATGAGCGATGACTACCTGCAAGAGACCGGCGTCAAGCTCGGATCCGAGACCCATGGCGGCGGCGATGTGATGCTGTTTGCCGATGGTGCCGGTAGCGCGCGCTTCAAGGGCACCCTGGAGAACATCAAGGTGTTTGGCAAGATACAAGAGGCCCTGGGTCTCTAAGAGAGACAGGCAACCTCTCAGCGCAGGGGCCGCATCGACGGCGGCCCCTTTTACCCGTTATCCCCTTTGCTGCCCGGGCCCAACCTTGGCCCCGGATCCCACGATGAGAGACCCATGCGCAAGACCCCGCTTCCCCCGTTTGCCCTGATGATGGGGTTGCTGCTGCAACTCGCAACCCTGTCCGTCCAGGCCAGCACGCCGGATGTCCCGGACCTGGCCGCCCGCATCCAGTATCAGGATCGCACCACCAGCGCCGATGGCGTCATTCGTGAAAGCAGCTGGCAAGAGCGCTGGCAACGCCGCGGCGATCAGATATGGAGCGAGCGACTCATCCCCATCACAGTGGCCCGTGCCTACCACCAGCAGCATGATGGCCAGCCCGGTCACAAGCACTTCACTCATCAGATGGCGGCCCGCTGGGTCGGCCGGGATGAGGATGGCACAGTGCAACTGCACTACGCCGACCGCTACCACAAGCAGTTGGTGAGCGTGCCCCCCGAGGAGTATGGCCAGGTTGCCTTCACCCCCAACTGGGCCAAGGTCCGCTTCCTGATTGACCCTGAGCTGCTGGCCACCATGGATTTGCTGGAGGACGCCGCCCCGGCCGGGGCGCGCTGGTATGAACACAAGACGGCCCATGAGCGCACCCGCATCCTCTGGTCCGCACGCCTGCAAGTCCCCCTGCAAGTCGAGTCGGGCTCCCTTGATGGCTATCGCAGCTACAAGATGACGCTCACCCCCGCCAAGCTCAGTGCCCAGGCCCCCTGGCTCGCGCTGGCCGACTACCAACCACGGGACATTCGCGACTTCTTCGACTAAACAGATGGGCCACAGATGGTACACTTGGCCTCTCGTTGACCATGATGACGTGCCATGTCCCTGCTGCTCTGCCTGCTGTTTATCTTGCTTAGCCCCTTTGCCCAGGCGATCACCCTGCTCGCGGGCGAGGTGCCTCCCTATGTGATCCGCGCCCAGCAAGGGGCGCCGACCGGCATGGCGGTAGAGGTCATTGAAGAGGCGGCCCGTCGCTTGCACGAACCCATCGAGATAGAGCTGATGCCCTTCGCACGCGCCATTCAGGAGGCCCAGCACAGGCCAGGGGTCTTGTTGTTGCCGCCGGTGCGCAGTCAGGCGCGCGAGACGATGCTGACCTGGATAGTGCCCCTGCTCGATGAGGCCTTCGTGCTCGCCAGCGATCGACGCCACCACCCCACCCCTTTGACATTGAATGAGGCGAGCACCCTGACAATCGGCGTGCTGCGCCACTCCCTTAGCCACAGCCGGCTCCAGGAGTTGGGGGCGCCCTCTCTGGAGATAGTCACCGCCGAGCGCAACAACGCCGACAAGCTGGCCCTGGGGCGGATCCAGGCCTGGGCCGCCGCCTGGAATACCATGCGCTACGCCCAGCAGGAGGCGGGGCTGCGGCTCTCCGATCTGGTCAAGGGGGCAAGGCTGGCCAAGGTGCCACTCTATCTGGCCGCCAGCCCCGACTTTCCCCCCCAGGAAGCCAAACGCTGGCACGATGCCATCCAGGGAATGCGGGCCGATGGCAGCCTGGTTCGCATCCTGCTTCAGTACGACTATCAGGCTCCCTGAGCCTGGGCGGAAGCATTGCCAAAGGAAATCATAATGGTTATGGTATCTCCATGAAAACCAGTCTGATTTTTCCCATTCTGCTCACACCCAGCTGAGCCCCCGTCCTCGTCGTTCCCACGAGCTGTCGGGGGCCGCGTCCATCACATCCGTGCTTCCCAATCTATTTGGCCCCCTGGGCCTCGTTAACCCTATTGCATGAGGAAATACCCTATGACTGCTCCCCATCTCATCATCTCCAGCCTGGATCTGGACCGAATTGAACCCCTGCTCGGCCACTCACCCCAGCATCAGGCCTTGCAGGAGGAGCTCAATCGCGCCGAGGTCCGCGAGCCGGCCGACATGCCGCCGGACGTGGTCACCATGAACAGCCAGGTACGCTTCAAGATGAAGAACAGCGACACCCCCTTCTGCCTGACCCTGGTCTATCCCAAGGACGTGCAGGGAGATGAGTCGAAGATCTCTGTGCTGGCCCCGGTTGGCAGCGCCCTGCTCGGTCTCAAGGTCGGTGACAGCATCAACTGGTCCGGTCCCGCTGGCCGCAACATTGAGGTCGAGATCTTGGAAGTCGTCTATCAGCCGGAGCGCGCCGGCGAGCTGCACCGCTGAAACGGCCACGACCCGGATCGCCCGGGTCGAGAACCCCTGCGCCGCATCAAGCGGCGCTCACCGGCGGGGGCGACGCCCGGGTCTCGCCGGCTTGCCAGACACAGACCCGGTTCTTCCCCTCCCGCTTGGCGCGATAGAGCGCCCCGTCGGCCCGGTGCAGTGCCTGCTCCAAGCCCTCGCCGGGCCAGAGCCAGTCCAGCCCCATGCTGATGGTGATGCGGATCCCCTCCACCTCCAGGGCCGCTATCTCCCGGCGCAACTGTTCGCACCGCTCATGAGCCTGCCCCTGCTGCCAGTTGGCCAGCAACACGAACTCCTCGCCGCCAAAGCGCCCCACCAGCAGATCCGGCTGACCCTTCAGGTAGCAACCCACCTCCCTGAGCACCCTATCCCCCATCTCATGGCCGAAGCTGTCATTGATCTGCTTGAAGTCGTCGAGGTCAACCATGGCCAGCAAGACTGGCCCCTTGCCGAGCAAGGGGGGCAGGTGGTGATGCAGCCCACGCCGATTGTAGACCCCGGTCAGAGGATCCTGGGTGGCCAGCTGGCGCAGGGCCAGAGCCCGGTACTGGGTACAGAGCAGCAGCACCCCGAAGGTGGAGAGGTAGTTGCCCATCAACATGGAGAGAAAAGGCAGCACATTGACCACATGCTGATCCATCAGCACCCGCACCTCGCCACCCAGCAGGGCCCCCATCCGCACCAGGTTGAAGCCGTAGAGCAGTATGTTGACCACGGTAAACACCAGCACGGCGGGCAGGTAGGCCGGATAACCGTGCCGCCAGACCAGGAAGACGATCACGGCCCCCAGCACCATGTAGCTCAGGCAGGCCAGCAGCACCCGGGGCGCCATCTCGTCGTTGAACAGCACGCTCCAGCAGAGCAGCAGCAGGTAGATCAGCATGAAGAGCGCGAAGGCCCGCCAGTTCGGCGACTCGCCGAAGAAACGCTGCAAGGCCAGCGGCATCAGCGCGATACAAAGGGTGATGAGCAGGTTGGCCAGCCAGATCCCCGCGATATGGGGGGAGAACGCCTGCATAAAGAACAGCGACTGGGCCGCCAGGGCACACAGGCTGGACCACCACCAGAACCCGAGGCCGGGGATCTCCCTGTGGGTCAACCAGATGATGGAGAGGGTGATGAAGCCCAGGCTGTAGCCCCCGAGAGCCATCAGCATCAGGGTGAATACATCCAGATTGAGCAGAATTGAGGTGTCCATTCCCGAGCCTTGCAATGGGGATGGCTGAGTATATGGGAAGCCCATGACAAGACACAGAGGGAGCCTTCTGGCGCGATGAAATATTTTCAGGAGCCCCGCCTGGCGCCCCGTCACTCAGCCAGCTGGCCTGATGCCTGGCGCTCAAGGTTCGTTCGGGCCCAGATCCCCGCCGATCACACAGCAAAATGCCTGCCAACTATTTTTACGCTTGAACCCACGCCATTAGATAGATATGTTGTTTTCATGTGGTTTTATGAGCCGTGCCGCGATGAAAAAGTGCAACTAACCTATTGAGTCGTCTGACACAATCGGGTTTTGGTACATTTTTCACTCACTGGCTGGGGAATAGAATCTCATATGGGGCTTTTGCCCCGACCAAGACAATAATCCTGTCTTGCCTGCTGCCGGATGCAGCAGTCTCTTGTGCCATGGAGTCGCACGGAGCAGGTTCAAGGCCGAACACACTTACGACAGAGACGTCACTCATGATCAAAAAACTCATTCTCTCTACCCTGCTGCTGTGCGGGCTCGCCAACGCGGCCCCCAGCTCCACCCTTGACGCCGTGCTGGAGCGCGGTGTGCTGCGCGTCGGTTTCGATGCCGGTTACCAACCCTTCGAGATGACCAACAAGCAGGGCAAATACATCGGCTTCGATGTGGATCTCGCCAAAATGGTCGCCAAGGAGATGGGCGTCAAAGTGGAGTTCGTCAACACCGCCTGGGACGGCATCATCCCCGCCCTGCTCACCGACAAGTTCGACGTCATCATGGGTGGCATGACGGTCACCCCCCAGCGCAACCTGCGGGTCAACTTCGCCGACCCCTACATAGTCGTGGGCCAGACCATAGTGCTGCGCAAGGATCTGGCGGGCAGCATCAAGTCCTATCAGGACTTGAACGATCCTAAATACAAGATTGCGGTCAAGCTCGGCACCACGGGTGAGCAAGCGGTGAAACGCATGATCCCCAAGGCCACCCTGCTGCAGTATGAAACCCAGGATGACGCCAAGCTGGAAGTGATCAACGGCAAGGTCGATGCCTTCATCTATGACCTGCCCTACAACGCCATCTTCGCCTCCGAGAACAAGGGTGCCGTGGTGCACCTGGCGACTCCCTTCACCTTCGAACCCCTGGCCTGGGCCATTCGCAAAGGCGATCAGGACACCCTCAACTGGATGAACAACTACCTGCGCCAGATCAAGGGTGACGGCAGCTACGACCGTCTCTATCAGAAATGGTTCGAATCCAACGACTGGTTGAAACAGCTCAAGTAAGCCT
Source organism: Aeromonas sp. BIGb0445 (assembly GCF_024809075.1). NCBI lineage: Bacteria > Pseudomonadati > Pseudomonadota > Gammaproteobacteria > Aeromonadales > Aeromonadaceae > Aeromonas > Aeromonas sp. BIGb0445. The sequence goes on from NZ_JANUES010000003.1 coordinate 48,789, forward strand.
CTCGAGAGCGCGGCCCAGGCCGCGCCCCTCACGCAGACCCACACAATAAAGAAAGAGGTTGTCGACTGTGCTCAATCCGAGACCCATCAAACAGATGGAAAAACAGCCCAGCTCACTACTTTGGCACGGCGTTTTCGTGCTGATGATGCTGCTCGCCGTCTTCGGCATCTACAAGGCCGTGCAATCGGTCGATTACACCTGGCGCTGGGAGCGCATCCCCCAATACATCGTCTATCAGGCCCAGCAAAACAGCTATGCCGACTTTGACGGCACAGTAGTGGCCGAAAATGGCGCCCTGGTGCTGCAAGACGATCTGGACGCAAGCCACCGCCAAACCATTGCCGCCACCGGCTCCAACCTGTCGGAAGGGGATACCGTCTTTCGCGGTGATGTGCTCGATACCCAGCTGAAATGGACGCCGGGGCCCATCGCCTTTGGCATCTGGGTCACCATCAAACTTTCCCTGGTCGCCGGCATCTTCGCCATACTGCTCGGCACCCTGGCCGGCCTCGCCCGCCTCTCCCCCAACCCGGCGCTGCGCAATCTTGCCGGTTGCTATGTGGAGCTGATCCGCGGCACACCGCTGCTGGTGCAGATCTTCATCGTCTACTTCTTCATCGGCACAGTGCTCAACCTGGACAGGTTCACCGCCGGGGTGGCGGCGCTGGCGGTGTTCACCGGCGCCTATGTGGCCGAAATAGTCCGGGCCGGCATCGACTCCATCCACAAGGGGCAGATGGAGGCGGGTCGCAGTCTGGGGCTCACCTCGGCCCAGACCATGCGTTACATCATATTGCCCCAGGCCTTCAAACGGGTACTGCCTCCCCTGGCGGGTCAGTTCATCAATCTCATCAAGGACTCCTCCCTGGTCTCCGTCATTTCGATCACGGATCTTACCAAGGCGGGTCGGGAGGTGGTCAGCTCCACCTTCAGCCCGTTCGAGGTGTGGTTCACCGTGGCGCTGCTCTATCTGGTGCTCACTGGCACCCTCTCTTTCCTGGTGCGCCGTCTGGAGGTGAAATATGCGCGCAGCAACTGATCCCATCATCAAGGCCCAACCAGAGCCGAGCAGTGCGGCTGTGCTCGACAATCTCCACGCCTTCCTGGTCCATCACCTGGAGGTGAACTATGCACGCAGCAACTGATCCCATCATTCAGATCATCCAGGCGTACGGGAGCGCAAACAAGAACGACGCCAGGAGAGACCAGCCATGAAGATGCGTAACAAAGCGGACCCCATCATCAAGGCGACCGGGGTCGAGAAGTTTTACGGCACCGAGGTGCACGCCCTCAAGAACGTCAGCACTCAGGTCGCCGAAGGGGAAGTGGTGGTGATCGTGGGCCCGAGCGGCTCGGGTAAATCTACCTTCCTGCGCACCCTCAACCAGCTCGAAACCATCAATGATGGTGACATCATCGTCGACGGCATCAGCCTGACCGAGCCTGGCAATGTCAACAAGCTGCGCGAAGAGGTGGGCATGGTGTTCCAGTCCTTCAACCTCTTCCCCCATCTGTCGGTGCTGGACAACATCTCCCTGGCCCCCCAGAAGGTGCGCGGCCTGTCAAAAACCGAGGCACAAGACAGGGCCAAGGCACTGCTGCTCAAGGTGGGGCTCGCCGACAAGGCGGCCAGCTACCCCTCCCAGCTTTCCGGCGGTCAGCAACAGCGGGTCGCCATCGCCCGGGCGCTCGCCATGCAGCCGCGCATCATGCTGTTTGATGAACCCACCAGCGCCCTGGATCCCGAGATGGTCGGCGAGGTGCTGGATGTGATGAAGGGGCTGGCTCGCGAGGGCATGACCATGGTGGTGGTCACTCACGAGATGGGCTTTGCCCGTGAGGTGGCAGATCGGGTGCTCTTCATGGAGCGGGGTGAACTGCTGGTTGACGAGAAGCCCGATGACTTCTTCGATAACTCCGCCTCCTCCCGCCTGCGCCAGTTCCTGAGCCAGGTGCTCTAGACCAGCAGTCCATTTGCGAGATAAACAATGAGGGGAGCCACTATGGCTCCCCTTTTTCACAGACGATGTCATGAACATGGGGGGCGCCCCTTGCCCATCAGAGCGGATGCGTGAACGACCAGAGGGCCGGCAGCAGGGCGAGCAGGGTGATCCCGGCCAGCCAGCGTTCGCGGCCACTGAGTCGCTGATCGCCATCAAGCTGGCGCCGACTGTATAGAAACAGCAGCAGGCCGGGGCCATAGAGCAACAGCGAGAGCAGCAGGTATTCCACCCCGGCGGCATAGAGCAGCCAGAGGCCATAACCACTCGCCAACACCGCCACGGCGATCATCTGCAACCTGCCCTCTCCCCTCAGGCAGAGCTTGAGCAGGAAGAGGCCAATCAACAGGTAGGGCACCAGGATCATGGAGGTGGAGATGAGCAGCAGGCTGGTGTACCCCTTGCCAAGTAGCCAGACCAGCAGCAGGCAGCCCTGTACCGTCACACTGGTGAGCCAGAGGGAGGCGATGGGCGTTCCCCTCTTATTCTGACGGCGAAAGATGGCCGGGAAGGCCCCATGGCGAGCGGCGCTGAACGGCACCTCGGTCGAGAACAGGGTCCAGCTCACGTAGGAGGCGAGCACCGAGACGATGAGCCCCAGGCTGAGCAGCGCTTTGCCCCAGGTTCCCGTCATGTTTGCCATCAGCCCCGCCATGGAGGGATTGGGCAAGGCCGCCAGCTCGGGGCGGCTCAAGATACCGAGGGAGAGCACGGAGATCAGCACATAGAGCAGCAGTGCCAGCACCACGCCCAGCACGGTGGCCGTGCCCACGTCCCGCTTGTTTCTCGCCCGGGCCGACAGCACGGCCGCCCCTTCGATGCCGGTAAAGACCCAGAGGGTGATGAGCATGGTGTTGCGCACCTGCTCGGAGACCGGCACCGCCAAGGTGCTGCCCGCCGGATCCTGAGCGAAGGTCAGCGGGTCAAAGTAGTAGCAGGCAAACAGCACGAACAGCAGCAGCGGCAGGCTCTTGGCCAGGGTCGCCACCAGGTTGAACAGGGCGGCTTGTTGCACGCCGCGGGCCACCAGCAGGTGAACGGCCCAGAGGATGCAGGACTCGCCGAGGAAGGCCCACAGGGTATTGCCCTCACCGAACCAGACCCGTTCGGGGGTATCGACGACGCTGCCAAGGGCCGCGAAGGCGATCACCAGGTAACCCACCACGCCGATGGTGGCGCATAGCCAGTAACCCCAGGCGGAGAAGAAGCCCACCAGATCCCCAAAACCGGCTCTGGCATAGCTGTAAATGCCTCCATCCAGATCCGGCCTCAGCCGTGACAAGTACAAGAAGCAGGTGGCCAGCGCCAGGATCCCCACTCCGGTGATGGCCCAGCCTATCAACACGGCGCGGGCACCGGCTACCTCGGCCATGTTCTGGGGCAGACTGAAGATGCCCGCCCCCACCATGGAGCTGAACACCAGGGCGGTGAGGGACCAGAGTCCTATCCGGTTCTCTTTCATCATGGGCTCCTCAGCGCAGGCGGCTGGTCAGGGCCTGAATATGTTCAGGACCTATGCCACAGCAGCCCCCGATGAGGGTCGCCCCCTGTTCGCGCCAACGCTCTGCCCAGCCGAGGTAATCGAGCGGCCCCAGGTCGGCGCGGATCTCATCCAGTCCATCGTTGGCGGTTGCCTCTTTCGGCTGGGGTGGGAAGGCGTTGGCATACGCCCCCAGTCGGATATGGGTCAGGCCCTTAGCCTGCAACCTGTCTGCCGCAACCCGCAGTGCAGCCTCGATCACCTCGGGCTGACAGCAGTTGAACAAGATGGCCTCCGCACCGGCTGCGGCCAGCGCAGTGACGGCATCGGCCACCCGCTCCCCGGAGCGCAGGGTCGGCTCACTCCCTGGCGTCTCATCTTCCAGGGTGAAGGAGACCCAGAAGGGCTTGCCATCCTCGGGCAGCAAGGCCTTGAGCGCCAGGGGCTCGGCGATCAGGCTCATGGTTTCGGCCAGCCAGACATCTACATGGGGAGCCAGCCCGCAGATCAAAGGCCCGGCCAGTTTATGCACCCGCGCCGGCTCGAACAGGTCAGGGCGATAAGAGCCAAACAGCGGTGGCAGCGAGCCTGCCACTCGCACCCCGGCATGCGCCTCATCGGCCACACTCCGGGCCAGCTGGCCCGCCAGTGCGGCCAGCGCCTGCCCATGGGCCGCGAACCCCTCGTCCCCGATGTGAAACGGCACCAGGGCATAGCTGTTGGTGGTGATCACCCTGGCCCCGCTCGCCACATAGGCTTGATGCACCTCGCGCACCGTCTCGGGCGCCTCCATCAGGGCCAGCGCCGACCACTCCGGTTGGCGGAAGGGTGCCCCTCGCCTGGCCAGTTCACGACCCATGCCACCATCGAGCACCACCACATCGTTATTTTCCATCTCTGTCTCTCTGCGTCTCCCCGTCATGGCGGGTGATTATTGTGTGAATCAACAATTAAGCCATCAAAACATCTAGATGGCTAGAATGCCAAAGCATCATGACGGAAAGCAAAAGAGGGCGCAATCGGGATCTGCGAACGACCGAACAGCACAGAGCAGTATCGAGGCAATGGTGATGGATGAGGGGTCGAGTCTGGAAAATAGGGAGGGCGCCATGACAGACCCAAACATCACTGACACCCGCGGCCTGAACGGCAAGAGGCCACCCTGGGGTGGCCTCTTGAGATGGATGCTGGCGAAGTGGATCTCGCCGACAACCATGGCGGCTTAGCGCCCCGCCAACACCCGCTTGAGTTGCAAGGACCAGTCGGACACCCGCCCCTGCTTGGGCAGCCCCTGCCAAATCTGCTGCCACTGGCCGGCGCTCAAGGGATGGCCCAGACGGCGCTCGACTCCGGCGCGCAGATAGTCATTCGCGAGTCCACTGGCCTTGGCTGAGCCGAGGAACTTGCTCACGGGATCGCTCATGCGCACATCGCGCATGCCGAGCAGCGGATAATCGGTCTGCACCGCCGCCAGCATGGTTTCACGCAGGGCCGACTCCAGGTAGCCACGGGCGAACAACGCAGTGACCGATTCCAGGGAGCCCTGATCCGGGCCATGATACTGCTCGTCGAAGACAGGGGTCGGCGAGGCGGCGTCACTCTGTACCACCGCATCCGGATCTGGCGCAGCCACCACCGGCTGGCTCACCTGAACCGGTTTGGGGGCAACCACCGCCGGCTTGGGCGCGGGGGACGTACAGGCGCCAAGCAGGGCCACCAGTGAGAGAACGGCCAGGGGCCGCAAAACAGCACGCATCATCATGACTCCAGAGTGACCTTCTCGGTCGGGGTGGCCTCTATCCGGGTGACCAGCAGCTGATCGATCTTGTAGCTGTCTATGTCCACCACTTCAAACTTGTAACCCGCGTACTTGACCGAGTCGGTACGCTTGGGGATCTTGCGCAGCATGAACATGATGAAACCGGCGATGGTTTCGTAGTTCTGCATCTCGGGGAAGGCTTCGATGTCGAACCAGCGCATCACGTCCGTGATGGGGGTAACCCCATCCACCAGCCAGGAGTTGTCATCCCGCTGGATTATCTGCTCCTCCACCACGTGGGTAGCCCACTCCCCCATGACGGTACTCATCAGATCGTTCATGGTGACGATGCCGACCACCAGGGCGTACTCGTTCATCACCACCGCGAAATCGCCCCTGTGATTCTTGAAGTACTCCATCGCCTCGTAGAGGTTGAGGGTATCGGGAATGATGATGACGTTCTGCACCAGATTGCCGCCGATAAGATCGATGCTCTGGCCACTGATGACGCGGATCAGCAGCTCCTTGGCATCGACGAAGCCCTTGATGCTGTCGAGGTTGTGATCGCACACCAGAAACTTGTTGTGGGGGTGTTCGGCAATCTTGGCCTTGATGCTCTCTTCACTCTCTTGCAGGGTGAAGTAGATGAGGCTCTCCCGGGCCGTCATGGCCGAGGTCACCCCAAGGGATTGCAGCTCGAACACGTTCTCGATCAGTTGGTGCTCTTCGCGCTGCAGCACACCGGCGGCGGCGCCCGCATCCATGACCGCATAGATGTCATCCGAGGTGATCTCGTCGTTGCGCACCATGGAGACGCGCAGCAGACGAAACAGCAGGTTGGCCAGGCCGTTGAAGAACCAGACCAGGGGCATCCATAGCACCACGAACAACATCATGGGCCGCACCACCACCACGGCGATCCGCTCGGGCATGGTCATGGCCAGACGCTTGGGCATCAGATCCGCCAGCAGGATAAACATGCTGGTGACGAACACGAAGGAAGCGGCCGAGCTTATCTGGCCAAGCCAGGGTCCCTGATAGACGCCGGCGATCAGCGTCTTGATGGCAGGGTTCAGGGCCGACTCGCCCAGGATACCGCCGAGGATGGCGACGGTATTGAGGCCAATTTGCACCACGGTAAAGAAGTTGCCCGGCTGGGCCTGCAGGGCCAGTACCTTGGCGGCCTGGCGGTTCCCCTCATCGGCCATCACCTGCAGCTTGATCTTGCGGGAGGCGGCGAGGGAAATTTCAGAAAGGGAGAAAAACACGCTACCGGCAATCAGCAGCAAGAGTAAAAATAAACTATCGGCAAAACTCATGGTTAACCTATTTCAACACCCGTCTTGGCACAAGACGCTAACTGGGCCCCTCTGGGGCCGGATGTGGCATGACAGCCGCCACATCGGTGTCCCATTTTACCAGATTTCTGCCGATGAGTGTGATAGTTAGCCCAAACGGGCCCCGTTGGGCACCGCTCGCTCCGGCACGGCCATCACCACGGCGCCATCCGCCTGATAAAAGCCGGTGAGCAGGAACTCGGAGCGAAAGGGCCCGATCTGTTTGCTCGCAAAGTTGACCACCCCGACTATCTGGCGTCCGACCAGCTCATCGGGGCGATAGAGATCCGTTATCTGGGCACTGCTCTTGCGCTCACCCACCTCTGGACCAAAGTCGACCCAGACCTTGTAGGCGGGACGGCGCGCCTCGGGGAAAGGCTCAACCCGCACCACAGTGCCCACCATCAATGCCACCTTGGCAAAGTCATCCCAGCTTATCTCTTCCATCTTGTTCATCCTGCCTCTTCTTGACCATTCATGTCAGGCAAGCATGCCATGAGCCGGGACAGACTGCTGTTGCCAAACGCCGAACTGTTGTCGTGAACCATCACTTTTACAGGTAACGGCTCATGCTCCGGGTTGTTCTCCGCTCTCGCTTGGCAAGCCTGCACCGCCATGGAGCCTGCGCCATGCGGAAGGGGTCTGCCCAAGCACCTTGATAAAACGTTGACTGAATGCCGCCTGGCTCTGGTATCCGACGCGGGCCGCCACCTCACCGATGGCCAGGTCGGTGAGCCGCAGCAGATCTTGCGCTCGCTCAAGGCGGCGGCGCTGCAAGTAGAGGGCCGGACTGGTGCCCATCTCGCTGGCGAATAACTGATTGAAGCGGCTGATGCCCAGACAGGCCTTGGCGGCCAACTCCGCGGTCGGCAGGGGCTGATCCAGATGGGCATCCATGTGAACCAACACCCGGTTGAGACGCGGGCTTATCCCCCGCCCCTGCCCCAGCAAGCGCAGCCAGAGTTCACCCATGCCAAGGGGGGCCTGGCCACGCTCGAGCAGGGGGCGCATAAAGGCAAGGTAACGCCGTTGATCCCCATTCAAGGGCAGGAAAGGGCATTCAAGCAGGGCCGGCGGCAGCCAGTGGGCATCCTGGGTGAGGAAAGGCAGGGCGGGATCGGCGGAAAAATCGTGACGCTCCCCGGGAGCAATCACGCACAACCAGCCAGGCTGGAGCCGCCGGGCCGCTCCCGCCACCTCAATCTCGAGGGGGCCATCGAGGGGCAATACCAGCTGGGCATGGTCATGGCGGTGACTGGTGGTCTGCGCGCTGTAGCGGCGCAGGCTTAACGATTCCATCCGGCAGGCTCCATCAAGGCCAAGGGAAGGCCTCATGCTAACAGCGCCATGCCCAGACGCAAAGACGGGGCTTGAGCCCCGTCTTTGCGATGTTGCGCGGCGTTTAAACCATCAGGATTTGCCGAGCAGCTCGTTGATCTCGTCCACCTTGGTGTGACGCACGTCTTTGCCCTTGACGAAATAGATGATGTATTCGCAGATATGCTGGCAACGATCGCCGACCCGCTCGATGGCACGCGCCGCCCAGAGCACGTTCAACACCTGAGGTATGGTGCGCGGATCTTCCATCATGTAAGTCATCAGCTCGCGGATGATGGACTCGTACTCCCGGTCTACCTTGTCATCTTCCTTGTAGACGGTGATGGCCGCGTCCAGATCCATGCGGGCAAAGGCATCGAGCACATCGTGCAGCATCTTGATGGTACGGCGGCCCATGTTCTCGAGGGATACCAGCGGCGGTTGCGGCTTGTTGGCGTTGTTGGTCAGCATGCGGGCTATCTTGTCCGCCACGTCACCAATGCGCTCGAGCTCGGAGATGGTCTTGATGATGGCCATCACCAGACGCAAGTCAGAAGCCGCAGGCTGTCGCTTGGCGATGATGCGGGTGCACTCCTCGTCGATGGCCACTTCCATGGCGTTGACCTTGTGGTCGTTGATGACGATCTTGCGCGCCGCCTCCAGGTCCTGACCATGGATGGCCGCGATGGCATCGATGAGCTGCTGCTCGACCAGCCCACCCATCACCAGCACCTGATTGCGGATGCCCTCCAGTTCGGCATTGAACTGGCCGGAGATATGTTTATTGAGATTCATATTGTCCATACAAATAATCCTTGTCGGTCCGATTATATCCCAGGATGGCCATGGGCCCTCATCCTTGTCCCTCGCGCTTAGCCATAACGGCCGGTGATATAGTCTTCGGTCTTCTTCTTGGTCGGGGTGGTGAAGATGGTATTGGTGTCCGCGTACTCAATCAGCTCGCCCATGTACATGAAGGCGGTCTGATCCGAGACCCGCGCCGCCTGCTGCATGTTGTGGGTGACGATGACCACGGTGAACTGGGTCTTGAGCTCGTTGATCAGCTCCTCGATGGTCAGGGTCGAGATGGGATCGAGCGCCGAGGTGGGTTCATCGAGCAGCAGCACTTCCGGCTCGATGGCGATGGCACGGGCGATCACCAGACGCTGCTGCTGACCACCGGACAGACCGAAGGCGTTGTCATGCAGCCGATCCTTCACCTCCTCCCAGAGCGCCGCACCACGCAGGGAACGCTCGGCGGCTTCATCGAGCTGGCGCCGGTCACTGATGCCTTGCAGGCGCAGGCCATAGACCACGTTCTCATAGATGGACTTGGGGAACGGATTGGGGCGCTGGAACACCATGCCGACCCGGCGGCGCAGGGCCGACACATCCACGTTCTTGTCATAGATGTTGTGACCGTGCAACTGGATCTCGCCCTCGATGCGGCAGATCTCCACCAGATCGTTCATCCGGTTGATACAGCGCAGCAGGGTTGACTTGCCGCAGCCGGACGGGCCGATAAAGGCCGTCACCTGCCCCTTGGGGATCTTCATATTCACATTGAACAGCGCCTGCTTGCTGCCGTAGTACAGATTGAGGTCCTTGACCTCAAGGGCAGTCTGCTCCGGGGTCAGCTTGCCCAGATCCAGGGCCTTGTGCAGGGTCGAAGTCGGCGTCACGTTGATCATCTGTTTACCTCAAAAGTCTCAAATTCTTGTCTGGACGGCTGAAACCTGATGTGTCAGCGGCCGGAATGCGTGGGTAGCGAGGATGGCGGCTCGCTGTCAAGCCGCACATCGGTTACCCCTGTCTCGGTTCGGAACGCCAGGTTAATGCTCCAGCGACCGGAATTTTGCACGCAAGTGGTTACGAATGCCGGTGATATCGGTCAGGTTCATGCTGTTCATCCCTTGTCTCAACATCAGTCCGGACAGCCGCATCAATGTTCCAAAGAGCGGAATTTCTCGCGCAAGTGGTTACGAATACCGATAGCCGTCAGATTGAGCCCGACGATGACGGTCACCAGCAGGAACGAGGTCGCATAGACCAGCGGCCTGGCCGCTTCCACGTTCGGACTCTGGAAGCCCACGTCATAGATGTGGAAGCCCAGGTGCATGAACTTGCGCTCCACATGCAGGTAGGGGAAGTTGCCATCCACCGGCAGGGTCGGTGCCAGTTTGACCACACCGACCAGCATCAGCGGAGCCACCTCACCCGCCGCACGAGCAATGGCCAGGATAAGGCCGGTCATGATGGCCGGACTCGCCATGGGCAGCACGATGCGCCACAGGGTCTCGGCCTGGGTCGCCCCCAGGGCAAGGGAGCCCTGACGTACCGTGCTCGGGATCCGCGCCAGCCCCTCTTCGGTGGAGACGATCACCACCGGCAGGGTCAGGATGGCCAGGGTCAGCGCCGACCAGATGACCCCGGGGGAGCCAAAGGTCGGACTCGGCAGCGCCTCCGGATAGAACAGCTGATCCAGCGACCCCCCAAGGGTGTAGACGAAGAAACCCAGACCAAATACGCCATAGACGATGGAAGGAACACCCGCCAGGTTGATGACCGCAATCCGGATAAGCTTGGTCAGGCCATTCTTGCCCGCATATTCGTGCAGGTAAACGGCCGCCACGACGCCGAGCGGGGTCACTATGATGGCCATCAGTATCACCATGAAGACGGTGCCGAAGATGGCCGGGAAGACACCCCCTTCGGTATTTGCCTCGCGGGGTTCGCCGCTGACAAACTTGCCTATCTGATGGAACCAGTGCCCCACCTTGCCCAACAGGCTCATCTCATTGGGCCAGGTGATGTCCAAGACCTTGGACATGGGCATCTCGACCTCGACCCCACGCATGTCGCGCACCTTGATGGCATCGCGATCGGCCTGGCGGCGCAGGTCAAACAGCTGCTTCTCAAGCACCAGGTAATCGGCGTTGAGGGTCGCGCGCCGCTTGGCCAAGTCAGCCTTGAGGCTATCGGTCAGCTCCCCGTCCAGCTCGGCCTTGCGCTCCTTGAGACGCAATTTTTCGAGCTCATAGTTGATGCTGCCTATGTCGCCTTTTTGCAGGGCATTGGCCTCTTCGGAGAGGCGATTGCTGCGTGCCAGCATCCGCGCGAGCACGGTGTGCAAGTCAGTGGTGATGAGCTTGCCATCCTCCCGCGCCGAACTCAGGTAGCCGTAGAAGTTGCCATTGGTGCTGCGCTCGAGTACCGCCAGCTCCTTGGGTTGGCTGCGAGACAGGATGTCGGTCTCCAGCACCCAGCGAAAATCCAGTCCCACGAATTCACGGTTGCCTGTCTTGACCAGATAGCGGGTCAAGTCTTTGCGCTCCTCCCCCGCCAGGGCCAGACCGGAAGCCCGCAACTGCTCGACCGGTACCAGCTCCCTGTCATTGATCTCGCCGATGAGGGTGCTCTTGGCGCCGTTGGCATCCTGTACCTGCCACTCATAGATGGGGTGCGGCCAGAAGTAGGTGAGACCACGCCAACCGATGAGCAACAACAGACCCAGCACGGCGACCAGACTCAGACTGACAGCGCCGCCCGTCATCCAGATCCAGGGGGCCCCTGATTTAAACCACTTACCCATTGTCGATTCCTTCACTACAGGGAACTGTATTTTTCACGCAGACGCTGGCGGACGAATTCGGCCAGGGTGTTGACGAGAAAGGTGAACACAAACAGCACGAAGGCGGCGAGGAAGAGTACCCGGTAGTGGGAGCTGCCCACCTCGGACTCCGGCATCTCTACCGCGATGTTGGCCGCCAGGGTACGCAGCCCCTGGAACATGGAGAAGTCCATGATGGGGGTATTGCCCGTGGCCATCAGCACTATCATGGTCTCGCCGACCGCGCGGCCAAGGCCCATCATCACCGCCGAGAAGATGCCCGGACTCGCAGTCAGGATCACCACCCGGCTCAGGGTCTGCCAGGGGGTCGCCCCCAGGGCGAGCGAACCTTGGGTGAGGTGCTTGGGCACCGAGAAGACCGCATCTTCGGCGATGGAGAAGATGGTCGGGATCACCGCAAAGCCCATGGCGATACCCACCACCAGCGAGTTGCGCTGGTCAAACTTGATGCCCATCTCGTTGGTGAGCCAGCTGCGGGTGTCGCCGCCAAAGAAGGTGTGTTCCACCATGGGGCTCAGGTGCAGGGCCAGCCAGCCGATGAAGAGCACCACTGGGATGAGCAGTATGGCTTGTGAACCATCGGGCACCAGCTGCTTGAGCTTGCCCGGCAGGCCATGCCAGGCCAGGGCCGTGAGCAGCATGCCTAAGGGCAGCATCACCAGCATCATGAAGATGCCGGGCAGATAATCCTCGACGATGGGGGCGAGCCAGAGACCGGCCAGGAAGCCCAGGATCACGGTCGGCAGCGCCTCCATGATCTCCACCGTCGGTTTGACGAATTTACGCATCCCGGCCGACATGAAGTAAGCGGTGTAGATGGCACCGGCCACCCCAATCGGCACGGCGAACAGCATGGCGTAGAAGGCCGCCTTGAGGGTCCCGAACGAGATGGGGATCAGGCTCAGCTTGGGCTCGAAGTCATTGCTGGCGGAGGTAGACTGCCAGACATACATGGGCTCGGGATAACCTTCGTACCACACCTCCTGCCAGAGCGCGGACCAGGTCACCTCGGGATGCTCGTTCTTCACCGAGTAGCTCTTGATCTCGTTGCCCTGTTGCAGCAGCAGCAGGTTGTGACGCGGAGAGATGGCCACCCCATTGAAGCCGCCGCCATCTATCTTCTCGTCGAGCAGCTTGGACTCACCGGTGGCATGGAAGAAGTTGATGGTGCCATCCTGGCTCGCCGAGACGAAGCCTTTGCGGAACTGTTCCGGCGCGAGCTGCGCCACGGGGCCATCGCTCTTGAAATCGCGGATATAGGTAAACTCGCGCTTGCCGTTCTTGGCGACTTCAAACCACTGAGAGATAACGCCGTTATCATTGCCCACCAGGATGGAAGAGGCCCCGGCCAGCAGTGCCAGCTGGGTGACATTGGCATTGGGCGCATTGATGTCGAGCACGTCGCGCAACTGGATGTCGTCGAGGCTCTGGATGTCATAGACGGAGAGACGGTTGCCAGAACGCACCAGCAAGATGCGCAGATTAGGGGTCAACAGCATCTGATCGACCTGGCGGGGCAGGGCCGGAATGGGGTAGCTCTTGTTGGTCCACTCCACCTCACCGGAGATGAAGTTCTCCTCGCCGCTCATCACCGCCATGACGCCGCGGCCATCCTGGGTCAGTGCCGCCGCCACCATCTTGTCTTTGCCTGCCTCAAACACCAGCTGGCTGAGGGGCTTGCCTTGAGGATCCACCACGATCGGCTCTTCGCCGAAGGGGTAACCCAGCACGGGTTCAATCAGTCGCACATCCTTGGGGTAGCTCACCTTGAATTTAGGCTCCACCACCAGCGCCTTGCCATCCTGGAAGCCATAGGTCAGGTAGGATCTGCCCGGGGTCGGGATCGCGACCGCGCTTATCTCCCCTGGTACCTGAGCCTGGCCGATGGCCTCGCCAGCCTTGAAGCGAGCATCATCTTGCAGTGCGAAGAAATTGACCTCCCCCTTGTCACTGAAGCGATACCCTATCTCGTTTTGCTCCTCGACCCCGATCAGGGCCGTCTTGTCCTTGACCGGCAAGGAGAAACTGGAGAGCGGAGCCATGGAGGCACCGTCGAAGATGGGTTTCACCACATAGAGCAGATAGAAGAAGATGAGCAAGAGCGCCACCAACACCAGGGTTCCCCCTGCGGTGACGCCATACTTGGCTAGTTTGTCCTTGATCCGGCGCTTTCTGCTGCCCGCCATGATCAGGTGAATCGATTCCGATGACATGCAAAACCTCAATGTGAGCTAGGCTTGGCGGCATTATATGGCGGTTGCATGACAGTTTTGTTACATGAGGGAGGGAGTTTGTGCGAGGCCGATATTCGAGGGGATGCCTTCTGCCAAGGTGTTGAATAGCGAGGCGAAATGGGAACGAGTCCCGCACATGGCCAAGGGAAACGGCGGCAGGCCTGCGCGCCATGGCCGGCTCAGTGGAGCGGGCCATGACAGCATCCTGGAATGGATGCGGAACCGCCCTCGCTCAGGGCGCCAAGTGGCTTGGCTGTTGCGCCTTGGCCGCCTTCTGCTCGGCGCGGCGTCGCTTGAAGAAAGCAGAGAGCTGGGCGGAACATGCCTCGGCCAGCACCCCTGCCTGCAGCGCTATCCGGTGGTTGTGACGCTCATCCTGCAATATGTTGAACACAGAACCCGCCGCCCCCGTTTTAGGATCCGTCGCGCCATAGACCACCCGTTTGACCCGGCTGTGAATGAGGGCGCCTGCGCACATGCAGCAAGGCTCCAGGGTCACATAAAGGGTGGTGTCGAGCAGACGGTAGTTTTGCAGATGCGCTCCGGCGGCGCGGATCGCCATGATCTCGGCGTGGGCGCAGGCGTCATGACCCGTGATGGCGTTATTCCACCCCTCCCCCACTATCTGATCCCCCAGCACCAGCACAGCACCGACCGGGATCTCGCCCATCCCCTCGGCTCTGGCGGCCAGGGCCATGGCGTGCCTCATCCAGATTTCATCCTGCGCGGACATCTCGGTTTCCAAACTCTCCCCCTTGGCGGTGACACGGGTAAACAGGCGATTAAAATGGGGGGCGATTATGCCAAATCCTCCCGAAGAGCCCAAGAAACATCTCGCCTGCACAATAAAGAAGCAATCGGCATCTCCCTGATAAAAAAGGACTTGCGCCGCAAAGACCATCTCATTAGACTTCCCATCCGTCAGCCAAGCTGACGCAGTCGGCGTGTAGCGCAGCCAGGTAGCGCACTGTCATGGGGTGTCAGGGGTCGGAGGTTCGAATCCTCTCACGCCGACCATCATTCCCCGAAAATAGCCCAGTCTCACGACTGGGCTATTTTTTTGGCTGCCATCTGCCCCCTGGCTACCCATCTCACCTCTTCGTCGGCTCACGGCCCGCCATCCCCAGACACACAGAGCCCCTATAACCCCTCATAGCAACGCGCCTTCCACCCCTTAATGAATAGTCCTCTCAGAGTCGGGATGATTTATATACAGAACCGCTTGAGCCTTTTTCATAAAGCCGCTAGGATGTGCGCCTTCGTGCCGGCACTCGCTAGGAATGCACACTCACAGGGTAAGGATCCGACCCACCGGCTTGCAATCTACCCAGAGGCAAGCAGACATGACCACCCAGCTTCAGTCCCATATCCCCTCCCAAGAACCCGATGACGAACAGGTTGTTCGGCTCGACATCATCGATCTTGCCGAACCGGACGAAGAGTACTGACCCTTATTCATGGCCATGGGGCCTTTTACCCCGCCCTCAGCAACAGAATGAGCCGCCCGAGATAAAAAAGTCTTATATTTCACAAAAAACAAATAAGTTAGCATATTGTACTGATGCCGTTGTGCCTGGGTCGAGAGCGCCCTCGCTGGCATTCGATACAAACCTACGTTATTGCGCTTCAATCTGATACCCAGCCCCCCGGATCGCCACCCCCTGCTCCCCAAGGGAGCCCAGTTTTAAACAAATCGACTTTTCCCTTTCCCGACAAGGGCCCTGCTGCCTATGGGCTCAATAAAGCGCACTCATACACGCCATTATTCCAGGCCTGGAGTGAGGTCGGGATCTCCCCTTGCATCTGTAATTAAATTACGTAACAAGCAACATAATGCTGTGCACCACCTTCCCCCGAGAGACCGTCGAGGTGACTCTGCCCAACAAGAGTATTTCCATCTGGATGGAGCTTTTACTCAATCCAATCAAATCAATATAAAACATATACTTATATATGATATGAAAACAGGTGTTTTAAAATAGAGGTTGACGACACTCATTATTTTCAGCACCTTAACAATCATGTTACCTGGCATGGCTGAGGGTGACAGTGAACAGGGATCGACTTTAGTCGTAGTTATTTAGTTCAAAATGTAATTTTCACAGGAGTGACCCCCATGTCGGCACCGGCCCAGGCCCTTTGCAGTGATCGCCTTCGCATTGAAGGCCCCATGCAACCCGAGTATTCACAAATACTGACACCGGAAGCGGTGGCGCTGGTGTCCGAACTGGTGGAACATTTCGCTCCCCAGCGCAAAGAGTTGCTCAAGCAGCGCATCGCCCGTCAGGCCCGTATCGACGGTGGCGAGCTGCCGGACTTCCTGCCCGAGACGGCCCATATCCGCGAGGGCAACTGGACGGTGCGCGGCATCCCCGCCGACTTGCAGGACAGGCGGGTGGAGATCACCGGCCCGGTCGAGCGCAAGATGGTGATCAATGCCCTCAACGCCAACGTCAAGGTGTTCATGGCCGACTTCGAAGACTCACTGGCACCGGCCTGGAATAAGGTGATCGAGGGTCAGATCAACCTGCGCGATGCGGTCAATGGCACCGTCTCCTACCAGAGCCCGGAAGGTAAGTCATATAGCCTCAAGGCCGATCCGGCGGTACTGATCTGCCGGGTGCGCGGCCTGCATCTGCCGGAGAAACACGTCACCTTCGATGGCGCCCCCATCCCCGGCGGCCTGTTCGACTTCGCGCTCTATTTCCTGCACAACCACAAGGCGCTGCTGGCCAAGGGCTCGGGCCCCTACTTCTACCTGCCCAAGCTGCAGAGCCACCTGGAAGGACGCTGGTGGAGCGAGGTGTTCGCCTGGACCGAAGACAAGTTCGGTCTGCCCCGCGGCACCATCAAGGCCACCGTGCTTATCGAGACCCTGCCAGCGGTGTTCGAGATGGATGAACTGCTCTATCAGATGAAGGATCACATAGTGGCGCTGAACTGCGGCCGCTGGGACTACATCTTCAGCTACATCAAGACCCTGAAGAACCATCCCGACCGCGTGCTGCCCGACCGCCAGGTGGTCACCATGGACAAGCCGTTCCTGTCCGCCTATTCGCGGCTGCTGATCAAGACCTGCCACCAACGCGGTGCCCTGGCCATGGGCGGCATGGCTGCCTTCATCCCGGCCAAGGATGCCGCGGTCAACGAGCAGGTGTTTGCCAAGGTCAAGGCCGACAAGGAGCGGGAGGCGCACAACGGCCACGACGGCACCTGGGTGGCCCACCCCGGCCTCGCCGATACCGCCATGGCGGTGTTCAACGCCGCCATTCCCGCCGGCGCCAAGAATCAGATAGGCGTACTGCGCGAGCAAGATGCCCCCATCACCGCCGCCGAGCTGCTGGCCCCCTGCGAGGGGGAGCGCACCGAGGCGGGCATGCGCACCAATATCCGCATCGCCCTGCAATATCTGGAAGCCTGGATAGGCGGCAACGGCTGCGTGCCCATCTACGGTCTGATGGAAGACGCGGCCACCGCCGAGATCTCCCGTACCTCCATCTGGCAGTGGATCCGCCACGGCAAGAGCCTGTCGAACGGCCAGGTGGTGACCAAGGCGCTGTTCCGCCAGATGCTGGCCGAAGAGCAGCAGGTGGTCAAAGCCGAGCTGGGCGATGCCCGCTGGCAGACCGGCCGCTTTGCCGAAGCGAGCGAGCTGATGGAGCAGATCACCTGTGCCGACACCCTGATCGATTTTCTGACGCTGCCCGGTTACGAGCGGCTCTGAATCCGGGCCCCGGGCGGGGCTCGCCAATAACAAAACAATGGACACGTGAAATCAATGAAAGAGGGAACTGATATGGCACTGACCCGTGAGCAACAGATCCAGGCTATCGAGAAAGACTGGGCAGAAAACCCCCGCTGGAAAGGGATCAAACGCGGCTACAGCGCCGAAGACGTGGTGAACCTGCGTGGCAGCCTGGTCCCCGCCCATACCCTGGCCCAGCGCGGCGCCGACAAGCTGTGGGAGCTGATCCACGGTAGCGCCAGGAAGGGCTACGTCAACTGCCTTGGCGCCCTGACCGGCGGCCAGGCGGTGCAGCAGGCCAAGGCCGGTATCGAGGCGATCTACCTCTCAGGCTGGCAGGTAGCGGCGGACAACAACTTGTCCTCCACCATGTACCCGGACCAGTCCCTCTACCCGGCCAACTCTGTCCCGTCCGTGGTGGAGCGCATCAACAACTCCTTCGCCCGCGCCGATCAGATCCAGTGGGCCAATAAAGTTGGCCCGCAGGATGCCGGTTTCATCGACTACTTCCTGCCGATCGTGGCGGATGCCGAAGCCGGTTTCGGTGGGGTGCTGAACGCGTTTGAGCTGATGAAGGGCATGATTGAAGCGGGCGCCGCCGGCGTGCACTTCGAAGATCAGCTCGCCTCGGTCAAGAAGTGCGGCCACATGGGCGGCAAGGTGCTGGTCCCGACCCAGGAAGCGGTGCAAAAGCTTGTTGCTGCTCGCCTTGCGGCAGATGTGTGCGGCACCACCACCTTGGTGATCGCCCGCACCGACGCCAACGCGGCCGACTTGCTGACCACGGACGCCGATCCCTACGATGCCGGCTTCCTGACCGGTGAGCGTACCGCCGAAGGCTTCTACAAGGTGCAGGCCGGTATCGAGCAGGCCATCTCCCGCGGCCTGGCCTATGCCCCCTACGCCGACATGGTGTGGTGCGAAACCGCCAAGCCGGACTTGGACGAGGCTCGCCAGTTCGCCGAGGCCATCAAGGCCCAGTACCCGGACACCATACTGGCCTACAACTGCTCGCCGAGCTTCAACTGGAAGAAGAACCTGGACGATGCCACCATCGCCCGCTTCCAGCAGGAGCTGTCCGACATGGGCTACAAGTACCAGTTCATCACCCTCGCGGGCATTCATAACATGTGGTTCCACATGTACGAGCTGGCCTACCAGTACGCCCGTGGTGAGGGGATGAAGCACTATGTCGAGATGGTGCAGGAGCCGGAGTTTGCCGCGGCAAGCCGTGGTTACACCTTCGTGGCACACCAGCAGGAGGTGGGGACCGGGTACTTTGACAAGGTCACCACCGTCATCCAGGGCGGTCAATCCTCGGTCACGGCACTGACCGGTTCCACCGAAGAAGATCAGTTCCATTGATCTGAGTACGTGAGTCGCACTGATAAAAAACCCCGGCCTGGTGCCGGGGTTTCTGTTTCGCTCGCCTCGCACGCCCGGCTTGATGTCGCCGGTGTCCGACAGGATCAGAGCGCGAGGATCTCTTTCACAAAGGGAATGGTGAGCTTGCGCTTGGCGCTGAAGGAGGCGTTATCGAGTTGATTGAGGGTGCTGAGCAGAGTGCGCATGTCACGGGAGAGGCGATTGAGCAGGAAGCGGCCCACATCGATGGGCAACTTGAAACCACGCAGTTCGGCCCTCAGTTGCAGGGCACTGAGCTTGCCCTCATCATCGAGCTCCTGCAATTGGAAGGAGACCCCCCAGTCGAGGCGTGAGGCCAGATCCGGCAGTTGCAGCCCCAGCTTGCGCGGCGCGCTGCAACCGGTCACCACCAAGGTGCCCTCCCCCTTCTCCTGCCAGCGATTGTAAAAATCGAACAGGGCCCGCTCCCAGAGGCTGTTGCCAGCAATGGCCTCCAGACTGTCGAGGCAGACCAGGGGCAGACTCTCCATGGCATCGAGCATGCTGGGATCCAGCTTTTCAAACTGATCGAGGGAGAGATAGGCGGCGGCGGCGTCGCGGGCGTTGACCTCGGCGCAGGTGGCATGCAGCAGATGGGAGCGGCCTGAGCCCTTGGCACCCCAGAAATAGAGGAAAGGTGCGCCCTGACCGATGGCGGCATTCTTCAGAGCCGTGATCAGATGGGCGTTGTTGCCGGGATAGAAACTGACGAAGGTTTCATCATCCGGAAGTTGTACGGCTAAAGACAGTTGGGCCGGTTGCTTCACTCGGTGGGCTTTGACTGTGACATTTGTGCGCTAGTGTAACATCGCTCGGCCAGATAGAGAACCGCCGGACCGGAGCCCGGCGGCGGCAGGCGCTAAGGCTGCGACCATTGGTAACGCAGATTGCCCTCATCGGGTAGACGCTGCAACCTGGGCTCGAGCTCCAGGCCGCGAATGAGTTCGGCTTTGTCCCCCTGCAGAGTGAGGGAGAAGTTGACCTTGTCGCCATTGAGCTGGCCTATGGTGACCTGGGTGACACTCGCCATGCCTTGCAGCAGTTTTTGCAGGCTGATCATGTCATCGATGCCCTGCACCCCTTCAATCTGCAAGGCTTGGCTTGAACTGGCACCGCCAAGACGGGCGCCATAGTTCTCCACCAGCCAACCGGCCAGGGCATCGGCCAAACCGGTGGCGATCTCCTGCTGGCTACCTTGCACCTCCCCCTTGGTCAGCTGCTCGGTTGCCCCTGACTTGGGGCCATAGAGGGCCCAATCCAGGGTCCACTCTTCCCCTTTGGCCACTAATTGGCCCAGCACCACCATCTCGGCACCGTAGCGTTGGCTGGCCTTGAGGATGGGGCCGGCGAAACGACCCCAGACATCGGTGGCACTGACCGCCATGCTGTCATCCAAATCCATCAGAGGAATGCTGACCGGCAGCCCCAGGGCCTGGGCCTGGCTGCGCAGCACAGGAGACCAGCCATCACCGGACTGATCCGAAATGATACGGCGCTCCCCGTCGTCCTGAACCAACCAGAACGCAAGCTGCGGACGGGCGGGGCCAAGCAGCGCATACTTGCTGGCCGCGATCAGGGCATTGACCTTGGCGGGCACGAACTGCGCCTTGAGCATCTGCACCTGGCCCTCATCCTGATAGCCGTACTGCTGCACATACTCCTTGGGGGCAGCCAGCGCCTTGACCACCTCAGGCTGCGCCAGAATATCGCGCTTGCCGCTCACCTTGACCAGCACCTGAGACAGCGCCTGGCCCTGGGCCGCCGTCATATCGCCGCTGGTTGGCGCCATACCTTGGTAGAGATCGTTGACCTGAGCGGCTGACAGGGTGCAGGCAAACAGGGCGCCACAGAGGGCGAACAGACATTTATGCATGGGAAACAGCTCTCTGGCGAACAGGATGTGGTGATATGGTAGCGGCAAGCCCTATCCGCCAGCAAGCCGGGTTCGCTGCCGACGCCACAACTCACAAGGTGTCGATGCCCGCTACCCCTTGCCCGAATGAGCAAACAGCCAGACATGACAAAGCCGACCCTGGGGTCGGCTTTTGTGAGGGCTATCTGCGCCCCCGATATCTGTCAGGCGCCTCTTGAGCTGACTAATCGGGCTTACTTGGTGCCGAAGATCTTGTCGCCAGCATCGCCCAGACCCGGGACTATGTAGCCCTTCTCGTTCAGGCCGTCATCGATGGCGGCGCAGTAGACTTCCACGTCAGGATGCGCGGCTTCCAGGGCCTTGAGTCCTTCCGGGGCGGCAACCAGCACCAGCACCTTGATGGAGTGGCAGCCCTTCTTCTTGAGCAGGTCTATGGTGGCGATCATGGAGCCGCCGGTGGCCAGCATGGGGTCAATGACCAGGGCCAGACGCTCTTCGATGTTGCTGACGATCTTCTCGAAATAAGGGACCGGTTGCAGGGTCTCTTCATCGCGATAGATGCCCACCACGCTGACCCGGGCGCTCGGCATGTGTTCGAGCACGCCATCCATCATGCCAAGACCGGCGCGCAGGATAGGCACGACCGTCACCTTCTTGCCCTTGATCTGGTCAACTTCTACCGGGCCGTTCCAGCCATTGATGGTGACCTTCTCAGTTTCGAAGTCAGAGGTGGCTTCGTAAGTCAGCAGGCTGCCAACCTCTTTGGCCAGTTCACGAAAGCGTTTGGTGCTGATGTCGCCTTCGCGCATCAGGCCAATCTTGTGCTTGACCAGGGGGTGTTTGGCTTCGATGACCTTCATTATTATCTCCTCTAACTGCCGCAAGAAAAATCGCGGAATCATACAATAAAAACCCTTGGCTGTAGAGCTTTTCCGGGGAAAAACGCGCAAACGATTTCCTTTCTGGTTTTCGGCCCTGGCTGGTAGAATGTGCCCCGAATTTTACCCTCCACTTCTATACATGACGGGGACTACTCGCGTGACTGACAAAACCTCACTGAGCTACAAGGATGCTGGCGTTGATATCGATGCCGGCAACGCACTGGTTGAACGTATCAAGGGCGTATCGAAGCGCACTCGTCGTCCTGAAGTCCTTGGTGGTCTTGGCGGCTTTGGGGCCCTGTGTCAAATCCCGGCGGGCTACAAGGAGCCAGTATTGGTCTCCGGTACCGATGGTGTGGGGACCAAGCTGCGTCTGGCCATCGATCTGAAGAAACACGATACCGTTGGCATCGATCTGGTGGCCATGTGCGTCAATGACCTGATCGTGCAAGGCGCCGAGCCGCTGTTCTTCCTCGACTACTATGCGACGGGCAAGCTGAATGTGGACACCGCCGCCAGCGTGGTCACCGGCATTGGCCTGGGCTGCGAGCAGTCCGGCTGCTCCCTGGTCGGCGGCGAAACCGCCGAGATGCCTGGCATGTATGAGGGGGATGATTACGACATCGCCGGCTTCTGTGTCGGTGTGGTCGAGAAGAGCGAGATCATCGACGGCAGCAAGGTCGGTGAGGGCGATGCCCTGATCGCCCTGGCCGCCAGCGGCCCCCACTCCAATGGCTTCTCCCTCATCCGCAAGATCCTGGAAGTGTCCGGCGCCGATGTGCAGCAGCCACTGGGTGAGACCACCCTGGCCAATGCCCTGCTGGAACCGACCCGCATCTATGTCAAACCCGTGCTCAAGCTCATCAAAGAGTGCGAGATCCACGCCCTGTCCCACATCACCGGCGGCGGCTTCTGGGAGAACATCCCCCGCGTGTTGCCCGCCAATACCCAGGCGGTGATCAACGAGCAGAGCTGGCAGTGGCCGGCGGTGTTCAGCTGGCTGCAGCAAGCGGGTAACGTCACCCGCTTCGAGATGTATCGCACCTTCAACTGCGGCGTCGGCATGATAGTCGCCCTGCCCGCCAGCGAGCTGGACAAGGCGCTGGCGCTGCTCAAGGCAGAGGGTGAGAACGCCTGGCACATTGGTCATATCGCCAAGGCCGCCGATGGCGAGGAGCAGGTCATCATCAAATGACCCGCATCCTCGTGCTTATCTCCGGCAGCGGTAGCAACCTGCAGGCCATACTGGATGGCTGCGGCCAGGGGCGGATTGACGGCCAGGTCGTGGCGGTCATCAGCAACAAGGCCGATGCCTATGGTCTGGTGCGGGCCCAGCAAGCGGGGGTTGCCGCCGAGGTGCTCGCCCATCAGGGCTTCGAGAGCCGCGAGGCTTACGATGCCGCCCTGATGGCCCGCATCGACAGCCACCAGCCGGACCTCATCGTGCTGGCCGGCTTTATGCGGATCCTCACCGGGGACCTGGTGCGTCACTATCAGGGACGCATGCTCAACATCCACCCCTCCCTGCTGCCCAAGTATCAGGGACTGCACACCCACCAACGCGCCATCGAGGCCGGTGACAAGGAACATGGCGCCAGCGTCCACTTCGTCACCGAGGAGCTCGATGGCGGCCCCGTGGTGCTGCAGGCGCGGGTGCCCATCTTCCCGGAAGATGAGCCGAGCGATGTGGCGGCCCGGGTGCAGGTGCAGGAACACAGCCTCTACCCCCTGGTGGTGCAGTGGTTCTGTCAGGGCAGATTGCGCTGTGATGCCAGCGGAGCCCACCTCGATGGGCAGCCTCTTGGTCAGGCCGGTTATGCCAACGACTGAATTTGGGTCCGGCACCGACCAGTAGCAGAAACGTAAAGAGGGAGGCCCATGGGCCTCCCTCTTCTTTATCCTGCGATCCCTCTGACCAGCCGGTCGTCAATAGCGGCCTGATTCAGGCAGCCCCCTTGCCGCCCTGGCGTGACACCAGCTCGCCGAGTCGAAACAGGCAATGCTCCCCCGCCGTCATCTGTTGCCAGGATTCATTGCCGGTCAGCGGCCGGGTCGCTATCAGGGTCACCACGTCGTTGGGGGTGGTCTCACTCTGAAAATCGATGGCCACGTCCTCATCGAGCAGACGGGCCTCGCCAAAGGGTGCCCGGCGGGTGAGCCAGTGCAGGTTGTTGCTGCAATAGGTCATCACGTACTCGCCATCGGAGAGCAGCATGTTGAATACCCCCAGGGCGCGCAGCTCGTCGCACAGGCTCGCCAGATGGCGGAACATGGCCGGGAAGTTGGCGGGACGACGGGGATATTTCTGCTCGAGCCGACTCAGCAACCAGCAGAAAGCATGCTCGCTGTCGGTATCGCCGATGGGCCTGTGCCGACCTGTCGCCAGCTTCTTGTAACCGGTCAGCTGGCCGTTGTGGGCGAAGGTCCAGTTACGGCCCCACAGCTCACGGGTGAAGGGGTGGGTATTCTCCAGCGAGACGCAACCCCGGTTCGCCTGACGGATGTGACTCACCACGGCGCGGCTCTTGATGGGCAGCGCCTGCACCAGCCTGGCGATGGGGGATTCGGCACTGGGCTCGGGATCCTTGAAGGTGCGGCACCCCTTTCCTTCATAGAAGGTGATGCCCCAGCCATCCTTGTGGGGGCCCGTCTTGCCGCCGCGCAGCATCAGTCCGGTAAAACTGAAGCAGATATCGGTCGGTACATTGGCACTCATGCCGAGCAGTTCACACATGATCATTCTCCCCCTGCCCGCACGAACTGAGGCACAGCTGTTCGTGCATATCGACCGCGGCCTTACTCGGCCATCTCTTTTTCGACCAGCTGGATCAGGATATGGATCACCTTGATGTGTATCTCCTGAATGCGGTCGGCATAACCGAAGTGCGGCACCCGGATCTCGACATCGGCCAGGCCAGCCATCTTGCCGCCATCCTTGCCGGTCAGGGCGATCACCTTCATGCCCTTGGCATGAGCGGCTTCGATGGCCTTGAGGATGTTGCCTGAGTTGCCGCTGGTGGAGATGCCGAGCAGCACGTCGCCGCGACGGCCAACCGCCTCCACATAACGGGAGAAGACATAGTCGTAGCCAAAATCGTTGGAGACGCAGGAGAGATGGCTGGGGTCCGAGATGGCGATACCGGCATAACCGGGGCGGTTCTCGCGATAACGGCCGGTCAACTCTTCGGCAAAGTGCATGGCATCACAGTGGGAGCCACCGTTGCCACAGGAGAGCACCTTGCCCTCTTGCTTGAAGGAGTCGGCCAGCAACTTGGCAGCGGCCTCGATGTTGTTCAGATTCTGCTCATCGGCCAGGAATGCCTGCAGCACGCCGGCCGCTTCGGTCAGTTCATTGCGGATCAAGTCTTGGTACATGATATCTCTTCCAAAATGTCGTCGCGGCCATTCTCGCACAAGCCGGAGAAGGAGTCGCCCCCGGGCGGGCACTGGCTGCGTCAAATTGCGTTAGGGCGCTCACATTACGCCGGTAACAGGCTTGTAAACAACTTGATAAGTTTCTGCGTATGAATTACAACAGGGCCATATCCAACAGGTCAGACCTCTGGATGAGTTGAGCCAATTTGGCATCCTATCACGCAAGGAGCAAGCAATGACGACGACCCTCACTCTGCTCGGGGTGATCCTGGTTATCGGCGCCCTGGCTTATCGCCGGGTGTCCCTGTTTATCTCTACCCTGATCACCTTGGCCGCCCTGGTGCTGGGCACCCTGGTGGGTCATGTGCCTCTGCTGGCCTGGGCCCTGTTCGCCCTGATCGCCATCCCGCTCAACCTGGTGGAGTTTCGCCGCAACCAGCTGACCAAGCCGCTGTTCAAGCTCTACAAGTCCATCATGCCGGAGATGTCCCGTACCGAGAAAGAGGCCATCGACGCGGGCACCACCTGGTGGGAAGCGGATCTCTTTGCCGGCAACCCGGACTGGAAGAAGCTGCACGCCATCCCGGTCAGTACCCTCTCTGCCGCCGAGCAGGCCTTCATGGACGGCCCGGTCGAAGAGGTGTGCCGCATGGTCAATGACTGGGAAGTGACCCACGAGCGCGCGGATCTCTCCCCCGAGGTGTGGCAATACCTGAAGGACCACAAGTTCTTCGCCATGATCATCAAGAAAAAATACGGTGGCCTGGAGTTCTCCGCCTATGCCCAATCCTGCGTGTTGCAGAAACTGTGCGGCGCCAGCGCCGTGCTCGCCTCCACCGTCGGCGTGCCCAACTCGCTGGGCCCGGGGGAGCTGCTGCAACACTACGGCACCGAAGAGCAGAAAGACCACTACCTGCCCCGTCTGGCCATCGGCAAGGAGATCCCCTGCTTCGCCCTGACCAGCCCGGAAGCGGGCTCGGATGCGGGCTCCATCCCCGACTTCGGCGTTGTCTGCAAGGGTGAATGGGAAGGAGAAGAGGTGCTCGGCATGCGCCTGACCTGGAACAAGCGCTACATAACCCTCGCCCCCATCGCCACCGTGCTGGGGCTGGCGTTCAAGCTGCGCGACCCGGATCACCTGCTGGGTGAGGAGGAGGAGCTTGGCATCACCTGCGCCCTGATCCCCACCGACATCAAGGGCGTCGAGATTGGCCGCCGTCACTTCCCCCTCAACGTGCCGTTCCAGAACGGTCCGACCCGCGGCGAAGAGGTGTTCGTACCGCTCGACTTCATCATCGGCGGCCCGGCCATGGCCGGTCAGGGCTGGCGCATGCTGGTCGAATGTCTGTCGGTCGGCCGTGGCATCACCCTGCCCTCCAACAGCACAGGGGGCGTCAAGATGCTGGCCCTGGCGAGCGGCGCCTACAGCCGCATCCGCCGCCAGTTCAAGCTGCCCATCGGCAAGATGGAAGGCATCGAAGAGCCGCTGGCACGCCTGGGCGGTAACGCCTACATCATGGGCGCCGCCGCCAAGATGACGGTGACCGGCATCGATCTGGGGGAAAAGCCCTCGGTCATCTCCGCCATCGTCAAGTATCACCTCACCGACCGCGCCCAGAAGTGCGTCATCGATGCCATGGACATCCACGGCGGCAAGGCGATCTGCATGGGCCCGAACAACTACCTGGCCCGTGGCTACCAGGGTGCGCCCATCGCCGTCACGGTCGAAGGGGCCAATATCCTGACCCGCAGCATGATCATCTATGGTCAGGGCGCCATTCGCTGCCACCCCTATGTGTTGCCCGAGATGCTGGCCGCCAGCCACCCGGACAAGGAGCAGGCGCTCAAAGATTTCGACAAGGCGATGTTCAGCCACGTCGGTTTCGCCATCAGCAACCTGGTGCGCAGCTTCAGCCTGGGGATCACCGGCGCCCGTATCGCCGGCGCCCCCTTCAAGGACGGCACCCGCGGCTACTATCAGCAGCTGACCCGGCTCTCTGCCAACCTGGCTTTCCTGTCGGACATGGCGATGGCGACCCTGGGCGGCGAGCTCAAACGCAAGGAGCGGGTCTCCGCCCGCCTCGGCGATGTGTTGAGCCAGCTCTATCTGGCCTCGAGCGCCCTCAAGCGCTTCCAGGACGAAGGTCGTCAGCAGGCGGATCTGCCGCTGCTGCACTGGGCACTGCAAGATGCCCTGTTCAAGGCGCAAGAGGCGATCGACGAGTTGCTGCGCAACTTCCCGAATCGCTGGATTGGCTTGGCTCTGCGCATCATAGTGCTGCCGCTGGGCCGTGATCTGAAGCGCCCGAGCGACAAATTGGATAGTCAGGTTGCCCGTCTGCTGCAAACGCCGAGTGCAACCCGCAGTCGTCTGGCCGAAGGTCAGTATCTCACTCGCGAGGAGGGTAACCCCTTCGGCCTGCTGGAACAGGCACTGGACGAAGTACTGGCTGCCGAGCCGCTGTTTGACAAGGTGTGCAAGGCTGATGGCGTCCGTCGCCCCTTCACCCAGCTGGACAAGGTAGCCGAAGCGGGTCTGGCCGCTGGCACCCTGAATGAGGCGGAGGCCGAACTGCTGCGCCGCGCCGAAATAAGCCGGCTGCGCACCATCAACGTCGATGACTTCGACCCCATCGATCTGGTGGCCAACAAGGCCCTGTTCGAGGCATCCGCCTACCACAGGGCAGCCTGAACTCCCGCTTGCAACACACGCCTCCCATCGGGAGGCGTTTTCTATCTTCCCCTTCGCCATCTCCCTGCCAAAGGGGGTGTCATGGCAAAGAACATGGGGTATTTCCTGCCATATCCTCTCCCCCGACAATCTGAAGCCGATCCAGTTCGCTATTTATATTTCAATGAGTTTGCTAACCTCGGCGAAGCAGTTAAGGTAGGCGAAGGTGAAACACAGGATCCCGATATGGATGATAATATCCTGATTATCGATGACGAGGTCGTGCCTCCTCAGGATAAGCAGCAGGAAGGCTGGAAGGTGATGATAGTGGATGATGAACCGGAAGTTCATCGCATCACCAAACTCACCCTGAACAAATTTGAATTCGATGGCAGACCCCTGGCCTTTCTCGATGCCTATTCGGCCACCGAGGCCAAGGTGCTGCTCCTCGCACATCCCGACGTGGCGCTCTTGCTGCTGGATGTGGTGATGGAGACCGACGATGCCGGTCTGGAGGTGGTACGTTTCACCCGCGAGGAGTGCCACAACAAGCTGGTACGCATCGTGCTTCGCACCGGTCAACCCGGCCAGGCTCCGGAAGATGACGTGGTCAACAACTACGACATCAACGACTACAAGGACAAGACGGAACTCACCTCCCAGAAGTTGCGTACCCTGCTGCGCGCCAGTTTGCGTTCCTATCGTGATATCTGTGCCCTGGAGAATCATCGCCATGGGCTGGAGAAGGTCATCCAGGCTTCCAAGGGCATCTTCGACAAATTGGCTCTGCGCCAATTCGTCGAAGGTGCCCAGACCCAACTCTGTACCCTGCTCAGCCTGGAAGAGTCGCAGATCTACAACGTCAGACAAGCGACCTATGAGCTGAAAGATCAGATGCTGGTACCGCTCCTGTCCGACAAAGAGCCCATGCGCTTGCACGATGCGCCCACCATCTTTCGCGAGGCCATGGCTCGTTCGGCCAACGTCTACCACGGCCACGAGATGGTGCTCTACTGCCAGAACCGCAGCCATCACCTGCTGTTTCACATCGAAACCCATCGCCCCCTGAGTCAGATGGACACCAGCCTGCTCAGCCTGTTCACCGAAAACATCATAGTGGCGCTGGAGAATATCCGGCTCAACGAGCTGATTGCCGACAACGAGCGCGAAATCATCTACCGCATCGGCGAGCTGGTTGAATCACGCTCCAAAGAGTCCGGTCTGCACGTCAAGCGGGTGGCTCTCTATACCGAGCTGTTCTGCCAACTGCTCGGCATGGATGAGCAGCAGAGCGAGCTTATCAAGCGCGCCTCCCCCCTCCATGACATCGGTAAAGTCGGCATCCCGGATGCCATCTTGCACAAGCCGGGCAAGCTCACCCCGGAGGAGTGGGAGATCATGAAGACCCATGCCCAGCTCGGGCATGACATGCTGTGCGGCAGCAAGCTGGCTCTGTTCCAGATTGGCGCCACCATAGCAGCTAACCACCACGAGAAGTGGAATGGCAGCGGTTATCCCCAAGGGCTGGCGGGGGAAGCCATCCCCCTGGTCGGGCGCATCGTTGCCCTGGCGGATGTATTCGATGCCCTGGGGTCGGATCGCTGCTACAAGCAGGCCTGGCCACTGGAGCAGGTGATCGATCTCATCAATGAGGAGCGGGGTCAGCATTTCGATCCCCAGCTGGTCGATCTGATGATGAGCAATCTCGATGACTTTCTCGCCATTCGCGCCGCCTATCGCGATAAATTTATCGGCGAGAGCTAAGCGGCGACTCAGCTTAGCGTGGCTGAGCAGAGGGTCTAAACAACGAGGCCGCCGTCCCTGGGGACGGCGGCCTCGTGCTACGTGGCTCGTTCGGTTTTTTGCCTCAGGGCCTCACTGCCCGGGCAGATTGAGATCCAGTACCGGGCCCGGCTCGGCCTCGGCCGCCTGCTGGGCCGCCATGGCCCGCTGGAAGGCGCGCCGTTTCTGCCACAGCATGAAGCCCACCCCTGCCCCCAGCAGCGCCAGCACACCCAGACCGATCGTCAGCCATAGCCACCAGGGCGTGCCCTGCTCCTCCTCAAACCCAGGCGCGGGTGCGGGCACCGCCTCACTGGCGAGCGGAGCCCGCGCCACGGGCGCCAGCGCCGGATAGATGTCAAACGACTTGTCAGGCAGGGCGATACGCAGCTCCCGGCCACTGCGGCTGGTAGCAAACAGCTCGGCGCTGACGCGATACTTGCCCACCTGGGTCAACTTGGCGAGATCCACCTTGAGATCCCCCGTGCTGCCCTGGGCACTGAAGCCGGTGTGGGCACCGGTATTGCTGGTGGTCTCCCCCTTGATGGCGACCGTGGCCGGGTCCAGCTCATCCCCATCTATCTGCAGTACCAGCTCGGGCCCTTGCTGATCCCCGCTGCTGCGCAGCTGATAATTCACCGGTAGCGGGTAGAGCAGCACCTCCTGCCCACGGGCCCGCACGAACACCTGATTGCCGGTGCTGATCAGGGCCCGATACTTGCCAGCCGGAGCATCGAGCAGCACCTCGGCGGTCAGGATGCCATCGACTGGCACCTCATCGAGCCCCTTGCCATCGTCCAGATAATGGCCGATCGCCTTCTCAAACACCGGCTCCCCCTGCTGTTCCGGGGTGCTGAAGGCTTGCAGGCGGGCGGTCATCCCCAAGTCGGTCAGATAGTAGCTGCGATCCGGGGTGTTGCCATCGATGAGCAGGCGAGCCCCCAGCTTGAGGTACTCCCCCTGATAGAGACGCTGGGGCAAGGGCTGCATATCCAGGGTCACATCGCTGAGCAGCCGAACTCGGTTGCTGGGATCGATGGCCCCTATCGCCTGCCAGGGGCCCGCCATCGGATGACGTATGGTGATCACATCCTGATCCCCCAGGGCCAGCCAACCCACCTCGGGAGCCTGCACCCGGCCTGCATACAGCTTGCTGCCATCGGGGCGCACCAGGATCACCGAGGGGCTGCCCGGCTGGCGCTTGATGATAAAGGAGACCTCCTTTATCCCGTAATCGATGCGAAATCTGTTGTCGAGCAGCGGCACATCGGAGGGACCGAACACCTCATTGGCCTGTGCCATGCCGGGCAGTGTGCCAAGCAGCAAACTGCCCAGCAGCCAGAGCCATGATTGCCTCTGCTGACTACGGCGCCGGCCACTGCCTTGCACGACCCCAGATTTCATTGACGCCACAGGCAACTACCTCCCTTCTTCTGGACCAGATCCAGCCGGCTTTCATGGTCGGCCTGCGCCTCAGCACTGGCGCGGATCACCTTGAGTGGCGATCTGGTGGCATCCAGACGGCG
The DNA here is from genome assembly GCF_024809075.1 of Aeromonas sp. BIGb0445. Classification (NCBI taxonomy): domain Bacteria; kingdom Pseudomonadati; phylum Pseudomonadota; class Gammaproteobacteria; order Aeromonadales; family Aeromonadaceae; genus Aeromonas; species Aeromonas sp. BIGb0445. Next base: position 79,804 of record NZ_JANUES010000003.1, read on the forward strand.
TATGCCGGTGTCCTTGTTGGCATCATCCCCCCCCTCGGCGGCCAGATTGAGTTTGGTCTGGCCACCTGTCATCAACAGATAGACGTCTGCCAGTATCTCCGCATCGAGCAAGGCGCCATGCAAGGTACGGTGAGAGTTGTCTATGCCGTAACGATCGCACAGGGTATCCAGGTTGTTGCGTTTGCCCGGAAAGAGATCCCGCGCCATCGCCAGGGTATCGGTGACGGTACAGATATCGGTGGTCTTGAGGGAGAGACCCAGCTTGCTGAACTCATAATCCATGAAGCCCACGTCAAAGGGGGCATTGTGGGCGATCAGCTCAGCGCCGCGAATGAAGTCAATGAACTCATTCGCTACCTTGCTGAAGGGGGGCTTGTCGACCAGGAATGCATCCGTGATGCCGTGTACCCGGATAGCCTCGGGATCCACCAGCCGATCCGGCTTGAGGTAGACATGATAGTGGTTACCGGTCAGGCGACGATTGATCACCTCCACGCAGCCGATCTCTATGATGCGGTGGCCCAGATAGTGCGGACCCCCACTAAAGTTCATGCCTGTGGTTTCAGTATCCAGAATAATTTGGCGGTTGGCTTGGGCTGTGTTCATGTTCCAATCTATGTCAAACTTCGGTTTTACTCGCTAGTTTACCCCAAGGCTCATGTTAAAACAGATTGATTTATATACGGATGGTTCCTGCCTCGGCAATCCGGGCCCGGGCGGCTACGGCGCAGTCATGGTCTTCGGTCAGCATCGCAAGGAGTTGGCGGGGGGCTATCGCCTGACCACCAACAACCGCATGGAACTGATGGCCGCCATCGTCGGCCTGCGCACCTTGAGCGAACCCTGCCAGGTACGACTCACCACCGACAGCCAGTACGTGCGCCAGGGCATCACCCAGTGGATCATCGGCTGGAAGAAGAAAGGCTGGATGACCGCTGGCCGCCAACCGGTCAAGAATGTCGACTTGTGGAAGCAACTCGATACAGAAGCCGCCCGCCATCAGATCGAATGGCTCTGGGTCAAGGGTCACTCGGGGCACCCCGAGAATGAACGCTGTGATGAGCTGGCCCGGGATGCCGCCAGTGGCAAAGAGCTGGCCGACGATGTCGGCTACCAGCCCTGATATCCCCGGTGATTGACGCGACCAGCTACCAGCCCTGACGTGCCATGCCCGGCGCTGTCACCTGCTTGGCCAATTGCCAGGGGCGACGCACCGGGATCAACGGATAGCGCCGTTTGCGCGCCGCTATCACATAGACAGAGGCGAAGGGGCGCAGATAGTCACGGCCCAGGCTCTCGCGCCACCAGCCGATACGACTGCGCGGCCCCATCATGGCGTAGCCGAATCTGTCATCGAACATCACCTCGAATCCCAACAACTGCAACCAGTCGGTGACTCTGGCCGGACTGAACATGCGCGCCGACCAGGGCAGTCGGCGACTCAACCCAGGCAGCAGATGGCCAAGGCCGGCCAGGCTCAGAGGGTTGTAGCCGCTCAAGATGAGCCAACCATCATCGGTCAGTACCCGTTCGGCCTCACGCAGCACCTGATGGGGATCCACGCTGAAATCGAGCACGTGGGCCAGCAGACAGGCATCCACGCTGCCTCCCCTGACTGGCAATGCCAGGGGATCCCCTCGGCAATCGAGCAAGCGCCCCTGCCCGGCCATGCCAATCTGATGACGAATGCTGGAATGGCCACAGGATAGCTCGGCACTCAGGCTGCCAACTTTGAGCAGGTGATAACCAAAGAGTTGCGGGCACCAGCTGTCGAGCCGCTCCTGGATCTCTGCGGCGACCCAATCCCCCAGCGGGATCTCGGCCCAGCTGGTCGGGATCTCGAGCTGTTGTTCGGTGCGGGCCAGCTGCATAATAGGATTCAACCTCGGGAACATGGGTTAACACGCCATCCAGTTATATAAGATCCCCTTCATTAAGAGAACATAAAGAGGCCAACGCCATGTATCCAGTCATCACGATACCCGCTTTTAATGACAACTATATCTGGTTGATCAGACACGAGAATCATTGCCTGGTTGTCGATCCGGGCGACGCGGCTCCGGTCCAGGACCGGCTCGACAGTCTCGGCCTTGAGCTCGATGCCATACTGCTCACCCACCATCACCACGACCATGTTGGCGGGGTCGATGCGCTGCTCAAACGCTACCCCAAGGCCCGGCTGTATGGCCCCAAGCTGAACCCGCTTCCCGATCAGCACGGCCAGTGGCTCGATGAGGGGGACACGATTGGCTGGCACGACCTCAGTCTCACCGTCATGCATGTCCCCGGTCATACCCTTGGCCACATCGCCTACCATGGCAACGGCATGCTGTTTTGCGGCGATGCCCTCTTTTCTGCCGGGTGCGGCCGCATGTTCGAAGGCACCCCGGATCAGATGCATGATTCACTGATGCGGCTGGCCGCGCTGCCAGATGACACTCAGGTCTATTGTGCCCATGAATATACCCTCTCCAATCTGCGTTTTTGCCTCGCCGTCGAGCCCGACAATCTGGCACTGCAAAAGCGCATCGGTCAGATCAGCAAGCTGCGCCAGCAGGGCCTCCCGAGTCTGCCCACCCGCTTGGGTGACGAGCGGGAATTCAACGTTTTTCTGCGCTGTAATGAGCCGAGCGTAAAATTTTCTGCTGAGAAACAGGGGATGAAATACTTGGAAAATCCAGTAGATACCTTTGCCGTGCTCAGACGCTGGAAGGACACTTTTTGAACAAACCTTGATCAGGCCAGGTTTGCCGCTTATGATGCGCGCTGATTTTCTACCAAGATGACCTGCGTGAGATGAAGTTACGAACGGCCTTATTGGCGACGCTGTTACTCAGCGGATGCCAAAACCTGAATCATCAGGATGACCGGGCGCTAACGGCAAATGAGCCGATCAAGTCCCCACAAGTCAGCAAAAAACTGCATAAGAAACATGCATCAGGATCCTTCTTTAGCGACGATCAGCTAGACGAGGTGCAAGATACGGATAACCTTTGGGCCCGTATCAGCGATGACATGCAGTTGGATTTCCAGGATAACCAGCGCATTGGTCAACAACGTGCGGCTATCCTGCGCAGTGACAATCACATGGCCACCATTGCCAGTCGTGCTGAACCCTACCTCTACCTTATCGTTGAGGAGATCGAACGGCGCGGGCTGCCAATGGAGCTGGTGACCATCCCCATGATAGAGAGCATGTTTGATCCCCATGCCCGCTCGAGCAGCAATGCCGTCGGCCTGTGGCAGTTCGTGCCCCAGACAGGCCGTAATTTCGGCCTGCGTCATGACAACTGGTATGACGGGCGCCGCGATGTGATCGCCTCGACCAATGCCGCCCTTGACTACTTTGAATACCTGAATCGCTTCTTCGACGGTGACTGGCTGCAAACCATCGCCGCCTATAACGCCGGAGAAGGCCGGGTGCGCAACGCCATATTGCGCAACCAGAAACGGGGTCGCCCCACCGACTTCTGGTCCTTGGATCTGCCGCGCGAGACCCGCATGTATGTGCCCAAGGTCCTGGCCATGGCGGATGTGATCAGCAATCCCGACAAGTACAACATCACTCTGCCCATGCTCGCCAACGAGCCCAAGCTGCGGGTGGTCAAAACCGAAGGTCAGATCGATTTGCACGTGGCAGCTCAGCTCGCAGGAGTTCGTCCGGCGGATCTGAAAGAGGTCAACCCGGCCCTGACCCGCTGGACCACCTCTCCCAGGGGCTCCTACCGCCTGCTGGTGCCGGTGGAGTATGCCGACAGCCTGGAGCTGGCCCTGGCAGACTTGCCGCAGCGTGAGCGGGTACCTACGCGCTCCTATCAGGTCACCTCCGGTGACACGCTGTCCCGGATCGCCATGCAAAACGGGGTGAGCGTCAATCAGCTCAAGATGGCCAATAACCTGCGCGGCAATAGCCTGCGTCGTGGACAGACCCTCTATATTCCGACCGACGGCAAACCCGTGGCCACCGCCACGGTGCACAAGGCCGCGGCCAGCAAGCCAACCCGGCTCGCCGCCAACACCGCTGGCAACAAGCTGCAGTACAAGGTGCGCTCCGGCGATACCCTCTGGAACATCAGCCGTGCCCATGGGGTGACCCATAACGACCTGGCGAAATGGAATGGCCTCAACGCCAAGTCCGCGCTCAAACCCGGTATGCGGTTGGTGATCTGGCCCAAGGGTGCCAAGGGCGGTGATAAATCCATGGTCTATCAGGTGCGTCGCGGTGATTCGCTCTCCGCCATTGCCGCCCGCTTCCAGGTCGCCGTCGTGGACGTGATGCGTTGGAACCAGCTCGACAAGAGTGGTTATCTCAAGCCAGGCCAGGAGCTGACCCTGTTTGTCGACAACAACAGCTGACAGCCCATAGCCAAAAAAAACCACCTTCGGGTGGTTTTTTTATATCTGCCGTTGGCTGGCTGACGGCTTCGACACCCATTGCCGTCCTCTGGCGCGCCACCTCGCCTTCTGCAACCCAGTCAGGCAACCCGCTGCCTGATTGATCAGGCAGTAAAAAACCACCCGCAGGTGGTTTCTGATCGTGCCAAGCCTGAGGATGAGGCTTAAGGCGTCACGGCCTGGGCCGCGAAACGGGCCATGATCGGATTGTGATCGGAGGCATCTGTCGCCGGGCTCTTCACCTCGACCAGATCCAGACTCCGGTAGTAGAGATGATCCAGCGGGCGGCCAAAGGCACGGCGACGCAGATCCGGCGAAGGGATCGCTTCCTGCAGTCCCAGCTCCTCCACCAGTTTATCAAGCCAATACTCCCGCTTTTCACTCCAGGTGTTGAAATCCCCTCCCAGGATCACCGGCCCCTGGTGACGGTGGATCAGGGCGGTCAAATCGTTGAGCTGCTCGCGGAAGGTGGCCATGCCAAGTTCGAAGTTGACCGCATGGAGGTTCACCACCAACACACCGTCAGGATCGCCCTGTAAAGGGTACAGGCTCACCAGACCCGATTTGGGGATGCGCAGCAGTGGCTCGGGGGAGCGAACGCCGCAGACGAACGCCTGGTGCGTCTTGGCCACTGTCATGACGCCGAAGGAGACGCCACCTTGGGTGAAAGCTTGCAGCTGTTGCCACTGGAAACGACCCGCCTGCAGCCAGGCCAGCATGTCGGGCTTGGTCGCCGACTCCTGCAGCAGCAGCAGATCCTGATCCTGGGCAAACGCAGTCATGCCCTCGCGCCAGTTCTTGCGCTGTCCCTTGTACAGATTCCAGACGGTGATGCCGAACTCCCGCGGCAATGCCTCGGCAGCCAGGGCCACCAGGGGCGGTTGATGACAACTGAGGTTGGGCACTATGCCTTGTGCCGTGACCAGATGATCTCTGGACGGCACCTCGAAGCAGCCGACCAGCCCCAGGGTCAGCAGGGAGGTACCCAGAATGCGATAACTATTTTTCATTGGCTAACAACCACCTGGCTATCTTTGCGTGCTCGTTCAACAAAATATCATCCAAGCCGACTAGGCTGAACATTCGCGCCCAACGTCAAGCCACTGTGGAGGATCCCCATGCCCAGACAGCAACAATACCGTGTGACCTTTTACGATCAGCAGGGCAATTGCCATCAGGTTGAGTTATCCACCCGATACCAGATCAGGCGCGACCCCCAATGCGATCTCTGTGTGTTCGATACGAACCAGTGCGTGGGGTCTGAGGAGATGCTGGAGAGCATGATACGGCAAAAAACCGGGTTTGAGCAGGAAATATCCATCATCAACGCCCGGCTTATCTGAATCCCGCTTACAGGGGTACCGAACGCGGTTTACCCTGATCGTCTATGGCCACGTAGGTGAAGACCCCCTCGGTCACGCAGTAGCGCTGGGCATCGTTCGCCCGCAGCACCGGCTTGACCCAGACTTCCAATTTCAGGCGCATCGAGCTCCGTCCCACCTGCAGGCAAGTGCCATAACAGCAGACCACATCCCCCACTTTGACCGGGCTGTGGAAGGTCATGCCTTCTACCGAGACGGTACAGATCCGCCCCTTTGCCAGCTCCTTGGCCATGATACCGCCCCCTATATCCATCTGGGACATGATCCAGCCACCGAAGATGTCTCCATTGGGATTGGTGTCTGCCGGCATCGCCAGGGTGCGCAGCAGCAGATCCCCTTCGGGCTCACGGGCCGGGGTAGCTGTATTCGTGTCGACCATCATTACTACTCTCTATGATTGGGATGGCGGCATGATAGGGACAGGCTCCTCCCTTGGCAAATGCTATGCCGGGCCAGGGTGTGCCAGCGCCCGGCCGCCTGGCGCCTCCCCTCGCCGCCATGCCAATGGCCCGGGCTCATGCCTGCTCAGTCACCATCCAGTCTGCCACCTTGCACGCCGCCTCACAGTCGCGCGCCCGCCTCGCTCGCCAACCAGGCCAGAGGATCCGCTACCCGATACTCAAAACCGAGCTCGCGGCAGATCCGCGCTCCTGTCACAGGTGAAAAATCGCCAGCCGGTTCAATGAAATCAGGGGCCACCAGGCCAATACGCACGGCGGCGGCGCGGTAAAACTCCTGGCGACTGGGGTGACCGGGGGCGCTCAGGGTGTAGCAGGCACCTGACTCGCCTTGTTCGAGCAGCAGGCAGCACGCGGCAACCAGATCCTGCTGATGGACCAGATTGACCGCCTGAGCACCGCCGCTGACACTCTTGCCCGCCAAGAATCGTCCGGGATGACGGCCTGGGCCATAGAGGCCAGCCGGGCGCACCACTATGGCGCGATCGAAACCGGCAGCCAGCACGGCGCGCTCAGCCGCCAGCATGCGCAACCCCCGCTCGGTGTGAGGCGCGGCCTGCTCCTCTTCGCCCTGCCCGGGGCCCCACACCGAGGTGGCACTGACGAACAGGAGATTGCGCACCCCAGCGGCCCGGGCCATGGTGCACAACTGTGTAATGGCGCCAGGGTAGTCATCCGTCTTGCCTGGCGGCACACAGACGACCAGGTTGTCGACGACCAGGGGCCAGACAGAGCCCATCTGCGCCGAGAGATGCAACTGGCAGGCATTGAGGCCCTCGGCCCGCAGCACTCTGACCTTCTCCTGACGGGTCACCGTCACCGTCACCGCCCATCCCTCATCGCTCAGCGCGTGAGCCAGGGGAAGCCCCAGCCAGCCGGCCCCCACTATCCCTACGCTGGCAACCGCGTCTGCTGCGCGCTCTTGTGGTGCTTGTCGTAAGACGGCGTCTTGCATGCTCACCTCTGCTGTTGATAAAACCGTGATGACTGTGGAGGGGACGGCCAGGCTCGGCGACCCTGCCGGGCAAAAAACCAAAAAAAAAAACGGCCATCCATGATGACCGTCGAAAGTAACGAAGGAAATAGCTGGATGACCAGTCATCTCCCACAGCGGGAAAATCGGGAGCCTGAGCTCCTAATTCGTGGGGCTCATGCTAGTGTTCTCCCGGCCAAAAAGCTATGAAGCAGATCACAGTTGAAAGGGATTTCTGAAAACGCTTTCAGTTTCCGGCTTAAAAATGGCCCGCTTGGGGCCATTTTCTCATGCCATCTCGGTAACGGACTCCCGTGCGACCAGTTCAGCCTCGAACTTGAGGGTCAGCCCCTCCGCCGGTTTATGATCCAGCAGGCGCAGCGCCAACTCGGCGGCCCGCCCACCCATGGCTTCGATGGGGTAGCGCACCGTGGTGAGCTTGGGATAGATGTAACGGGCGTAGGGAATATCGTCGAACCCCACCACTGAGACCTGTTGCGGGATCTTGTAACCCCGCTCCAGCAGGCAGGAGATGGCACCCGCCACCATGGCATCATTGAAGCCCAGCACGGCGCTGAACGGCACGCCGCGCGCCAGCAGTGCCGTCATGGCCACATAACCGCCGTTCTCGTCGGCAAAGGCGCGGCCTATCAGAGCGGGATTGACGGCTATTCCGGCCCGTTGCAAGGCGTGGGTATAACCGGCCATACGCTGCTGACCGTCGACGAACTCCTCGTCATCCGAGGTGACAAAGGCTATCTGGCGATGCCCCGCATCGAGCAGATGCTGACAAGCCGTGGTGATACCCGCCTGATTATCCAGCCAGACACAGCGATCCTCCGCCCCCGGCACCTGACGGTTGATGAAGACCACAGGGGTAGAGCCTGCCGCCAGCTCGCTCAACTCGTCGTCCGGCAGCGCCTTGCTGTGCAGGATCAGGGCGTCACACTGGCGTTGCAGCAGGGCCTGTATGGCATGGCGCTCACGCACCTCATCATGGTTGCCTGACATCACAATGGTGAACTTGTCGGCGCGATCGACCACGGTTTCGATGCCGCGCATCATCTGGGCAAAGAAGGGGCCACCACACAGATCCCCCACCAGTACGCCGACGCAGTTGGAACGTTTACTGACCAGCGCCTGGGCAAAGCTGTTGGGACGAAAATTCAGCTCCTTCATGGCCGCCAGCACCGCCACCTTCTTCTCCGGGGCGACCTGGGCCGTGCTGTTGATGACACGGGACACCGTCGAGATGGAGACATTGGCCATGCGGGAAACGTCTTTAATCGTTGCCACTCTCAATTCCTTTCATTAGGGGTTCGCCGCGCTTGGCTCGCCATTATAGCGACTCGTTCAATCCTGAACGCGGCGCCCGATCACCTGACAGGTTTCTTTTTGTAACAAAATCTTGCCCCATGATACCCCCATCCACCCTGGAGAGGGAGCCGGGGCCACGCCGCACCGCCTCAGTATTGGTGGCGCAGTTCTCGTTCGGACATGAAACGCAGGGGTTGCTTGAGCCTGTGCCGATAGATGAGGTCGAACGACAGCACATTCTGCACATAGTTGCGGGTCTCCTGGTAGGGGATGCTCTCGACCCAGACATCCATCGGTTTGTCGGTGTGGGCATCACGCCAGCGTTTCACCCGGCCCGGTCCCGCGTTGTAAGCGGCGGCGGCCAGAATGCGATTGCCGTCATACACATCCAGCAATCGCTTGAGGTAGGCACTGCCGAGGCGAATGTTCATCATGGGATCAAACAGCTGTTGAGGATCCCGGTAAGGGACCCCCAGCTTGCTGGCGGTCTCCTTGGCGGTGGCCGGCATCAGCTGCATCAGCCCCCGCGCGCCCACCGGGGACTGCGCCAGCGGATAGAGGGCACTCTCCTGACGGGAGATGGCATAGAGCAGGCTGGTATCCATGACCCGCTCGCGGGCCATCTGGGAGAAGGTGCGTTGCAGCGGCAGCGGGAAGCGCAAGTCCAGGGCATCCCAGGCCTCGGCGCGAATGCTGGCGAGGATTGCCAGCTCATGCCAACCCTGATTGAGGGCAACATGGCCAAATTCGATGCGCTGGGCCACCGAGTTGCGATCCATGTTGTGGATCCACTCCGAGCGAGCCGCGGCGATTTCGTTCATGGCGAGCAGCTCCTTGACCCGGGCCAGGAAGGGCCAGCGTCCGGCGGCACTGCGCCAGTCCGGGGCCCTGACCTGCGGCTCATTCTTGAGGCGATAGGGCACCCCGCTGCGCTGAGCGGCCATAAAACCATAGAAGCCCCGCAGGCCGGCGGTCTCAATATAGAGCGCCTTGGCTGGCTTCTGCTGACCCTGCACTTCCAGGGCGCGAGCCTGCCAATAGCGCCAACGATCCTCTTTCTGCCGCGCCTGTGGCAGCTGTTTGATCCAGCCTTCGAGCCCGCGCCAATCCTCCTCCCAAATCGCAAGCCGTGCCCGCAGCTCCACCAACTCGGGTTGCGCCCGCACCTGGCCATCGACCCAGGCTCGCTGAGCCGGGGATCTATCCAACAGGTAACGCCGGGCAATGGCGTATTCAACCGGTTTGAGCTCCTGGGCGCTGAACGCGAAACGACTGCGATAGCTGGCCAATGCCCCCAGCACCCGATCCGGCTCGCTGTTGGCATAACGCACCAACCCTTGCAGCAGCAGCTGGCGCGAGTGCCGCTCCTGACTGAAATAGACGGGATTCATCACCTTGGCCGGCTGACTCAGCAAGCTGGCCATCAGGGTGCCACTGCCCTTGAGCCCGGCGCCAAGCTGATTGGTCAAATGATTCACCAGGTTGCTGTTGCCCCCTTCGAAGGCGAGCATCATCCGCGACCAGACAGCCTCCTGGGTACGTAACCCGGCACCTTGCCAGAGGCTAAACAGAGAGTCGCAGGCATCCGGGCGCGACTCGCCGCTCAGCCAGAGCTTGCCCGCCTCGCGCAGCCCCTCCTCGCGATGGCCGGTATGGTAGCGCGCCTCATAGTGCATGCAGCGCAGCTCGGTGGAGTTGGGGACGTCGGGATAGAGCCGCAGGAACTGGGACCACTGGTTGCTTTGAGCCAGATGAATGAGATAGCTGCGTTCCAGACGATTGGACTGAGGGGTATCGGCATGCTCCTTGATGAAGCGGGTGACCTCGCCATATTCGGCGCCCCCCGGACGAAACGCGAGCCGGTAATAGTCCAGATAAGGCAGCAGCGGGTAATGGTTGAGCTGGCTTCTGAGCGTCTGGAAGCGAGCCATGTCGTTGGCGCGCACCGCATCATAGGCCTGCCGATAGCGCAACTGATCCATGGTCTGCGCCATGGCCCCCGGCACCAGGAGGGCGGATAAGATGATTCCCCAGACGGCTTTCACTCGACTTCTCCCTAAAATCGGGCGCCCAATGGCGCCCTGTTCTGTCTCCCCATTCTACCCGTAAACGGCCCGGGCTACAGCTTTGCTGCGACGGAATTTCTCGCCTCCAACTTGCCCCCCATCCGTTTGACGTAGCGTTCCAGATAAGGCACGGGCAGCGGCTTGGAAGCCAGGTATCCCTGATAGAAATGGCAGCCCTGGGCCCGCAGAAATTCCAGCTGCTGGCGCGACTCCACCCCTTCTGCCGTCACGTTGAACCCCATGTGGCGCGCCATGGCGATCACCGCCTCGACGATGGCCATGTTGTCGCCATCCCGGGGAATATCCTGGATAAAGGATCTGTCTATCTTCAGCTCGTCGGCAGGCAAGCGCTTGAGGTAGCTCAGGGAGGAGTAACCGGCGCCAAAGTCATCGATGGCAAAGCTGATACCGAGCTGCTTGAGCTCGGTCATCTTGCTGATGGTGTCCTCCGCATGGCCCAGGACCACAGACTCGGTGATCTCCAGGTTCAGGCAGGCTGGATCCATGCCGGTCTGCGCCAGTACGTCATGGATACATTCGACAAAATCCTGGGCATGAAACTGCTTGGCGCTGACATTGACCGACAGTTGGGGAATATGGATCCCGTTCTCCTCCCAGCTCACATACTGGCTGCACGCCTCATGCAGCACCCAGTTGCCAATGTCGACGATGAGATCCGTCTCCTCGGCGATGGGAATAAATTCGGCGGGGGAGACCAGCGCGCGCCCCGGCGGCTGCCAGCGGATCAGTGCCTCGACCCCGATAAGATCTCCGCCTTCCACCAGGTGCTGGGGCTGATAATGCAACATCAGCTCGCCCCCGCTCAGGGCACTGCGCAATTCGTTGTGAATGAGCAGCCGCCTGTCCGCCTGATGCTGCATGGCGGCATCGAAGAAGCGACGGGTCTTGCGGCCCGCGGATTTGGCCTGATACATGGCGGTGTCCGCCTGCTTGAGCAGATCGTCCACCCCCTGATCACGTCCCGGAAACAGGGTGATCCCCACGCTGGCACCAATGTGCAGCACCTGTGCCCCCTGACGATAGGGCGCCGCTATCTCGCCAATCAATCGCTCGGCAATGAGATCGGCCTGCATCTCCGCCTGGGGCGGGCTGCTGGAGAGAGAGGGCAACAGCAGCACGAACTCGTCGCCGCCCAGACGAGCCAGACAATCCCCCTGGCGCACCAAGCGCTTGAGGCGAGTGGCCACCTCCTTGAGCAGCCAGTCACCGGTGGCATGGCCGAGGGAGTCATTGATGGTCTTGAAGTGATCGAGATCGATAAACAGCAGGGCACCGACCAGATGATCCCGGCTCGCCGCCACGAAAGTCTGTTCCAGGGTTTCATGGAGCTGGCGCCGGTTTGGCAGACCGGTCAGCTCGTCGTAATAGGCGAGATCCTGAATGCGGCGTTCGGCAGCCTTGCGCTCCGAAATATCTTCGAAGCAGATGACAAAGTGACTGATCCGCCCCTTGTCATCCTGCACCGGGGTCACGATTTCCCACTGGGGGTAACCATGACCACGGGCGTGGCGGCGCATCGTCTCCCCCTGCCAGCGGCTCAGATGGTCGAGCTCATACCCCAGGCCCCCTTCACTGGGCCAGAGATCGCAGCTCAGCCGCTTGCCAAGCACCGCCTGGCTGTCAAAGCCGGTGATCTGGCTGAAGGCATGGTTCACCCGCAGCACCTTGTAATCGGGATCCGTGATGATGATGCCTTCATGGGTCTCGAATGCCACGGCAGAGAGCCGTAACTGAGCCTCACTCTGCAACCGTTCCAGCTCGGCCACCATCCGCACCGAGAAGATGGTGAGTGCACTGGCCAAGTCAGGCAGCGCCACCGAGCCGGAAAAAAGCAGTGCCAGGTGGCCAAGCACCTGACCATGGCGATCGCGCAGAGGATGCCCATGATAGGTCTGGCCCGGGGCAAGCCAAGTTTGACCCTGTACTGGGGCCTCCAGCATCAGAGTCCGGGCCTGGCCTCCTTCATACAGGGTCTGACAGGGCATGCCCTCCAGCCGGTAGTGATCCAGTTCGACGCCATGGCTGGCCAGGACCCGCAGCGACGCCGCATCCCCTCGCTCGGCCAACCAGACAGCATCGGCATTGAGGATAAGCGCCAGTTCATCGACCAGGGTGCTGAAGAACTCCAGCCCCGTCTTGGCGGAGAGCGCCTGAGCCAATTGGGCCAGCAAGGGATCTTGCACCCGCAACACAGCACGCTCGTGGCTGGCCTGGGCTGACAGCAAGGAGCGATCGTTGACCTCTATCGGACTGATCCAGCCACAACAGAGCGCCTGATCGGGGAGATACTGGCCGCACCAGAGGTAATGATGGAGCTGACCATCCTCCCCCTGCAGGTGGCCAATAAACTGGCCAGGCTTGTCCCCTTGCTGCAGGCGGGAAAGGAATTGGGCAAAGCCGACCTCGTCGGCAGGATCCAGGTCATCGCTCCAGGGGTGAGACCCCTCCCCTTGCCAAAGCTGGTTAGAGGCATGATCCGAGACTCGCCATTGGCTCTGGGCCGGATCATAAAACCACATCATCTGAGTGGCCTGCTGCTTCATGTACGACTCCAACTATTGTCTCTGCCCCAGAATGCGCAGGATACCGAGATCGCCCTCGCCTTCCCGAATATAGTGGGGAAAGAAAAAATGGGTGGGGGCAGTGCGGGTGAAACCTGATTAAAAGTCGACAGACTGTGCTGCCAGGAAGGGACAGATAGGATCCAATTTCCCCATACTGCCTGCCCATTTCATGCAGCTCAAGTGCTTTTTGGTCCAGAAGCCGAAAAGATCACAATTTACAATTTGATGAATAACAAAGAACAGATAATGTGATCTGGATCACATTATCTCCCTCCTCCATGGGTATTCTGAAGGTGAAGACACAAGCAAGACGACCCGAAGGGGGCCAATATGAAAATTGAAATCACCAGTAAAATCATCGAGATCACCCCGGCAATTCGCGAGCGTATTGAATCTCGCTTCAACAAGCTCGAGCGTCTTCAGGTGCCGCTTATCACACCCCATGTGATCGTCTCCAAGGAACGACTGATGTTCAACATTGAAGCCACCGCCGGTATTCCCAACGGCAAACTCTTTGCCCAGGCAGAACACGAGGATCTCTACGCTGCCATCAACGACCTGGGACAGAAGCTGGAGCGTCAGCTCAACCGTTATACCGAGAAACCCCTGGCGCGCCGTGGCCAGTCTCCTCTCAAGGAGCAAGCCCAGCCGGAAGAAGCCGACGCGGAAGTCGATGCTTAATGTGACAAAATCATCAGTTGGAGAGAAAAAGGCGGCCTAGCCGCCTTTTTCTATGGTCATATCTACCAAGGCTGCCTGCGGATCCGACGATGTTGCGTACCCTGCCAGCCACCCCCAATCCCTCAACTGCGCCAGTGCAGGCTCGCATCCACCCCTTGAGCCAAGCTGTCCAGCAGCGGCAACATAACCAGGGGAGCACTCTCGCGCCCCTTGTTGGCCAACTGCCAGCGAGCCTCTACCCGTGCCCGGCCCAGGGCGCTCAGGTTGTCAAACACCCCTTCGTCCAGCACCGGCTGTCGCCCCACCAGAGGGGGAGGATTGAGCGCCAGCCAGAGCCTGGCATCCACCATGCTGCCCCCCTGCTGCAACCGTTCGGTCAGATGGGCACTGTCCGCTGTCTCATCGGCCTGCAAGGGGGTCGCAGGAGCCAGTCCAAACCGCGCGCGCCAGTCAATCTTCGCCTCAGGGGCGGATATCGCTTCATCGAACCAGGGTTGCTCCTCCACCGCCTCGGTGAGCAGGGCCAGGTGCAGGCGAAAATCGGCGCGATCGCCGCGCAGCAGATCCTGATTGAGACGCTGGCCGAGCTGGCTCTCATCGACCAGCAGACGTTCGCGGAGGGTGTTGGGTAGCATGATGACTCTGCGATATGAAAGGTACCCTGTTATCGGCCGCGCCGGGTCAAGGTTTAGGAGTCGTGCTCATGTTCCGCGGCGGCGCTAGCGCGCCAGGCCATCGGCGAGGATTCTGGGTGTCAATCGCAGCAAAACACCCGGCTCTCGGCGATGTCGCCCCTGCTACACACCCCTCAGCAGAGCCTGCCTGGCGCCATTCGATGCCAGATGGGGCGCCCTGAACAGCAAGAGGGGAGCCTGAGCTCCCCTCTTGTTCATTGCCACTGCGTCAGAGGGTAAAGCGGTAGAAGATATCCACCGCCTGGGCCACCCCGCTCATGGCCTGCAGATAGAGTCGCGGCAGCACTTCGTAGCGCAGCTTGAACTCGGCGATGGGGCTAAATACCCCTACCCCGTACTGGAACTGCAGACCGGGCAGCAGATAGGCAGAGAGCGTGACCTGGGTATCATCCCCGCTACCCTCGGTATCCAGGGAGACATCGCTCATGCCAAGGGACTCGCCAATATCGGACACCACGCCGCCGACCTGACCGACCGCCCCCGCCACCAAGAGGCCATTGAAGCCGCCATCCTCACCCCCTGTCTGCAGGCCCTTGCCGCGCAACAGGTAGGAGAGCTGTTCGGACTGCGCCATCTGCGGTTCCGAATAGACGGCTATCTTCGGCTTGGCCGCCGGTCCCGTCACCCTGACCCCGACCGTCACGTTGTCCTCTATGGTATCTGGATCCCGATAGGTCTCGATGTTGAGATAGGGTTTGTCCAGGGGACCGGAGAAGATGATGCGTCCCTCCTTGATGATCAGGTTCTGGCCATAGGCCTTGAAGCGACCATCTTTCAGCTCCAGCTGACCGGTGCCGGACAGGGGCTTCTCCGGCTCCTGATTGAGGTTGATCCCGCCGCTTACCTTGGTCTTGAGCCCCATGGCCTCGAGACGGATGTCATCCCCCAGCACCACGGCCACCTTCATCTCCAGGGGCAGTGCGGTCTGCTCCACCGGCGGTGCCAGCTCGTCATAGATAATGGTGACATCGTCGGAGCGCGCCACCGCACTCTCCGGCAAGTTCTTGACCAGGATCCGCGCCCAGGGGATCACTATCTTGCCGGTTATTTCGGTCTTGCCCCCAAGGGAAATAGCGAGATCCGGCGAGACCCGCACCCGGCCCATGCCCGGATATTGCGCCTCCAGATCCTTGCCCTGTATGGTCAGGCTGCCTTCGATGGGCGTCTTGGCCCAGCTCAGCCAGCCCCCCAGAGCGAGGGGGCCCTTGCCGACCAGCATGCTGCCATCGAGCTCGGCCCGGTTGCCCTCAATCTTGAGGCGGGTCTTGAGCTGCTTGAGAGTCACCATGTCGGTGTGGGTCTGCACCTCGCCCTCGACCAGATTGAGCTGGCCAAACAGCAGCGGTGCCTTCAGGGTGCCATCGAAGCGAGTGTCGGCACTGATCACCCCTTGCAGGGAGCGCACCTCTGGGATCAGGGGGGCAAACGGACTGAGTTTCAGGCCGGTGAACTTGAGCTGACCGGACAGAAGACCACGTCCGCTCGGATCCTTGATGATGAGGTCAGTGTCTATGCTGCCAATGTCACCCGAGACGAAATCGAGGCGCAAATTCGCCTGTTGAGGTTCGAGATCGAAACCGATGGCGAGTTGCTGGTAGCTGGTCTTGAGCTCATCGGCGATGAAGGTGCCCGGGGTGGTGCGCAAGGTGGCATGCACCCTGGGCTGACCCCCCTTCCAGCTGGCGCGACCATCGGCCGACAGCACCGCCTGCCACTGGAAATTATCCGGCAGCCAGGGTCGCAACCGTTTCAGGTCGAACTCGTTCAGGGCAAAGGCCAGCTCCCCCTGGGCCGCCGAGATCTGGCTTCCTTTGACACACAGGCTCGACTGCTGGGAGCCGAGGCAGAGATCGCTCATCGCCAACCGCTGCTTGTCGAGATCGACGTCCAGATTCCAGGGCGCCTTGAGTTTCCAGCGCTTCATCGGGGTCTTGATGCTGAGCTCCGTCAACGCCCCGCGCCAGTGACTCTGCTGCACGCCGCCATTGAGACGCAGATTGGCGGCCAGGGGATCTCCTTTCATGTCCAGAGACAACTGGTGACGGCCAAGATCGCCATCGGCATCCAGCTTGATCTGTTTGAGGACTGTGCTGCCCTGGGTCAGATTGGCCACCGTCAAGGCCAGCTTGCCGGCGGGCACCTCCCCGATCACACCATTGCCCTTGAGCACTATGCCCTTGAGGTCAGTACCGGCGTAGAAGAGACGGGTCGAGCTCAGGGCCGCATTGACCCGCGGCGCCTGCTGGTTGCCGCCCAGCGCCAGGGTACCGCTCAAGTCGCCACGCAAACCGGGATAGAGCCCGGAGAGATCCGGGGCGACCAACTGGGCATCGAGCTGCCACAGCTTTTCGGTGAGCTTGCCCTTGGCCTGCAACTTGTTGGGGCCGGTTTGCAGCGCGAAGGCGGGGATCTGCCAATTCATGGCATCATCACCGCTGAGCTGGCCGGTGATGGCGAGGGGATATTTGTTGAGCTTGCCGTCGACCTTGAGGGCCGGCACCTTGAGCTGCCAATGACCGGTGTCGCTTAGCTGAAACTCACTCTCGACCCGGCCAGCCAGGGTGCCCTTGATCTCGGGCACCAGCTCGGCGGGATCTATCCCCTTGAAGCTGGTGACCCCCTGCCACTGCACGCCCTTTTGCCAGGCCAGCTTGCCATCGAGCTTCAGCTCTCCTTGCAGGGCATTGAGCAGCAGGTCGATGTTGCTGAGCTGACCCAGATCGCCCTTGCCCTTGAGGGCCAGCTTGAAGGGGGGCACATCCGTGCCCTGCCCCGAGGTATTCAAGGCGAACTGGTAGCCCGACAGTGCCCCCTTGGCGGTCAGGCTCCCTTTCTTCAACTGATAACTGGGCTCATCTTCTGCCGGCTTGTGCAGCGGCCAGTTGAGACCGGGCCAGCTCAGTTTCAGATCGAAGGGCAGATCGGGATCCAGGGCTGCCAGTGACCCCTTGAGGTTGGCCGCCACCGGTCCCTTGGCATCCAGAGCCAGGGCCAGCTTGCCGACCGAGCCCCCCAGGGTCAGGGTCGCCTGTTCGCCCTTGAGCTGATTATCGAGCAGGGCCTTGCGCGCCTTGGCGGTCAGGGTCAGGTCGAGGGGATAATCATCCAGCAGACTGATGTGACCCTTGAGATCCAGGTCGGCCATGGCGTGGCGCAGGAACAGCTGATCGATATCGATGCGATCCCCCTCCCCCCGGACCGAGAGCAGCAGCTTGTCGATGCCCTCCTTGAGATCCCCTTGCTGGTAGCTGAGTCGGGTCAACATGACCCCCTCGAGGCGCAGCGGGAAAGGCAGCTCTATCTTGGGCAGTTCGATGGCGATGGCGCCCTGCTCAGAACTCGCCACCAGGGTCGTCGATTTCGCAACCTTGGCGACGGGCTCATGTTTGGACCCTTTGCTCTCTTTGGGCTCAGCCGCCGCAGCGGGCGCGGCCTCCGCCAGCTTGACCGTCAATCCATCGAGCACGGGGCCACGGACCGTCAGGCCATGCCTGTCCAGCTTGGCGCCGATGTCGAGAGACTTGAGCACCAGCGCCAGACCGGGAACATCGACGTCCAGATCGCTGAGCTTGAGGGCATCAATCTGGATGCGGATCGGCAGAGGGCGCCAGACGAAGGGTTCGCTGGGGGTCGCTTCGCTCGGCGCCGACTCGGCCACCTTGACCACCGGATGGGTCAGGCTCAGGGATCGGATCCAGAGCTGGCCTTGCAGCAACTTGCCCAGATCCCAGTCGAGCACGGCGCGCTCGACCCTGGCATCCACCAGCTCATCCTGCCAGCCGACCCCTTCCAGGGTCCAGCCATAGCCAAGCTGACCGGCCACCAGCTCCCCCTTGAGGGCGGGCAGGGCCGACTTGGCCTGCTCCCAGAGCCATTTATTACCCTGGTGAGTAAAACAGAGCAGGCTGATGCCAATCAGCAGCAGGAAGACAAGGCCCATCAGCCAGAGGAAAATGCGTTTTAGCCAGATCATAATTCAGGCCCCAGGGCGAAGTGCAGGCGCAGGGGTTTATCCTCCTCCGAGATGCCAACCGCCAGATCCAGCCTGACCTGACCGATTGGCGTGACCCAGCGCACCCCGACCCCGGTGCCTATCTTCCAGGGCTCCTGATAGTCATCGGTGGCGGTGCCGCCATCCACAAACAGGGCCCCCAGCCACTTCTCGCTGAATCTGTAGTTGTATTCGGCGCTGAGCGCCGTGGTATAGCGGCCACCCAGGAGTTGACCATCCGCATCCCTTGGCCCTATGTCCTCATAGCCATAGCCCCGTACCGTCTGATCGCCACCGGTAAAGAAGCGCAGGGAGGGCGGCACCAGAGAGAAGTCATCACCGATGATGGCCCCCTGCTCAGCTCGCAGCAGAAAACGGTTGTTGTCCCCTAAGGTGCGCAGCCATTTGGTGCGGCCCCAGGCGCGCATGAAGCGAATATCCGAGCCCCAGGTAGGGTCGGAAAACTCCAGGGTCAATTGCTGTCTGTCGCCCCAATCCGGCACCAGGCCGCCACGCAGCCGCAGCCTGGACCAGGCGACGCCGGGGATCAGCAGCAGGCTGTTACCCGCGTCCGAGCCCTGCTCATAACGTTCGTTTTCCAGCCGCACGAAGACGTCCCTGTCCCAGGCATCCGGTCGCCGTTTCCAGCGATGGACACCGACTGTGGTCAAGTCGGAGCGGGTGTCATTGTTGTTGGTGTAGCGATAACCGGCCTGCAGCGAGTAGTAATCCTGCAGCGGATTCTTGCCAATGATGGGGATCTGGTAGTCGAAACTGAGATCAGCCTGAGGCGCCGACACATTGGCGGTGGCATTGAGGCGGTGACCATAACGGTTTATCCAGGGTTTCTCCCAGGTGGCACTCACCCGGGGGCCCACGTCGGTCGCATAGCCGATACCCGTTTCTATCTCGTGCTGGGTGCGCGGTGCCAGGGTGACCTGGATAGGCACCTGATCTCCCTGGGCCTCGCTGATGAGGGGTTTGAGATCGACCTGCTTGAATAGCTTGGTCGAAGAGATGTCCTGGGAGGTCTCCGCCATCTTGATGGCGAGATAGGGATCGCCGCGTTTGATGCTGACCAGCGGCTTGATGAGGCGCAGCGCCTCCGGGGTCGCGGTATAGCGCACCTCGCCAAAGTGATAGCGAGTACCTGAACGAAACACTATGTAGATCTCGGCGGTGCCCTTCTCCGGGTATACCTTCACCTGGCTCTTGCTGATGCGGGCATTGAAGTAACCCCGCGCCAGCCCCAGGCTGCCAAGATCGGCCTTGATGGATTCGTACTTGCCGTGATTGAGCGGTTCCCCCTCCTTGAGGGGCAGCTTGTCGAGCAGTTCGCTATAGATCTCGTCGCTGCCCGCATCCCCCTCGAGCAGCACATCCAGCCGGGAAATCAGCACCGGATCTCCCGCCTTGACGTCGACGATCACCCTGGAGGGCTTTTTCTTGTCCCGGCTCAATTTGACCTTGGGCTGGTAATAGCCGAACACCTGCAGGGCCTGCTCGGTGCCCTCAATGATCTTGGCGCGGGCAGGGCGGTATTGCCGCTCCTGGAAGACGGGCAAGGCATTGAGATAGGCCTCGACGTTCTCTTTGTTGGCGCCCTTGATACCCTTGACCTCATAGGTCAGCTTGGCGGCCATGACGGGAGACGCCAGGCAACTGAGGCAGAATGTCAGCCAGAGCCAGGCACGCACCCGGCGGCGCGGCTGCGATTTACCCGCAGGTATGGGCAGATAGCATCCTGTCAAACGTCAACTTCCCCAAGTCTCATGCTCAAGCGAACGATGCAGGTCACATCGTGGTAAGGGTGGCGGCTCCCGCCCAGGGCGAAGCGGCTTGCATTCAATGACTGGCATCCTACCATAGTCCCATGGCGGTTTCAGACCCATCAGCAACCTGGATTTGTCATAAAATTTAACCAGTTGGCTATAAGTTAATCCAAGGGGGTGGAATTGGCGCCCCATCAGGCTAAATAGTGGTCAATGCAGTCGCACCCCGAATGGCTTGCACGGGATGAGCACGGCGGATGGCGCGACAAATATTGTCGGCAGAGAAGTCGGGATCCTCTCCCTCTCTCCCGCTGAGCAAGCAAGCCCGTGGCCCACCCCATCAGAACCCAGCCTCGGGAAATGTCACGGACAACGCCACTTATTCATTGATTATCATGATGTTAAGTGCAATACCCTACTCCTTCGCTCGCCTTAATCGATTTATCTCGCTCCCCTGTGCGCCCCCCCTGATCCACACTGGGTTCATCATTCAGAGGAGCACTCCCATGGCAACACGCAGCGAACAACTGGCCGACCACATTGCCGAGCGGCTCGAATTCATCACCTTTCTCGCCTGCAGCAGCGCCCTGCTGGCGCTGTTGTGCGGCATGAGCGGTCAGCAGGCGCTCGCCTTCACCGCCTTGAATCTGCCCTTTGGCCTCGCCATCTTGCTCGGCTCGGCCCTGCTGGCCCCCTTGGCCCCTCACTGGCGCCTCCCTCTCATGGCGGCGCTGCTGCTGGCCTGCGCCCTTGCCAGCCTCAATCTCGGCGGTGAATGGCTGGAGCCCATCGCACTCTGGGGTCTCTATGGCTTGCTCGGTCTGGAGCTGCTCTGGCAGGCTCGCCACCACAAGCCTGCTATCCGGGCTGACGAGGGGCAACAATTGCGCTAATCTTGCCCCCCGATCCGGCCTGTCTCATGACGAGGGCCGGATCCGTCAGCCCATGCACGCGAAGAGGAGAACCCATGAACAAGGCCTGCGCCCAACACATCCTGGTCAAGACGGAGAAAGAGTGTCTCGAGATAAAGAGTAAAATCGACAAGGGCGCCGATTTTGGCCAGATGGCAAAACGCTTCTCCACCTGCCCCTCCGGCAAACGCAGTGGCGATCTCGGTGAGTTCAGCAAGGGTGACATGGTCAAGGCCTTCGACGATGCCGTATTCAAAGGTGAACTGCTCAAGGTACTGGGCCCCATTCGCACCAAGTTCGGCTTTCACCTGATCAAGGTGCTGTATCGCAACTGATAGCCCGATGGGCCGCCCATTCAGCGCGGCCCATGCCAAGCTCCCCCGCCCCGCTCTTTTGAGCCACTCCGCTTAAATAAATTAACCTTATCAGTCCATTAGGTTTATCCTTTGGCCATTTCCCCAAAGGTGCTGCCATGCTGCCCATGCCTGTTCTGCCTCTGCTCGCCTGGTTGTTGCCCCTGTGCGGCGCCTTGGGCAGCCGTGTTGCGATCTGGCCCTGGTGGACCGGCTTTGCCATCTGCCTGGTCGGTGCCCTCTGCTCCCTCTGGCTGTTGCTGCGCCTGCCCTGGCATCCGCGCCGCGCCGTGGCACTGCTCGGTGCCCTGCCGCTAGTGCTACCGGTCTGGTTTTTGGTCAAGGCGTTGCAAGCCCACCCGATCAATGACGTCAGCACTGACCCCCTGGATCCCCCAACATTGCGTTGGGCTAGCCAAGCCCGTAGCGCGGCAGATTTACCCATTAATCCCGCGCCGTTGAAATTTTTCCCGGATAACCCCGCTCCTCTCTATACCAGGGCCAACCGCCCCCAGGTGCTGGCCGAGGCCCGCGACCTGATGACGGAGCTAGGCTGGCAGCACAGTGTCAGTGGGCAGGGCCTGGAGGCCGTGGTAGTCAGCCCCTGGTTCGGTTTTCGTGACGATGTGGCCCTGCGTCTGTTCGAGGGGCCCAAGGAGCTGCGCATCGATATGCGCTCGGCATCCCGCCAGGGGCGCTCCGATCTGGGCGCAAATCGTGCCCGCATCCAGGATTTTCTGACCCGCCTGCACGGGCGTCTGGCCAAGGCCCAGGGCACGACATCTGAGCCCTGACCAGCATTCGGCCCCATCGAGCAAGCACAGAGCAGTAGAGGAATCACATGCGCATCAAGCTAAAAGCGGATCGGGACTATGCCTGGTTCATCAAACCCTTCTTCTGGTTGCAGCAACGCAACTACGGTCAGGTGCTGATCCCGGGCAAGTGCTGGGGGCGCTCGCCGCGCCTGTTTGCCGCCGTCGCCACCCTGTATGGGGTGATCAACCGCAAGCACTCCCCCATCGATCCCGTATTGCGATCATTGGTGACGGTGCGGGTCTCCCAGCTCAACTGGTGCCGATTCTGCGTCGATATCAATGCCATGACCCTGGTCAAGCGTGCCGGATCCAGTGCCAAGGTCGAAGCCTTGGCCCAGTGGCGCACCAGTTCCCTGTTTGATGAACGGGAGCGCGCCGTGCTCGACTATGCCGAGGCCATGACGGGTCTGGACGGGGTGAGCGAGGCCCAGTTTGAGGCACTGCGTCCCTGGTTTGACGATGATGCCCTGGTCGAGTTGACCGGCCTGGTCGCCTTTCAGAACATGTCTGCCAAGTTCAATGCCGCCCTGGACATCCCGGCCCAGGGTTTTTGCCAGTTACCGGTGCAACCTGATGCCGAGGAGCAGCAGGAGCCCCAGTCTCAAGAGGAGAAACCATCATGAGAGGAAGCAAACTGGGATTGCTGCTGCTGATCGCGCTGCTGATCGGTACCTTCTTCGCCCTGGGGCTGGGCCAATATCTGACCCTGGATGCCCTGCAAGCCCGCCAGGCGGCGCTTGCAGCCTGGGTGGACACTCACTTTTGGCAGGCCAGCGCCCTCTTCTTCATCGTCTACGTGCTCAGCACCGCCCTCTCCCTGCCGGGGGCCAGCCTGCTGACCCTGCTGGGCAGCGCCATCTTCGGGATCGGTTGGGGGCTGCTGCTCGTCTCCTTCGCCAGCACCCTGGGCGCCAGCCTGGCCTTTCTCAGCGCCCGCTTCCTGTTGCGCGACTGGGTGAGTGCCCGCTTCGGGGACAAGTTGGCGGCCATCGATGGGGGCATCACCAAGGATGGCCCCTTCTATCTGCTCAGTCTGCGCCTCATTCCCGTCTTTCCCTTCTTCCTCATCAACTTGTTGATGGGGCTGACCGCCCTGCCGCTGCGCACCTTCTACTGGGTCAGCCAGCTCGGCATGTTGCCCGGCACCTTCGTCTATGTGCTGGCGGGTAGCCAGTTGGCCCAGCTCACCAGTACCGGCAATGTCCTCTCCCCCGGTCTCATCACGGCGCTCTGCCTGCTTGGCCTGCTGCCCTGGCTGGCGAGGGCCGGTCAGCACCAGCTCGCCCTGCGCCGCCGCCTCGCCCGCTTCCCGCGACCAGCCCACTTCGATTACAACCTGCTGGTGATAGGGGCCGGGGCCGGCGGCCTGGTCACCAGCTATATTGCCGCCGCCGTCAAGGCCCGGGTGGCCCTCATCGAGAAGCACAAGATGGGCGGCGACTGCCTCAATACTGGCTGCGTGCCCTCCAAGGCGCTGATCCGCAGCGCCCGCTTCGCCGTTGAGCAGCGCCGGGCCGCCGAGCTTGGCTTCGCCCCGCAAACCGCCCGCGCCGACTTCGAGGCCGTGATGACCAGGGTCGCCCAGGTGGTGCGCGAGGTGGAACCCCATGATTCGGTGGCTCGCTATGAGGCATTGGGGGTCGAGTGTATCCAGGGCGAGGCACGCCTCCTCTCTCCCTGGGAGCTGGAAGTCAATGGCCAGCGCCTCTCCAGCCGCCACATCGTCATCGCCACCGGCGCCAGGCCCCTGGTACCGCCTATCCCGGGGCTGACTGAGGTCAACTATCTCACCTCGGACAACCTCTGGCAGCTGCGCGAGCCCCCCCGTCACCTGCTGGTGCTCGGCGGGGGTCCCATCGGCTGCGAGCTGGCCCAGAGTTTTGCCCAACTCGGCATCAAGGTCTCTCTGATCGAGCTGGCAGATCAACTCCTGCCCCGGGAAGAGCGCGAGGTGGCCGAGCTGTTGCAAGCCCAGATGAAGGAGGATGGGGTCGAACTCTTGATTGGCTGGCGCGCCGAACGGGTCGAGTCCCTGGCCCAGGGCCAGATCCGCTTGCACCTGCGCCGGGGGGATCAGCACCTGGAGGTTGAGGGAGATCAACTGCTGCTGGCCCTGGGCCGGGTGGCCAATGTCACCGGCTTTGGCCTGGAGGAGCTGGGGGTCGAGCTGACCCCGCGCGGCACCATAGCCGTGGACGCGTTCCTCGCCACCAACTACCCCAGCATCTCGGCGGTGGGCGATGTGGCCGGCCCCTACCAGTTCACCCATTTCGCCGCGCATCAAGCCTGGTACGCCGCGGTCAACGCCCTCTTTGGCCAGTTCAAGCGCTTCAAGGCGGACTATCGCGTCATCCCGGCTGCCACCTACACCAGCCCTGAGGTGGCCCGGGTCGGCCTCAACCGCAAGGAGGCGCAAGAGCAGGGAATTGCCTTTGAAAGCAGCCGCTTCGAGCTCAAGGAGCTGGACAGGGCCATCGCCGATGGCGAGACCCAGGGCTTCATCGAGGTGCTGACCGTCCCTGGCAAAGACAAGATCCTCGGCGCCACCATCGTCGGCCCCCACGCAGGCGAACGCATCGCCGAATTCACCCTGGCCATGAGACACAAGCTGGGCCTTGGCAAGGTGCTCGGCACCATACACGCCTATCCCACCCTGATGGAGGGCAACAAGTATGTGGCTGGCCAGTGGAAGCAGGCCCACAAACCCGAGGCGCTGCTGCCCTGGCTGGCCCGCTACCACCACTGGCGCCGCCGTGGCAAACTCGATGCCAGGCAACATCCGTTGCAGACTGGCCCGGCTCCCCTGCGGGATCCGGCCCAACCCTCCACTCACCACAAGGAGCCATGATGACCTCTGGCACGCTGCGTTACGCCCTGGCCGCATTGGCCCTGAACTGGGGGTGGCAGGCCCAGGCCTCTGCCGATCCCGACTGGCAACAGACCCTGGCCGAGGCCCGTGGACAGACCGTCTACTTCAATGCCTGGGGTGGCAGCCCGGAGATCAACAGCTACCTCGCCTGGGCGGCCAAGGAGCTGGAGCGCGACTACCGGCTCACCCTGGTGCAGGTGAAAGTCGATGACATCGCGCCCAGCGTCAGTCAGCTGCTCGCGGGCAAGCAGGCAGGCAAGACCCAAGACGGCCCTATCGACCTGCTCTGGGTCAATGGCGAGAACTTCAAGGCCCTGAAAGACAACGGCCTGCTCGGCGCCCCCTTCAGTCAGGAGCTGCCGAATATGGCGCTGGTCGACGCCAGTTTGCCGGTCGATGAAGACTTTACTGTGCCCGTCGAGGGGTTGGAAGCGCCCTGGGGGCTGGGCCAGCTCAACCTCATGGTCGACACCGACCAGGTGCCTGAACCGCCGCGCTCGGCCGCGTCGCTGCTTGCCTGGGCCAAGGCCAATCCGGGCCGGTTCAGCTACCCCAAGCCGCCTCAGTTCCACGGCGCCAGCTTCCTCAAACAGATGTTGCTGGAGCTGGCGCCCGATCCGGCGCCCCTCTATCGCCCGGCGACCGAAGCCGCATTTGCCCCCATCGCGGCGCCGCTCTGGCACTTCCTCGATGCCCTGCATCCCAACCTGTGGCGTCAGGGGAAGGCCTTCCCGGCCAGCGCCGCCGAGACCAAACAGCTGCTCGATGATGGCGAGCTGGCCATGGCCATCAGCTTCAATCCCCAGGAGGCTCTGAGCTCGGTGGAGACGGGCACCCTGCCTCCCGCTGTCAGGGCGGTCGCCATGGCGAAGGGGGCTCTGACCAACAGCCACTTCCTGGCCATTCCCTTCAACGCCAAGGCCCGGGCCGGGGCCAAGGTGGTGGCCAACTTCCTGCTCAGCCCCGCCGCCCAGGCGCGCAAGGCCGACCCCGCCATCTGGGGTGACCCCAGCGTGCTGCGCCAGGATGCCCTGCCCGCCAATGCCGTGCCCGCCTTGCGCTTCAAGGCGGTGGCCGAACCCCATCCGAGCTGGCAGCTGATGCTGGAGAGTGCCTGGACCGAGCGCTACGGGCACTGAGATGCGACACCTGATCCTGCCGCTGACGGCGGCCCTGCTCTGGCTCCCTCTGATCGCGGGTCTGCTTGTCCTGCTTGTTCAAGCCAGGGATCCCGAACCCTGGCTGCGGCTCTGGGCCCAGCCTGGCCTGGGGGAGTCCATCTGGCTCAGCCTCTGGATAGCCTCAGCCTCCAGCCTGCTCAGCCTGCTGCTGGTCGCCCTCTTGCTGGCCCACAGTGAAAATCGCAGCTTCGCCCTGCTGCGCCGCCTGCTCGCCCCCCTGCTGGCCATGCCCCATGTGGCCTTTGCCATCGGCTTTGGTTTTCTTATCGCCCCGTCTGGCTGGTTGTTGCGACTGGTCTCCCCCGGACTCACCGGGCTGAGCCTGCCACCGGACTGGCAGACACTGCATGATCCCTGGGGTCTGGGTCTCATCGCCATGCTGGTTCTGAAAGAGACCCCCTTCCTGCTGCTGATGGCGCTCGGTGCCCTGGATCCTCGTCTGCTTGCCCGTCAGCAGTGGCTGGGGCAGAGCCTGGGGTTTCGCCCGGCCCAGATCTGGTGGCGCTTGATCCTGCCAAGCCTCTGGCCCAGTCTGCGTCTGCCGCTCTATGCGGTGGCAGCCTATGGTCTGGCAGTGGTCGATCTTGGATTGCTGCTCGGCCCCACTCAACCGGCGCCCCTGGCGGTGCGACTCTGGCGCTGGTATCAGGATGCCGATCTAGGCTGGCGCGCCCTGGCCAACAATGGCGCCTTGCTGCTGTTTGGCCTCAACCTGCTGCTGCTCGGCGCCTTGCGCGCCCTCGAGGGGTTGCATCTGCACGGGGGCAAGGGCTGGATGCTCAATGGCCAGCGCCAACGCGCCGCTGCCCGGCTTGCCCCGGCCCTGAGCGCCACCCTGACCGCTCTGCTGCTGGCACTCAACCTGCTGGTGCTGGCCGCCCTGCTCCTCTGGTCATTCACCCGCCGCTGGTCCTTCCCCGCCCCCTGGCCCAGCCAGTGGAGCGGGCACCATTGGCAACAGGCGATCGGTGACATCGCCCAGCCCCTGGCTCACAGCACCTGGCTTGCCTTGTCGACCGCCATCGTGGCCCTCATCCTGGTGGTGTTTGCCCTGGAGGCCCAGCGCGGGCGCAGGCCCTGGCCACTCTGGCTGGTCTGCCTGCCGCTGCTGCTGCCCCAGGCCAGCCTGTTGCTGGGTGCCCGCCTTGGCGCCGACTGGCTCGGTCTGCCGGTCGGCAGCGCCCTGGTATTCTGGAGTCAGCTGCTGTTTGTCTATCCCTATCTCTATCTCTGTCTGTATGGGCCCTACCGTCAATTTGACGATCGTCTGGCCCAGGCGGCCGCCACCCTGGGGGCCAACCCCTGGCAAGTCTGGTGGCGGGTCAAGGGCCCGCTGTTACTGCGCCCCCTGGCCTTTGCCTGCGCCGTGGGCGCCGCCGTCAGCCTGGCGCAATATCTGCCGACCCTGCTGTTTGGCGCCGGGCGCATCACCACCATCACCACCGAAGCCGTGGCCATCGGCTCTGGCCTCAACCGCCGCCTCGCCAGCCTCTATGGTTTGTTGCAATTGACATTGCCGCTGCTGATCTACGCCCTGGCGCTGCGTCTGCCGCGCAGGTCCAATCCGATGGAGACCACCCCATGACCCAACCCCTGCACCTGGGCCCCCTGACTCTGACCCTGGGCCAGCAGACGCTGCTGCAACTGCCCGGGCGCCGCGTAGCCCCCGGGGAGGTATTGACCCTGATGGGGCCAAGCGGCTGCGGCAAGAGTTCACTGCTGGCTGGCCTGGCCGGGGTGTTGCCCCGGGGAGGCCCCCTGCAGCTTGCCGGGGAGATATGGCTCGGGGATCGCCTCCTCAGCG
The DNA here is from genome assembly GCF_024809075.1 of Aeromonas sp. BIGb0445. NCBI lineage: Bacteria > Pseudomonadati > Pseudomonadota > Gammaproteobacteria > Aeromonadales > Aeromonadaceae > Aeromonas > Aeromonas sp. BIGb0445. The sequence continues at coordinate 108,052 of NZ_JANUES010000003.1, forward strand.
AGCTGCCCGCCTATCGACGCCGCATCGGCATGTTGTTCCAGGACGATCTGCTGTTTGCGCACCTGAGTGTCGTGGAGAACCTGATGTTTGGCATGCCCGCCGAGATAGCAGGGGGGGCGCGGCGTGAGCAAGCCCAGCAGGCGCTGGCCCGGGTCGGGTTGGCAGAGCTGGCCGACCGTCACACTGGTGCCCTCTCCGGCGGCCAGAAGGCCCGGGTCAGCCTGCTGCGCACCCTGCTCGCCGAGCCGGATGCCATCTTGCTGGATGAGCCTTTCGCACGCCTCGACAAGCCGCTACGGGCCGCGTTTCGCGCCCTGGTATTCGAGGAGATAGCCAGCCGCGCCATGCCGGCCATTCTGGTCAGCCACGATGAGGAAGATGCCCCCGCCGCCATCCTGGATCTGGCCTCAATGAGGCAACCAGCCCCCCATCTGCCAGAGGAAAGATCCCTTGTTTGACCGCCACGCCATCGTGCTGATCCGCCGTCCGCTCAGCCTGCTCGCCCGCCCCCTGGCCCGCCTGGGTATCAGCGCCAACCAGGTCAGCATCACCGGCTTTCTCATCGGCATGCTGAGCCTGCCCCTGCTCGCCGTCGGCCAGTTCGAACTGGCCCTCGTCTGCATCTTGCTCAATCGCATCATGGACGGGCTCGATGGTGCCATCGCCCGGATATGCGGCATCACCGACTGCGGGGGCTTTCTCGACATCACCCTCGACTTTATTTTCTATGCCGCCGTGGTGCTGGGGTTTGCCCTGGCGACCCCGGCCAATGCCCTGCCCGCCGCCACCCTGCTGTTCGCCTTCATGGGCACCGGCTCCAGCTTTCTGGCCTTTGCCATCATGGCGGGCAAACGCGGCATCGAAAATCCCGTTTACCATCACAAGTCGCTCTACTACCTGGGAGGCCTGACCGAGGGGAGCGAGACCATCGCCCTGTTCGTGCTCATGTGCCTGTTCCCTCACTGGTTTGCTCCCCTGGCCTACGGCTTTGCCACCCTCTGCCTCATCACGGTGGCGACCCGGATCTGGAGTGGCTACCACAGCCTCAAATCCTGAACCCTGGCTTCTGCCCCTATGATGGGACGCTTGCGCATCGCCATGGATCCACTACCATGGCGACATCCTGTTTTCTGTGCTGTTGGAAGCCTTATGCATCGTTTCATACCCCTCGCCGTTCTCTTTCCCCTGCTCATCGGCTGCAGCAGCGCTGCCAACGAGCCTGTCGCCGTGCCCAAGGTACAGACAAACAGCAGCTTCCTGCTCACGCCCCCCCCCAAGCAACCATCATCCGGGGTACTGGCGGGGGACTTTGCCAACAACCCCGCGGTCAATAGCTTCATAGCCATGATGGTCAGCAAGCACGGCTTCGATCGCGCCGAGCTGCACAACACCCTCTCCCAGGCCTCTCGCGAGCAGTGGATCATCAACCTGATGGATCGCCAGGCCCCGGTAGCAACGGGTCCAAGCGGTCCCAACGGCGCCTGGAATCGCTACCGCGCCAAGTTCATCACCCAGGACAATGTGCAAAATGGTGTCAACTTCTGGCGCGACTACGAGACCGAGCTCAATCGTGCCTCTGCCCAGTACGGCGTGCCTCCTGAAATCATCGTCGGCATCATAGGGGTCGAGACCCGCTGGGGCCGGGTGATGGGCAAGACCCCGATCCTGGATGCCCTGGCCACCCTGGCCTTTGACTATCCCCGCCGCGCCACCTTCTTCCGCGGCGAGCTGGAGCAGTTCCTGATCATGGCCCGCAACGAAGGCATCAATCCGAGCGAGCCGACCGGCTCCTACGCTGGCGCCATGGGGTATGGTCAGTTCATGCCGTCGAGTTTCCACGGCTATGCGGTGGACTTTGACGGCAACGGCCACACCAACCTCTGGGATCCGGTGGATGCCATCGGCAGCGTGGCCCACTACTTCCAGGCACACGGCTGGCGCAAGGGCGATCAGGTGGCGGTCAGAGCCCAGGGCCAGGCGCCCGGGTTCGAAACCGGCTTCCAGACGAGCTATAGCCTGGACACCCTGCGCCGGGCCGGCCTCTCCCCCATAGCGCCACTCGGCGCTCACAGCAAGGCCAGCCTGCTGCGACTGGATGTCGGTAGCAGCTACCAGTACTGGTACGGTCTGCCGAACTTCTACGCCATCACCCGCTACAACCACAGCACCCACTACGCCATGGCGGTCTGGCAACTGGGTCTGGCGGTCAAGGCCGCCCGCGGCTACTGAGTCCGACTCAAAATGCAAAAAAAGGCCCCGAAAGGGGCCTTTTTTATCTGTGTGTCATCACTCGTTTTCCAGCAACCAGCGTTTGAGCAGGGCCGCAAGCTGGGCCTGCTCCTCCTGATTGAGGGGGGCGAGCAGGCGCCGCTCGTTGGCCACATGGCGTTCGACCGCCTGATCAACCAGCGCCAGACCCGCTTCGGTCAGGTTGACCAGCAGGCTGCGCCGATCATCAGGCGCCGCCTGACGCTCGATAAGCCCGCGCTGCTCCAGCTTGTCGAGTCTGGCCGTCATGGCCCCCGAGCTCAACATGGCAGACTGATAGAGCGCGGTCGGGGTGAGCGGCTCGCCGGCCCGGCGCAGGGTCGCCAATATGTCGAAATCGCTGCCGAGCAGGCCGCACTCCTTGAGCTCGTCGCTCACCTCCCGTCCGGCGATGGCCGCCATGCGCGCCACCCGACCCAGCACTCCCATGGGACTGCAATCGAGATCGGGGCGCTGCCGTGCCCATTGAGCCAACAACTGGTCTACATGATCCTCTGCCATAGCGCTGCCACTTATCTTTATATCGAGATACTTGATAATAAAACAAATCACCACTAATGTATCTTCACTTAAAGATACTTATCGAAGAGATATGTCATGCCCATCCTGATTGCCCTGCTCGCCCCCCTGCTGTGGGGCAGCACCTATGCCGTGGTCACCCTCTCCCTGACCGACTACTCCCCTTACTGGGTTGCGGTATGGCGAGCATTGCCCGCTGGCATCCTGCTGCTGTTGCTCCATCCCCGCTGGCCACCACTGCCCTGGGGCAAGCAGTTCCTGCTGGCGTTTTGCAACATCACCGCCTTCTTCGCCTTGCTGTTCGTGGCGGCCTTCCGCCTGCCGGGGGCGGTGGCGGGCACCCTGGGGGCGACCCTGCCGCTGATCCTGATGGGGCTGGCCTGGTTGCAAGATGGTCAACGCCCGACCTTGAAGTGGTTGCTGCTCGGACTGATGGGTCTCGCTGGGGTGTTGCTGCTGCTCAACCCTTCCGCCAGGCTGGATCCCATAGGAGTAGGTTGCGCCCTCTTGGCCACCCTGCTCATCGGCCAGTCCAGCCGCTGGATGCAACGCTGGCCGGTGAGCGATCTGCTGGCGCTGACCGCCTGGCAACTGCTGCTCGGGGGGCTGATGCTGATCCCGCTGGCATGGACTCTGGCAGGCCCCATGCCGATGCCGCAGCCATCCAGTGCGCCAGGGCTGGTCTGGTTGATCCTGTTCAACACCGCACTGGCCTACTGGGCCTGGCTGTGGGGGCTCAAGCGCCACGGCCCCGAGGTGATGGGCATGCTGGCCCTCACCAATCCCATGGTGGCGGTCTCCCTCGGGGTGCTGATGGTGGGCGAGACCCTGGGTGGGCTTCAGTGGCTGGGCATTGGGGTGATACTGCTCTCCCTGCTGCTGATGAAACTGCCCCTGAACAATCCGTTTAAGCGCCGTCGGCCCTCCGTCGCAGAGGGAGTGACCAGAACCGAGCCGCGATGAGGCCCCTGGCCATCAGCCATAAAAAAGAGGAGCCACGATGGCTCCTCTTTTTCGATTGCTTGCAACGCGAGCGCGCTGACTCAGACACCAGCCTTGGCCAGGGCCGCGGAGACAATCTGCTGGGCCTCTTGCTGGATCAGATCCAGGTGCGCCTCTCCTTTGAAGCTCTCCATGTAGATCTTGTAGATGGACTCGGTGCCCGAGGGGCGCGCCGCGAACCAGCCGTGCTCTGTGGTCACCTTGAGGCCACCGATGGCGGCATCGTTGCCCGGTGCCCGGGTCAACTTGGCGATGATGGGATCACCCGCCAGCATGGAAGCCTCCACCAGGGCGGGATCCAGCTTGGCGAGCACCGCTTTTTGGGCGCTGTTGGCTGGCGCATCGATACGGCGGTAGCTGGAGCGGCCGAATTTCGCTTCCAGGGCATCATAGTGGGCCTGGGGATCCTTGCCGGTCACAGCCAGAATTTCAGCGGCCAACAGCGCCAGGATGAAACCATCCTTGTCGGTGGTCCAGACGCTGCCATCCTTGCGCAGGAAGGAGGCGCCGGCGCTCTCTTCGCCGCCAAAGCCAAACTCGCCGCTGTAGAGGCCATCCACGAACCACTTGAAGCCGACCGGCACCTCTTTCAGAGTCCGACCAATCTCGCCGGCGACCCGGTCAATCATCGAAGAAGATACCAGGGTCTTGCCGACCGCTGCCGCCTTGGGCCAGCCGGTTCTGTGGGTGAACAGATATTGGATGGCAACCGCCAGGTAGTGGTTCGGGTTCATCAGCCCGGCGGGGGTGACGATGCCGTGCCTGTCGTAGTCGGGATCGTTGCCAAGGGCGATGTCGAACTTGTCTTTGAGGGCAATCAGCCCCGCCATGGCGAACGGGCTGGAGCAGTCCATGCGGATCTTGCCGTCTTTATCCAGGGTCATGAAGGAGAAGGTGGGGTCCACCTTGTAGTTGACCACTTCGATGTCCAGATCATAGCGCTTGGCGATCACGTCCCAATAAGCCACGCCGGAGCCGCCAAGGGGATCGACCCCTATCTTGATGCCAGCCCGCTTGATGGCATCCAGATCCAGCACGTTGCCAAGGTCGTCCACATAGGGAGTGACGTAGTCATGCCGCACCACCAGCGGGCTGTTGAGGGCATCGGCAAAGGGCATGCGTTTCACCCCGACCAAACCGGCTTCCAGGATGGCGTTGGCCCGCTCTTCCACCCACTTGGTGATCTCCCCTTCGGCGGGGCCGCCGTGGGGAGGGTTGTACTTGAAGCCACCGTCTTCCGGCGGATTATGGGAGGGGGTGATCACCACGCCGTCCGCCAGCGCCGCAGGCTTGCCAGCGTTGTGATGCAAGATGGCGTGGGAGATGACCGGGGTCGGCGTAAAACCCAGATCCGCCTCAATGCGGGTCTCGACGCCGTTGCCCGCCAACACCTCGACCGCACTGGCAAAGGCCGATTCGGACAGGGCATGGGTATCCATGCCGACAAACAGCGGCCCCGTGATGCCGGCCTGCTGGCGGTATTCCACCAGCGCCTGGGTCACCGCCAGGATGTGGGATTCGGTGAAGGCATTGTGCAGGGCGCTGCCGCGGTGGCCGGAGGTACCGAAGGCCACCCGCTGTTCGGGACGGCTCATGTCCGGCTTGTTGAGGTAGTAAGCGCTGACCAGACGGGGAATGTTGGTCAGGTCGCTTAAACGGGCCGGTTGACCGGCATGAGGATGCTGTGCCATGGCGTTATCCTTGCTGCTATACGCATTTGCTGCTTAACGAAACAGGCCCTTGCGAAGGCCCCGCACATTCAAAAACAAGAACCCTGTGAGCCGAGGCTCAGGATCATACGGTGCCGCATGCCTCGGCAATCAGGGCTTCGTCATAACCCATGCTGGCCATCAGCTGGGCAACCATATTCTGCTTGCGACTGGTGTTGGTATTGGTGATCACCCAGAAAGGGGTATCCGGTACCGGCTTGGGCTTGGTGGTGCTGCCACTGGCGCGCAGGGCCTCGGGATCCTGGGAGAAATAGACGCGCTTGCGCCCTTTTATCTCGGTTGCCTGGGTAAATTTCGCCGGATCATCCCGATAGAGCGCCCCCAACAGCAGCATGAAACGGTTGATGGATTTCTCCTCCTGCTGCAGGGCCCCCGACGCCAGCAAGGCCTGTATCCCAGACTTGTCCTGAGTGACAGGGGCCATGGTCTGCACGGTCGCCGGCGTCAACGGCTCAGCCTGGCGCGGCGCCGCGTTCAGCTTGGCGTGAGCGGACTGCTCCAGCAGGCGGCGCAATATATCGGAAGCACTCTCGCCAATGTGACGGGTCTGACTGGCAATATAGAAGTAGAGATCGTCATCAAGTTCGATGGTTTTCATAGGGTTGGCGCTGGGCTCACAGAAAGTGGGATGGTGCGATTATACATAGCCAGACCCGGCGGCCCAAGCGGCCCGTCAGATGTGCATGAATCTCCTCGAGAATACGGCATAATGGCGCATCAGATAGTGATCCAGGCCACCCATGGCGCATTTCTGGCCCACAGGAGCGAGAAACCTGAACCAGACGCCAGGATCCCGGATTGACCGCACAGGAGAACCATCATTGTCAGCCCCTTCATCAACCCTGCCGCTGCTTAATTACAAGGATCAAGGCCAGGGCCCGGCCGTGGTATTGATCCATGGCCTCTTTGGCAGCCTGGACAACCTGGGCCTGCTGGCCCGTGCGCTGACGGACCAGTATCACGTCATCAGCCTCGACTTGCGCAACCACGGCGCCTCCTTTCACTCGGATGAGATGAGCTATCCCCTGATGGCGGCCGATCTGCTGGCGCTGCTCGATAGTCTGCACATCGAGAAGGCGAGCCTGATTGGTCACTCCATGGGAGGCAAAGTCGCCATGCAGCTGGCCAAACAGGCGCCAATGCGAGTCGAGCGGCTGATAGTGGCGGACATGGCACCGGTCGCCTATCCCCATGCCCGCCATCAAAATGTGTTTGCCGGGCTCAATGCCACCCTGGCCACTCCCCCCCAGAGCCGCAGCGACGCCGAAGCGCTGCTGGCGCAACACATCGAGATCCCGGGAGTACGGCAATTCCTGCTCAAATCCTTCGCCAAGGGGGAATCTGGTTGGGGTTGGCGCTTCAATGTGCGGGCCCTTGAGCACAACTACGCCAACATCATGGGCTGGCCAGATAGTCTGAGCCGTTTCGAGGGGCCGACCCTGTTTATCAAGGGCGGTGAGTCGGACTATATGCTGCCCGCCTATACCGAGACGGTGATGACCCAATTCCCCGCGGCCAAGGCACGCATCATCGCCGGAACAGGCCACTGGTTACACGCCGAGAAGCCGGTTTTGTTCAACAAGTTGGTTGTGGATTTCCTGTCGATAGGCGGTTAACAGTTTCAAATCCTTTGTGATATAGTGCGGCCCGTCATAAGGAGTGTGCGCAATCCATGCTGAGCCAACACATTGAACTGATCGAGAGTCTGGGCCTGAAACTATTCTTCGTGGCTGTCTTTCTATTGATTGGCCTGGCTATCCAGGACGTACTCAAACGCGGCAATGTGCCCCGTTTCGGTCGCTTCATTGTCTGGCTGGTACTGTTTTTAGGTTGCGCGGGTTTTGTCGCCAAGGGGCTGATCGAACTGAGCTGGGAAGGCTCGGGTCTCGGCTAACTGCTCATAGATGAAGTATGGCCAAACAGCAAACTGATCGAACAACATTGGATCTGTTCGCAAATGAGAAGCGCCCCGGCAGGCCGAAAACCAATCCACTCCCCCGCGAGACCCAGCTCAAGATCAACAAGCGCAATCAGCTCAAGCGCGATCGGGAGAATGGACTGAAGCGGGTAGAGTTAAAGGTAGAAGCCGAAATGCTGGAGCGCCTGAACCAACTTGCGCTGCAACAGAACGTCAGCCGCGCCGAGCTGATCCAATCTATCCTGAAGCAACAGATCGACTCTGCTCTCGTGGCGGGTCAGCTGATCTGACCGTTAAGCATCAACACCAAATACGGGTAACTAAACACTATGGCAAGTGTAGGTCTGTTTTTCGGCAGCGATACCGGTAATACCGAAGCTGTCGCCAAGATGATCCAGAAAGAACTGGGCAAACAACTGATTGAAGTCCGTGACATCGCCAAGAGCAGCAAGGCCGACATCGACAGCTTCAGCCTGCTGATGTTCGGTATCCCGACTTGGTACTACGGCGAAGCCCAAGCCGACTGGGATGACTTCTTCCCGGAACTCGAAGAGATCGACTTCACCGATAAACTGGTCGCCATCTTCGGGTGCGGTGACCAGGAAGACTATTCCGAGTACTTCCTCGATGCCATGGGCACCCTGCGTGACATCGTCGAGGCCAAGGGCGCCATCATCATTGGCCACTGGCCGACTGCGGGCTACGACTTTGAGGCCTCCAAGGCCCTGGTCGATGACAAACACTTCGTCGGTCTGGGTATCGATGAGGATCGCCAACCAGAACTGACCGCAGAGCGCGTCAAGGGCTGGAGCAAGCAGATCCATGAAGAGATGTGCCTCGCCGAACTCGAGTGAGTCATTTCTGATAAAAAAACGGCCCTCGAGGCCGTTTTTTTATGGGATGTTGCAGGGCATTGACCTTGGTTGTCACCCGCCACTCACGCCATCCCCCCTACGCTCCTTGCGCTGGCGCACATAGAGCGTGCGCTTGACCTCGGCGACCAGCTCCCCCTTCTGATCTTTTACCAATACATCAAACTCGGGGAAGTGTTTGTCCCCCTGATTGGTCGCAGCCTGGATCGAAGCCAACTTGGCTTCGGTCAGGTTGAACTCGGCCACCAGCTTGCCCTTGCCTGGCTTGATGTAGTTGATGCTGCCCGCCTTGTCCCACACATAGTAGTGATTCTTGAAGTAACCCATCAGCATCAGGGGATAGATGGGATCCGTCATGGCGAACATGCTGCCGCCAAACTGGGTGCGATTGGCGTTCTTGTTCCACCACCGCGACTTGAGGCTGACCCGGCAAGTGCGAAAGTCATCGCTGAGCAGCTCTATCTTGATGCCAGCCCCCCAGAAAGGAGGCCAGGCATTGAGGGCGCGGCGCACCCAGGCCGCATTGTCAAAAAGCCAATCCATGGATCTCATCCGACCAGACAAACAGGTGTTACATCTTAACAACAATCGGCCACCAGACAAGGGGGCAAAAATAATCTAATGCGGGTGTCTTGCGAGAACATCTCGGCTAAACCCCTTTAATCACTGGGTTTATTTCTGGTGACCACAAGACCTATAATGACATCTGACCTGAGTTGAAGGTTGCCATTCCCGCGCCAGTCACTCAGAATAACCCCACCTTCGAGAATGCGAATAAGTGAATATGCCAGACAATAATCAAGCGTTAAAAAAGGCCGGGCTCAAGATCACACTGCCGCGTGTCAAGATCCTCGAGATCCTGCAGCAGCCGGAATGCCAGCACACCAGTGCCGAAGACCTCTATAAACGACTGATCGATCATGGTGAAGAGATTGGTCTGGCGACCGTCTATCGCGTTCTGAACCAGTTTGATGATGCCGGCATCGTGACCCGTCACCACTTCGAAGGCGGCAAGTCGGTGTTTGAGCTGTCGACCCAGGAACACCACGACCACCTGGTCTGCCTCGACTGTGGCAAGGTGATCGAGTTCTCCGACGAGGTGATCGAGCAGCGTCAGCGCGACATCGCCAAACACCACAACATCCGCCTGACCAACCACAGCCTCTATCTGTATGGTCACTGCGCGAACGGCGACTGCAAGCACGACGAATAACGCCGTCGGCCGCGAGCAGCCATGAAAAAGCCAGCATCACGCTGGCTTTTTTTGTGTCCGCAATCCGGACCAGAGTGGCAGGGTCTCCCCTGCCCTCTTCTTGTCAGACCGTAGCGATCAGGCCTCGGCTTTGCCCCAGACGTCGCGCAGGGCCACGGTGCGGTTGAACACCAGCTGCTCCGGGCTGGAGAGCTTGTTGTCGGCGCAAAAATACCCTTCACGCTCGAACTGGTAGGCAAACTCCGGCTTGGCGTCCTTGAGGGAAGCCTCGACCCGGGCACCCTTGATGATCATCAGGGAATCCGGGTTGAGCGCCCCTTCAAAGTCGTCTTCGGCTGCGGGGTTCGGCATCTTGAACAGACGATCGTACAGGCGGATCTCCGCCGGCAGGGAGTGAGTGGCGCTGACCCAGTGGATCACCCCCTTCACCTTGCGGCCATCGGCCGGATCCTTGCCCAGGGTCTCGGGGTCATAGGAGCAGTAGATGCAAGTGACCTTGCCCTCTGCATCCTTCTCGACCCGCTCGGCCTTGATGACGTAGGCATTGCGCAAGCGTACTTCCTTGCCCAGCACCAGACGCTTGAACTGCTTGTTCGCCTCCTCTTTGAAGTCCGCCTCGTCGATGAAGATCTCGCGGCTGAAGGGCAGTTCACGCGTGCCCATCTCCGGCTTGTTCGGGTGAGCCGGTGCGGTCAGCACCTCGTCGGCGGCCAGGTTCTCGATGACCACCTTCACCGGGTGCAGCACCGCCATGGCACGGGGAGCGTTCTCGTTGAGATCCTCGCGAATGCAGGCTTCCAGCATGCTCATCTCGACGATATTGTCCTGCTTGGTCACGCCGATGCGCTTGCAGAACTCGCGGATGGCCGCCGGCGTGTAACCACGACGACGCAGACCGGAGACGGTCAGCATGCGCGGATCGTCCCAACCGCTGACGTGCCCCTCGGTCACCAGCAGGTTCAGCTTGCGCTTGGACATGACGGTGTATTCGAGGTTCAGACGGGAGAACTCGTACTGACGGGGGTGGCAGTCGATGCTGATGTTGTCCAGCACCCAGTCATACAGGCGGCGGTTGTCCTGGAACTCCAGGGTGCACAGGGAGTGGGTGATCCCCTCCAGGGCGTCCGAGATGCAGTGGGTGAAGTCGTACATCGGATAGATGCACCACTTGTCACCGGTCTGGTGGTGGTGGGCAAACTTGATGCGGTAGATGACGGGATCGCGCATCACCATGAAGGGGGATGCCATGTCGATCTTGGCGCGCAGGCAGGCAGAGCCCTCTGCGAACTCACCGTTCTTCATCTTGGCAAACAACGCCAGGTTCTCTTCCACACTGCGATCGCGGAACGGGCTGTTCTTGCCCGCCTCGGTCAGGGTGCCGCGATACTCGCGCATCTGCTCGGGGGAGAGCTCGTCCACATAGGCCAGCCCCTTCTCGATGAGCTCGATGGCATAGCCGTGCAGCTTGTCGAAATAGTCGGAGGAGTAGCAGATCTCGCCGCTCCACTCGAAGCCGAGCCACTGCACGTCCTGCTTGATGGATTCGACGTACTCTATGTCTTCCTTGACCGGGTTGGTGTCATCGAAGCGCAGGTTGCATTGGCCCTGGTAATCCTTGGCGATGCCGAAGTTCAGGCAAATGGACTTGGCATGGCCGATATGGAGATAACCGTTCGGCTCCGGCGGGAAACGGGTATGCACACTCTTGTGCTTACCACTGGCCAGATCTTCATCGATGATCTGACGGATAAAGTTGGTTGGGCTGCTCGCCTCGCTCATGAATTCACCTCGAATGTCTCAGCTCATGGGGCAACCGCGCGCCCCCGCTTAGAAACCGACAATGATCCACTATTCATCCATGAGGCTCAACAGGAATTTGCCGCAGCGCCCTGGCTGACATCACGCCAGACGCCATTTACCTCGACGGGGGGTCGCTTCCCGGCCACAGACTTCCTTTATTCCGCCGCCATCGGCTCTCGGGCAAGCGACTTCCCCACGGAGAAGCGTGGGATGCACCAGGGCATAAAGGTGTCCTGTGAGCGCAAACACATGGCTGCTTGATATTGCGGCGAGATCACACTTCAATGTTCTGAAACAAGCTTGTAACATTTAGCAAATCACACCGTGAAGCTGAACAGTGTTGGAACCAACAGAAACCAGGCATTTTCCAAACGGCATCATCCTAGTATCCTATTTACAACTTTGTCATTTTGCTGCGACATCAGGGAAGATGGTCGACAACACCTGTCCCCACCCTTTCCCCCGAGCCACTCGCCTCATCCTCAAACAGGTAGCTGAGCCATGTCCTACTCCGTATCAAGACGTGATTTCATCAAGCAGTGCGTCATAGCCGGCATCGCCGTCTACAGCGCCCCCCTCCTCGCCAACCTCTCCCTGTCCGGCATGGAAGACGAGGTCTTCGATCCCGCCTTGCTCAGCCAATGGAAGCAGGGGGGCAAGGTCAAGTTCCGCAGCGATGGCCTGGCCAAGGTCACCGGCCAGAAGATCTACAGCCGGGACTATCGCGCCCAGGATCTGGCTGGCTGGCCGCCCCAGCAGCAACATGCGCTGCTGATCCGGGTCGACAAGGCGGATCGCCTCTATCTGGGGCTGGATCTCTCCATGCTGCCCGCCAATGCCCAGCCCAGCCGGGTGATCACCGCCGCCGATCTGCTGCGCGATGGCATCGAGCTGCCCGCCTTCTACGGCATCAACATGATGGTGAGCGAGGGCACTACCCCGGACTACCTGGGCCATGCGGCCGCCATGCTGTTCTTCCCGGATTTCGCCACCTTCAACAGAGCCAAACACACTCTGCAATTCAACAACAAGGTGGTGCGCTACGGCGAGGTGACGCCACTGGTCGCCGCCTCCCGCGATCCCTGGGCCTGCTGGCGCATCATCCGGATCGAGGGCAAGCTCGGCATGGCCGATCAGTACAGTGCCTTGCAGAATGGACTCTTCTTCCCGGCTATCGCCAGCCACCAACCGGTATGGCCGACGGCCAGAGCCGATGGCAATGCGGGTGAGCAGGGGATGCATCAGGCCGAGCTGGTCCACAAGGAGCTGGAGGCCGAGGACGCCCTGGTACTGGATCGCACCTATCAGACCCAGTTCATCGAGCCCATGATGATGGAACCGGAAAACTTCAACGGCTGGTTCGACGCCAAGGCGCGCACCATGCACCTGGTGGTGAGCACCCAGTCCCCCCACGACTTCTACTACGAAGCCGCCGAGATGCTGGCCAAGGGGCCGCTGGCCGGCAAGGTCGACAAGCTGGTGGTGCACTCCCCCTTCATCGGCGGTGGTTTCGGGGCCAAGGATCACACCATATTCCCCTTCTACGGCCTGCTCGCCACCCTCTATGCCGACGGCCCGGTGCGCCTGGCCAACGATCGTTTCGAGCAGTTCCAGGGCGGCCTCAAGCGTCATCCGTTCAACATGCACAACAAGCTGGTGCTCGACAAACAGAGCGGCCAGTTCCGTGCACTGATCAGCGCCATGACAGTGGACGGCGGCGGCCGACTGAACTTCACCGGTTCGGTGACCAGCGTAGGTGCCAGCGCCATCCAGGGGGTCTACTACCTGCCCAAGAATGACATCACCGCGGTCGCCCTGCCCTCCGAGAACCCGGACTGCGGCTCCATGCGAGGCTATGGATCCTTGCAGTCCATGGCGGCCATGGAGATGATGGTCAACGAGGCCGCCGCACTGCTGAACATGGATCCGCTGGAGTTGCGGCGCCGCAACCTGATCAAGCCCGGTCAGCCCAATACCCAGGGGGCCATTCCCGAGGGCAACAACCGTTACCCCGAGATCCTGGCGATGGCCGAACAGCACGAGACCTGGGCCCAGCGCCTGGCCAGAAAGCAGGCTTATGAGGCCCAGCATCCGGATCGCCTGCACGGCACGGGTTTCAGCATCACCACCAAGGACTATGGCACCGGCGCCGTGGCCCCCTCCGCCTGTGTCGAGCTGACCAGCAAGGGAGAGATCCTGCTCAAGATCAGTGGCATGGAGATGGGGACCGGGATCCAGACCTCCCAGGCCGAGATCGTCAGTCGCTACTTCGGCCAACCGGCCGACACCATAGCGCTCGCCGAAATCGCGCTCTGGGAGAGCTTCAAGCTGGAAGAGACCGACAACCCCTACACCATCTCCCAGGAACGCCAGGACGAGATGCAGAAGAACCCGCGCTGGACCCTGGCCATTCCACAGGCCTCATCGGCCTCCATCTCCTCCTATTTCCAGAGCCACGCCACCGTCACCGCGGCCCGCATCCTGTTCGAGCAGACGCTCTGGCCGGCAGCAACCGCCATCTGGCGCAAGCAGTACTTTGTCGGCCAGGCGAACCTGGATCTGGGCCCCGCCAGCGAGGCGAGCTGGACAGCTGCGGGGCTGACCACCCGTGGCATGCCGCCGCTGCCGCTCGCCCTGCTGGCGGCCCACGCTCACGCAAATGGTCTGATTACCGGCGCCATGGTGCACAGTTTCAACCGCTGGGCCTGGGCCGAGTGCGACTTCACCATAGAGGGACAGAGCCAACGTCTGCCCATCGATGCGCTGGCGCTGCGCTACGGCGACGGGGCCAGCAGCGAGAAGCGGGCGCAGGCCGACGCCAACGGCTACCAGCTGCTCGATCGCACCCAGGCCCACTACCCCAGCACCAGCCTGAACAACGCCATGGTGACCTACTACGCCCCCTGCGCCACCCTGGTGGAGATAGCGCTGGAAAAAGGCTCGGGCAAGGTACATATCCTGTCCGCCCACAGCTGGCTGGACGCCGGTCGGGTCATCGTCCCCGAACTGGTGGAAGGCCAGATCCAGGGCGGCCTGGCCATGGGGGTCGGTCATGCACTGTATGAGTACCTGCCCGCCGGGCAGGACGGGCCGGGCAACGGCACCTGGAACCTGAACCGCTATCGCGTGCCCAGCGCAGATCAGCTGCCAGTCTGGAACCTGACCCACACCCTGCTGGAGCCCCTCTCGCCGACCGATGCCACCAAGGGCATAGGCGAAGTGGTGATGATCCCCGTGGTCGCCGCCCTGGTCGAAGCCATCTATCAGGCGACCGGCACCCGCTTTTACCATCTTCCCGTCACAGCAACCGACATTCAGAAGGCCATCCAATGACCACAGTAACCATGACCATCAATGACCGTCTCGTCGGCCCGCTCGAGGTGGATGACAACACCATGATGATCGACTTCCTGCACGAGTATGTGAACCTGACCGGCACCAAATTCGGCTGCGGCGTCGGCGTCTGTCATGCCTGCACCATAGTCGTCGACAAGGAGGATGGCAGCAGCGAGAGCGTGCGCACCTGTATCAACGGGGTGGGCCGCTTCAACGGCAAGCGAGTTCGCACCGTGGAAGGACATGCAATGCGCAACAGCATGGGCAAGATCATCGCACTGAGTCCGGTGCAGCAAACCTTCCTGGATCACTTCTCCTTCCAGTGCGGCTGGTGCACCTCGGGTTTCGTCAACGAGACCACTGTGCTGCTGGAACGGCTGCGCAAACAGCCGGTGGGGGTGGCCGATCTGGAGCAGACTATCTCGGCGGCACTGAACGATCACGTCTGTCGCTGCACCGGCTACAAGAAATACTACGAGGGGGTCAAGGCCATGCTCATCAAAGAGGGAGTGGTCAAATTATGAACCTCTCCAGACTGGCATTAGCACTGCTGCTAGGCATCGGGGTCGTTACCGGCGCCAAGGCCCAGGATCCCTTGGTTGAGCAAGGGCGTTATCTGGCCAAGGTCGGCGACTGTGCCGCCTGCCACACGACCGAAAGCGGTCAGACCTACGCGGGTGGCCTGGCCTTTAAAACCCCTTTTGGCGTCATCTACTCCACCAACATCAGCGCTGACAAGAAACAGGGTATCGGCAACTACAGCTATCAAGACTTCTATGAGGTGATGCACAACGGCAAGGCGCCAACAGGGCGTCTCTACCCCGCCATGCCTTACACCTCCTATCATCTGGTCACGGATGCAGACATGAAGGCGCTCTATGCCTACTTCATGCAGACCAAGCCAGCCGCCACCCCGAACCGTGACAACGAGGTCGGCTTCCCCTTCAATGTGCGCACCGGGCTATTGGGCTGGAATCTGGTGGCTCATGACGACACCGCCTTCGCACCCGACGCAACAAAAAGCGCCAATTGGAATAGGGGTCGCTATCTGGTAGATGGCCTGGGGCATTGCGGCGAGTGCCATACGCCACGCAACTTCTTCATGGCAATGGATTCATCCCACTATCTGCAAGGGGCCAGGATCGAAGGGGT
Organism: Aeromonas sp. BIGb0445; assembly: GCF_024809075.1. Taxonomy (NCBI): domain Bacteria; kingdom Pseudomonadati; phylum Pseudomonadota; class Gammaproteobacteria; order Aeromonadales; family Aeromonadaceae; genus Aeromonas; species Aeromonas sp. BIGb0445. The sequence goes on from NZ_JANUES010000003.1 coordinate 123,862, forward strand.
GATGGCCCCCAACATCACCGCCACCGAGCTCAGGCGTCAAGGCTGGACCCAGGACTCCCTGAGCAAGCTGCTGCAAAAAGGCTACTCGATCAAAGGGGGCGTCTTCGCAGGCATGTATCCGGTGGTGGAGAAGAGCTTTGCCTATCTAACAGAGGAAGACATGCATGCGGTGACCAGCTACCTGCTCGACAGCGACACGCCCCTCTCATCCCCTGAGCCCAAACCGGCTACCCTGGATACCCGGCATCCCGGTTATGCCCTCTATCGCAACTACTGCACCGGCTGTCATGGCCAAGACGGTCAGGGCAAGCCGAACGTGACTCCGGCCCTCTCCAGCAATGGAACCCTGGATCAGCCGAGTCCAGTCAATACCCTGGCCATACTGCTCCATGGGATCCCGGCCCAGCGCTACAGCCAGACCGAGCGCTTTGCCCCCATGCCCGGGTACATCAATGAGATGAGTGATCAGGATCTGGCGGATCTGACCAACTTCCTGCGCCAGACCTGGTCTAGTCAATCCGTCAAAGTGAGTGCCGACGAGGTCAGGACGCTTAAGCAGGAGCTGGCCGAGCATCATGAGTGACCATCACGTCGAAGTACTGCGCCAGAGCTTGACGTGGCTGGCCCAGGGCAAAAGCGTCTGGCTGTGCAGCATAGTGGCCACCTATGGCTCGGCCCCTCGTCCCAGGGGGGCACTGTTTGCCACCGATGGCATCCACCGCAGCGGTTCCATCTCCGGTGGCTGCATCGAGGATGCCTTCGTCGAGAAGCTGGCCAGAGGGGAGCATGACGCCCCCCTGAGCCTGCTCGACTATGGCTCCCACCTGACCCCGGATGGCAGCCAGTTCGAACTGCCCTGCGGGGGCAGCATCCAGCTACTGGTCGAACACCTGATGCCAGGGAATGAGGCCACCCAAGACTTGAATAGGTGGCTGGCCTTGCTGCAAGGCGCCACCTCCTTCGTGCGAGAGGTTCGCATTGCGCAAAGGGAGAGGATCTACCTGAGCGGCGAACGCCTTTGCGGGGACGCGCCAGGGGTCGTCCGCCTCGCCTATGCCCAGCGCTGGCGCCTGCTGCTGCTGGGGATCAGCCAGGTGAGCGAACAGGTGGCCAGGCTCGGACAGGCCGCCGGCTTCGAGGTCTTGCTCTGCGATACCCGCGAAGCTTACCGATCCGACTGGCACTGGGGACCCGAGCAGGGGGGCATAGCGGTGCAGTGGTGCGATCCCGAACGTTTCGTCGAGCGTCACGCCACAGCCCAGAGCGCCGTGCTCGCCCTGGCCCACGACCCCCGCATCGATGACGCCGGGTTGATGGCGGGGCTCGAATCCGACGCCTTCTACCTGGGCGCCATGGGCTCGGTACGCACCAGCGAGCGCCGACTGGAGCGATTGCAACGGATAGGGGATAGCAGCCAGGCGCAGCTGGCGCGGATCCATGCCCCCATCGGACTGCCCATCGGCAGCAAGTCCCCGATCGAAATCGCCATTGCCACCCTGGCCGAGGTGATCGCCGTCCGTCATGGCATTCGCCTGAGGCTCAGGCAAGATGCAACCTGAACGGGTCGCCCTGCTGCTGGCCGCCGGTTTCTCCCGTCGCTACGGCAGTGACAAGCGTCTGGCGGGTTCGCCTCCGCTGATCCTGCGCACCCTGGCGACCCTGCTCCCCAGCCATGATCGCGTACTGGTGGTGCTGCGCCGCGAAGACGAGGTGCTGCGCCGCCTGCTGGCGGACTCCGGGGCAGCGTTGACCCAGGTACCGATCGACGGCGGCCTGGGGGACAGCCTGGCCCATGGTGTCCGTACCCTGCTCAGCCAAGATGGGCCCATCCACAGCCTGCTGGTGGTACTGGCCGACATGCCACACCTCTCCCCCGCTAGCCTCCAGGCCTTGCAGGTCGCCCAGGATGGCTGCTCGCTGGTTCGCCCCGTTTACCTGGGGGAGCAGGGCCACCCCGTCAGCTTCCCCGCCGATCTGCTGGCCGAACTGGCCCGCCTCTCTGGCGATCGAGGCGCCAAGCAGGTGCTGGATCGACACATCGACCGGCTGATCTGTCTGACACTCAACGATCCCGGCTGCGTGCAGGATATCGACTGGCCAGACGACCCGCTCTGACCGGCCAATCCTCTGGGGCAACATTTTCCCGCACCTTTCACTCCATCCCCGCCAGACTCCGTCCGGCGCCCCCCTGCACGACAGATAAAAAAAGACCCCGCACCAGGCGGGGTTTCAAGATGAAAAATCAAAACAGACTCACACACAACAAAGGTTCACACGCACAGTCAACCTTTCCCAAAGCCGATGGCAGATCGGCCTTGGGAAAGGTGGGTCTTGCGACCCACCCGGTGTCAACGGTCAGCAACCATCAGTTCAGTTCGGTGACGCGGCCAGTGCGCTTGCCATCGAAACTGGTGGTACGCAGGTATACCTTGCCTGTCACGGTCGGCTTGGCCGCCGCGTCATAGGCGTTCCAGTGCTTGCCATCCAGGCTGTACTGGATGGGCAGACCCGGCAGATCCACGTTCGCTTCCAGCTTGCCGTTCACCACCTTGGCGCCCGGCACAGAGAGACGATATTCGACGCCCTGGAGATCCAGTTTCGGCAACTGGCGCTGGCCCAGCAGGTTGGCAAAGCGGTTCCACTCCTTGGCCAGGGTCGCCTTGTTGACGAACTGGGTCTCACCGGAGAACTCGCGGCCCTTCACGTAGGGCAGCTCGAAACCACCTTTGTGCCAAGCACGCTCGGCCACCGAGAAGATACGCGGATAGACCATGTACTCATACTGGGCATCGGTGCGGACCGTTTCGCTCCACAGCTGGCCGGACATGCCCTTGAACTTGACCGCATCCTGATCGCCCTTGGCGACGAAGGCATTGCCATCCCGGTCGACCGAGGTCTCGGCGTTCTGCGGCAAGTTTTCCGGGGCGAAGGCGAACACCTTGCGGGTGTCATTGAAGCGGGTCGCCCAGTAGTAGCCGCGCTCGGCCGGATGCACCTCGTTCGGGAAGTCGAAGTAGAGGTAGTCCGGGTTGGAGAGCACCACCTCATAGCCCTTGTGCGCCCACTTCATCGCCTCGTTGAAGCCGCCCCAGTAAAGGGTTTCCCAGAAGTTGACCCGGGTCTTGTCGGTGGCGAAATCCTTGGCGCTGTTCGCGTACTTCAGACCATCTTCCCACGCCTGCAGGGTAGAGAAGCCGTGGCCCTTGACCATCTCGCTCACTTCCTTGGCGAAATAGACAGGCAGCTCCTGCACATCGGCAATCTTGCCGTCGGCGATCATCTTCTGGCACAGGGGGGACTTGCCAAACGGCTTGTCCTGCTTGCTCCAGTCGGTATTGCCCTTCCAGGCCACCAGATCGGCGGGCTTGGTGGTGGCCGGATCCTGATAGCCCCCGCCCAGCATGATGTTTTTCGCCTCGTCACCGCCATAGTGCCAGGCGGTCAGCGGCTGGCCGGCGGCCTGGTGCATCTGGGCCACTTCATCCATCACCTTGGCCACGAAGGTGGCGGCACCTGGCTGGCAGGGGTTGATGAAGGACATCTTGTCGTAGAACTGCACCGAGGTGATGTTGGAGCTATCGGCCGGATCGGTCAGGCGATACTGGTTCGCTTCGGTTTCTTTACCCTCGGCCATCAGCCGCTGGTAACGCGCCTCCATGGAAACCACCGCCGCACGGGCATGGGCCGGCATGTTGATCTCCGGCACCACGGTCACGCCGCGCGCCTTGGCGTAGCGCACCAGCTCGATGTAATCCGCCTTGCTGTAGAAGCCGGAACCCTGGTTGTCCGCAGCCGGACCCGAGCCCAGCTGCGGCAGCAGACACTGGGTTTCGGACAAGTCGTGGCAACGCTCGGCACCGACCTCGGTCAGCTCAGGCAGACCGGGGATCTCGAGGCGCCAGCCCTCATCGTTGGTCAATCCCAGATGCAGCACGTTGAGCTTGGTGGCCGACATCTGGTCGATCAGCTTGTGCAGGGTCTGCGGACTTCTGAAGTGGCGGGCCACGTCGGTCTGCATGCCGCGGTATTCGAAGCGCGGTGCATCCTCGACGCTCATCTGGCTGACCCGCTTGTCATCGACCCCTATCAGGGCGATGAGGGACTGGGCCCCCCAGAAGGCGCCATTGACATCGTGACCACGGATGATGGCGCCATCCTTGCCGATGTCGAGCTGATAGCCTTCGGCCTGTTTGACCTTGCTGCCGAGCTTGATGGTCACTGGATAGCCGGTGTCGGAGAGGGTAACACCCAGCTTGGTCAGTGACGCCTTGATGGCATCAGCGCGATCGGTCGGCAGGTCAAGGGCATCGAGCTTGATGCTGGAGAGATCCACCTGCGGGCCCACCTTGATGAGCTGCTTTGCCGGGGTCGGCAGTATCTGGTTATCGATCTGCTGTGCAGAGAGCAGCGTGCTGGTGCGGTTGGCCTCATAACGGGTCTGCGCATTCATCAGAACGTTGTTGTCATCCTTGGTGCGCTTCCAGCCATCGGCCGGCATCGGCTTCTCATAGCTGGTGGCATCATCGATGTTGCTCATGCTGGCGATCACCTTGGGTTCGGCACCCTCGGCGGAGACATACCAGCTCGGCATGATGTCAGATTCGAACAGTACCCAATACTCCACCACCAAAGGCACTTCGACAGTGACATCCTTGGCAAAACCCTGGAACTTGTCGGTGGGGGTCAGGCGATAGAGGTCGCCGGTCAGATGCTCGATGGCAAACTGATCGTTGTCGACCCGTTGAATGCGACGGATGGAGGAGACGTAGATCTCCCAATCCTTGGAATTAACGTCTGCGCCCTGATTGGTCAGGTGCAGTTTGGCCACGCCACAGCTGGCCCATTCAGAACCTAGCGCCTGGCAATCCAGACCGGCTCCGGCACCATCATTGGTGACGACTTCGTACTTGACGACGAGGTTGCTTGCGAGGGAATCGACCAGGGCCTGGTTGGCGGCATCGGCGGCCATGGCAGGCGCGGCAAAAACGCCAGACATAGCGAGGGCTAAGAGAGAGATCTTGAGTGTCATAACTGCTGCTCTTGGTTGAAGTAAAGATTGGAATTGCTTGGCTTTTTTTATGGTGGGCCCCATAGGTGGGGCCCTATTTATGTCAACAATGGACTTAGGCTTGAGCGGACGGGCAGGAGGAGGCGCCCGTCCGGGTAACACTTAACGCAGGGACTTCATCTCACCGGCAATGATCTCGGCCAAGGGGCCCAGAATCACTTGCAGGTTCTGTTCACCCAGCTTGACCACACCGGCGGCGCCGAGGGCCTTGAGCTGACGCTCATCGACGATGCTGCGGTCTTTCAGGGTCAGACGCAGACGGGTGATGCAGGCATCGATAGTGACCAGGTTGTCATGACCACCCAGCACTTCCAGATACTGCTTGGCCAGCTCGGTACGATCAGTTATCTCGGCTCTGGCCGGGATGGCTTCGTCGTCTTCACGGCCCGGGGTCTTCAGGTTCAGCTTGACGATGACCAGACGGAACACGCTGTAGTAGATGCCGAAGAACACCAGACCTTGCAGCAGCAACATGTACCAGTTGACGGCCAGCGGGTTACGGCTGGAGAGCACCATGTCCACCAGACCGGCACTGAAACCGAAACCGGCAATCCAGTGCATGCTGGCCGCGATGAACACGGAGATACCGGTCAGTACGGCGTGGATCACGTAGAGCACGGGGGCCACGAACATGAAGGAGAATTCGAGGGGCTCGGTCACACCGGTGAAGAAGGCAGCGAAGGCGGCTGCGATCATGATGGAGGCGACCTTCTCTTTGTTCTCTTTCTTGGCGGTGTGGTAGATGGCCAAGGCGGCGCCCGGCAGACCGAACATCATGATGGGGAAGAAGCCAGCCTGGTACATACCAGTCACACCGGCGACCGCTTTACCGGCATCGATGGAGCTCTGACCGCCCAGGAAGTTCGGGATGTCGTTGATGCCAGCCACGTCGAACCAGAATACGGAGTTCAGGGCGTGGTGCAGACCGATCGGGATCAGCAGACGGTTGAAGAAGGCGTAGATACCGGCACCGGTAGAGCCCATGCCGACGATGGACTCGCCGAAGTGAACCAGACCACCGTAGATGACAGGCCAGACAGCCATCAGCACGAAGGAGACCGCCATCATGACCACGGAGGTGATGATGGGAACCAGGCGACGGCCGGAGAAGAAGGCCAGCGCCTTGTGCAGCTCGACGCTGCTGAAGCGGTTGTACAGCTCAGCCGCGATGACACCGGTCAGGATACCGATGAACTGGTTGCTGATCTTGCCAAAGGCAGCAGGAACCTGCTCGAGCGGGATACCTTGCAGCTGGGCAACGGCGCCCGGGCTCAGCAAGGTGGTGACCACCAGGAAACCGACCAGGCCGGCCAGGGCGGCGGAACCATCTTTATCCTTGGACATACCGTAAGCGACACCGACCGCGAACAGGATCGGCATGCTGTCGATGATGGCGGCACCGGCCTTGATCAGGAACGCGGCCAGAGGGCTGCCGCCACCCCAACCATTCGGGTCAATCCAGTAACCTATGCCCATCAGGATCGCTGCGGCAGGCAATACCGCTACCGGCACCATCAGGGCACGGCCGATCTTCTGTAAATAACCGAGAATGTTCACGGCTCCTCTCCTTAGTAAGTGTTTTTCTATGAGTTAATGTTTTTCTATAAATTAAGTGCTTATTACGTTCAACGCATAAGCCATCAAGGCTTGATTGGCAGTCTAGGTCTTTTATTTCGCTTCGCAAATTAATAAAGCCATAATCGTGATCATTATCACCCAAACGACATAAAGTTAGCGGATAGATGTGGCTTAGTTTCCAATCTTTATTTACGCTATGAAACAACTAAGATTTGCCATTACGTCTTACCATCGTGCCCATGCCGGTGACAACAAACTAGAGGTACTCGAAATGCGTCTGATCCCACTCAAGTCAGCCAGCCAAGTCGGTCTGTGGTCTGCCCGTTACATTGTCGATCGCATCAACGCTTTCCAGCCGACCGCCGAGCGCCCCTTCGTGTTGGGTCTGCCCACGGGCGGCACGCCGCTCAATACCTACAAGCGCCTGATTGAGTTGCATAAAGCGGGTGAGGTCAGCTTCGAGCACGTGGTGACCTTCAACATGGACGAGTACGTTGGCCTGGCCGAGGAGCATCCCGAGTCCTACCACAGCTTCATGCACAACAACTTCTTCAGTCACGTCAACATTCGCCCGGAAAACATCAACATCCTCAATGGCAATGCCGCGGATCTGGTGGCCGAGTGCAAACGCTACGAAGACAAAATCAAGTCCTACGGCCGCATTCATCTGTTCATGGGGGGGGTCGGCAACGATGGTCACATCGCCTTCAACGAACCGGCTTCTTCTCTGGCGTCCCGCACCCGGGTCAAGACCCTGACCGAAGATACCCGCATCGCCAACTCCCGCTTCTTCGGTGGCGACATGGAGCAGGTGCCCAAACTGGCCCTGACCGTGGGCGTGGGTACCCTGATGGATGCCGAGGAGATCCTGATCCTGGTGATAGGTCACGGCAAGGCCCTGGCCCTGCAAGCGGCCGTCGAAGGTTGCGTCAACCACATGTGGACCATCTCCACCCTGCAACTGCATCCCAAGGGCATGATGGTGTGCGACGAGCCCTCCACCATGGAGTTGAAAGTCAAGACTGTCCGCTATTTCCAGCAGCTGGAAGCGGACAACATCGGTCGTCTGTGAGGGTAACGCCATGTACGCATTGACCAACTGCACCCTCTACACCGGCAGCGAAGTGCTGACCGGCCATGGGGTGATCATCGATGGCAACCAGATAGTCGCCATCAAGCCCCTGGCGGCGCTGCCTGCGGACGTGGCTCGCCACGATCTGGACGGCGCCAACCTGAGCGCCGGCTTTATCGACTTGCAGCTCAATGGCTGCGGCGGTGTCATGTTCAACACCGATATCACCGCCGAGACCCTGGCCACCATGCAGGCGGCCAACCTCAAATCCGGCACCACCAGCTACCTGCCGACCCTGATCACCAGTCCGGATGCGGACATGAAACAGGCGGTCGCGGTCACCCGCAGTTACATGCAGGCGCGCGCCAATGAGGTGCTGGGCGTCCATCTGGAAGGGCCCTATACCAACCTCAAGCGCAAGGGCATACACCCGGCGGATCAGATCCGCCAGCCCGCGGACGAGATGATCGACTTCTTCTGCGCCAACGCGGATGCCATCGCCAAGATTACCCTGGCCCCGGAGCGCAACAGCCCTGAGCACATTCGTCGCCTGGTCGAGGCCGGCATTCTGGTCTCAGCGGGTCACACCGCGGCCAGTTACGAACAGGCCATGGCCGGTTTTGAGAGCGGCATGCGCTTTGCCACTCACCTCTATAACGCCATGACCCCGACCGTGAACGGCCGCGAGCCAGGTGTAGTCGGTGCCATCTACGACAGGGATGATGTCTACACGGGTGTCATCGTCGATGGCCATCATGTGCACTGGGCCAACGTGCGTCTCGCCCACAAGGTGCTGGGGGAGCGACTGGTGCTGGTCACCGATGCAACCGCCCCGGCCGGTGCGCCGGAAGGCTTTGAGAAATTTGATTTTTGTGGCGCCACCGTCTATTTCCGTGATGGTCAGTGCGTCGATGAGAATGGTACACTCGGCGGCTCTGCCCTCACCATGATTGAAGGGGTGGAAAATCTGGTCAAACAGGTGGGGTTACCCCTCGCCGAAGCGCTGAGAATGGCCACCCTATACCCTGCACGCGCCATTGGATGGGACTCACGTCTCGGTAGTATCCAGGTCGGCAAGATAGCCAACCTCACCGTCTTCGATCAGGCCTTCAAGGTCCTCGGGACCGTGGTTAACGGACACTACACACAACAGTGACATCATGACTGGCGGACAAATAGCAAACGTAGACCTTATCAAGCAGGTCAATTGTGCAGCCGTGTATCGGCTCATCGACCTGCAAGGCCCCATCTCCCGGGTCAAGATTGCCGAGTTGAGTCACCTGGCCCCGGCCAGCGTGACCAAAATAACCCGGCAACTGATCGAGCATGGTCTGATCAAGGAGACCTCACCGCAAGCCTCAACCGGCGGGCGGCGTGCCATCTCCCTCACCACCATCAAGAATCGGTTCCAGTTTGTGTCCGCCAAGTTGGGTCGAGGCTACCTGCAACTGAGTCTCTATGATCTCGATGGCAAGGAGCTCGACCAGCACATCACCGAAGTGACCGAGATAGACCAGCAACCTGTGGTCGACATGCTGCTGCGCGAAATTGGCGCCTTCATCGACGCCCATCAGGAGCGCAGCCGCAATCTCATCAGCATCGCGCTCACTATGCCGGGCCTGGTCAATCCGGAATCGGGTATGGTCATCTATACCCCCAAATACCAGATCCGCAACCTGGCCCTGGCCAAGTTGCTGGAGAACCACTTCAACCTGCCCTGCTACGTCGGCAACGACACACGCTCCCTGGCACTGGCCGAACACTTCTTCGGCGAGTCCCGCGACTGCATGGACTCCATCCTGGTCAGTGTTCACCAGGGTGCGGGGTCGGGCATCATCACCAAGGGCAAGGTGTTCCTCGGCCAGAACCGCAACGTCGGCGAGATAGGCCACATTCAGGTCGAGCCCCTCGGCAAGCGCTGCCACTGCGGCAACTTCGGTTGCCTTGAGACCATCGCCTCCAACGAGGCCATCGTCGACAAGGTCAAGGAGCTGATCAGCCGCGGCCACCAGAGCAGCCTGCAAGACAAGTACATCAGCATCCATGAGGTCTGCAAGGCTGCCCTGGCTGGCGATGAACTGGCGCGCAGCGTGATTGAGAATGTGGGCGAGCATCTGGGCCGGGCCGTGGCCATCACGGTCAACCTGTTCAACCCGCAGAAGGTGCTGATCGCAGGCGAGATCACCGAAGCCGAGGAGATCCTGTTCCCGGCCATCCGTCGCTGCGTCGAGCATCAGTCCCTGCCAAGCTTCCACCGTGGCCTGCCCATCGTGAAAGCCCGCTTCCAGAACCAGCCCACCATCGGCGGCTTCGCCCTGGTCAAGCGCGGTCTGCTGGAAGGGGATCTGCTGCAGATCATCATGGAACAGAAGTGACGGCGCGCCGCTGAGGCGGCAGGTCAGATACCACAACGGCAGCCAATGGCTGCCGTTGTCATTTGTGCGTTGTCACACCCCTTCGCCGCTATCCTGCCCGGCAGGGCTTGAACAAGTCCAAGGCATCATCATAGGCACTGGTTTTGACGTTCATGATGCCCAGTGCTGCATGAGGGGAACAGCTGAGAATAAACCCACTCACCCTGCCCGGCAGGGCTTGAACAAGTCCAGATCACCATCGTAAGCACTGGTCTTGACGTTCATGATGCCCAGTGCTGCATGAGGGGAACAGCTGAGAATAAACCCACTCACCCTGCCCGGCAGGGCTTGAACAAGTCCAAGGCATCATCATAGGCACTGGTCTTGACGTTCATAATGCCCAGTGCTGCATGGGGGAACAGCTGAGAATAAACCCACTCACCCTGCCCGGCAGGGCTTGAACAAGTCCAACTCGCCATCGTAGGCACTGGTCTTGACGTTCATGATGCCCAGTACCGAGTGGAACAGGTTGTCCTGGGAGAAGCGCTTGGCCTGTGCCTCCTGCTTGAGGCAATCGAGACTCAAGCCATCCTCCTGGGCGGTGCGCGGCGCCATCCAGGTTAGCATGGGCACCACCGTCTGATCGTCCGGCGCGAACTTGTAGGGGGTGCCGTGCAGATAGAGTCCCATGGCGCCCAGGGACTCCCCGTGATCCGACAGATAGATGAGCCCCACATTGTACTCCGACTCCAGCCCCTTGAGGGTGTCGATCAGCTGCCCTATCACCTTGTCGGTGTAGCGAATGGTGTTGTCATAGGTATTGACCAGCTCCTCGTTGGTGCAATTTTCGATGTCGCTGCGCGGGCAATCTGGCACGAAGGCGCGCTCCGTGGCCGGGTAGCGCCGGTAATAGGTGGGGCCATGACTGCCCATCAGGTGGAAGGCCACCAGCTTGTTGCCTGATTTCATCCCGGCAATCTGCTGATCCAGCCCCTTGAGCAGCACACCGTCATAGCAGGACTCGCCTTTACAGAGCTCGGGATGCTCCTTGGGATCGACCACCTGGGTCGGCACCCGATCGCACACCCCTTTGCAGCCGCCATCGTTCTCCTTCCACAGTACCTGCACCCCGGCGTGCTGCAACACATCCAGCAGGCCATCCTGATGACGGGCCCGGTTCTCGTCATACTCGCGCCGGGTCATGTTGGAGAACATGCAAGGCACGGAAACCGCCGTGGCGGTGCCGCAGGAGCGTACATGGCGGAACGACACCAGACCCGGCTCCTGGTCGGTGAAGGCGTTGGTGTGCTTCTCATAGCCGTTCAGGGAGTAGTTCTTGCTGCGCGCCGTCTCCCCCACCACCAGGAACATCAGGGTCGGTTTGCTGTGGCCTTCGGCCGCGACCACGGCGTCGCTTCCCAGCGCCAGGAAGGGCATGGCCGGGGTGAAGAAGCTGGTTTTCACATACTTGAAGATGCCGGCCACATAGTTGGCGGGCACTATCTCCTTGGCCATGGTGTGATTGTTGCGGCCCACCGAGGCGTAATCCTGATAATAGAGGGCACCCACGGCGAAGATGAGCAAGGCGGAGAGCCCCATGCCCCCCAGCCGCAGGCCCAGCCCCTGGTACCAGCGCGTGGGATATTCAATCTTGAGCAGCAGCAGACAGAGGGTTGGCAGCACCCCCGTCAGCATGAACCAGGTCAAGACGGAGCCATTGAGATAAGAGCCCGCCTCCCCGACATTGGTTTCCACCACGTTCTGCACCATGTTCTGATCGAAGATGATCCCGTATTTGAGCATGGCGTAACTGGCCAGGGAGCCAATGAGGATCAGCACACTGAAGAAGGGCTTGAGCAGGTATCGAATGCTAAACGGCAGGAACACCAGATTGAGCGCCGCCAGCAATAGCAGAGGAATGGAGAGCACGAAGCCGACCTTGACGTGATCGAGGCGAGAGAGGGCGTGATAGAAGTGCAGGAAGATAGGCCAGTTGAATACCAGAGTAAACAACAGCACCAGCAGGACATTCACCTTGATGGCACTCATAGTGATACGCATAGACAGACTCCGCTAACCAGATGACAGGCTCACCGGGAGCCAGACTTGGCAGCATCATAAGAGTCGAGACTTAAGTGAAAATTAAGATGAAAGCCCATGGAGGCAAAGAGACATACAAACCGGGCTGGGGGTGGCAGGCAAGCCATGATGACGCACCGGGCTGCATCTCCCTTTGGCAACATCATAAAAAAACGGCAGCCCGTGGGCTGCCGTTAGCTGTCTGTGCGGGCCTTCGATCAGAGGGTCGCGGCCACTTCGTCGGAGGACGATGGCACCGTTGTGATGCCACTTCCTCTGAGGTGCAACCTGACGCTCAGAGGATCGCGGCCACTTCGTCGGAGGGCGATGGCACCGTTGTAATGCCACTTCGTCGGAGGAGTGTGGCACCGTTGTGATGCCACTCCCTCTAAGGTGCAACCTGACGATCAGAGGGTCGCGGCCACTTCGTCGGAGGAGTGTGGCACCGTTGTGATGCCACTCCCTCTAAGGTGCAACCTGACGATCAGAGGGTCGCGGCCACGTCGTCGGAGGACTGTGGCACCGTTGTGATGCCACTTCCTCTAAGCTGCAACCTGACGCTCAGAGGGTCGCGGCCACTTCGTCGGAGGAGTGTGGCACCGTTGTGATGCCACTTCTTCTAAGGTGCACCTGACGATCAGAGGGTCGCAGCCACTTCGTCGGAGATGGAGCCGTTGTGGTACACCTCCTGCACGTCGTCCAGGTCTTCGAGCATGTCGATGAGACGCATCAGCTTGGGAGCAGTCTCGGCATCCAGCTCGGCTTCGGTGGAGGGGATCATGGTCACTTCGGCGTTCTCGGGCTTGAAGCCAGCCGCTTCCAGGGCATCCAGCACGGTACCGAAGTCATTCGGAGTGGTGTAGACCTCAATGGAGCCATCCTCTTCGGTGACCACATCATCGGCACCGGCTTCGAGCGCCGCATCCATCAGGGCATCTTCATCGGCACCGACGAAGGTCAACAGCCCTTTCTTGCTGAACAGGTAAGAGACAGAGCCGTCAGTACCCAGGTTGCCGCCACACTTGTTGAAGGCATGACGCACTTCGGCGACGGTACGGTTACGGTTGTCGGTCAGGCACTCCACCATGACCGCGGAGCCCGCCGGGCCGTAGCCTTCATAGACGATGGTCTCGAGCTGCTCGCCGTCGCCACCACCGGCCCCACGCGCGATGGCGCGGTTGATGGTTTCCCGGGTCATGTTGCTGGTCAGGGCCGCAGTCACGGCGGCACGCAGGCGCGGGTTGTTGGCGGGATCGGGATCGCCGATGCGCGCCGAGGTGGTGATTTCACGGATCAGCTTGGTGAAGATTTTACCGCGCTTGGCGTCTTGCGCCGCCTTGCGGTGTTTGATGTTGGCCCATTTACTGTGACCTGCCATAAAAACGCTCCGTTATGATTTCAAATCAATGAGATAAGTCTGCTGATATGGGCCGCAAGTGCGGCCCTTTTGATTTACTCAGCGCCTTCAACGTCAGCCTTGGTATCGACCTTGGCAACGGTCGCAATCGCCAGCTCGCCGAGCTGGGCCGGATTGGCGAAGCTGGGGGCATCCGTCATCAGGCAAGACGCCGTGGTGGTTTTCGGGAAGGCGATGACATCCTTGATGTTGTCGGTGCCGGTCAGCAGCATGCTCAGGCGATCCAGGCCAAAGGCCAGACCGGCGTGGGGCGGAGTGCCATATTTCAGGGCATCGAGCAGGAAGCCGAACTTCAGGCGCTGCTCGTCCGGGGTGATCCCCAGGATGTCGAACACACAGGACTGCATGTCGCTGCTGTGGATACGCACAGAGCCACCACCCACTTCGTAACCGTTGATCACCATGTCATAGGCATTGGCATAGGCACCGAGCGGGTTCGCTTTCAGCTCGCTCGGGCTCAGATCGCTCGGGGCGGTGAAGGGGTGGTGCATGGCGGCCAGCCCACCCTCGCCATCTTCTTCGAACATGGGGAAGTCGATGACCCACAGCGGCTTCCAGACGTTCTCGACCAGGCCCAGATCACGGCCCACTTTCAGGCGCAGGGCGCCCATGGCGTCGCAGACCACTTTCTTGGAGTCGGCGCCAAAGAAGATAATGTCGCCAGCGGCGGCACCGGTACGGGTCAGGATCTCGCGCACGATCTCGTCGGAGAGGAACTTGGCCACCGGCGACTGCACGCCTTCGAGGCCATTAGCGGCGTCGTTGACCTTCATCCAGGCCAGCCCCTTGGCGCCATAGATACCGACAAACTTGGTGTACTCGTCGATCTGCTTGCGAGACAGCTCGGCGCCGCCCGGCACTTTCAGGGCTGCCACACGGCCTTTCGGATCGTTCGCCGGACCGGCAAACACCGCAAACTCAACCGCAGTCAGCAGATCGGCGACATCGACCAGCTCCATCGGCAGACTCAGATCCGGCTTGTCGGAGCCGAAGCGGCGCATGGCTTCGTCGAAGGTCATCACCGGGAAGTTGCCGAGATCCACGGCCAGCACGTGCTGCCACAGCTGGCGGATCATCTCTTCCATCAGCTCGCGCACCTGGGGCGCGGTCATGAAGGAGGTCTCCACGTCTATCTGGGTGAATTCCGGCTGACGGTCGGCACGCAGGTCTTCATCGCGGAAGCACTTGACGATCTGGTAGTAGCGATCGAAGCCGGACATCATCAGCAACTGCTTGAACAGCTGCGGGGACTGCGGCAGGGCGTAGAACTTGCCCTTGTGCACCCGGCTCGGCACCAGATAGTCACGGGCCCCTTCCGGGGTGGCCTTGGTCAGCATCGGGGTCTCGATGTCGAGGAAGCCCTGCTCGTCCATGAAGCGGCGCACGAAGGCACTGGCCTTGGCACGGGTCTTCAGGTATTTGGCCATCTCGGGGCGACGCAGGTCCAGATAGCGGAACTTGAGGCGCTGCTCTTCGCTGTTGACCTGGTTGAAGTCGAGCGGCAGTGGCTCGGCGCGGTTGATGATGGTCAACTCGTGGCCGAACACCTCGATGGCGCCGGTGGCCATGTCGCTGTTGCGCTGGGAGTCGGGGCGGCTGCGTACCACACCGGTCACCTGGATGCAGAACTCACCGCGCAGTTCGGAGGCCAGGGCGAAGGCATCCGGTTTGTCCGGATCGAAGAAGACTTGCACTATGCCTTCCCGGTCACGCATATCGATAAAGATCAGACCGCCAAGGTCGCGACGACGATGGACCCAACCGCACAATGTAATGGTCTGCCCTGCATGGGCTTCATTGACCTGTCCGCAATAGATAGAGCGCATGGACTTCTTCCTTCGAAATTGTAAGAGAGACGGTTAACCCTGAGTCGCCGGGCACGACAGGTCAGCACCGTCTGTCTCGCCACTGGCCAGATGCTTGTGCTACCCGGTTTGAAATCAGTCTCGTACCAGCCGGCCCCTTTGAGCCGGCAGCTTGCCGCCGATACCGGCTTGCAACAGCGAGGCCGTCGGCGAAGCATCGGAGAGCCGTTGTTGTGTTAACAATTCATGACCGCATGTCACCATCGCGGGACGCATCATCCGGCGCCACCATCAAAAATTGATAAACAAAGGGGTGGCATTATAGAGGAAAACCCCTATACGGGTAAAATGACCTGCCCCCTCCTTTGCCCTGTTTTTTAGCTCAGTTGGCAAATTTTTGAGGGGAAACGCGACAAAACCGCCAACAGGATCCGCAATGAGCCTCTTTTTGGGACTGCCACAGTGGTCCCACCCCGCCTGGCCAGGTCAATTACTCGGCCAGGGCGCCAAGCCCGCCGAACACCTGGCCGATTACGCCAGGGTGTTCAACACCGTAGAAGGCAATACCACCTTCTACGCCTTGCCGACCCCGGAGACGGTGCTGCGCTGGAGCGAGGCGGTGCCGGATACCTTCCGGTTTGCCTTCAAGTTTCCGCAAACCATCAGTCACCAGAGCGATTTGGTCAGCGTGGACAAGCAGGTGAGCGACTTTATCGCCCTGCTTGCCCCCTTGCACGCCAAGCTGGGGTTGCTCAAGCTGCAACTGCCCGCCCGCTTCGGGCCCGCCGGTTTGCCTCGTCTGACCGAGTTTTTCAATCGCCTGCCCCGGGATTTTGCCTATGCGCTCGAGGTACGACACCCCGATTTCTTCGCCAAGGGGGACGCGGAGCGGGCCCTCAATCGCATGCTGATGGAAAAGGGCATCAACCGCATCATGCTCGACTCCCGGCCCCTGTTTTCGGTGCCCGCCACCACGGCGGCCATGATTGACTCCCAGGGCAAGAAGCCACAGCTGCCCGTGCACCTGCTCGCCACCGCCCACGCCCCCGTGGTGCGCCTGATCGGCTTGCCGGATCCTGCCGCCAATCACCCCTTCTTGCCGGACTGGTTGCCCCATTGGCGCCAATGGCTGGCGGATGGCAAGGATCTCTATCTGTTTATCCATACCGCAGACAATGCCCAGGCCCCGGCGTTGGCGCGCCAGATAGTGCAATTGCTCGGTCAGGAAATGGCCCCCTGGCCGGGGGAAATTGACAGTGCCCGTCAAGGGGTGCTGATGTTTTAGTCTGCGGCACGAAAAAGTCGATTATTTACGGTGGCGGCTTCGCCCTGTTCAAGACAAATGGCCAGCAATCCTCTAGACTAGCGCCCCTATGACGGGTCAGCAGATGGCCCGTGTGAGCGGCCGGGGCATCCAGCAAAACAGGAATCCTTGTGGCCCTTCGCCAGCCGTTGATGCCCGGTACGATTCAGGTGTCAGCCAATACCAAAATTGAACAAAGCCGGGGACAGACAGATCCCCTGCCGGATTGCACCACTATGCATGATCAGATCTTTGCCGCCCCCATCGCCCAACTGGGCGATTTTTGCTTTGACGAGCAGGTCGTCGATGTCTTTGCCGACATGATCCAGCGCTCTGTGCCGGGTTACAGCAACATCATTTCCGCCATCGGCATGATGACAGCTCGCTATGCCCAGCCAGACAGCCGCCTGTTCGATCTCGGTTGCTCCCTGGGCGCCGCGACCCAGGCCATGCGTCGCAACCTGGCGCAACCCGGTTGCCGCATCACGGCGGTCGATCTCTCCCGCCCCATGATAGATAGGGCCCGGGCCCACCTCTCGGGCTTCAAATCCGAGGTGCCGGTCGAGCTCATCGAGGCGGATATCTGCGACATCGCCATCGAGAACGCCTCCGTGGTGGTGCTCAACTTCACCCTGCAATTTGTCGACCCCAAGCAGCGGGCGGCGCTGATCCAGCGCATCTTTGATGGCCTGCGTCCCGGCGGCATCCTGATCCTGAGCGAGAAGCTGCGTTTCGAAGATAAGCCGGTCAACGAACTGCTCATCGACCTGCATCTGGATTTCAAGCGAGCCAATGGTTACAGCGAGCTGGAGATCAGCCAGAAGCGCACCGCGCTGGAAAACGTGATGCGCACCGACACCCTGGCGGTACACCAGGCGCGCCTGCGCGAGGCGGGTTTCGTCCATCAGGATCTCTGGTTCCAGTGCTTCAACTTCGGTTCCATGATCGCCATCAAATCCAGCGACACCCAGCCATGATCGACTTCGCCAATTTCTATCAACTGATCGCCAAGACCCGGCTCAGCCACTGGCTGCATACCCTGCCCGCTCAGCTCCATGCCTGGCAGCATGACAACCTGCACGGTGATCTGCCGCGCTGGAGTCGTGCCCTCAACAAACTGCCGGTGGTGGCTCCCGGTCAGGTGGAACTGAAACATCGGGTCGAGATAGGCCATAGCGAGAGCCTCAATGAGGGGGAGCGCAAGAAGGTGGAGAGCCTGCTGCGTCAGTTTATGCCCTGGCGCAAGGGCCCCTTCACCCTGCACGGCATCCACATCGATACCGAGTGGCGCTCCGACTGGAAGTGGGACAGAGTGCTGCCCCACATCAGCCCCCTGGACGGACGCTATGTGCTGGACGTGGGCTGCGGCAGCGGTTACCACCTGTGGCGCATGGTCGGGGAAGGGGCCAGGCTCGCGGTCGGCATCGATCCCAGCCCGCTGTTCCTCTGCCAGTTCGAGGCCATTCGCCACTTTGCAGGCAACGACCAGCGTGCCCAGCTGCTGCCGCTGGGCATCCAGGAGCTGCCGACCCTGCGGGCCTTCGATACCGTCTTCTCCATGGGGGTGCTCTATCATCGCAAGTCCCCCATAGAACACATCGAACAGCTGCGTAATCAGCTCCGTGATGGCGGTGAGCTGGTGCTGGAAACCCTGGTGATCGA
Source organism: Aeromonas sp. BIGb0445 (assembly GCF_024809075.1). NCBI lineage: Bacteria > Pseudomonadati > Pseudomonadota > Gammaproteobacteria > Aeromonadales > Aeromonadaceae > Aeromonas > Aeromonas sp. BIGb0445. The sequence continues at coordinate 142,200 of NZ_JANUES010000003.1, forward strand.
CGGGGATGAGGAGCAGGTACTGGTGCCATCGGATCGCTACGGCAAGATGCGCAACGTCTGGTTTATCCCCTCAAGCCTGGCGCTCAAGCGCTGGGTCGAGCGCTGTGGCTTCTGCGATGTGCGGATTGTCGATGAAAATATGACCAGTACCGACGAACAGCGTCGCACTGAGTGGATGCTCAATGAATCTTTGCTTGATTATCTGGATCCCGCCGATCCCTCCCGCACCGTCGAGGGGCTACCCGCTCCCAAACGAGCCGTATTAATCGCTACCAAGGCCAAAGACTAGCCGAGGGCAGTTGTGGAAGTTACACTGATTCAAATCCAGGAAGCACAGCTAAATGAATGACATGAAAAGCAAATTGAAAGGAATGACCCTGCTCTCTCTGCTCAGCCTCGGCGGGTGTGCTCAGTTGGAACAGGCACCCACAGTGCCGCCGCTGACCCTGGCCGAGCTCAGAACAGAATTGAGCCTGAGTGAACAGAAGATCCAGCTCGCCATGGCGCAACAAGCGCGCCAGACCGTCCAGCAACAACAACTGCTGACCCAGCTCAATACTGATGTCGTTAACATGAAAGAATCTGTGAACAAAGTCGATAGCAAGCTGGCCACCCTGCCCGCACAGCCGCCCAAGCCACCCGCGATCCCGACCGAGCAGTGCGCCGCCCCCGATCAGGGCCACACCGTCGATGGCAAGCTGCTGGTAGGGGAAGCGGAGTGGATCTGGGTGGATGCCGCCAATGACGCCTTCCAGGCGCGGGTCGATACCGGGGCAACCACCTCCTCCATCAGCGCCCAGGAGATCACCATCTTCGAGCGCAATGGCAAAAACTGGGTGCGCTTCTTCCTGAGCCATCAGGATCTCGATGACAAGATCCAGATAGAAGCCCCGCTGGTGCGCCATGTGCGCGTGCGCCAGGCCTCTGCCGACGATCTCGACCGCCGCCCGGTGGTACGCCTCACCGTGCGCATCGGCGACATGACCGAGAAGGCCGAATTTACCCTGAAAGACCGCAGCGACATGACCTTCCCGGTGCTGCTGGGTCGCGAATTCCTCAAAGACATCGCCGTGGTCGACGTGGCCCGCGAATATATCCAACCCAAACCCAAGCTCAAGGATGTGAAATAATCCATGGTTTCCCGTAAGCCGTTCTATTTGCTGGTAGCCCTGCTGTTCATCGTCGGCATGGGGATGACCATCTATCACCATATTGCCCTGGACGTGCCGCTCACCCCGGGTGAGAAGCGTCAGATCTGGTCCATCGAGGCCAAACTGGAGTTCGATGCGACCGGGGAACCCGTCATCGCCTCCCTGGCCATTCCGGGTACCCAGCCGGGTTACACCCTGATGAACGAGAATGCGGCGAGCCCGGGCTATGGCCTGTCGTTTGTCGAGAAGAACGGGGATGCCCGTGCAGAGTGGTCCATCCGCACCGCGACCGGCCGCCAGGAGCTCTACTACCGGGTCGACATGATGGCCGATGCCCATGCCAAACCCGCCGCCCTGGCCCAGCCGCCCTCCATCGAGAAGCAGATCGAGAGTGAGCCTTACGCCACGGCCATGAAGCAGATCCTCGAGCGCGCCCAGGAGCGTTCCGCCGATGGCTACACCCTGACCCGCGAGATCATCAAGGAGATCGAGAAGCAGGAGCAGAACGCCCAGTTGCTTAAATCCCACAAGAGCCGCGCCAACCTGATTGCCGAGCTGCTCAACAACGCCGACGTGCCGACTCGGGTGGTGCACGCCCTCAGCCTGGAGGACGGTCGCCGTCGCCAGGAGCTGGTGGACTACTTGCAGGTGTTCAACAGCCCGACCGATTATCAGCTGTTTAACCCCCAGACCGGCGAACAGGGCCGTCCTGCCAATCTGCTGCTGTGGGAATACAACTCCGGTGCCCTGCTGGATGTGACCGGCGGTCATAACTCCAAGGTCACCTTCTCGATGATCGCTCAGGAGCAGCCCGTCAGTGTGGCGCTGTCCCAGAAGTTCGAGCAGTCCGAGATGATGAACTTCTCCATTCACAGCTTGCCGCTGGAGGAGCAGGCGCTGTTCAAGGGACTGCTGCTGATCCCCATCGGGGTGCTGATGGTGGTCTTCCTGCGAGTCCTGGTCGGTATCAAGACCTCGGGCACCTTCATGCCGGTGCTGATTGCGGTCGCCTTCATCCAGACTCAGCTCATCACCGGTCTGGTCGGCTTCCTGCTCATCGTCGGTACCGGTCTGGTGATCCGCTCCTACCTGTCGCGGCTCAACTTGCTGCTGGTGGCGCGCATATCGGCGATCATCATCATGGTGATCTCGATGATAGGGCTCTTCTCCGCACTGGCGTTCAAGCTGGGGCTGACCAGCGGCGTGAAGATCACCTTCTTCCCGATGATCATCCTCTCCTGGACCATAGAGCGGATGTCCATCCTCTGGGAAGAAGAGGGCTCCAAAGAGGTGTTCCGTCAGGGTGGCGGTTCCTTGCTGGTCGCCGTCATCGCCTACCTGGCCATGGATAACGAGCTGATCCGTCATCTCACCTTCAACTTCCTCGGCCTGCAGCTGGTGCTGATGGCAACCGTGCTGGTGATGGGTAACTACACCGGTTACAAACTGAGCGAGCTCAAGCGTTTCAAACCGCTGGTGGATGAGATGAAGTCGGGCGTCACGCCGGGTAAGGACAAGTAACAGATGTGGTTCTGGGAAAAATACACCAGCCCGTGGAGCCTGGCCCAGTCAGGTATCCTCGGCATGAACAAGCGCAACCACAGCTACATCAGCCGCTATAATCCGCGCAACCTCTATCCCCTGGTGGATGACAAGTTGCAGACCAAGAAGATAGCGCTGGATGCCGGCGTGACTGTGCCTGATCTCATCGGGACCATTCGCGAGCAGCATGATGTGGCCCGCATCACCGAGCTGGTCAAGGAGTGGCCGGGCTTTTGCATCAAGCCGGCCCGCGGTTCGGGGGGCAAGGGGATACTGGTGATCCTGCGCCAGGAAGATGGCCTCTTCTACAAGCCCAACGGCAGCGCCTCCAATGGCCAGGATCTGGAGCGTCATGTCTCCAACATTCTGGCTGGGCTCTATTCCCTGGGCGGCAAGCCCGACGTGGCGCTGGTGGAAGGGCTCATCAACTTCGATGATGTGTTCGACGGCTACTCGTTTGAAGGGGTGCCCGATGCCCGGGTGATCATCTTCAAGGGCTTCCCGGTGATGGCCATGATGCGTCTCTCGACTGCGGCATCGGATGGCAAGGCGAACCTGCACCAGGGCGCCGTGGGGGTGGGTCTGTGCCTGCGTACCGGCCGGGCGCTGCGGGCGGTGCAGTTTGGCACCCCCCTGCGCCACCACCCGGACACCGGCCTCGACTTGTACGAACTCAAGGTGCCTCACTGGGATACCCTGCTGACACTCGCAGCATCTTGCTATGAGATGTCGGGACTGGGGTATATCGGCACCGACATGGTGCTCGACAAGTTCCGTGGCCCCATGCTGCTCGAACTCAACGCCCGCCCCGGCCTCGCTATTCAGATAGCCAATGGCCGCGGTCTGGTGCCCAATCTCAAGACCATAGAGAAGCTGGGGTCGACCAAGATGACGGTGGCGCAGCGCGTCGCCTTCTCCAAGGAGCACTTCGGCATCTTCGACGAGTGATGGTGTCGCAGACACTGACTCAAGCGCGCCTTCGGGCGCGTTTTTTATTGGGAACAGCCCTGACTCGCCACTCGCGCCCCCAATCCCCCTGCCCGCCATCCCCGGGGATAAAGCTTGCTACAGGCTGAACCCAGGGAGGCTTTCAGCCTGTCAGCGCCCTTTATTAAAGCGACAAGAAACGGCGCCAATGTTAGATTAGTTAAATCAAATTAAATAGATAGAACGGATCAGGTACTCCTATGCAACGCTGGCCCAGCCTGAAACAGCTCCAATATCTGATAGCGCTCGACGAACACAAGAACTTCAACCGCGCCGCCAAGGCGTGCCATGTCAGCCAGTCGACCCTGAGCACCGGCATCCAGACCCTGGAAGACATGATGAATCTGCAACTGGTCGAGCGCGACCACAAGAGCTTCATCATGACCCCCATCGGGCTGGAGGTGGTCGAGCGGGCCCGCAACCTGCTCTCCGACGCCCGGGATCTGATGGAGCTCGGCCAGCAGCAGGGGGGCGTCATGCAGGGTACGGTGCGGCTCGGCTGCATTCCGACCATAGCCCCCTTCCTGCTCAGCAAGCTGGTGCAACGCTGCGCCAAGACCTACCCGGACCTGGAGCTGCTGCTACGGGAAGACACCACCAGCAACCTGCTCAAGCAACTGGAGCAGGGTCAGCTCGACCTCTTGATCCTGGCGTTGCCCATCGAGATTGGTGGTTTCCATTGCAAGGCGGTCGGTCAGGATCCCTTCCACATGGTGATGCCCAGCGACATGGCGGCGGGGCTGCACATGCCGTTCGACTATAAAGAGCTGCCCAGCCAAAGCATCTTCCTGCTCGAGCGCGAGCACTGCCTGACCGAGCATGCGGTAAGCGCCTGTCGACTGCGGGACAAGAGCAAGATCAACCCCTTTGCCGCCACCAGCCTGCACACCCTGGTGCAGATGGTCGGCGCCGGGCTCGGCACCACCTTCTTGCCACAGATGGCCATCGATGCCGGCATCCTGGATAACACCGACCTGGTGGCCATCCCGCTGCCGGGTGAGCAGGCCTACCGGGAGATAGGCCTGGTATGGCGCCCAAGTACCACTCGGGTCCAGACCTTCTACAAGCTGGCTGAGCTGGTCAAGCCGCTGATCGAGCCCCAATCCGAGTCGGCTCTCACGACATGAATGAAGGGGCTTCTCTCTTCCAGGTTGGCATGCGGGCACTGCGCTCACGTTTGAATTCGATATGAGGGAGTGAAATGTCGATGAAGCTGATCCTGCCCCTGCTTGCCCTGTTGCTGGCCGCCTGTTCCAGTACACCGGAGCCTGTGCCCCCCTCAGCGCCTGACAAAGCCTTCAATGGCTTCTTTCAACAGTGGCGCGGGGTTCCCTATCGCATGGGTGGCACCAACAGAGCCGGACTAGACTGCTCCGCCTTCACCCAGCTCGCCTATCAGCAGGTGCTGGGCTTCCAGCTGCCCCGCACGACCGAGTCCCAGGCCGATCTCGGCGAGGCCATCCCTCGCAGCGAGCTGCGTCATGGGGATCTGGTCTTCTTCAAGACCGGCTGGGATCAGTATCACGTCGGCGTCTACACCGGGGCCGGGGAATTTATCCATGCCTCCACCAGCAAGGGCGTGATCCGCTCACGCCTCGACAATGTCTACTGGCGCAAGCATTACTGGCAGGCACGCCGCCTGACCTCCGTCACCGGGCCCGCCGGCTGACAACACTCAGGCCCCGAGGGGCCTGAGTGTTGCGTGGGACGGGTCAGGCCTTGCGGTGCCAGCGCGGTGAACTCGCGGTCTCCCCCCAGGGGGTGACACAGGCCAGATGCGCCCCCTCGATGAGACGGTCGCTCTCCCCGAGCACCTCCCCCACCTGGCGATGGATCAGCTTGAGCGCAGGCAAGGGCTGGCTCGCCAGGGAGTGTCCCGCCGCAAAGTAGGCACCCTGATGATGCAGCGCCAACTTCTGGACGAATTCATAGGTATTGAAGCTGGCAGGCATGCGATCTACCACATCATCGACCTTGGTCAGCAAGCGTTCCAATTCCTCTGTCATGACACTCTCTCCCTCTGCTGTGATGAAACACAAATTACCCCAAAATGGTTAGTTTTGACCAGTACCAAAGATGGCTCATGGGCGGTCAACACGATACGGTTGCCGAAAATGGGTGGCGGCGCACGCTTCGCCGCCGCGCCGGGGCCCATGGCTTTACAGAGTGCGCGAGGACGAGTTAACGTTCTGGGCCTTATTGTCCGGGAGCCCCTATGGAACAGGCCATGCATTTTGCCACCCAGCTGGATCGACTCAAGTCAGCCTATCAGGCCGCCCCTGCCCCGTCACTCGCCGAGCGACTGGCCAGACTAACGCGACTGGAGCAAGCCCTGCGCACCCACAAGGAGGCGCTCTGTCAGGCGCTGACCCAGGATTATGGCAAACGCAGCCGAGCCGATAGCCTGCTCGCCGATATCTTGCCCTGTCTCACCCAGCTCAAACATGTCCGCAGGCACCTCAAGAAGTGGATGGCTCCGAGTCGGCGCCACCCGGGGCTGCTGCTCACTCCTGCCCGGCTCGATGTCGTCTATCAGCCCCTCGGCGTCGTGGGCATAGTGGTGCCCTGGAACTTCCCGGTGATGCTGAGCCTGGGGCCCCTCATCGGCGTCATTGCGGCCGGCAACAGAGCCATGCTCAAGCTCTCCGAGTTCACCCCGGCCACCAATGCGGTGCTCATCCAGCTGCTGAGCGAAGCCTTCGAACCGGACGAGGTGGTGGTCTGCGAGGGGGATGCCCAACAAGGGGCCGCCTTCTGCGCCCTCCCCTTCGATCATCTGATCTTTACCGGCTCGACCAGCATCGGTCGGCAGGTGATGGCCAGCGCCGCCCGCCAGCTCACGCCGCTCACCCTGGAGCTTGGCGGCAAATCCCCCTGCCTCATCGGGCCGGAGATGCCGATGAGCCTGGCGGTGGAACGAATACTCTATGGCAAGAGCCTCAACGCAGGCCAGGTCTGCGTCGCCCCCGACTATGTACTGCTCCCCAAAGGCGAGGAGGGCGCTTTTATCCAGGCCTATCGCGAACGCTTCGTGCGCCTCTACCCGCAGGGATTGGCGAGCGATGACTACGCCTCCATCATCAACCCGCGCCAGTATCAGCGGCTCATCGACTGGCTGGAGGAGGCCATTGCCGCCGGTGCCCAGGCTCACCCCTGCGCCACCCCGGCCCGGGATGACGAACGGCACCGGCTGCTGCCCCATCTGTTGACCGAACTGCCCGACCACTGCCAGCTGATGCGAGAGGAGATCTTCGGTCCCCTGCTGCCCCTGATCCCCTATGAGAGCCTCGATGAGGCCATCGCCTATATCCAGGCCAGGCCCAGGCCCCTGGCCCTCTATCTGATGAGTCTGGATCCCGCGTTGCAAGCCAGGGTGATCAGGGAGACACACTCAGGGGGGGTCGCCATCAATGAGACCCTGCAACAGGTTGCGGCGGACGATGCGCCTTTCGGGGGCATAGGCCCCTCCGGCATGGGCCACTACCATGGGCGGGAGGGATTTCTCACCTTCTCCAAGGCCAAGACGGTACTGCGCCGGGGCAGGTGGAGCCCAGGTACCCTGCTCCAGCCCCCCTATGATCGCTGGTACAAGAAGCTGCTGCTGAGCTGGCTGACCCGTTAAGCGCCAGCACCAAATGACAGCAGGGGCCCATGGGCCCCTGCGGTTGACTGATCCCGGATCGGGTTCAGGCGGGTTCATCGAACACCCCTGTGGAGAGGTAGCGATCCCCTCGGTCGCAGATGATGGCGACGATGATCCCTTGCTCCAGCTCGGCGGCGATGCGCAGGGCCCCCGCCACGGCGCCGCCCGAGCTGACGCCGCAACAGATCCCCTCTTCCCGGGCCAGACGACGCATGGTGGTGAGCGCCTCTGCCTGAGTGATGTCCAGCACCCGATCGACCCGCTCTGGCTCGAAGATGGCGGGCTGGTAGGCGGCGGGCCAACGACGGATCCCCGGAATGTGGCTCCCTTCGGCCGGTTGCAAGCCAATCACCTGCACCGCCGGGTTCTGCTCCTTGAGGTAACGGGAGACCCCCATGATGGTGCCGGTAGTGCCCATGGCAGAGACGAAGTGAGTGATGGCTTCGCCACTCTGACGCCAGATTTCAGGGCCCGTGCTCTGATAGTGAGCCTGCGGGTTGGCAGGATTGTTGAACTGATCCAGCACCACACCCTCCCCCCTGGCCGCCATGGCCAACGCCAGATCCCGCGCCCCCTCCATGCCGTTGTCGACCAACACCAACTCGGCGCCATAGGCCTGCATGGCGGCTCGGCGCTCCTGGCTCATGTTGCTTGGCATGATGAGCCGCATCCGGTAGCCCCTGGTGGCCGCCACCATGGCCAGGGCGATGCCGGTATTGCCCGAGGTGGCCTCGATCAGCCTGGCGCCGGGCCGTAAGCGACCGCTCGCTTCGGCGGCGCGGATGAGGCTCAGCGCAGGCCTGTCCTTGACCGAACCGGCCGGGTTGTTGCCCTCCAGTTTGACCAAGATGGTGACGCCCTGGTGGGGGTTGATGCGCTGCAGACGCACCAGCGGGGTGTCGCCTATCAAATCGTCTAGGGTGGCAAAGGCCATGGTGGCTTCCTGTGCAAATGCGCGGATGAGTTGGCGCGGCTAACGTGGCATCATGAGGGGAGCAGTGTAAGCGAGCTCGCCTCCCCGGCAAAGCGCCGTGCGGCCAGGCTGGCCATAGCAAGAACAGGAGTCCCCATGACAGACATCATTCATGATCAACAGCAGCAAGCCTTCCTCTGCGTGGTTGACGGCCATGAGGCCCGCCTGCGCTATCGGTTGCTCGACCAGCATCAGGTCGATGCCTACAGCACCTTCGTGCCCGGCGAGCTGCGTGGCCAGGGGCTGGCAGACAAGCTGGCACGGGCCCTCTTCGACTGGTGCCAGGCCCAAGGTCTCGAGATAGTCCCAAGCTGCAGCTATATCGAGACCTGGTTGCGGCGCCATGGCGGTTGAGCCTGCGGCTCAAGCTGAGCCCTCTTTCGAGTCCGGCTTGCGGCTGCAAACCGAGGCGCTGCTGCGCGCCGACCCCTATCGCATGGCCTGCCTGATGGCCGCGCGGGATCTGGCCCTGCCCGACTGGGCGCTGGGGGCTGGCTTCGTACGCAACCTCATCTGGGATCATCTCCACCACAAGGCCGAACCAACCCCGCTCAATGACCTGGATCTTGTCTATCTGGACTCACAGGATATGGAGGGGACGCGAGAGTCGGCCCACGAAGCCTGGCTGAGCGCCCGTCTGAGCGGCCGCTGGCAGGTACGCAATCAGGCCCGCATGCACCAGCGTCAGCATGTGGCCCCCTTTGACAGCAGCGAGCAGGCTCTGGGGCACTGGGTCGAGCTGCCCACCTGTGTCGGGGTTCGTCTGCTGCCAGATGGTCAGCTGCTCTGGCTGGCCCCCTTTGGCCTGGCATCCTGCTGGTCCCTTGAGGTCCTGCCCAACCCCCGTTGTCGGCAACCCCGGTCTGTGTTTGATGAACGGGTCGCCAACAAGGGGTGGCAACGACTCTGGCCTCTGCTCCAGATCCCGGCACCGCAGTAGCATCAGGATGGGACGGGCTGCGGGCAAGGGGCCACACTCAGTAAAAAAGCCACTTTGGCACAACAACTTAACTAAAGTGACTGATATACAGTGGCTTTTATAATACGGGTTTCATGATGCGCGATTTCTTCTCTCTCGAGCGCTGGCTGCCGGGACTGGTTGCCTTGTTGCAATACCAGCGGGCCTGGTTGCTGCCCGACATGCGGGCCGGTTTCTCGGTGGCCGCCGTCGCCCTCCCTGTGGCCATCGCCTATGCCGAGCTGACCGGGGTCGGTGCCATCGTCGGCCTCTACTCCTGCATATTGCCAATGATGGTTTATGCCCTGTTTGGCACCTCACGCCAGCTCATTGTCGGTCCCGATGCCGCCACCTGCGCCGTCATCGCCGCCGTGGTCACCCCCCTTGCCGCAGGCGATGCGACCCGTCATTGGCAGCTGGTCATGACGATGACCGCCATGACGGGCTTCTGGTGCCTGCTCGCCAGCCGCTTCAAACTGGGGGTATTTGCCGATTTTCTCTCCCGGCCAATCTTGATGGGGCTGCTCAACGGGGTCGCCATCACCATCATGGTGGGCCAGCTCTCCAAGATCCTGGGTTTCACCTTCGACGAGCGCTACCTCATCGAGCGGATCATGAGCGGCACCAACTATCTGGCGCGCACCCATCTGCCCACCCTGGCCATGAGCCTCTTTACCCTGCTCATACTGCTGGTCAGCAAACGCTATCGACCGGGATGGCCCTCCTCCATGGTGGCCATGGTGGTCACGGCCGCTCTGGTGTGGGTCGGTCATCTGGGGCAGTTCGGGATTGATACCCTCGGTACCATTGGCTCGGGCCTGCCCGCCTTCCAGATGCCGGAGTTTCCCCCCGGACTGCTCCGTGAGCTGGTATTGCCGGCGTTGAACCTTGCCATGGTGAGCTTCGTCTCCATGATGCTCACCGCCCGCAGTTTTGCCTCCAAGAATGGCTATGAGATTGATGCGGACAAGGAGTTCAGGGCACTGGGCATGGCCAATCTGGCCTCCGCCGTCTCCCAGGGGTTTGCCATCAGCGGCGCCGACTCGCGCACCGCGGTCAACGATGCCAACGGTGGCAAGAGCCAGCTGGTCTCCATCATCGCCGCCATCATCATCGGCTTTATTGCCTTCTACCTCACCTCACCGCTGCAATACATCCCCACCGCCGCCCTCGGGGTGGTGCTGGTAATGGCATCACTCTCCCTGCTCGATCTCAAGGGGTTGTGGGCGCTGAAAGATTCCGACCGCGCCGCTTTCTGGCTGGCGCTGATCACCTTCATCAGCGTGCTGACCATGGGGGTCATCCCCGGCATCACCCTGGCGGTGCTGCTGGGGTTGTTCCAATTCCTGCGCAACGTGATGCGTCCGACGGATCAACTGCTCGGCATGGACGATGAGGGGGTAGTGCGCACCCTGGGCGACAACGAGCAGGCCAAGGCGATCCCGGGGGTGCTGGTCTACCGCTTCAACTCGCCGCTCACCTACTTCAATGCCCCTTATTTCAAACGGCGGGTGCTGGCGCTGCTGGTGCAAGATCCCCATAGCCCCCAGTGTCTGGTGGTGGACGCCGTTGCCTGCTTTACCCATCAGGACATCAGCGTGATGAGCATGGTCGGCGAGCTGCACCGCGAGTTGAAGCGCCGTGGTATCCATATGGTGATGGCAGGCCGCCACGGCCAGCTCAGTCACTGGTTCCGTCAGGCCGGGATCCGGGTCGGCGACGAAGGCATTATCCTCTGCCCCGACATGTATCAGGCGCTGCGCATGACCCGTTGTTACCGCGAGCCTCTGTTCAAGGATGACGAGGTGGTGGAGAGCACCACCGACGCTATCCTCTCCCAGTGGCCCAAAGATGATGCGCTGCCAGACTCGGCGCGGCTCACCCTCCCCTGCGAGCAAGAGGCGACGACCAACCAAGCCTGAACCGACGCCAGGCCTTCCCGATGAAGGGAGGTCTGGCGCGCTCTGCTCAGTGCAAGATTGCACCCCGCACCCGCTTGGTGTTAAATGCCCGTCCAGATGGCACTGACGAGGGCCATCCCCAGTATTTGGACTCCCCATGCACACTCAATCCCAAGCCGGACCGGGCACGCTGTTCGCGCTGACCTGGCCGCTGTTTATCGATCTCGCCCTGCACTTCCTGACCGGGGCCCTCAACACCTTCATGGTGGGCCACGTCTCCTACCAGGGCGTAGCGGCGCTGGCGGTCGGCAATCAGGTATTCGATCTGGCCATCACCCTGTTCAGCTTCGTCAGCATCGGCACCAGCGTGGTGATCACCCAGTATCTGGGCGCCGGCGACCGGGAGAAGGCACGGGTCGTCATCCACACCGCCATCGGCTTCAACTTGTTGGTCGGGCTGGTCGCCGCCGTGGGGGTCATGCTGGGGGCGGCGCCCATGCTGGCCTTGATGAACCTGCCGGATCACCTGATGGGGGATGCCCTGCTCTACCTGCAAATCATCGGCCTCTGCCTGCTGCCCGAGGCCGCGGCCCTCTGTCTGGCATCGACCCTGCGCGCCCACGGCCATACCCGTCAGGCCATGTATGTGACCCTGATAGTCAACCTCATCACCTTCGTCGGCAACTTGCTGCTGCTCTATGGCTGGTTTGGTCTGCCTCAGCTCGGGGTCGCCGGGGTCGCCATCAGCACCGTCGTGGGCCGCCTGGTGGGTGTGGTGCTGCTGGTCTGGCTGGTGGCTCGCAAGACGGGGATACGGCTGCGGCTGCCCGAAATCCTCAAACCCAGCCGCCCCATGTTGCGCAAGGTGCTGCATATCGGCCTGCCGGCGGCGGGGGAGAACCTCTCCTGGATGCTGCAGTTCATGGTGGTGACGGCTTTTGTCGGCCTGCTCGGTGACAAGGCGCTGGCGACCCAGTCCTACTTCTTCCAGATCTGCCTGTTCATTCTGCTGTTTGGCCTCTCCATCGGCCTTGGCAACGAGATCATCATCGGCCATCTAGCGGGGGCGCGTCGCTTCGAACAGGCTTACGCCCAGCTGCTGCACAGTCTCAAGCTGGGGTTGATCGTCACCACCCTGATCGCCATTGCCGTGGCCATCAGCGGACGGCAGATCATCAGCCTGTTCACGGCCGATGGCGACATCATCGACATGGTGGCCCAGCTATTTCTAATCAGCCTCATCCTCGAACCTGGCCGCACCTTCAATCTGGTGGTGATCAATGCCCTGCGCGCCACCGGGGATGCCCGTTTCCCGCTCTACATGGCACTGCTGTCCATGTGGGGCATCGCCGTTCCCCTTTCCTATTACCTTGGTATCATGCAAGGCTATGGACTGGTCGGCATCTGGCTGGCACTCGCCTGTGATGAATGGGTGCGTGGACTGGCCATGTTCTGGCGCTGGCGCAGTCGTCGCTGGCAAAACAAACTCCTAGTTGAAACATAAGCGGGATCAGAATGAAGAAAATCGGACTCTTGTTGGCTACTCTGCTGCTCAGCCCTCTGGCCCTGGCGCAAACTGCCGCCACGGCCCCCAAGGCACCAGCGCCCCAAACCTGGTATGTGGCCCCCATCGTCATAGATGCAGCAAACGAGGCTCAGAAGGCGCTGACCAAAGCGTTCACCGCCCAGATGATAAAGACCATCAAGATCAACGAGTATCAGACCGGCAAGGCCCTCGGCAAGACCCAGGATCCCAAGTGGTTGATCCGCACCAAGCTGCTCCCGGCAAGTGACGCCCCTCTGGTTGGCAAGAAGCATCCCCAGGGGCTGACCTTCGGCAAGGGTCAACCGAGCCAGGAGATAGTCGGCGAACTCATCATGAATGGCACCCTGGTGGCGCACATAGGACAAGGCTGGCGTGAACCCATAGTCCCGGGCACCCCTGTGGCCGAGAAGATCACCATCGCCAACTATCGCTATGCCATCGGCAGCGAAGCCAAGGCGGGAGATCTCGAGGAGCTAGCGGCCCAGATTGGTTTTGAAGCGGGCAAGGTCATCGCCCGGGATGGCAAGGCGCTGCCCGAGAAGCCCAAAAAGAAGAAGGAATAGCCCAGCACGGCTATTCGCAATATGAACAAAGGGGCCTATGGGCCCCTTTGTTCACGCCTTCCATGAGCATACTGCCCCCTTGTGCACCTCTTCTATGAGCATCCCTTTCTCTGCTCCCCTTTATTAACACGCTTCCCCTGCCTTGCCTGTGGCGCTCCCGGGTGTTCGGCGAACACATCCGTGCTGCGCGATGACGCCAGCCTGCATCAGTCCCTTGTGACGTCGTGATGACAAGGGCAAAAAGAGAGCTCATAACTGCGATCTCGATCACATCTATCTCGCACTCCGGGGTGTAGTTTTAATGGTGTCGGCACACCCAAGCGCAACAAGGAGGCGACATTACATGTTCCCAGAGTACAGAGACCTTATCTCGCAACTGAAGAGCAGTGATGACCATTTCCACGAGAAGTTTGCCTTACACAACGAGCTGGACGGGACCATCAGAAAACTGGAAAAGCATCATGCCAGCGACTTCAGTCCTGAGTTGAGAGATCTGAAAAAACAGAAACTTAAACTCAAAGAGGAGATATACGACATCCTCAAACAACATCAGTCTCATTGAATGCCTAGAAAATTGATCGCGTGATAGCACGGATAAGCAATTTATCCACTCAACCCGGCCCATAGGCCGGGTTTTTCGTCTGCCTGACCCGTGGCACCGACTGCGCCTCGATTGAGCTTTAGGGGGCAAACCGCTATCTTGTGCCCTCGCCCTGCCACGCTCAAGGAGAGCACCATGCCCCGTCTGGACAGTATTCATCTCTATCCCATCAAATCCACCGCTGGCATGGCCCTGAGCCGGGCCCGAGTTGGCGAGGAGGGACTGGATGGCGACCGGCGTTACATGGTGGTCAAGCCGGACGGCACCTTCATCACGGCCCGCACCCACCCCCAGTTGCAGCAAGTGGTCGCCAGCCCCGTCGAGGGCGGCTTGCAACTGCGCTATCCGGGCCAGGAGCTGCTCACGCTGCTGGAACAGGATTTCCTGCTCACCCCTCAATCCACCGGGGTCTGGGGCGACAACTTCACCGCGCTACGTACCCATGAGCGAGCGGATCACTGGCTGAGCCGGGTGGCGGGAGAGTCGGTATTCCTGCTCTGGCTAGGCGATCAGTCTGCCCGTTTTCGTGAAAAAACCGGCACCCGGGTCAGCTTCGCCGATGGTTATCCCCTGCTGCTGATAGGTCAGGCTTCCCTTGAGGATCTCAACCTGAGATCCGATGCCCTGCATCAGATGAGTCAGTTTCGCACCAATCTGGTGGCCAGTGGTCTGCGTCCCTTCGAGGAAGATGGCTGGCGCCGCGTTCGTATCGGCGAGGTGGAATTTCTGGTCGCCAAGCCATGCAGCCGCTGCATCATGACCACAGTCGAGCCCGGAACCAGCCGCTTCAACGCGCTCAAAGAACCGCTCGCGACCCTTAGCCGCTACCGCCGCGGCGAGGATAGCGACGTCTATTTCGGCCAGAACCTGGTCGCCCTCAATGAGGGATGGATAGAGGCTGGCTGCGAGATAGAGGTCCTGGAGCGGGTGCGGCCCCAGGTCTACGGCAACGGCGCGCCCAGGAAACGCGCGTTAGTCTGCGTGGCACGCGAGTCACTGGCCCGGGATCTGGAGAGCTTCTGGTTCGAGGCCGAGGATGGCGAACCCCTGGCCGACTACCAGGCCGGTCAACATCTGCCCATCTTTGTCGATATCAAGGGGGAACGGGTGCAGCGTCGCTACACCCTCTGCTCCACACCGGATGCGCCGGGTCGCTACGCCATTGCCGTCAAACGTCAGGCCGACGGGCGGCTCTCCCAGTGGCTGCACCGCCACCTCAAGGTCGGCGATCGCATACTGGCCAAGGATCCTGACGGTGATTTCCAGCTTGCCGTTGAGCGCAAGTTGCTGCTGCTCTCTGCCGGCTCAGGCATCACGCCCATGCTCGCCATCGCCCGCACCCTGGCCCTGCGCGGTGAACTCGGCGACGTGCATTTCATGCATCAGTGCCGCAGCGAGGCTGACATTCCCGCCCCCGAGGAGCTGCACGCCCTGGCCCGCCAAGGCATGCAGCTTACTCTTATTTTGAGCCAGGCCGATAGCCACTGGCAGGGGCTGCATGGCCGACTCGAGGCCGACCACCTCGCGCGGGTGCAACAACTGCACCAGCGGGAAGTCTTGCTCTGTGGCCCGCAAGGGTTCATGGCACACGCCATCACCCTGCTGCAAGGGGCCGGGGTGAGCCGTATTCGTCAGGAGAGTTTCGGTGGAGCGCCCCTCATCAGCGCGCGCCCTCATCAGGAATTGACCCTGCAGATAGCCGGCAAGTCCTTTGCTGGCAACAATCAGGGCAGCATACTCGATCAGGCCAGCAAGCAGGGACTGGAGCTGCCCTGGAGCTGCCGGGCCGGGATCTGTGGCAGCTGCAAGCAGACCCTGGTGGCTGGCGAGGTTGAGCAGGCGAGCGCCCCCGCGCTCACCGAGGCCGAACGTGCCGAGGGCAAGATCCTGACCTGCTGCGCCATTCCCCTGACCGACATCGAGATTGCCTGATTGCGGGCCCCGGTCTGGCCATCCATTCAGGACGGGCCAGACTGGGGTGATCGGTCAGCCAATTAAAAAACCCATAAAAAAACGGCTGCCGAGGCAGCCGTTTCACATGGTATGGGATCACCCCTGACGCAGGGCGGCGATACGCTGTTCGATGGGCGGGTGGCTCATGAAGAACTCACTCACCGAGCGCTTGCCGTTGATGCCAAAGGCCATCATGGCGCCCTCCATCTGCGGCTCGGCGCCACGGGAGAGGCGCTGCAGCGCCGCTATCATCTTGTCACGACCCGCCAGTTTGGCGGCACCTGCATCGGCGCGGAACTCACGCTGACGGCTGAACCACATGACGATCATGGAGGCCAGCACACCGAAAATCATCTCCAGCACGAACACGGTGATCATGTAGGCGAAGCCACCGGAGCTGCTGCTCTCCTCGCTGTTATTGGAGCTGAAGAAGTTGCTGATGACACCGGCCACGATGCGGGCGAAGAACATCACGAAGGTGTTCACCACCCCCTGGATCAGGGTCAGGGTCACCATGTCGCCGTTGGCCACGTGGCTCACCTCGTGGGCCAGCACGGCTTCCGCCTCGTCGCGGCTCATGCTGTAGAGCAGACCGGACGAAACAGCTACCAGCGAGTCATCCCGGCGAGCACCGGTGGCGAAGGCATTCATGTCGGCGGACTCATAGATGCCCACTTCCGGCATCTTGATCCCCGCCTCGCGGGCCTGACGAGCCACGGTACTGACCAGCCAGTGCTCTGTCTCGTTACGGGGCTGTTCGATGACCTGGACGCCATAGCTGCGCTTGGCCATCCACTTGGACATCAGCAAAGAGATAAAGGAACCCCCAAAACCGAACACGGCACAGAAGATCAGCAAGCCAGAGATACTGGATTTGCTGATGCCAAGCACCGAGAACAGGATATTGAGTACCACCCCCAGCACCAGCATGACGGCCAGGTTGGTCACCAGGAATAGCATAATTCGCTTCATATAGACTCCTTGTGAGAATGAGTTGGGCACAGTGCGGTAGACCGTACTGTGCTCCCTGTCACACATATTAGTGGTTTTCTATGAATGCTCCCTGAATGCTGCCCTCAGCGCAACAGGGAAATATCGAGATATTCCTGCACGTTAGCGCTATCTGGCTCGCTCAATATCGGAATTTCGCCAAGCAGAGGCGCGGGCAAACGTTGGCGCAGGGTCGCCAGATTTTCTTCGTAGCAGCTCATGCCACAGGGCAGCCGATTCATCACCCAGCCAGCCAGAGGCAGACCCGCCTGTTCGATGGCGGCCAGGGTCAGCAGGGCATGGTTGAGGCAGCCCAGCTTGGCGCCCACCACCAGCACCACGGGCAGGCGCAGATCGCTCACCCAGTCAGAGAGCAGCCGCTGCGCATTCAACGGCAGATGCCAACCCCCCGCCCCCTCCACCAGTACCAGCTCGGCACCGCTATTTTCGAGCCGGCGCAATCCGGCCGTGAGCTCGGCTTCCACTATGGGTTGCCCCACCTGAGCCGCCGCTATGTGCGGGGCTATGGGGGGCGCATAGGCGAAGGGATTGACCCACTCATAGGACAGGCTCAGGCTGGCGGCCTGCTGCAACTGCAAGGCATCCCTGTTGCGCAGCCCTTGTGGCGTCGGTTCACAACCGGCCGAGATGGGTTTGTAGCCGACACAGGATCGGCCCTGAGCATTGGCAGCTTGCAACAAGGCGCGACTGACCAGGGTCTTGCCCACATCGGTATCAGTACCCGTGATAAAAAAGGTCGTCATCACCACTCCTGACATGGGGTGAAAATAAGAAGCTAGGTCCCGTCAACCGAGCCGCACCAGTGCCACGCTGTAGCTGGCCTCAAGCAACTTGTCGGGGCGGCGAAAGGCTTCATAGGCCTCGATGAGCCGGGCGAGCCGGGCACGACCGCCCAATCCGCCCTCGCTCCCCTCGTTGACCTGACTCGCTCCTATGCCCTTGAGATCGCGCAGCAGTGCCAGCACCTGGCCGTAACCCAGATGCCAGGGGCGCACAACTATATCTGGGGACTGAAAGCCCGCATTTTCAAGGGCGGCTCTGAGCTGGTTTTCGCCGAGGAAGCGATTGACGTGGGAGCGGTCATCCACCGCCTGCCAGGCCTGGGCCAGCTGCCAGAGCGAGCCACTCAGCAAGGTCGAGAAGAGGATCTGGCCACCAGGCCTGAGCACCCGTTTCAATTCACTGAATGCCTGCTCTGGTCGCTCGCACCACTGCAGCGCCAGGCTGGAAAAAACGAGGTCAAGGCTGGCATCGGCCAGAGGCAGCGCCTCGGCATCGCCGCACAGCAGACGGGCATCGCTGGCCCGCAGCCTGGCCTGGGCCAGCATGCCGGGGGAGAGATCCAAACCGCATAGCTGGCTGCAACGCTGTTGCAAGGCAGGCAGGAAGAAGCCTGTGCCACAGCCCAGATCCAGCCCTGCTGTCCAGTGCCCCTCAGGCAACCTGGCCAGCAGTGCCTGCCCCACCTCCTGCTGGAAGCGCGCATGGGCATCGTAAGAGGCGGCGGCGGCACCAAAACGCCGGGCCAGCGCCCCCTTGTCGACCCGCTGGAAGGGTTCGCACGCCTGGTCCAGGTTGCCCTGATGCATCTCAAACATGGGCCTTGGCCTCCCCCAGGGTATCGAGCAGCCGATCTATCTGCTGCTCGCTGTGGGCGGCGCAGAGGGTGATGCGCAGCCGCGCCGCGCCCACGGGCACCGTGGGCGGGCGGATGGCACTCACCCAGAGCCCCCCTTCGCGCAAGCGGGCCGAGAGCCGGGTCGCAGCCTCGCTCGTGCCCACCAGCAGCGGCTGGATCGGGGTCGCACTCATGCCAAGGGTCCAGCCCAGTTGGCGCCCCCCCTCGCGAAAACGGCCGATGAGTTGGCGCAGCCGCTCCCGCGATTCGCTGCCCGCACGCACCAGCTCGACGGCACGCAGCACAGCATGGGCCTGGGCCGCCGGCATATGGGTGCTGTAGACATAGGGGCGCGCGAAGTTGACCAGATAGTCCACCAGCTCGCGACTGCCGCCGACAAAGGCGCCAGCCACCCCGAGGGCCTTGCCAAAGGTGCCCATCTGTATCTGCACTCGTCGGGCCGCGACCCCCTGCTCGTTGAGGGTACCGCGTCCCTCGGCGCCCAAGACCCCCAGGCCATGGGCATCATCTATCATCAGCCAGTTGCGGCTCTGCTCGGCCAGGCGGGCGAGCTCGGACCAGGGGCCCTGATCCCCATCCATGCTGAATACCCCTTCCGAGACGATGAGACCCCGACCCGGCTCGAGCTGGGCGGCGAGCTGAGTCATGTCATTGTGACCAAAGCGCTTCATGGTGCAGGGCAGCAGGCTGCCCGCCTCCTGCAAGGAGGCGTGATTGAGCCTGTCCTGCCAGAGCAAGTGCTCCTTGCCAAGCAGCGCCTTGAGCACCGCCTGATTGGCAGAAAAGCCGCAGTTGAACAGCAACACCGCCTCCAGCCCCAACCAGTCGGCAAGCTGCTCTTCCAGCGCCTGATGGGCGTGGCTGTAGCCGGTCACCAGCGGCGATGCCCCGGATCCCGCCCCATAGCGATCCAGTCCCTCCTTGAAGGCGAGGGCCACGGCCGGGTGACCGGCCAGCCCGAGATAGTCGTTGGAGGAGAAGTTGAGATAGTCGCGCCCCGCCACCTGCAGCCGGGTACCGGCGCCACCGTTACCGCTCTGGCGGGTACGCAGCAAGCCCTCTCTCGCCCGTGCGGCCAGGGCTTCCCCCAGGGCGAAGGAGGAACTCATTGTCCGCTCCTTGCTGGCGTTGGCGCGCAACTGCCATGGGGAACCGGCTTCTTTGCATCGGACTCAGATCGGCTCACAGGGTTGCGGCCGAGCTCATGCGCGCTGCCCCTCATGCACGGTTTCCCTTGGGATGACTGGCGTCATAGAAGAGATCGCCGCCCACAGGCTGGCTGGCCACCCGGGCCAACAGCTCCTCTTCCTGTACCCCGTCCGGTTTCTGAGCTCGCTGGGCCGGGCGTATGCCGAGCCGCTTGAACAGCTGCATGTCACTGTTTTCATCCGGATTCGGCGTGGTGAGCAGCTTGCAACCATAAAAAATCGAGTTCGCGCCAGCCATGAAGCACATGGCCTGCATCTGCTCGTTCATCTTCTCCCGCCCGGCGGAGAGGCGTACATGGGAGGCGGGCATCATGATGCGGGCCACCGCTATGGTGCGTACAAACTCGAAGGGGTCCAGATCCTGCTGATTTTCCATGGGGGTGCCCTTCACCTTGACCAGCATGTTGATGGGCACGCTCTCGGGGTGGCGGGGCAGATTGGCGAGTGCCATCAAGAGGCCGGCCCTGTCCTTGCCCTGCTCGCCCATGCCGACGATGCCACCGGAGCAGACCTTCATACCGGCGCCACGGACATTGGCCAGGGTATCGAGTCGGTCCTGGTAGGTGCGGGTGGTGATGATGTCGCCGTAGAACTCGGGGGAGGTGTCGAGGTTGTGGTTGTAGTAGTCAAGACCGGCCGCCCCCAGGCGCGCGGCCTGATCGGCAGTCAACATGCCGAGGGTCATGCAGGTCTCCATGCCCAGCTCTCGCACCTCTTTGACCATGCGCAAGACGTAGGGCATATCCCGCTCCTTGGGATTGCGCCAGGCGGCCCCCATGCAGAAACGCGACGAGCCATTGGCCCTGGCTTCCCGGGCCCGCTCCAGCACTTTTTCCACCTCCATCAGCCGCTCGGTCTCGAGCCCGGTGTGATAGCGAGCGCTCTGGGGGCAATATTTGCAATCCTCCGGGCAGGCGCCGGTCTTGATGGAGAGCAGGGTGCTGACCTGCACCTCGTTGGGATCGAAATGGGCACGGTGCACCGTCTGGGCCTGAAACAAGAGATCGTTGAACGGCAGGGCAAACAGGGCCTCAACCTCGGTCAGGGCCCAGTCATAGCGAACGGCGCCCTGGCGAGCCGGGTTGGCCTGGGTGACGTGAAGAGAGGGGGAATCGACAAGAGCGCTCATGGATGGCTTCCGTTTTTTATAGATATGCCTCTGCCCGCCTGACAGACTAGCGCCCGCGGCACTGGCACCCTGCGTGGCAAGTGGCTGAAATTGTTGGCTAGTGTAAAGAGCGCGCGTAGACTGTCAACACCGACCAGATCAAACAAGATTACAAGTGGATATAAATTGACCAATCAAGAGTTCGACCTGCACCATATCTGGCACCCCTATACCTCCCTCACTCAGCCCCTGCCCTGCTATGAAGTAGCCAGTGCCAAAGGGGTAACCCTCACCCTCAGCGATGGCCGCGTGCTAATCGATGGCATGAGCTCCTGGTGGGCCAGCATTCACGGCTACCAGGTGCCAGCGCTCGATGCCGCAGCCAGCGCCCAGCTCGGCAAGATGTCCCATGTCATGTTCGGTGGCCTCACCCATGAGCCCGCCATCAATCTGTGCCGCAAACTGGTGGAGATCACACCAAAAGGGCTGGACAGGGTCTTTCTGGCCGACTCGGGCTCAGTGGCGGTGGAGGTCGCGCTCAAGATGGCCCAGCAGTACTGGCACGCCAAGGGCAGCCCGCGATCCCGGTTCGTCTCCCTGCGCGGTGGTTATCACGGCGATACCTTCGGCGCCATGAGCGTCTGCGATCCCGATGGCGGCATGCACGAGCTCTATCAAGGCTTCCTGCCCGAGCAGCTGTTCGCCCCGGCCCCCGATTGCCGTTTCCACGCCCAGTGGGATGAGAGCTGCGTGGTGGCGCTGGCGGAGCTGGTCGCCGATCGCCACGAGGAGATAGCCGCCATCATCCTCGAGCCCATCGTGCAGGGAGCGGGCGGCATGCGCTTCTACCACCCTCGCTATCTGCAATGGGTACGCGCCCTGTGTGACGAGTTCGGCATACTGCTCATCGCCGACGAGATTGCCACCGGCTTTGGCCGTACCGGCCAGCTGTTTGCCTGCGACTGGGCGGGGATCAGCCCCGACATCCTGTGTCTGGGCAAGGCGCTCACCGGTGGCTACCTGACGCTGTCGGCCACCCTCACCACCGAGCAGGTCGCCCGCACCATCTGCGACGGCAAGGCCGGGGTCTTTATGCACGGCCCCACCTTTATGGGCAATCCGCTCGCCTGCGCGGTGGCCAACGCCTCCATCGACTTGCTGCTGGCCTCGCCGTGGCAGGAACGGGTAACCGCCATCGAGCATCAGCTGCGCACCGAACTGGTGGCACTGACCCTCAACCCGGCGGTGGCCGACGTGCGGGTACTCGGCGCCATCGGCGTGGTGGAGATGAAAGAGCGGGTGGATGTGGCGCGCATCCAGCGCAAGTTCGTCGAGCTGGGTGCCTGGATCCGCCCCTTTGGCAAGCTCATCTACCTGATGCCCCCCTTCGTCATCACCCCCGAGGAACTGCGGGTGCTGACCCATGCCATCCATGAGGCCATCGCCAGCGGCGAATACTGAGTCTCGACAAATAGCCCTCGCATGGCAATGCAGGGGCTTTTTCGCCAGAATGTGAGCGAACCATCAGACCCGCACGGCCTGGGCGAGTAGACTGCGCGGCGGGTTTTAGCAACAGATGTACTGCTCTCATGCGCCTCTCCATTGCCGCCAAATTCAATTTCTTCCTGCTGTTTATCTTCTCCATGGTGCTGGTCTTCTCCGCGGCCTATCAGGCGGTGCGCGAGCGCGACCTTATCCTGACCATGATCAAAGAGCAGAGCAGCGAACAGATAGAGGCCTACTTCGACGGCCTCAACATGCTGATGTTGACCAACAAGATGGCGGCACGGGAAACCCTGCGTCACAAGTTCCTGAACCACGCCCACGTCGAAGATGCCCGCATATTGCGCGGCGACGCGGTCAGCAAACAATTTGGCGCAGGGCTCGACAACGAGGGCGCCAGAGATGAGTTCGATACCCTGGCGTTGGCGGGCAAGGGCAGCATGGAAGTGGTGCACAATGGCCAGCACAGCCGGTTAGTGGTGACCCGCCCCCTGCTCGCCCAGCGCGATTTTCGTGGCACCGACTGCACCAGTTGCCATCAGGTGCCGGAGAACACCGTGCTTGGCGCGGTGCGTTTCGACTACTCCCTCGACACCCTCTTTACCCGGGTCGAGCAGAACATTCTCACCTCGGCCCTCAGCCTGACCCTGATCTTCGGCCTGGGGCTCTTGCTGACCCTCTGGGTGATCCGCACCTGGATAGTACGCCCGCTCAACCAGCTCACCCGCGCCATCGAGGAGGCGACCGATCGCCACGATTTCGGTCATCGACTGGATGGGGATGAGGGAGACGAGATTGGCCGCGTCATTCTGGCCTATAACCAGATGCTGGACGGGGTCGAGCGCCAGCTTGGCAAGCGCCACTGCGCAGCAAGCCAGACCAGCACTCATGACGCCCTGCCCCCGAGCAGAGATAAGGGTAACGCCGATGGCAATGAGCCTGGAACCAGGCATTCTGGCCCGAGTCAGCCGAAGTAGAACAGCAGCAAGCTGATGATGAGGATGAGCAGCAGGACCATCAGGGAGAGCTGATACCCATCTTGCTCCCGGCGGCTGCGCCGGTATTGCAGCGTCAGCACCAGCAGGGTGAAGGCAACGCAGCCCCAGAGGCTGTATTCCAGCCAGGGGGTCAAGGCCGGATCCCAATGTTCCCTGACGGCAATGCCGCCATAGCGCAAGAAGCCATAGGCAATCTCGGGGCGGGCATAGTGATACAGGGTAAGCAGCACCATGACACAGGCCCAGCAGACGATGGCCAGCCAGTGCAGCAACACGATCAGCCTGTCCTGCCCCCGCCGTCGTTCCGCCACATTCTGCTCCTTATGCCCGATTGGCCCTCAATCCCTTCAGAGTCCGACATTTTTGCTTGTTTATCAAACCTGCGCGGGTAAGATTGACGGCTCAGTCTGCCACCATGGGCCAAGCAGTGCCCGAGCGGACCCATAGCGCTGCAAGAACAAGCTGGAGACAATATTTCGATGACGCACGCATCCGTAGTAGATGTGCTGACCGGTAAATATGCGGTTGGCACCACCCAGACAGTGAAAGGGTGGATCCGGACCCGCCGCGATTCCAAGGCGGGGATCTCATTTTTGGCCATTTCAGATGGTTCCGGTTTTCACCCGGTTCAGGCCGTCGTCCCCAATACCCTGGCCAATTATGAGAATGAAGTGCTGCGTCTGACCACCGCCTGCTCAGTGGAAGTGACCGGCATCGTTGCCGCCTCCCAGGGCAGCGGCCAGGCCTTCGAACTGCAAGCCACCGACGTCAAAGTGGTGGGTTGGGTCGAAGATCCGGACACCTACCCCATGTCCGCCAAGCGCCACAGCATCGAGTACCTGCGCGAGCAGGCTCACCTGCGCCCGCGCACCAACGTGGTCGGCGCCGTGACCCGGGTGCGCAACTGCCTGGCCCAGGCCATTCACCGCTTCTTCCACGAAGAGGGCTATCTGTGGATCGCCGCCCCGCTCATCACCGCCTCCGACACCGAAGGCGCGGGCGAAATGTTCCGGGTCTCTACCCTGGATCTAGAGAATCTGCCGCGCACTCCCGAAGGCAAGGTCGATTACGACAAGGACTTCTTCGGCAAGGAGACCTTCCTGACCGTCTCCGGCCAGCTCAACGTCGAGACCTATGCCTGCGCCCTCTCCAAGGTCTACACCTTCGGCCCGACCTTCCGCGCCGAAAATTCCAACACCAGCCGCCATCTGGCCGAGTTCTGGATGGTGGAGCCGGAAATCGCCTTCGCGGATCTGGAAGACAACGCAGCCCTGGCCGAAGCCATGCTCAAGTATGTCTTCAACGCCGTGCTGAGTGAGCGCCGTGACGATCTGGAGTTCTTCGCCCAGCACGTCGACAAGGATGCCATCGACCGACTGGAACGCTTCGTCTCCTCCGACTTCGCCCAGATTGACTACACCGACGCCATCGAAGTGCTGAAGAACTGCGGCAAGAAGTTCGAGTTCCCTGTCTCCTGGGGCATCGATCTCTCCTCCGAGCACGAGCGCTACCTGGCCGAGGAGCACTTCAAGTCTCCTGTGGTGGTGAAGAACTACCCGAAAGACATCAAGGCCTTCTACATGCGCCTCAACGACGACGGCAAAACCGTTGCCGCCATGGACGTGCTGGCCCCGGGGATCGGCGAGATCATCGGCGGTGCCCAGCGTGAAGAGCGTCTGGACGTGCTGGATGCCCGCCTGGCCGAGATGGGCCTGAACAAGGAAGATTACTGGTGGTATCGTGACCTGCGCCGCTACGGCACAGTGCCGCACTCCGGTTTCGGCCTCGGCTTCGAGCGTCTGGTGGTCTACGTGACCGGCATGGGCAACGTGCGCGACGTCATCCCCTTCCCGCGTACCCCTCGCACCGCCGAGTTCTAATCGCGCCGAGCCAGACTCGCACCGTGCAAGAGCCGACCCCAGGGTCGGCTTTTTTATTCCTGCCGTCGCCCTGCACCTACGCCAGGCTGACGACCACCTTGCCCTTTGCCCGACCGGTCGCCAGATAGGCGAGCGCCTCGCCGGTCTGTTCAAATGGAAAGACCTTGTCGATGACGGGCCTGAGCTTGCCCGCATCTAACAGTTCGGCAATCCGGGTCAGCTGGGCGCCATCCGGGCGCACGAACATCATGGCGTAGGTGACGCCCCGTCGCCGGGCAAGACGGTGGATCCTCCGGCTCATCAGGCCAAACAGGGCCCTCATGATGACATTCATGTTTCTCGCCCGCGCAAAGGCCGCATCCGGCGGGCCGACCAGCGACAGGAGCCGCCCCCCCGGCGCCAGGATCGACAGTGACCGCTCGATCGCGTCGCCCCGCAAGGTACCCAGCACCAGATCGTATCCCTGCAATAGCGCATCGAACTCCTGCCGTCTGTAGTCAACCACCACCTCGGCCCCCAACTGCCCTACCCACTCGACGTTTGCCGTGCTGGTGGTGGTCGCGACAAAGGCCCCCAGGTGCCTGGCAAGCTGAATGGCAAAGGAGCCTATGCCGCCGGAACCCGCGGGAATGAACACCCTCTGGCCCGGCGCGAGTGAGGCCTGCTCGGTGAAGGCCTGCCAGGCCGTCAGCGCCACCATGGGAATTGACGCCGCCTGAACGAAGTCGAGGCTGGCCGGTTTGAGGGCCGCCGCGTGTTCGGGCACCACCACCCATTGCGCCAGAGCGCCGCGCCCCAGATCGAAGAGGCTGGCATAGACGGCATCCCCCGGCCTAAACCGCGTCACCCGGCTGCCGACCTCCATCACCACACCGGCCAGATCGCTGCCGAGCACAGCGGGCAGCTCAAACTTGAGCAGGGGTTTGAAGGTGCCTTTCGGGATCATGGTGTCGATGGGATTGAGGCCAACGGCATGCACCTTGACCAGGATCTCGTCCGGCCCCATGGTCGGCTGCGGCAGTTCCGTGAACTCGGGTCGAGCCGACGGGCCATAACGTTTGAACACAAAGGCTTTCATCATCTTGTTACCAGAAAGCATGAGGTGGCCGAAACCGGGCAAACCACCCTGTCCAATGCAGTGCGGTGACACAGGTCGGGCGCACCTCATCACAGGGATAAAGGAGGCGCTCTGGAGGGAAAGCTACGGGTTGGGCGTGGCGCCGTCTCCAGCAGACCGCCGGTCTTGTTGCCGGGATCAGCGGCCCTTAGGCGCAACCTGATAACGTTCGGCAGCATGGGCCTGCCGAAGGTCGGAGAGCAGCGCCTTGCGCGCGCCATCGAGCTCATCCCAGCGACTGGCCTCATGCAGCGGCGGTATGGTGACCACTTCCCGGCGATCGAAACCGACCAGGGCCGCGTCTACCAGCTCCTCCACCGCCATCAACTCCGGCAAGCTGTCGGGATCGATGCCGGAGCGCGCCCAGATCTCGGTGCGCGTGCCGGCGGGCAGCACCGCCTGCACATAGACCCCGGCGGGAGCGAGCTCCAGGCTCATCCCCTGGGAGAGGAACAGCACGAAGGCCTTGGTCGCGCCATAGAGCGTCATGCCAAATTCGGGGGCGAGCCCGACCACGGAGCCGATGTTGACTATGCTCCCCTCCCCGGCTTGCACCAGTCGTGGGGCTATGGCAGCCGCCAGGCGTGCCAGGGCCGTGGTGTTCAGGGTCACCAGTTGCTCGACGCTGCTGGCGGTCTGGGCGAGGAAGTGGCCCGACTGGCCCATCCCTGCGTTGTTGATCAGGATGCCGATGCTGGCATCATCCCGTAACCGGGCCTCCACGGCGGCCAGCTCCCGGGATTGGGTGAGGTCGGCGGGCAGGATGTCGACGGCGACGCCGTACGCCTGGCGCAGGTGGCCGGCCAAGTCCGTCAGCCGCGCCTCGTCGCGGGCGACCAGCACCAGATCGTGACCGCGCCGGGCGAAGCGGTCCGCATAGGTGGCGCCAATGCCGCTGGAGGCACCTGTGATAAGCACTCTGGGTTTAATGGTCATGATGTCATTCTCTCTGTGATCGTGTTGAACCGGGATGGATGTCGCGCAAGGCACTGGCCCCATGGCGCTGTGTCGACGGGGGGCGTGCTATGACGCTTCCCGTCGATGCACGCTTACTCGCCGGCACCCGCCAGGGCCGGGTAGTCGATGTAGCCCTCGGCGCCGCCGCCATAGAGGGTCTCGGGTTTCAATGCGGCGAGCGGGGCACCCTGCTGCAGGCGCTCGACCAGATCCGGATTGCTGATAAAGGGGCGGCCGAAGGCAAACAGGTCCGCCTTGCCCTGGGCCAGAGCACTGCTGGCCAGCGCCAGGTCATAGCCGTTATTGGCCAGATAGCTCTGCTTGAAGCGCCGACGCAGGGAGGCGAAGTCGAAAGGGGCGACATCCCGGGGGCCACCGGTGGCGCCCTCTATCACGTGCAGGTAGACAACCCCCAGCGCGCTGAGCCGCTCGACCAGATAGTCGTACTGCGGCTGGGGATCGCTGCAGGAGATGCCATTGGCCGGAGAGACGGGGGAGACTCGGACCCCGGTGCGATCGGCCCCTATCTCCTCGGCCACGGCGGCGGTGACCTCGAGCAGCAGCCGCGCGCGGTTCTCGATGGAGCCGCCATAGCCGTCGCTACGCAGGTTGGCCCCATCCTTGAGAAACTGCTCCAGCAGATAGCCGTTGGCACCGTGGATCTCGACCCCGTCAAAGCCAGCCGCCATGGCGTTGGCAGCCGCCTGACGAAAATCGTCGACGATGCCGGGGAGCTCCTCCAGCGCCAGTGCCCGGGGCGTCGACACCTCGACGAAATCATTGCTGACGAAGGTCTTGGTCTGGGCGCGAAGGGCCGAGGGCGCCACCGGCGCCGCACCATGAGGTTGCAGCGTGACGTGGGAGACGCGACCGACATGCCACAGCTGCACGAAGATACGACCTCCCCTGGCATGCACCGCCTCGGTCACCTTGCGCCAGCCCGCAATCTGCGCCGCCGTGTAGAGGCCGGGAGTATCCTGGTAGCCCTGCGCCTGGGCGGAGACTTGGGTCGCCTCGGCGATCAGCAGACCCGCCGTGGCCCGCTGGCTGTAATAGGTAGCCGCATGCTCGCTCGGTACCAGACCGGGGCCAGCACGGTTGCGGGTGAGCGGCGCCATCACGATGCGATTGGCGAGGGTGATGGGGCCGAGGGAATAGGCCTCGAAGAGTCTCTTGTCTGTCATGGCGTGCCTCTGTCGTGTGGAACATGGGTCTGGGAAGGAAGGTAGTCCGTATCCCGACATAGCGCCGCCAGGCTCGGGGGCTGCAAGGGTCAATCGAGGGTCAGAGCGTTCAACACCTTCCCGGGGTCTGCGCATTTAAGATGACGATCATAATCTTTTCAGTCAAGCATTTTGATGATGACCAACATCAATGTATAGTGATCACCACTTCCATGATTCAGAGGACGACCGGGATGAGGGTCACCAAGGCACAGGCTCAGGCGAACCGGGCACACATAGTCGCCACCGCAGCCAAACTGTTTCGCGAGCGGGGTTACGATGGCGTGGGGGTGGCGGATCTGATGGCGGCGGCCGGCTTCACTCACGGTGGCTTCTACAAGCACTTCCCCGCCAAGGCGGATCTGATGGCGGAGGCCGCGACCTGCGGCTTTGAACAGAGTCTGGAGAAAACCAGTGCCCTGGCTAGCCCCGAGTTTGTCAGGCACTACCTCTCCAGAGAGCACCGCGATGCCCCGGGAGATGGCTGTATCATGGCCGCACTGTGCGCCGATGCGGCGCGGCAGCCGGTGCAGGTCAAGGCTGCCTTCGAGGCCGGCATTGAAGCTATGCTGGCCCGCACCGGGGTACTGGGCGACCCATCGGATCTACAGCACGGCAAGGCGCATCGCGCCAGGGGGATAGCGCTGATGGCACAGATGATCGGCGCTATCATGCTGTCCCGGGCCTGTCCGGATGAATCGCCACTGGCCGATGAGATCCTGGATGCCTGCAGCGCCGCTCTCTTATCCCGGCTCTCCTCATCTGAAGACACAGCCACCGCCGAGCCAAGCCGGGACGGTTAAGCTACCAGCTGATCTGCAAAGCTCATTGCCAAACTCATTGCCAGGTATGCAGACCAGCCCCTCTCTGGTCTATCACTCCTCTTCTTTCCCCTCAGTCGCCCCCTGACAGGGGTCGTTCTCCTGCATGCCATCCTGCTCCTCGCAGAGATCCCCTCTCTTCCCCCGCCTGCCATTCCCCAATCGCCTCTGTTCAAGGGCATATCCATCGTTTTTATGCACTTGAATCGGAAATGGGCAGGTTATTGCGCTGCCTCAAATTACTACCTCTTTAGGGGTGATAGAGTGCTTACCAACCATTTAGTGGCTAATCACCACAGATGATCCGGGCCCTGATCCAGGGCGGACATGGGTTCAATCACACGAGGTAATGGAATGATCTTGATGGAATTTTTGGTGGTACTCGGCTGCTTGCTGCTGGGTACCCGTTTCGGAGGCATGGGACTGGGTCTCATCAGTGGTATAGGTCTGTTCCTGCTGACCTTCGTGTTCGGCCTGGTGCCGGGCGAACCGCCGGTGCAGGTGATGCTGACCATACTGGCGGTGATAGGCTGCGCCGCCACCCTGCAGACCGCCGGTGGCCTCAACCTGATGATGCAGGTCGCCGAGCGCCTGCTGCGCCGTCATCCCCAATACATCACCCTGCTGGCACCGCTCACCACCTGGACCCTCACCTTCCTGTGCGGCACCGGCCATGTGGTCTACACCATGTTTCCCATCATCAATGACATAGCGCTGCAGAAGAACATTCGCCCCGAGCGCCCGATGGCGGTCGCCTCCGTTGCCTCCCAGATGGCGATCTGCGCCTCCCCGGTCTCGGTGGCTGTGGTCTCCATGGTCTCCATCCTGGCGGCCGGTCATGGCATAGGTCAGGCTTACGGCCTGCTCGACATCCTGATGATCGCCATCCCCTCCTCATTGAGCGGGGTGATGATGGCCGCCCTGTGGAGCCTGCACCGTGGCAAGGATCTGGACCAGGACGAAGAGTTCCAGGCCAGGATCCAGGATCCGCAGCAGCGCGAATTCATCTATGGCAGCGGTGAAACCCTGCTCAACACCAAGTTCCCGAAAGAGGCCTACTGGTCGACCTGGATCTTCTTCGCCGCCATCGCCGCCGTGGTCTTGCTCGGTGCCAACGAAGGGCTGCGCCCAGTCTTCACCATCAAGGACAAGACCGGCCCCCTCTCCATGAACCTGGTGATCCAGATGATGATGCTGATCGCCGGCGCCATCATCTTGATGCGCTGCAAGGTCAAACCCGGAGACATTGCCAATGGCGCCGTGTTCAAGGCGGGCATGGTCGCCATCTTCTCGGTGTTCGGGGTCGCCTGGATGAGCGAGACCTTCTTCCAGGCCCACATGCCGCTGCTCAAAGAGACCCTGGCCCACGTGGTACAGGCCCAGCCCTGGACCTATGCCCTGGTGCTGTTCCTCATCTCCAAGCTGGTCAACAGCCAGGCCGCCGCCCTCACCGCCATCGCCCCCATGGGGTTGGCGCTGGGGGTCGAACCCAAGCTGCTGATCGCCTTCCTGCCCGCCAGCTACGGCTACTTCGTGCTGCCAACCTACCCGAGCGATCTGGCCTGTATCGGTTTCGACCGCTCCGGCACCACCCGCATCGGCAAATTCATCATCAACCACAGCTTCATCATTCCGGGTCTGATCGGGGTGGCAACCTCCTGCTCCCTCGGCTACGTGCTGACCAGCATACTGCTCTAAGTCCGATGCACCATGACAACGGGAGGCCTTGGCCTCCCGTTGTCGCACCCAGCATGCTCTCCTTCCCTCAGGCTATGCTGGCCGGCTCTCGGCCAGCTCCCTCAATACCCGGCGCAGCAGACGAATGCGCGGGCCTATGCTGTCCAGTTGCAAAAACTCATCCTCGGAGTGAAAACCGCCTCCCATGGGGCCAAAACCATCCAGCGAAGGCACACCGGCCGCCGCGGTGAAGTTGGCATCGGAGCCGCCACCCGCCGCCAGCCAGTTGAATGTGATCTCCTCGGCCACCCCCGCCCGCTCCACCAGTGCCATCAAGGCCTTGGTATCCTCATTCGGCGCCATGGCTGGCTTGAAGCCAAGCCTCTCCACCTCGACTCGACTCCCGGCCAGGAAGGGGTTGTTGGCCATAAAGGCGAAACGATGATCGATGAGCTCAGCCTCCTCGTTGCTCCAGAAGCGCAGATCCACCATGGCCTCGACAAAGTCCGGCACCACATTGACCCCGGTACCGCCCTGCACAGTGCCGACGTTGAGGGTCGTGCCCGTCTCGAAATTGACCAGCTCGTTGATGGCCAATGCCCAACGGGCGAATTCGGTGATGGCTGACACCCCTTGCGCCAGCGCCGAACCTGCATGGGCAGCGCGGCCATGAAAGCGCAACCGGTACTTGGCGTTGCCCTTGCGGGCGCTGATGAGGGAGCCATCCGGGCGCGCGGCCTCGGCCACCAGCACGCAACCCGATTGCCGAGCCTTGTCAATCAGCCACTCCTTCGACCAGGGCGAGCCCAGCTCCTCGTCGCTGTTGCAGCACACCAGGATCCGGAGCCGGGCCAGCAGATCGGGGGTTAACCCCTTGAGGGCATGGAAGGTCGATAGCAGGCCGCTCTTCATGTCAGACACACCGGGGCCAAACCCCTGCTCCCCCTCGATGCGCAGTGGCCGCCTGGCGGCGGTGCCCTCGGGGAAGACGGTATCCATATGCCCCACCAACATCACGTCATAATGACTGGCCCCTGGCGCATTGGTGATCTCGAGACAGGGGCCGCACTCGGCGGCGAATTGATGACGCTGCACCTGCCAACCAAGGGAGAGGTACTTCTCGGCCATGAGCTCGGCCACCTTGGCCACCCCGGCCGGGGTGCGGGTGCCACAATCGAGATTGATGAGCGGGGCCAGTTCGGCCAGATATTCATCCAGAGAGAACGACATTAGCTTCTCCTACGCGGGGTCAGGCCCCATTCATTCAGGATTTCCTGGGCAGCGCGCCCGGAGCTGAGACTCGGGTCAACGGCAGCGCCGTTCAATATGAGACTCAATCAGCGAGTAGCATTGGATGCCCTGGCGAGTCACGGCAAGAGTGCCGAGGGGTCTATCGAACTGTGCAATCTAGAGGGTCATTCGTCTCTGCCCATTGATCCCTATCAAAAAACAGCACACCAGAGGCACCATGCAATCATTAGCTCCACAACAAGTGATAAATTCAGTCTTTTATTCTAAAGACAAAGCTTTAGAATGCCTCCAACTGCCAAGACGGGGCTAATAACCCGCTTTTTGCGCTGGATCAAGATCCGGCGCGCTCAAGCTGCCACTATCGGCATCGACACCCTGCGACCACTTCGCACCGGAGAGAGCTATGACAAACCAGGCCACCGCAAGCATGACAACCTGCGACTACAAGCTGTGGGATATTCTCGTCGAGTCGGCAAAGGAACGCTCAACCATCCGTTACTCCAAACTGGCCAAGATGGCCGGGCTGGAGACCTGCCAGGACGAACTGCGCACCTTGCTGCAGCGCATTCGCATGTATTGCACCGAGCATCAGTTGCCGGTGCTCTCTGCCATAGTGGTGGACGACATTGGCAAGTACACCGGCCTCACCTCCGGCCTGCCGGAAGCCCCCTGGGAGCGGGCCAGGGTATTTGATTACCAGTGGCCAGTGGCCCCCTGACGATCAGACCCACCCCAGTTTGCTTAAGACGCGCCCCGAGGCGCGTTTTATTTGTCGGCTTGAAGATGCGCCTGGCTCCCATAAAAAAACCCGCCATGACGGCGGGCATACAAGCAAGCAACACGCTGCCTGGCAGAGTAAAAGAGTTCAGGTTTGTCGAATCGCCACCCTAGGCACCACGCAAAAAGGGGCAACTGTTCGGCACTACCTGGCCAGATGACAGAGGCAACTGACCGGTATGCCGCGCGTCGACGGCAAGCAGATTAGAGTGACTGCACTTATTAAGGAAATGATTTGTTAGTATCCCGTTATGCATAGAGTGAATTTACGGGGCATAGACCTCAACCTGCTGGTGGTGCTCAAGGCCCTGCTCGAGGAGCGCAGCACCACCAAGGCGGCCGAGCGCCTCGCCATGAGTCAACCCGCCGTCAGCCGGGCCCTGTCCCGCTTGCGGCTGCTCTATGATGATCCCTTGCTGATCCGCACCCCCCAAGGGATGGAAGCCACAGTGCGGGCCGAGGTACTCTTGCTGCCCCTGCGCGAGATCCTCGCCGGCATAGAGCAGACCCTGAGCCCGTCACCCGAGCTGGATCCCAGCTGTTTCGAGGGGATACTGCGCATCGGGGCCCACACCTATGCCGAATACGTGATCCTGCCCAGCCTGCTCACCGAGCTGCAACGGCTCGCCCCTCGCCTGCGGGTACAGATGATCCCCCTGACCCAGGCGTTCGAGCATCAACTCGACCAGGGCGCGGTCGATCTGGTGATCAGCAAACAGGATGATCTGCCCGGTCGCCTTCGGCGCCAGCCCCTGTTCGAGGATAGGTTGCAGAGCTGCGCCCACCGCCACCATCCCCTGCTGGGCCAAAGGCTCAGCATCGCCGACTTCGCCAGGGCCCAGCATCTGCTGGTTTGCCCCCGAGGCGAGCCACACGGTATTGTCGATGAACTGCTGGCGGCCCACGGCCTGCAGCGCGAGATCCCGCTGGTGGTGCAGAGTTTTCTGTCCGCCCCCTTCATCCTGGCCCAGAGCCCGCTGCTGCTGACCGCGCCCGCCCGCATACTGCAACCCATGATGGCACTGCTCGATCTGGCCGAATGCGCGCTCAGCTTCCCGCTGCCGCGCTTCGAGATCAGCCTGATCCGCCACCGGCGGGACGACAACCACGCACTGCTCAACTGGTTTGAAGGGGTATTGCTGCGCTGGGCTGCCCAACTCGACGCCATCTAGGCCGAAACCTTGAGCCCCAGGCCTCGCAGCCCTGCCAGCATCGGCCTCTCCTTGCATGACAGACCCCTGTTCCAGCACGCACGGCGGCCTGGCTGGTTGCCTTGAACCGAATGTGGCTACCCTGCCAGCATCGGCCTCTCCTTGCATGACAGAACCCCTGTTTCAGCACGCAAGGCGGCCTGGCTGGTTGCCTTGAACCTGGTGTGCATACCCTGCCAGCATCGGCCTCTCATCGATGA
Source organism: Aeromonas sp. BIGb0445 (assembly GCF_024809075.1). NCBI lineage: Bacteria > Pseudomonadati > Pseudomonadota > Gammaproteobacteria > Aeromonadales > Aeromonadaceae > Aeromonas > Aeromonas sp. BIGb0445. The sequence continues at coordinate 176,599 of NZ_JANUES010000003.1, forward strand.
CCTGCACCCGGTTCCAGCACAAGGGTGCCCCAGGTCGTTGCCTTGGGCGGGCCACAATGCCAGAATCGGCCTCTCATTGATTTCGGGGCCACGCCCCCAGAGAAGGACTCCCCATGGCCATCACCCTCTATGGCATCAAAAACTGCGACACCATCAAGAAGGCCCGCAAGTGGCTGGATGAGGCAGGTGTCGATTATCGCTTTCACGACCACAGGGCCGATGGCCTGGAGCCTGTCCGGCTGGACGCCTGGCTAGACCAGCTCGGCTGGGAAGCCCTGCTCAACACCCGCGGCACCACGTTCCGCGCCCTGCCGGAGACAGACAGGCAGGGGCTTGACTTGGCCCGCGCCCGTGCTCTGCTGCTGGCCCAGCCCGCCATGATCAAGCGCCCGTTGCTGGACAAAGATGGCGAGCTGCACCTGGGTTTCAAAGCCGACCACTACCAATCCCTCTTCTCTCGTTAACCTTTTCCTGTAAGGAACGCCGATGTCGACTGTCATCACACTGGCCAAGGATCTGATCCGCCGCCCCTCAGTGACCCCCCTGGATGAAGGGTGCCAGACCCTGATGGCGGAGCGCCTCGCCCGGCTCGGCTTCGTCATCGAACCCATGGTGTTTGAAGACACCACCAACCTCTGGGCGCGCCGTGGCAGCGAGGGGCCGCTGTTCTGCTTCGCTGGCCACACCGACGTGGTGCCGGCCGGGCCCCTGGACAAGTGGCACACCCCCCCCTTCGAGCCAACCATCATCGATGGCATCCTCTATGGTCGCGGTGCCGCCGACATGAAGGGCTCCCTGGCCGCCATGGTGGTCGCCACCGAGCGCTTCGTCGCCGCCCACCCGGATCACCAGGGCTCCATCGCCTTCCTCATCACCTCCGATGAAGAGGGCCCCTTCATCAACGGTACGGTGCGCGTCATCGAAGCCCTTGAGGCGCGCAACGAGAAGATCCGCTGGTGCATCGTCGGCGAACCCTCCTCCACCAAGGAGGTGGGCGATGTGGTGAAGAACGGTCGCCGCGGCTCCATCACCGGCGACCTGCTGGTGCGCGGGGTGCAAGGACATGTGGCCTACCCCCATCTGGCGGACAACCCCATCCACAAGGCGGCCCCCGCCCTGGATGAGCTGGCCAGCACCGTCTGGGATCAGGGCAATGACTTCTTCCCCCCCACCAGCTTCCAGATTGCCAACATCCAGGCCGGTACCGGCGCCTCCAACGTCATCCCCGGCGAATTGCACGTCCAGTTCAACTTCCGCTTCAGCACCGAGCTCACCGACCTTGATATACGCCAGCGGGTCGAGGCCCTGCTCGACAGTCATGGTCTTGACTATGAATTGAAGTGGACCCTCTCCGGCCAGCCCTTCCTGACCGGCACCGGTGCCTTGTTGGAAGCGGCCGTCGTGGCCATAGAGCGCGTCAATGGCCAGCGCCCTGCCCTGCTCACCACCGGCGGCACCTCAGATGGCCGCTTCATCGCCCCCACCGGGGCCGAGGTGATCGAGCTGGGCCCGGTCAACGCCACCATCCACAAGGTGAACGAGTGCGTGAAGGCCGAGGATCTCGATCTGCTGGCCGACATGTATCAGGGTGTGCTGGAGTGTCTGCTGGCATGAGCCAGCCTGCAGGAGGAGAAGCCGCAATGACTCAGGATCAGCTGCTTGGCCAGGATGAGGAACACCTCGTCTTGCTGGGGGCGGGGCCTCACCGGCTCACCGCCGCCGCCGCCACAGCCTTCGAGGAGATGCAAGTGGCCGCCGCCGCCGCAGGCCACAACCTGCAACCGGCCTCCAGCTGGCGCGGCTTCGAACGCCAGCTCGCCATCTGGAACGGCAAGTGGCGCGGTGAGCGGCCACTGCAAGACGCAGATGGCCAACCCCTGAATGCCCTGCAACTCGATGAGGTCGAGCGACTCCATGCCATCTTGCGCTGGAGCGCCCTGCCCGGCACCAGCCGCCACCACTGGGGCACGGATCTCGATATCTATGATCCGGATTGCCTGCCAGAGGGGGTACGCTTGGCCCTTGAGCCCTGGGAGTATCAGGCGGGGGGCTGGTTCGCCGGGTTGTCAGACTGGCTAGTCGAGCACATGGGGGATTTCGGCTTCTTTCTGCCCTACGGCAAGGGGGATGCGCAGCAGATCCCCAGCGCGGTCGCCTTCGAACCCTGGCATCTCAGCTTCGCGCCAGAGGCCTGGGGACAGCGGCTCGATGCCAAGGCACTGGCGCTTTGCCTGCAACAGGCGGATATTGAAGGCAAGCAGACTATCCTGACCCATCTCGACGAGATCCTGGCCCGTTACGTCGTTCCCCATGACGGCGGCCATGACATTAAAAGGAGTACCCCATGAGTCTCTGGCTGTTAATAGGCTTGCCGCTACTCTTTCTGCTTGGCCTGTTTCTCAATGCCATCAAGGACATGAAGCAACTTGAGAAGCAGCTCCCCAAGTACAAGGACAAGATCCGCGACGTCAAGGATGATGACGACGATTACTGACCAAAAGGGACCCTCTCCGGGTCCTTTTTCATGGTGATTCCCCCTCTATCACTGCACAGCCTCGCGCACTCCGCCCTCTCCTGCCGCCTGTTCTCATAGGACTCCGACCTCAATGGACGACATCACCAGCCAGAGATGGCCAACATGTCTCTAAATTGCAAAATAATGCACAAATAGCCCACACAAGCGGGGGCTAAATGCATATAATGTGCCTGATTTGCATTTTGACAGAAGGAGTACGCCATTGGATGCAGTCAGCATCAACAGTTTCTTTCTTATTGGTGCCCTGTTGGTGGGTGCCAGTGTCCTATTGAGCGCACTCTCATCCCGGCTCGGCATCCCCATCCTGGTAATATTCCTCGCGGTCGGCATGCTGGCTGGGGAAGATGGCCCGGGAGGCATTCATTTTGCCGACTACTCGGTCGCCTACCTGGTCGGCAACCTGGCACTCGCCATTATTTTACTCGACGGCGGCATGCGCACCCGAGTCTCTTCATTCCGGGTTGCCCTCTGGCCCGCCCTCTCCCTTGCAACATTCGGGGTCGCCATCACCACAGGCCTGACCGGCTTGATGGCCGCCTGGCTGTTTGATCTCAGCTTGCTGCAGGGGATGCTGATCGGCGCCATCGTCGGCTCCACCGATGCGGCAGCCGTTTTCTCTCTGCTTGGCGGGCGCAGTCTCAACGAACGGGTCGGCGCCACCCTGGAGATCGAGTCGGGCAGCAACGATCCCATGGCGGTGTTTCTCACCATCACCCTGATCGAGATCCTGGCCACCGGCCAGCAGGGACTGGATTGGTCCTTCCTGTTCAAGCTGCTGCAACAGTTTGGCCTGGGCGCCGGCATTGGCCTGGGGGCTGGTTGGCTGCTGTGGAAGCTTATCAACAGCGCCAAGCTGGCACCCGGACTCTACCCGCTGCTGACCGTCAGCGGCGGCCTGCTGATCTTTGCCATCACCACGGCGGTGGGGGGCAGTGGCATTCTCGCCATCTATCTCACCGGCCTGCTGCTCGGCAACCGGGTGATCCGCAGCCGCAGCACCACCCTCTCCGTGCTGGACGGCCTGACCTGGCTCAGCCAGATAGGCATGTTCCTGGTGCTGGGCCTGCTCGCCACCCCGAGCAACCTGATGCCCATCGCCCTGCCGGGCCTGGCACTGGCCATGTGGATGATACTGTTTGCCCGCCCGCTCTCGGTCTGGATTGGCCTGCTGCCGTTCAAGAACTTTGCCCCCCGGGAGCGCTGGTTCATCTCCTGGGTGGGACTGCGTGGCGCCGTGCCCATCATCTTGGCGGTGTTCCCCATGATGGCGGGGCTGCCCAATGCCCAGCTCTACTTCAATGTCGCCTTCTTCGTGGTACTGGTCTCCCTCATCTTGCAGGGCAGCTCGCTGCCACTGGCCTCGCGCCTGGCGCGGGTAGAGGTGCCGGTGCCCCCCTCCCCCATCAATCGCTCCGGCCTGGAAATTGATGTCGACAGCCAGTGGGAGACCTTCGTCTACCGACTCGGCTCGGATAAGTGGTGCATAGGTTCGCCCCTGCGCGACCTCAAGATGCCAACCGGTACCCGGGTCTGCGCCCTGTTTCGCGGCCAGGACCTGCTCCACCCCTCGGGCAGTACCCGGCTGCAGGCCGACGATGTTCTCTGCGTCATTGGCCATGAACATGACTTGACCGCCCTGGGTCAGCTGTTCAGCCAGGCCCCGGAGCAGGATCTGGGACCGCGCTTCTTCGGTGACTTCCTGCTGGAGGCGTCGGCCCGCCTGGTGGATCTGGCCCCTATCTACGGGCTGGATCTCGCCGAACTGGAGGATCCCAATCAGAGCCTTGGCCTCTTCCTTGCCGGCCGATTGGGCGATAATCTGGTGGTGGGTGACCAATACCCATGGCAAGGCATGATCTGGACCGTAGCAGAAATGGATGGGGATGAGGCCCGCAAGATAGGCGTGCGCTTCCTCGATGAAGACCCGGTCTGACGGCCACCTGATGGAGCAACACTATGTCTGAGCACAGCCTGATGTCGGGCGCTGGCGCGCCTAACCCCCACCTCGGTCTCATCGAGGGCTTCTTTGGCAAAGGCTGGAGCTGGGCCGCTCGCGCCCACTACGCCCAGTGGCTACCTCGCCACGGCTATGGTTTTTATCTGTATGCCCCCAAGGATGACGGTTATCTGCGCAAGCACTGGGCACTGCCCTGGCCAGAGGCGCACCTCAACGCCCTGCGCCAGTTTGCCGAGCAGTGTCGCGCCAACGGTCTGGCCTTTGGTGTGGGCTTAAGTCCCATGGGTGCCCATCACGACTACGAGCGTCAACGTCCAGCCCTGCTCGAGAAGCTCAGGGTCATCGACGACGTGCTGGCCCCGGACATACTGGCGGTGCTGTTTGACGACATGGTGGGTGACAGCCCTGAGCTCGCCCCCTTGCAGATCAAGATTGCCCATGACATCGCCGCCCACAGCCAGTCCCGTCGCCTGCTGTTCTGCCCCAGCTACTACTCGACCGATCCCGTGCTGGAGAAGGTGTTTGGCGCCATGCCGGCCAACTATCTAGAAGACATAGGCAAGGGGCTGGATCAGCGTTTCGATATCTTCTGGACCGGCCAGAAAGTGTGCTCAAGCGAATACCCAGTCTCGCACCTCAAGCAGGTCAGCGAGCTGCTCGGTCGCAAGCCTTTCCTGTGGGATAACTACCCGGTCAATGATGGCAGCAAGGCGAGCAGCTACCTGTATCTGCGCGCCTTCGAGAACAGGCCAGCCGACCTGCTGGAGCTCACCTCCGGCCACGGCGTCAACCCCATGAAGCAGGCGGCACTCTCGGCCTTGCCGCTGGCGACACTGCCGATGAGCTATCGGCTCGGCAAGCAGTATGATCCGGACAAGGCGCTGCACGCCTCCCTCAATGCCACCTGTGGCCCGCAGATCTCGGCCATGATCCAGGCCGACTTGCCACTGTTTCAAGACATAGGCCTGGCCCAGCTCGATCCGGAACAGATCACCCGGCTACGGGCCCGCTATCTGCCGTTCCGAGATCAAGCCTGCGTCGATGAGATAGTGCGCTGGCTGGACGGCGAGTTCGTGTTCGACCCAGACTGCCTGACCGACTGACCCCATGGAGGCGAGCCTCATCTACCAGAATCTGACCATCATCGCCGCTTTCTTGCTGGTCTACAGCCTGATAGCTGGCCGCTTCGAATCCAAACTCATCAATGGCCCCTTGCTGTTCCTGCTGGCGGGGGCCCTGCTTGGCCCCGGCGGTCTCAAGCTGTTCACCCTGGAGATAGACAACGAGGGGATCAAGCTGCTGGCCGAACTGACCCTGGTGATAGTGCTGTTCAACGATGCCGCCAATACCGATTGGCAGGTGCTGAAAGCCAACCGTCGCCTGCCGATCCGCTTGCTGCTGATTGGTCTGCCCCTGACCCTGGTCGGCGGCGCCCTGTTCGGCCGTTGGCTCTTTCCCGACCTTCCCCTGCTCGAACTTGCCATCCTCGCCACCATACTGACCCCGACCGATGCCGCCCTCGGCCAGGCCGTGGTCAGCAATCCTGCCGTGCCCGCCCCGATACGAGAGGGGCTCAATCAGGAGAGCGGACTCAATGATGGCATCTGCGTACCGGTGATCCTGCTGCTATTGGCGTTGATCGCCCCGACCGAGCAGCACCAGGGTACCGGGGCCCTGGCGCTCAGCCTGATGCTCGAGGAGATTGGCATAGGCGTGGCCGTCGCGCTGGGGCTCAGCCATTTTACCCTCTGGCTGCTCAAGCTCTCCTACCTCAATGGCTGGCAGTTGCCGCTCTGGCGCCAGCTTACCCTGCCGGGTCTGGCCCTGCTCAGTTTCGCCCTGGCCCAGACCCTGGGAGGCAGCGGCTTCATCGCCGCCTTCGTCGCCGGTCTGCTGATAGGCTACCGGTTTGGCGAACACAAGCACGAGTATCTCGACAGCTGCGAGGGGTATGGTGACTTGCTCTCCGTGGTGATCTGGATGGTATTTGGCGCCACCATGCTGCCCATCATGGGCAGCCTGCTCGAATGGCAATACTGGCTCTATGCCCTGGCCAGCCTCACCTTGCTGCGCATGCTGCCAGTGTGGATCTGCTTGCTGGGCACCGGCCTCACACTCGAGCTCAAGCTGTTTGTCGGCTGGTTCGGCCCCCGCGGTCTGGCCAGCATCGTCTTTGCCGTCATGGTCCTGCAGAACAAACCCGCCCTGCTCGGTCAGGATCCCATCATCAAGACGGTGCTCTGCACCATATTGCTCAGCGTGATACTGCACGGCATCAGCGCCAATCCCTGGGTCAATCGCCTCAAGCGCCGTACTCTCTGAGCCGTGAGCGCCCATAAAAATGCCCCCCTCTTTCCCAAAGAGGGGGGCATTTTGCTAGCTGGCAAATGAGTGACTCAGCCCAGGGCCAGCCAGAGCCCGACCCCAATCATCAGGGTGCCCGCGATGCGGTTCATCAGCGCCACGTTGCCGCTCTTGGCGAGGAAGTGACGCAGGGTGCGACCGCCACTCGCATAGAGCATCAGGCAGGAGAACTCGATAACCAGGATCAGCGCCACCAGGGCACCTATCTGCGGTGTCATTGGTTTGGCGGCATTGATGAAGGGAGGCAGCAGGGAGACCATGAAGGCCCACCCCTTGGGATTGGCAATGGCAGTGACGAACCCCTGCATCGCCAGGGTGAGCGGGCGTGTTTCCTGCACGGTGGAGAGATCGGCCGGGATGGCCATCTTGCCCTTGGCTTGCCACATCTGGATGCCGAGCCAGATCAGATAGGCTCCCCCCACGTATTTGAACGCGGAGAAGAGACTCGGATAATTGAGCATCACGGCCGCCACCCCGACCACAGACAACACCGAGACCAGGCCGACCCCAATCAGCTCACCCCACATCATGTGCAGGGTACGGCGTACCCCCAGACTCATGCCAAGGGTCATCGCCAGGGTCATGCACATGCCGGGGGTCACGGAAACGAAGAAAAACGTGGGAATAAACAGGGCCAAGATGGCCGGATCGAACCAGTCAGACACACTACACCTCCATGGTAATAAGCAAAGGATCTTGCCTATCACACTCTTTTAACACAAGAAAATCATTTCCTTCAGCAAGATTTCAGCATTAAAAACCTTGTGACAAGCGTTGTCGCGCCTGTGTAAGATGCCGCCTCACACCTCTTTAGGGTTAGGAAGTTTCATGTCGTTGAATAACCTGTCTATCCGTCTGCAAGTGCTCATCCCCCTCCTGTTTGCCAGCCTCTTGATGATCCTGATGGCCGTCGTCAGCAAACAGGCGATAGACGGCGCCATCATGAACATGAACGAAACGACCACCAGCGTCACCCGCCACAAGGATGATATCGCCGCCCTGATCCACACCAGCTACCGGCTACGCACCAACGCCATCTACGGCCTCTACGATCAGGCCCGCTTCGCCGAGCTGCCCGCCATCCTCACTGCCGCCGAGCAGGAGCTAGGGACCATATTGTCCCGACTGGTCATCCCCGGCACCGAGCAGGACAACCGCCAGGTGGCCGCCGCCCTGCAAGACTACTTGGCCCACACCCGCAGCACCATGCTGCCGCTGCTGTCCCAGCGATTCCAGGGGGGCGGCGATCCCGCCGCCGATGAGCAGGCCCGGCTGCGCTTTCGCGAGCTGGGGGAGCAGCTGATCAGGCAGATAGACACCCTGTCGGCCCACATCAACCAGCTGACTCAGCAGGAGATCGCCCTGGAGCAGGCCCACTATCGCGCCACCTTGCTGCAAACCCTGCTGATGATGGCAGCCACGCTACTCGCAGCGCTCTGCGGTGGTTGGTGGCTCTCCGGCCGCATCGTCCAGCCCATCGGCCAGTTGCAGGAGGTGATGCACGCTGTCGCTCAGGGGCGCTTCAACGTGCGCGCCAGATCCGAGGGCAATAATGAGCTGGGCCAGCTGGCCAAGGATATCAACCAGACCCTGAGCCAGCTGGGCAGCACTATCCATGCCCTGACCGGCATCAGCGGCAACGTGGCCTCCGCCGCCACCGAGCTGGCCGCCGTCATGACCCAGTCCGAGGCCAACGCCCAGCAGCAGCGCAGCGAGACCGAACAGGTCGCCTCCGCCGTCACCGAACTGGCCAGCACCGCCGACAACGTCAACCACAATGCCGCCCTGGCCGACGAGCTGGCACGGGACGCCCACCGCCGGGTCGAACAGGGGCTGGCCCTGTTTGCCAAGAGCATCCAGGCCAACAGCCGCATGGCGGGCAGTCTGGAGAGCGCCGCCAGCGTGGTGGCGCGGCTCAAGTCCCAGTCCGAGCAGATAGGCAAGGTGACTGAGGTGATTCAGAGCATCTCGGAGCAGACCAACCTGCTGGCGCTCAACGCCGCCATCGAGGCCGCCCGCGCCGGGGAAACCGGTCGCGGCTTCGCGGTGGTCGCCGACGAGGTGCGCCTGCTGGCGGCCCGCACCCAGGACTCCACCAAGGAGATCCAGGGGATCATCGAGCAGTTGCAGAGCCAGTCCCAGTCCGCCAACAACGGCGTTCAGGAGACCCTCACCATCCTTGAGCACAATCAGCGCCTCTCCGCCGAAGTGCACGATCTGCTGGGGGGCATCACAGAGGCGGTCACCCAGATCAACGGCGCCAATGCCCAGGTGGCCACCGCCGCCGAAGAGCAGTCCTGCGTCACCGCAGACATCAACCACAACATCACCAACATCTACGAGATAGTGCACCAGAGTGCCGCCGGTATCAGCCAGAGCGCAGCCGCCAGTCACGAGCTGTCACAGCTCGCCGAACAGCAGCGCAAGCATCTGGCCCAGTTCCAGTTGTGATACCCGCTTTCCATGCCCAGACTGAGGCCCCGCCTGCGGGCCTCTCGCCCGATCCAGGCCCCCTTTCGTCATTGTTTAAAACGGCCTTTTTACATATTGGCTTCATTGGGGGCTGTGCCTGACCGGCAAATATCGGTATGGTAGAGGCACGCCAACGCCCCGCTTATGAGAGCATTATGAATCTGAAGTTCAGGAAGCCCGCCTTCATCATCCTGGGGCTCATCGCCCTGCTGTCCGCCACCTGGCTCGATTACTACTTGCCTGAGCACACCATCGCCACCATCACGGGGGTCGAGGTGAAGCGCACCGACAAGGATGGCCCCATCAGCAAAAACAACCCGGCTGATGGCCCGACCACGGATGTGTATTACATCTATACCGAGCGCCCCGGCGAGAAGATCCGGGTGTTTCGCAATGAAGATACCGGCTGGGGCTTCCCCTTCTACTTCAAGTTTGATGCCGCCGATGTTCAGGCCAAGGCCAAATCCATGGAGTTCGAGAAGAAGCTGGCCATCATCACCTCTTACGGCTGGCGGGTGAACATGTTCTCCATGTTCCCGAACGTCACCAAGATCAAGACCACCACCGACGCCAACGCCTCCAGCTGGAGCTTCTTCCGCTGGTTCTGGTTCGGGATCTGGGCCCTGGCTATCGGTAAATCCGCCCTCGCGTTGTGGCGCTACTTCGAGCGCGTAGAGGATGAGATATGAGTAAAGAGGGAGCCACAGGTGCCAGCAAGACCCGCACCAGCTTCTATCGTCGTCTCTATCTTGCTCATCTGATAGCGACCGGCACAGACACAGTGGTGGCCATCATGGCCGCCACTGGCATGCCCAGACGCACCGCCCAGGACACCCTCTGCGCCCTGGCCGAACTGGATCTGCTGTGCGAGTTCGAGCAAACCCCGGGGGCCCGTCATCAGCAGGGCCATTACCGGATCAGTGACTGGGGTCCCATCAATCCCGTCTGGGTCGCGGCCCACATTGACGAGATAAAGCAGATCCTGGGCTATCCCTGATCCGCGACACCTCCCTGCGGTGTGGCCTCCCTGGCTAAAGGGTGCCGCTCATCCTGGTCCTACTCAGTCAAAGGCTCATCTGGCGTCGTTTCCCCACTCTCATCCCGCGTGCAATCGAGAATGGATTGCTTGGGATTATTGGGGTCGCGCAGCAAGAGAGGCGCCTCGCCAGCATTGTGTCTGGCCTCGTCAGAAAAATCATTGCCATAGCGCGCCACCATGAGATGGCGGGCATTGGCGATGGGCGCATCGATGAAGAGGGCATGCACCTCAAAGGTCGAGGTCGGGATCAGAAAGCCGCTGATGGGCACCTCCCCCAGGGTCTCCCGCGTGCGATACCAGGCAAAGCCATTGGCCACCTTGTAGGGCGTAAAATGAGCGAGTTCGGCATTACCCGGCTTGAGGCTATTGGCATCGAGATAGAGGCTATCGAGGTGACACTCGGCCACCCCGGCCCACAATCGCTCAAACGGGCTGCTGCAACCGGCGAGCGGCAGGCAGAGCAGTAATATCATTGGCACCTTGTCCATCACTGCCCTCCTCAATCCAATCTCAGCCCCATAGGCTCAACCCGGGCCCACTCCTTTCCTACCTTAGCAACTCAGGGTCGCAGGATCCCGCGCTCCAGTCACAGAATCCATGCCAGCATTCGTCGCAGCCCCCCTCTGGGTCAGGATCAGACGCATCCCTGTTATCAGGCTCCCGACCACAAGCCGTGCCAAGCCGGACACCTGGGTGTATCATGCCCGCCCATCCCTTTCGAACCAAGCCGCCCCGCCAGCCTATGCCCAACCCCGCCATCATCGACAACTTCATCGCCCCGCCCTGTCAGGGAGAGATCCGCATCCTCTATCGGGACCAGGCGTTGCTGCTGATCGACAAGCCCTCCGGCTTGCTCAGTCTCTCCGGCAAGAATGCGCAAAACCTCGACTCGGTTCACTATCGACTGGTGCAGGATTTTCCCGGCTGCACCCTGGTTCATCGCCTCGATTTTGGGACATCGGGGCTCATGCTGGTTGCACTCAACAAGGTCGTCAATGCCGCACTCTGCCGCCAGTTCAGTGAACGCACCGTCGAGAAGGGTTATCTGGCGCTGCTCCAGGGTCATCTGGTCGAGGATGAAGGGGTGATGGACTTTCCCATTGCCAAGGATCCGGCCCAGTTTCCCTTGATGAAGATCTGCGCCCAGGAAGGGAAACCGGCCCGCTCCCGCTATCGGGTGCTGGCCCGAGAGTATTGGCCCCATGGCGAGCGGGCCATGATCCCCATCAGTCGGGTTGCCTTGCACCCGGAGTCGGGTCGCACCCATCAGCTGCGCATTCACAGTCAGCAACTGGGTTATCCCATGCTGGGCTGCGATCTCTACGGCGGCACCGCACATGCCCTTGCCGGGCGCCTGATGCTCCATGCCCATCGCCTCAGCTTCAATCACCCCCTCACCAATGAGCGCATAAACGCGGTCTGCGACTGCCCTTTCTAGTTGAGCATGGCGGTTGGTGCGATATAGCGACCGACCGATCTATCCAGCTTCAAGCACCCTCTCAGCGGTGAGCGGAATCAATGCGGTCTGCGACTGCCCTTTCTAAACCTGTTCTCGCCAAAGCCGCGATATTCCATCAAGGCACTCGGCTATCAATTCCCATAAAAAGATAGGGGCCGTGCTTTCGCAACGGCCCCCACCCCCACTCGGTCCTCTTGATAACAAGAGGTGCTATCAGATCAGCTTGCGGGCAGCGCCCAGCACGATCTTGATGGCATCAGATTCGGTTTTTGCCATGGTGGCAGCACTCGGGATCTCTTGCTGAGTGCGGTTGACGATGACGCCAGCAACCATGCCGGCACGCAGCCCCTGGCTGGCGCACATGGTCAGCAGCGTTGCAGATTCCATCTCATAGTTCAGCACGCCCATGGCTTGCCACTCTTTCATGGAACCCTGGAAACGACTCACTACGCGGCCGGATACGGTGTCGTAACGCTCCTGACCCGGGTAGAAGGTGTCGGAAGAGGCGGTCACCCCCACGTGCAGCTTGGAACCCATCTCTTTGGCGGTGTTGACCAGTGCAGTGGTGCAGTCGAAGTCGGCCACGGCCGGGAACTCCATGGGTGCAAAGTGCAGGCTGGCACCGTCAAGGCGCACGGAACCTGTAGTCACTATCACGTCGCCCACGTTCAGGTGCGGCTGTATGGCGCCTGTGGTGCCGATGCGCAGGAAGGTAGTGATACCCAGCTGGGCCAGCTCTTCCACCGCGATGGAGGTGGACGGGCCGCCGATACCGGTAGAGCAGATGATCACGGCAGTACCGCCCATCTCGCCACGCCAGGTGGTGAATTCACGGTGACTTGCCAGGAACACAGGATTATCCAGCAGCTCAGCGATACGCTTCACGCGCTCGGGATCGCCAGGAACAATCGCCAGGGTGGCACCTTGCAGATCGGCCTTCTTCAACCCTAAGTGGAAAACATCAGACATAGCGGACTCCTGGTTGCTCCCGGCCGACATGGTCAGGGCGCACGTTAAGATGATTCTTTAATGGGACTTTCACATCCTTCACTCCCCTCACTGGGGAGGCGCCAACTATGGTCGAAAGCGCTTTCCAATTCCTTGAAGCAACTCACACTTCCTTGCATTGACAGTGACATTTTTGGCGCAAAACGTTTGCTAACTTAATGAATTACTTGAAAAACGTTTTCCATTGCGATCTGGAAACATGGCGTTGTCAATCCCTGTCACGCCCCTGTCTGCCACCCTGCATCCAGGTCCAGAACGCGAGGTAGAAATTAGCCCCCTTGAAAGAGATCTGCGGCAGTGCCAACCCACGACAGGCGCGCCACGCAGAGTGGCCTCGCCCTCTGTCGCCCCCATGCAACACATCAGTTGGCAGAAAGGGGCGCCTGCCGACCCTTTTTATTGGCTGATGGATCAATGGCTTTTTACTTCCGCCAAGGGAGTGGGTATGATTTGCCGAGCTTAAAAAGACTTGAATGGATGATCTGAACTCGTTATGCGGATGAAACACCTGATTGCCGCGGCACTGACCGCTCTCACTCTCTCTGGTTGCAGCCTGGTTTATCGCATCGATATTCCTCAGGGCAACTATGTAGAACAAAAGCAGGTCGACAAACTGCGCCAAGGCATGAGCCGCGAGCAGGTCGAGTTCGTGCTGGGCTCCCCCATGATGCGCGACAGCTTCGATCCCGACACCTGGTATTACCTGTATGAGTTCCAACCGGGCCGAGGTGACAAGGAGCGCAAGGAGCTGACCGTCAAGTTTGTCGGCGACCGGCTGGCCACGGCGAGCGGTGACTTCCCGTTACCTGCGGCCTTCACCACCCCGCTCTGATATCCACCAAAACCGGCCAAGGCCGGTTTTGTTTTATCTGCCAGGAAGGAAAAACATGAGCCCTCTCCCGATGACAGGAGCCGCCGACCCGCGCAGTGATTGGCAAGGGCTCACGTTCAGTACCCTGAGGAGGTCATCCTGAGTCACATCCTGATAGCGGGCGCGACCGGTTTGATTGGACGGGAACTGCTGCGCCAACTCGACCCCAGCCATTCACTGACCCTGCTGTGCCGCAAGGCGGGAGAGGCCCTGCCCGGTCGGCACTGGCTGCCGGTAGACTTCGAGGGACTGAACGAGGTTGTGCTACCTACCCCCATGGACAGTGCCTTCTGCTGTCTCGGCACCACCCGCAAGGAGGCTGGCTCCGATGCGGCGTTTCGCCGGGTCGACCATGACTATGTGCTGGCCTTCGCCGCCCTCGCCCGCCGCCATGGTTGCCAGCGGCTGATCGTCGTCTCGAGCCTGGGGGCCAATCCCCGCTCTCCTGCCCTCTATCCTCGCACCAAGGGCGAGATGGAACAGGCCTTGCTGGCACAGGAGTGGCAGCGGCTCGCCATCGTCCGCCCCGCCATGCTGCTCGGCGATCGCCAGCCGCCCCGCAAGTCCGAACAAATCATCCAAAGCCTCTACCCGCTGGTCAAGCCGCTGCTGCGAGGACGCTTCAGACGCTGGCGCGCCATCGAGGCAAGTCAGGTAGCCCACGCCATGATAACCCTCGCCAGCCAGGAGGCGGGGGGTGAGACGGTGGAAAACGAGCGGTTGCAGGTAATATGAATCCCGCGCGGATGTGCATCCATCCCGCCTGTTCGCGGTAAAATGGCCGTCAAAAAAGGCCCCGAGGCGCCTTTAACATGCAGGTTGATTCACCCAGATCAGCTTGATTCACCATCGTCCTGCTTGCGGTGCACATCGGGACGGCCCCCCGTCACCACATCGGCTCGCCCCTCCTCTTTGGCCTTTTCGGCCCGCTTCTTGCGCATCTCTTTGGGATCGGCGGTGAGCGGTCGGTAGATCTCGATGCGATCGCCGTCCTGCAGCAGATCCGAGCCCTTGGCCAAGCGGCTATAGATGCCCAGCTTGTTGACCGCCAGGTCTATCTCCGGGTGCTTGGCCAGGATACCCGACTGCTCGATGGCGGCCTGCACGCTTGTACCGGCCCCTACCCGCAACGCCAGCACCGTCTGTCTGTCCGGCAGGGCGTAGACCACTTCAATATTGAGCGCATCAGGCATCTTGAGGCTCCCTGTCGCGGTGAGAGAGCACCGGCAGCCCGGTGTGAGCCCAAGCCCCATGGCCCGACAGGAGGTAGCGCAGCGTCACATTCAGCGGCTCAGACACCGTACACCACCTTGGCGCGCTGGGAGAACGCCAGCACCATGGAGCCCACCAGATCGCGGAAGATCTGTCCGAATGCCAGCTCAATCAGCTTGGAGGTAAATTCAAAATCGAGATCGAACTCCACCTTGCAGGCATCCACGTCCAGGGGGGTGAAGGTCCACCAGCCAGCCAGCTTGCGAAAAGGGCCATCGACCAGCTCCATCTTGATCTGGCGATTGGCATCGAGTTGGTTGCGGGTGGTGAAGGTCTTGGCAATACCCGCCTTGGCCACATCCACGGAGGCGGTCATAAAGTCCTCGCCACTCTCATGCACGCGGCTGCCGACACAGCCCGGCAGAAATTCGGGATACGCATCCACATCATTGACCAGCCGGAACATCTGCTCGGCACTGAACATCACCAGGGCACTACGGGTAATACGGGGCATGGGGTTTCCTCATCCAATCCCCGGGATTTTATCACCATATCGCCGAAAATCACCGCCGAAACTGCTCATAAAACCGTCACTCGAGCAATTGTGCATTTTAGCGCCACCCTCACCCCCCTCTAAATCACCTTGCCAGCCAAAATCACCCCGGAACTGCTCATAAAGTCATCATTCGAGCGGTTGCGCGTTTTACAGCCGCCGCCACCCACGTATAATGCGGCTTCCAAGTCATCGCCGAAGGCGCCCGTCATGAGCAAAAACAACAGTAAAAACAAAGCCGGGTCCAGCACTATTGCCCTCAATAGAGCCGCGCGCCACGAATACTTCATCGAAGAAAAAGTAGAAGCCGGTCTGGCGCTGCAAGGGTGGGAAGTCAAATCCCTGCGGGCAGGCAAGGCCAACATCAGCGAAGCCTATGTCATCTTCTTGCAGGGAGAGGCCTTCTTGTTTGGCGCAAGCTTCCTGCCGCTCAATGCCGCCTCCAGCCATGTGGTATGCGATCCGACTCGCACCCGCAAGCTGCTGCTCAGCCGCCGCGAGATCGATCGGCTCGAGAGCCTGACCGCTCGCCAGGGTTACACCATAGTGCCCTTGGCACTCTACTGGAAAGAGTGCTGGGTCAAGGTGGAAATCGGCCTGGTAAAAGGCAAGAAAGAGCACGACAAGCGCGAAGACACCAAGGCTCGTGAGTGGGATCGCGAGAAGTCGCGCATCATGAAAAACAAGCGCTTGGGCTGATCTCAAGGCAATAAGCCAAGAATCAAGCTCACCGTCACGCCGGGCCCATGGGTCCGGCGTGTTGCTTTGTATGGCTCACTTTTTTGGACGGGGGTTCAACTCCCCCCAGCCCTGATGAGTCATAACGACCATTAAATCAGCAAACACAACGTCAATTCAGTTCATTGTCCGCCAACGCCTTGCCATGGCTGGTTTTTTGCGTACAATCCCAATGGACAACTTGGGGCTGATTCTGGATTCGACAAGATTCACGAAACCCAAGGTGCATGCCGAGGTGCGGTAGGCCTCGTTAATAAACCGCAAAAAAATAGTCGCAAACGACGAAAACTACGCACTCGCAGCTTAATAACCTGCGCTGAGCCCTTCTACCCTAGCTTGCCTGTGTCCTAGGGAATCGGAAGGTCATCCTTCACAGGATCGTGTGGAAGTCCTGCTCGGGGCGGAAGCATTAAAACCAATCGAGCTAGTCAGTACGTGGCGTGTCTCTCCGCAGCGTGTTGGCGAATGTAAAGAGTGACTAAGCATGTAGTACCGAGGATGTAGTAATTTTGGACGGGGGTTCAAATCCCCCCAGCTCCACCAAACGTTTGGAAAGGGCCACTTCGAAAGAAGTGGCCCTTTTTCTATGCTCAACGCCTGGGGTAAGGCAGCAAGTTGGCATGGCGCCAATAGAAAGAGGGAGGCACAGGCCTCCCTCTTCTGTCTGTCATGCCCTCACTCAAGGTGATGGCCACTTGCTGAGTCCCATGGGCTTATGCCTGCTTGCTCGCTTTGACCTGCTCATCTGCCTCTGCATCTTTCTGCTTGGTGAAGTAACGCATCACCAGCACGAAGAAGAGCGGCACGAAGAAGATGGCAAGCACAGTGGCACTGATCATGCCGCCCATGACGCCGGTGCCGATGGCGTTGCGGCTGCTGGCCCCCGCCCCGGTGCTGATGGCCAGCGGCAAGACCCCCAGGATGAAGGCCAGCGAGGTCATCAGGATTGGGCGCAGACGCAGGCGCGCCGCCTCCAGCACCGCCTCGCTCAAGCCCATCCCCTTGTCATAGAGCTCCTTGGCGAACTCGACGATGAGGATGGCGTTCTTGGCCGACAGCCCTATGGTGGTGAGCAGGCCGACCTGGAAGTAGACATCGTTCTCCAGCCCGCGCATGGTCGCCGCCAGAATGGCGCCCAATACCCCGAGCGGCACCACTAGCATGACCGAGAAGGGGATGCTCCAGCTCTCGTACAGGGCTGCCAGACAGAGGAAGACCACCAGCAGCGAGATGGCATAAAGCGCTGGCGCCTGGGAGCCGGCCTGACGCTCCTGGAAGGAGAGTCCGGTCCACTCCAGACCTATTCCCTCGGGCAGTTGTTTCACCATCTGCTCGATGGCTGCCATGGCATCCCCCGTACTCTTGCCGGGGGCCGCCTCACCGACGATCTCCATGGCGGAGACGCCGTTGTAACGCTCCAGACGAGGCGAACCATAACTCCACTGGGTGGTGGCAAAGGCCGAGAAAGGCACCATCTTCCCTTCGCTGTTGCGCACATACCACAGCTTGAGATCTTCCGGGTTCATCCGGAAGGGCGCATCCGCCTGCAGGTAGACCTTCTTGACCCGGTTGCGATCCATGAAGTCATTGACATAGGAGGAGCCCCAGGCCGCCGACAGCGTGCTGTTGATGTCGCTCACGGTCAGCCCCTGAGCCAGGGCCTTCTCGTAATCAATCTTGATGTCGAGCTGGGGGGTATCTTCCATCCCGTTCGGGCGCACCCGCACCAGATTGGGATCCTGCGCCGCCATGCCGAGCAGCTGGTTGCGCGCCGCCATCAACTTCTCGTGACCCAGACCCGCACGGTCTTGCAGGAAGAAGTCGAAGCCGGTGGCCGTGCCGAGCTCGGGGATGGGAGGCAAGTTGAAGGCGAAGACCTGAGCCTCCTTGATGCTGAACAGATAGCCCATGGCGCGGCCTATGATGGCATTGGCGCTGCGCTCGGGGGTGTCACGCTCTTTCCAGTCTTTGAGCTTGATGAACGCCATGCCGCTGTTCTGGCCGCTACCGGCGAAGCTGAAACCCGCCACCGTCAGCACGGAGTCCACATTCTCCTTCTCAGTCTCGAGGAAGTAGTCACGCATCTCGGCAAGCACTGTCTCGGTGCGCTGCTTGGTCGCCCCGACCGGCAGCTGCACCATGGACATGATGACCCCCTGATCCTCTTCGGGCAGGAAGGAGGTCGGCAGGCGCAGGAAGAGCACGGCCAGCACCACCAGCATCCCCAGATAGATGATGCTGTAGCGCGCCCCTTGCTTGATGACCTTGCCCACACCGCGCTGATAGCGATCGGCACCGGCGTCAAACACCCGGTTGAACCAGCCGAACAGGCCGCGATGGCTGGCATGTTCGCCATGCTTCATCGGCTTGAGCAAGGTCGCGCACAGGGCCGGGGTCAGGATCAGGGCCACCAGCACTGAGAGCACCATGGCCGAGACGATGGTCAGGGAGAACTGGCGATAGATGGCGCCGGTTGAGCCGCCAAAGAAGGCCATGGGCACGAACACGGCGGAGAGCACCAGGGCAATCCCTACCAGGGCGCCGGTGATCTGATCCATGGACTTGCGGGTTGCCTCCAGGGGGGATAGCCCCTCTTCGCTCATCAGGCGCTCCACGTTCTCCACCACCACGATGGCGTCATCGACCAGCAAGCCGATGGCCAGCACCATGCCGAACATGGTGAGGGTGTTGATGGAGAAGCCGAACGCCGCCATGACCCCGAAGGTCCCCAGCAGTACCACGGGCACGGCGATGGTCGGGATCAGGGTGGCCCGGAAGTTCTGCAAGAAGAGGTACATGACGCAGAACACCAGGATGATGGCCTCAATCAGGGTCTGCACCACCTCCTCGATGGAGATCTGCACGAAGGGGGTGGTGTCATAGGGATAGACCACCTTCATGTTCGCCGGGAAGTACTGGGAGAGCTCGTCTATCTTGGCCTTCACATGCTCGGCGGTATCCAGGGCGTTGGCACCGGTGGCCAGCTTGATGGCGATGGCCGAGGTGGGTTGGCCGTTGTAGAGCGCCTCGGCGTCATAGTTCTCGCCGCCCAGCTCGACCCGGGCCACGTCCTTGAGCCGCACCTTGGAGCCATCCTGATTGACCCGCAGCAAGATGTCGTTGAACTCCTCCACGGTCGAGAGCCGGGTCTGGCCCATGATGGTGGCGGTAAATTGCTGATCGTTCACCGAGGGGGTGCCCCCCAGTTTACCGAAGGCCACCTGGGCGTTCTGGCTCTGGATGGCTGCCTGAATGTCGGCCGGGGTCAGTTGCACCCGATTGAGGCGATGCGGATCCAGCCAGACGCGCATCGAGTACTGACTGCCGAACAGGGTAATGTCCCCCACCCCGTCCAGCCGGCTCAGGGGCTCCTTGATGTTGCTCACCACATAATCGGAGAGATCATCGTTGCTCATCTTGCCATCGCTGGAGATGAAGCCCGCCACCATCAGGAAGCTGCTGGAGGTCTTCTGCACCCGGATGCCTTGCTGTTGCACCTCTTGGGGCAGCAGTGACATGGCCTGTTGCAGCTTGTTTTGCACCTGCACCTGGGCGATGTCGGGATCCGTGCCCGGCTTGAAGGTCAGGGTGACCGACACGTTGCCCGCCGAATCACTCTGGGAAGACATGTAGAGCAGGTGATCCAGCCCCGTCATGTTCTGCTCGATGATCTGAGTCACCGAATCTTCCACCGTCTTGGCGGAAGCGCCCGGGTAGCTGGCCGAGATCCCCACGGCCGGCGGCGCTATGGTGGGGTACTGGGAGACCGGCAAGGTCAAGATGGCCAGGCCCCCCGCCAGCATGATCACCAAGGCGATCACCCAGGCGAATATGGGTCTATCTATAAAAAATCGTGCCATGAGGCGACTACTCCATCCTACTTGTTAGCCGGGGCGACTTGCGCCTGCACGGACTGCTCACTGGGCGCCACCTCGGCACCTGGCCTGACCTTCTGCAGACCGGCGACGATGACCCGCTCACCGGCCTTGAGACCGGACTCCACCACCCAATTGCTGCCAACGATGCGACTGATGTGAATATCTCGCAGCTCGACCTTGTTGTCGGGGGTGACCACCATGACAGTGGCACCACCATTGGGGGTGCGAGTCACGGCGGTCTGGGGCACCAGCAGGCCCTGGCTGCGCTCACCCTCTTTCAAGGTGGCGCGCATGAACATGCCGGGCAGCAGCAGCTGCTGCGGGTTCGGCACTATCACCCTCAGAGTCACCATGCCGGTGGTCTCGTCCACGCTGACATCGGAGAACTGCAACTCGCCGGATTCACCGTAGGCGCTGCCATCTTCAAGCAGGAAACTTACCTTGGTATTATCGGCCTGACCCGAGGTCAGCTTGCCCGCCTCGACCTGACGCTTGAGACGCAGCAGATCGGCGGTGGACTGGCTCACGTCCACGTACATGGGATCGAGCTGCTGGATAGTGGTCAGGGCCGCGGCTTGCTGGGCGGTGACCAGGGCGCCTTCGGTCACGGCGGAGCGGCCGATACGACCGCTGATGGGGGCCGTGATGCGGGTGTAGTCGAGGTTGATCTCGGCGCTTTGGAGCGCGGCCCTGGCGGCGCCTATCTCGGCAAGTTGCTGCTTCCAGGCGGCATCGGCATCATCAAATTCCTGGCGGCTGATGGCCTTGACCTTGACCAGCTCGCCATAGCGCTGGGCCTTGAGACGGGCGCTGCGCTCGTTGGCCTGGGCCTTGGCCAGATTGGCCGCGGCCGAGGCCACATTGGCCTGATAGACGGCGGGGTCAATCTGATAGAGCAGCTGGCCAGCCTTGACGTCAGAACCTTCGGTAAAGAGACGCTTGAGCACGATACCGCTCACCTGGGGACGTACTTCGGCGATGCGCAGGGCGGCGGTACGGCCGGTCAGCTCTGTGGTGAGCTGCAAGGGGCCAGTGTGTAGCGTGGTCACTTCGACGGCAGTGGGCGGCATCGGGGCCTGGGCCTGATCGGCCTCTTTATCACCACAGCCCGCCAGCCATCCGGCTGCCAACAAGGCCAGCCCGACCGAACGGGCAATTTTATTTTTATGCATGGAGCACCTGATCCTCTGTCTGCTTACGAACAACCATTCAGGGGGCATTAGGCCCCCATTGGTAAAATCGGTTGAGATGGGGCAATATACATACATTCACGAATGTATGTATATTGGTTTTTGTTATTATCACCACCCTTTTTGGACTAAGCGAACCACGATGGCCAGACGCACAAAAGAAGAAGCTCAGCAGACCCGTTGCCA
Organism: Aeromonas sp. BIGb0445; assembly: GCF_024809075.1. Classification (NCBI taxonomy): domain Bacteria; kingdom Pseudomonadati; phylum Pseudomonadota; class Gammaproteobacteria; order Aeromonadales; family Aeromonadaceae; genus Aeromonas; species Aeromonas sp. BIGb0445. The sequence goes on from NZ_JANUES010000003.1 coordinate 198,062, forward strand.
CATCATGAACACGGCGCTGGATCTGTTTTGCCATCGGGGCCTGGCCAAGACCAGTCTGACCGATATCGCCAAGGCGGCGGATCTCACGCGGGGCGCCATCTACTGGCACTTCAAAAACAAGGAAGAGCTGTTTATCTCTCTGTGGCAGGAGCTGTGCCAGCCCCTCTCCCATCAGCTCGATGCCAGCCTCAATCCCGATGAACCGGATCCCCTCGGCCGGCTGCGATTCTTCCTGCACAACGCGCTGCTCAAGATCACCCGCGATCCGGGTCACCGCCAGATGTTCACCATCATGTACAGCCTGGAGACCATAGAAATAGAAGGGGAAGCCTTCACCCTGCGCGAGCACATCAACAAGGAGTCACGCCGTTTCGCCCAGGACATAGAACGATCTCTCGCCAATGGGGTGAAGCACGGTCAGCTGCCCGCCACGCTGGATCTGACCCGGGCGGCCACCCTGCTGCACTGCACCCTGGATGGCTATATCCTCAACTGGCTGCACTTCCCAGAGCGCATCGATCTGGCCCGGGAAGCCGACTACCTGCTCGACAGCCTCTTCCTGCAACTCCGCCACCTGCCCGCCCGGTGTGACTGAGCGCCAGAGGATGCTCCGGCAATCCACACCCTGAAGAGAGGTACCGCAGGGCGGATCTGGCCCTCGGCCCCCTCCCCTTGATACCATGGACTTCTCTCTCTATTGCCCCGAGCCCCCGATGCCAGCTGCTCTCCCTCTCGATCTCCTCCCCCGTGCCCCCCTCCATCACAGCTTCTGCCATGAGCTGGCCCCCGGCGCGCATCTGCTCGATGCGGGTTGTGGCGAGGGGCAGGATGCCCGCCATTTCCAGCAAAGCGGCTATGTGGTGAGTGCCATCGAGGTCGATATCACCCTGGCCAGGCGCGCTTCGCGTCATGCGGAGTTACCGGTGCGAGTCGGCGACATCAGTACGCTGCACACAGTGGTGCCCTTCGATGGCATCTGGGCCTGTGATCTGCTCCCTCATCTGCCAGCCTGCCAGCGGGCATTGATGCTGACCAGACTGGCCGCCTTGCTCAAGAGCGGGGGCATCCTCTACTGCAACCTCCCTCTCGGTGAGCGGCTGATCCTGCCAGCGGAGAGTGACCGCCCCGAGGCAGAGGCCAGGATGGATGCCGATGAGCTGGCACTGCTGAGCTCCCACTCGCTGCATCTGATCCGGCAGTGGCAGGCTCCCCTGCCCCCGGAGCCCGAGACCCGAATCTGGCGCCATCTGTTGCTGCGCAAGGGCTGACTCTGATCGATGGATGGGCTCGGTCAGAGTCCGCTACCGACGACTCCTCTGGCCCGAATGAGTGGCGCCCCCGGCCTGGTATTACCTTGTCTTCATGGGCGGGCCAACCCAGGCCATCCGGCACCTGGCTCGCAGGCGCATCTATCGGATAGATGCATCCTTCACAATACTTAACACCACCATAACAAGGCATAGACAGACATAAGAGTGTATATGTGTTAAAAAGCCGCACTAAATTCAGAAGACAATAACAAGTCAGACACTCATACCGGATCTGCCCATGAAACTCGTGCTCAAACTCCTCGCCGGCATCCTCGCCGGTCTGCTGCTCGGCCTCTATGCCCCCGACTGGGTCGCCCGTCTGCTGTTCACCGCCAAGACGGTGGTCGGCCAGCTGATTGGCTTCACCATTCCGCTCATCATCTTGTTCTTTATCACCAGCGGCATCGCCAGCTTGCCAAAGAACTCGGGCAAGCTGCTCGGCAAGACGGTGGCCCTGGCTTATGGCTCCACCATTTTGGCCGGCACCTTCGCCTTCACCCTGGCCAGTCGGCTGATCCCGACCCTGACCGAGGCCGCCACCGCCAGCGCGGATCCGGCCAGCAAGCTGGTCTCCTATATCAACATGGAGATACCACCGCTGTTCGGGGTCATGTCGGCCCTGGCCGCCGCCTTCATCTTCGGGATCGGCATCAGCGCCAATGAGGCCACTGACTTGCGTCGTATCGCCGATCAGGGCCGCGATATCATCGACCGCCTGCTGGCCCGGGTGATCATTCCCTTGCTGCCCATCTATATCGCCGGTGTCTTCGTGGAGATGACGGTGGAGGGCACCGTCTTCACTACCCTCAAGACCTTCGGGGTGGTGCTGGTGATGGCGATCATGATGCACTGGATCTGGCTCTGTGTGCTGTTCGTCGGCACCGGGCTGGCCCTTGGCCGTTCGCCGCTCATGCTGCTCAAGAACATGCTGCCCGCCTACTTCACGGCCCTGGGCACCATGTCCAGCGCCGCCACCATCCCGGTGGCCCTGCGCGCCAGCCGTCAGAACGGGGTGAGCGAGGGGATTGCCAACTTTACCGTGCCCCTGTGCGCCACCATCCATCTGTGCGGCTCCACCATTACCCTGGTGACCTGTGCCACCGCCGTCATGTACCTCTCCGAACACCTGGCCATCCCGGGCTACGGCACCATGTTGCCCTTCATCATGATGCTTGGGGTCATCATGATAGCGGCGCCCGGCGCCCCGGGTGGCGGCGTCATGTCCGCCCTGGGCCTGCTCACCTCCATGCTCGGCTTCGGTGAGGCCTCCATCGCCCTGATGATCGCCCTCTACCTGGCCCAGGACAGCTTCGGCACCGCCTGCAACGTGACCGGTGACGGCGTCATCGCCCTCTGGGCCGATCGCTTCGCTCAGCGTGATAGCACCTCACGGTCTGAAGCAGCCTGACTCTGACGGTCATAAAAAAACGGGAGCCATTGGCTCCCGTTTTTTTATGGCTCAGCCCCCGAGGGGCCTTTACTCACTCAGAGGCTCGTTAAAGATGAATCTGTTGCCGAAAGGATCCCAGATGGTCATCTCCCTGCTGCCCCAGGGCATGGTTTCGATGCCAGGTCTGGCATTGCCGTATGCTTTCGCCAACAAGTCGCCATGCAGCTCATCGAGCCGCTGAGTGCTCAGGCGCAGCGTCGCCCCCGGGCAGGCATCTCCATGATGCTCTGATAGGTGCAAGACCCAGTATCCTCGGGAGAGCTGCACATAGAGCGGCAGCTCAGGGGCGAACCTGTGTTGCCAATCCAGGCTGAAACCGAGGAAATCGAGGTAGAAGCTACGCATCTTGGCCTCATCGAAGCTGCGTAGCACAGGGACTATCGCGGGCATTGTCATGGCTTGTTTCCGTCCATAGTCCCCATCATCACTTGCTCCCCCGGCGGCGGATCACTCCTTCCTGGGCGGTGCTCGCCACCAGCACCCCGTCCCGGGTAAAGAACTGGCCGCGCACCAGACCACGGCCGGCGCTGGCGCTCGGGCTGTCCACCACATAGAGCAGCCAGTCATCGAGGCGGAAGTCCCGATGGAACCACATGGAGTGATCGATGGTGGCCACCTGTATGTCTGGTTCCCAGTAAGAGACGCCGTGAGGTTGCAGGGCGGCAAACAGGAAATGGAAATCCGAGGCGTAGGCCAGCAGGTACTTGTGCACCCTGGGATCATCCGGCATCTGGCCATTGGCCTTGAACCAGACGTGGCGCAGCGGCTCGTGGACATCCGGCCGGATCGGATCGACCAGGGTCACCGGGCGAATTTCGAGGGGCTTCTCGCACAGGATCTTGTCACGCAGAGCGGGCGGGATCTGATGCTCATAGGGACGCACCAGCTCCAGCTCGCTCTTGAGCAACTCAGGAGGCGTGATCCCCTCCGGCATGCTGATCTGATGCTCGAAGCCCTCGGCCTCGACTTGAAAGGAGGCGTTGAGGTAGAAGATGGGCTTGCCGCCCTGAATGGCCTTGACCCGGCGGGTGGAGACGGTCTGACCGTCGCGGATGTTCTCCACGTCGTAGACGATGGGTCTATTGGCATCCCCTGGGCGCAGAAAATAGGAGTGGAAGCTGTGTACCTGACGATCGGCGGCCACCGTCTGCTTGGCGGCTGACAACGCCTGCCCCATGACCTGCCCGCCGAACACGGCTCTCAGGCCGAGATCCTGGCTCTGGCCCCGAAACAGGCCCTCTTCGATCTTCTCCAGCGCCAGCAGTGCCAGCAGCTCATCCAGTACCTTGCTCATTAGTTTCTCCTGTATCCGATAGCCAAAGGCTAACAAGGAGCCAGGGCCGAGGCAACCTCCCTTTCCCGCGGACAGGGTTGAGGCGCACAGCCCCGGGCCCTGTGGCGCCCCCATAAAGAACAGGGCCCGCACTGAGGAGTGCGGGCCCTGTTTTCGCGTCAGTCAGCATGACTGGCGGCTTACTTGCTGCCGGTACCCGAGTTGCGGGTCGAGGAGGTCGGCTTGCGACGGGCACTCGCAGTGCGGGCACGGGGCTCCTGGCCTTGCATCTCTTTGTGGCGTTTGACGGCGCGGCGGATCTGGGCGGCCTGCTTGTGACGGGTGCTCTTGCCCTCTTGCTGCAGATCGACCTTGGATTCGGTCTCGTAGTTCATGTGGACCAAACCGCGCAGGTAGTTCACTTCCTGCAGTTTGAGCTCTTTCCAGCCACCACGGGGGATGCCGCGATCCAGGGTAACGTCGCCGTAACGCACCCGCATCAGGCGGCTCACCTGCACTTCCTGGGATTCCCACAGGCGGCGCACTTCACGGTTGCGACCCTCGGTCAGGGTGACGTTGAACCACTGGTTCAAGCCTTCGCCACCGGCTGCCTTGATCTTGTTGAACTTGGCCAGACCATCTTCGAGCTGCACGCCCTTGCGCAGACGCTGCAGCATGGCCTCGGTGATCTCGCCAAACACCCGCACCGCGTATTCACGCTCCACCTGGTGGCTCGGGTGCATCAGGCGGTTGGCCAGTTCACCGTCGGTGGTGAACAGCAGCAGACCCGAGGTGTTGACGTCCAGACGTCCGACCGCTATCCAGCGGGCACCATCCATCTTGGGCAGACGATCGAACACGGTCGGACGACCTTCCGGATCGTGGCGGGTACACATTTCGCCTTCTGGCTTGTGATACGCCAGCACACGGCAGATCTGCTCTTCGGCAGCACGGGTCTTGATCTGATGACCATCCACCCGGATCACGGCGTTCACTTCGACGCGATCTCCCAGTGTGGCAGCCTTGCCATCCACACTGACCCGACCTGCGGTGATCAGGGCCTCCATCTCACGACGGGAGCCGTGACCCGCGCGGGCCAACACTTTTTGCAGTTTTTCACTCATCGGGGTTACCTGATTGTTGTTCCCTGTCCGGCATGCCGGGCAAGGGTAATGACTGTGGTGGATCCCAGACGGGGATCCGCCACCGCTTCAATGATTAAGATACCGCACTCACCAGATCGCACCGCTCATTCGACCGGCTTGCTCAATGGGGAGCGCTCTCCTCGCCCAGCATGGCGGACAAGGGTTGTTGCAGTTCAGGATCCAGCTCGGGGAGCTGTTCCAGGCTCTGCAGATTAAAATAATCGAGAAATTCTCGGGTGGTGGCGAGCAGCTCGGGCCGACCCACCACCTCTTTGTGGCCTATGCTGCGCACCCAGCCACGCTCTTTCAGGGTATTCACTATCTGGCTAGAGACCGCCACCCCACGGATGGCTTCGATCTCGGCCCGGGTTATCGGCTGACGATAGGCAATCAGCGTCAACGTCTCCAGCACGGCCCGCGAGTAACGCGGCGCCCGCTCGCTCCACAGCCGGGAGAGCTCTTCGGCATACTCCTGGCGCGCCTGAAAGCGCCAACCGGAGGCGACCTCCTTGAGCTCCACCCCCCGCTCGCTGTAATCCTGCTTGAGCTCGGCCAGCAGCAGCTGCACGTAACGGCTGGTCACCGGATAATCCGCCAGCACGCTGCCCTTGAGTTCGCTCACCGTCAAGGGCCGACCCGCCACGAACAGCGCCGCCTCGAGCAGGGTCTTGAGCCGTTCAGCAGGCAGGGCCATGACCACTCTCCTCCAGGCTTGCCAGACCGCGCTCGCCAAAGATGGCCGCAGCGCAAAAATCGCGGGGCGCAGCATACCACAAGTCGGCTGGCGAATTAATGAACTCTCGCGCGTGAATGATGACGATGGCCCCCGGATCCCCTTCCGACGGGAGGGCCATGGCCGCCCCTGCCGCCATCGCGGCGGGCAGGGCCAGCCACATTGACTCATTGCTCATGTCCGCTCGCCTCTTCTATCTGGCTCGCCAGGGCGAAATGGATAGGGCCCAGCGGCTCGGCCTGCAAGATCCAGATAAGCTGCTCCTTGCACAGCTCAAGCAGGGCCAGAAAACTGACCAGCACTCCCATGCGCCCCTCTTCGACGCGCAGCACATCGGCCAGCTGCAGCGTCTGTCCCAGGGAGAGCAAGGCGAGAATTTCGGCCATGCGTACCCGGGTCGGGATCTGCTCGCGGCGGATCTGGTGATGCTCAAAATGCGTCGCGCGTTTTACCACACTTTGCATGTAGAGTGCGAGCTCGACCAGGGAGACATCGGGTGACAGCGGCTTGAGGGCGCCAAAATCCGGTGGCAATGCGGCGGCAATAAAAATCTCCCGCTCCACCCTGGGCAAGCCATCGAGCCGCTCGGCACCATGCTTGAAGCGCTCATACTCTTGCAGGCGGCGAATGAGGGTGACCCTGGGATCCTCCCCCTCGTCTTCGTCTTCCAGCTCGGGCGCCTTGGGCAACAGCAGCCGGGATTTTATCTCCGCAAGCCAGGCCGCCATCAGCAGATATTCGGCTGCCAGCTCCAGATTGAGCCCCTGCATCAGCTCCACATAGCGCATGTACTGGGTGGTGATCTGCAGGATCGGCAGGTTGAGAATATCGAGTTGCTGGCGACGGATCAGGTAGAGCAGCAGATCCAGCGGCCCCTCGAAGGTTTCGAGAAACACCTCCAGCGCATCCGGGGGGATGAAGAGATCCTGGGGCAGCTCATGATAGGGCTGCCCCAGTACGGTCGCGATGGGTGTGGCCACCATCGGCGTCATCTTCTCCCTCTCATGGGATGGTGCGCTGGCCTCATTCAAACGGAGTGGGATCTCCGGCGCCACGGCGGCGCACCACGGGGTCTTCGTCGGAGAAGTCGACCACAGTGGTCGGCTGCTCGCCGAGGTAACCGCCATTGAGCACCAGGTCCAGCTGCTTGCCGAGCTTGTCGGCGATCTCTTCCGGGTCAAACTCCGCCATCTCGGATCCCGCCAGGATCAGGCTGGTGGAGAGCAGCGGCTCACCGAGGGCCTCGAGCAGTGCCAGGGCAATGTTGTTGGCGGGCACCCGGATACCGATGGTCTTCTTCTTCTCGTTCATCAGGCGGCGCGGCACTTCCTTGGTCGCCTTGAAGATGAAGGTATAGGCACCCGGGGTATTGCTCTTGAGCAGACGAAACGCGCTGTTGTCCACCTTGGCATAGGTGGCTATCTCGGAGAGATCCCGGCACACCAGGGTGAAATCATGAGTGGGATCGATGCGGCGAATGCGGCAGATGCGCTCGAGAGCGCCCTTGTCGCCCATGTGACAGCCGAGGGCATAGCCCGAGTCGGTGGGATAAGCGATGACGCCACCATTTTGAATGATCTGCACCGCCTGGCTGATGAGACGGGCCTGGGGATTGTCTGGATGTACATAGAAATGCTGAGTCATATATTCCTCCCGGAATAGGGCAGGCTCATCCTGCCTTCAATACAATAGCCACTTTAGCACGCTGCCTATCGGCTGGCGCCACTCAGGTCGCACGGCTCGCCAACAAGCGCTGGTGCTCATCGCTGCTGAGTCCGAAATGGCCCGGATAGGCGAGCCAGAGCGGCGTGCCCTCCTTGGGCAGCCAGAGATGGCGGCCCAGCTCGGTCCAGTTGGACGGGAAGTGAAAATCAGAGCCGACCGACACATAGAGATCGTGATCCTTGGCCCACTGGCCCAGGTTGGCGCGCTCCCCCGGGCTCTGCTGGGGCAGGGAGACCTCCATGGCATCCCCCCCTGCGGCCTTGAACACCACCAGCAGCCGCTTGATCCACTTGGCGGTAAGATCATAACGGCTGGGATGGGCCAGCACCGCCAGGCCACCGGCACTGTGGATCACGGCGATCGCCGCCGCCATCTCGGGCCAATCGGCCGGGGCATAACCCTTGTTGCCCCGGCTCAGGTATTTCTTGAACACCTTCTGCATGTTGTCGGCAATGCCGCGGGCCACCAACACCCGGGCAAAATGCGCGCGAGTGACGGCGGCGTCGCCGGCCAGCTGCTTTGCCTCTTCATAGGTGCCGGGGATCTGGCACTTCTCCAGGCGCCGACCAATCTCCTGGGCTCTGGCCTCACGCCGGGCGAGCTGGGCCGCAAGAAAATCCATCAACAGTGGATTTTTTTCATCCACCCCCAACGCCACTATATGGATCTCGTTATGCTCCCAGGCGGTGGAGATCTCGACCCCGCTCACCAGCCGCAGCGGCAGCTGCTCGGCGGCGATGGTGGCGCGCACTTCGTCAAGTCCGGCGAGGGTATCGTGGTCAGTGACCGCCAACACCTCTACGCCCTTCTCGGCGGCGCGGCGCACCAGGTCCCTGGGCGCCAGCACACCGTCGGAGGCTGTGGTATGGCAGTGCAGATCGAATCGCATTGGCTATCTCGCTCACATGGTTCAGGGCGAATTGGCAAAAGCGACTTGACTTGGTCGCCGCTTTATCGTTTTCTGTAGGCACTTCGATGCCAAGGGCATCCACTCGAATGACAGTCACAGGACTCTATCATGCAAACGACAATCACCCTGAACGCAAACTGGTGGTGGCACATTCCCTGACATGCGGGCGTGTGGTCGTTGCTGTACCTGTAATCTGACAGCAAATAAAGAACACAAAGAAAAAGCCCGCTGACCCCAGCGGGCTTTTTTATTATCCGGTAAATGGACGCGTGATGAAACCGATTAAACAGACATGGCGATGGCAACCCGACTGAAGCGGACAAAACCCACTCAATTTCAAGGAATAGAACGTCATGACTCGCTGTTTTCAATCCATAGGCACACGCCAAGTACCATCGCAAGGGAAGGCCTTATGACTCGTTTATCCCTGGGCGAATTTGACGCCCTCAAGCTCAACGCCCCTTATGTGGCCGACCCGTTGGCCCTGTTCACCCGGCTCTGTCAGGAGAGCCCCAACACCCTGCTGCTCGAATCGGTGGAGATAGACTCCAAGGCGGGCACCCAGAGCCTGCTGCTGGTCGATGCCTGCCTGCGCATCGAGTGCCGGGGCCGCAGAGTGCGAGTGCGCACCCTCAATGACAACGGCCCTGCGCTGCAAGCCTTGTTGCGCGCTCACCTGCCGACCTTCATCAGCCAGGCTGATGCCGATGGCGAACTGGTGCTGGATTTTCCCGCCTCGGATCGGGAGCTGGATGAAGATAGCCGCCTCAAGGGCTATGGCGTGCTGGACGTGTTGCGCACCCTGCAGCGCGAGCTGCACTGCCAACTCGGCAAAGAGGCGCTCTTCCTGGCGGGCACTTTTGCCTATGACCTGATTGCCTCCTTCGAAGATTTGCCCCAGGTGCCGGAGGGCAGCAACGACTGCCCCGACTACTGCTTCTATGTGGCCGAGACCCTGATCACCATCGATCACATCAAGCAGAGCACTCAGCTCAGCGCCTGCCTGTTTGGTGGCGAAGGGGATCTGGACGAGCGTTGTGCCCGGCTGACCGACCGCTTGGCGGCCCTCAAGCTGGCCTGCCAGCAGGACCTCGCCGTCACGCGGACCGCCCCCGTGCTGACGACGGGCATGAGCGTGGACAAGAACGACAAGCAGTTCTGCGCCGAAGTCGAGCGGCTCAAGGGCTTCATCCGTCGGGGCGACATCTTCCAGGTGGTGCCGTCGCGCAGTTTCTCCCTGCCCTGCCCCGACCCGCTCGCCGCCTATCGCCGCCTCAAGCAGACCAACCCCAGCCCCTACATGTTCTATGTGCAGGATGAGGGCTTCACCCTGTTTGGCGCCTCGCCGGAGAGCGCGGTCAAGTTCTGCGCCAAGAGCCGCGAGGTGGAGATGTACCCCATCGCCGGTACCCGCCGCCGTGGCCTCAACCCCGATGGCAGCATCAATCTGGATCTCGATGGCCGCATCGAGCTAGAACTGCGCCAGGACGAGAAGGAGGTCGCCGAGCACCTGATGCTGGTCGACTTGGGCCGCAACGACATCGCCCGCATCTCCGAGCCCGGCACCCGCTACGTGAAGGACTTGCTCAAGGTGGATCGCTACAGCCATGTGATGCACCTGGTCTCCCGGGTGGTCGGCACCCTGAGATCCGATCTGGATGCCCTGCACGCCTATCAGGCCTGCATGAACATGGGCACCCTGACCGGCGCCCCCAAGCTGCGGGCCAGTGAGCTGATCCGTGAGGTGGAAGGGCGCAGACGCGGCAGCTACGGCGGCGCCGTCGGCTACCTCAACGGCGCAGGGGAGATGGATACCTGCATCGTGATCCGCTCTGCCTTCGTCAAGAATGGCATCGCCCATGTCCAGGCCGGTGCCGGTGTGGTCTATGACTCCAAGCCCCAGATGGAGGCGGACGAGACCCGCGTCAAGGCTGCCGCCGTGCTGGCCGCCATCGCCGCCAGCCATGGCACCTCACTGCAAGCCCTGAGCGCCCAGCAGGAGCAACATAAGGACGTGAGCCAATGAGTACCGGATCAACAGCCACTAACATCTTCCTGCTCGATAACTTCGATTCGTTTATCTACATCACCTTGGCCGATCAGTTCCACACTTCGAAGGAGCAGTCCCATGACTAACATCTTCCTGCTCGATAACTTCGACTCCTTTACCTACAACCTGGTGGATCAGTTCCGCACCCTCGGCTATCCGGTGCGCATCTATCGCAACAGCCTGCCGGCGACCCGCATCATGGCGGAGATAGAGTCCTGTGGTGGCGACGCCGTGCTGGTGCTCTCCCCGGGCCCTGGCGCCCCCCATGAGGCGGGCTGCCTGATTGATCTCATCAAGCTGGCCCGTGGCCGTGTGCCCATCCTCGGCATCTGCCTCGGCCATCAGGCCCTGTGCGAAGCCTATGGCGGCACCGTCGGCGCCGCCGGTGAAATTGTCCACGGCAAGCGTTCCCTGATAGAGCACAACGGCCACGGCGCCTTCGCCGGTCTGCCCAGCCCCCTGCCGGTGGCGCGCTACCACTCCCTGGTCGCCACCTATGTGCCGGAAGAGCTGCAGGTGATTGCCCACTATCAGGGCATGCCCATGGCCATCGAGCAACGGGACGAGCGAGTGCTCGGTTTCCAGTTCCATCCCGAGTCCATATTGACGTGCGAAGGGGCCCGCCTGCTCACCCAGGCCCTCGCCCATATCACCCGTCCAGTTAGTAGTGTGCGGTAAGGAGACCCTCATGCAGCATCATCTCAACACCCTCTATCAGGGACAGTCTCTCTCCCGCGACGAAGCCCGTGACGCCTTCGGTCAGGTCGTGCGCGGCGAAGTGGACCCCATAGTGCTCGCAAGCCTCTTGACTGCCCTCAAGCTCAAGGGCGAGACCCCCGAAGAGATAGCCGGCGCCGCCGAGGCGCTGCTGGCCGAGGCCCGGGATTTTCCGCGCCCCGATTACCCCTTTTGCGACATCGTCGGCACCGGCGGTGATGGCCTCAATACCATCAATGTCTCCACCACCTCGGCCCTGGTGGCCGCCGCCTGCGGCCTGAAAGTGGCCAAGCATGGCAACCGCTCGGTCTCAAGCAAGTCAGGCTCGAGCGATCTGCTCGACAAGATGGGCATCAGGCTCGACATGAGCCCGGCCCAGGCCCGCCGCTGCCTCGATGAGCTCGGTATCTGCTTCCTGTTCGCCCCCCAGTACCACGCCGGGGTACGCCATGCCATGCCGGTGCGCCAGGCGCTCAAGACCCGCACCCTGTTCAATGTGCTGGGCCCCCTCATCAACCCCGCCCGCCCCACCTATCAGCTGATGGGGGTCTATGCCCCCGAGCTGGTGCGCCCCATCGCCGAAACCCTGCTGGCCTTGGGATTGAAAACCGGTATGGTGGTGCACGGCGCAGGCCTGGACGAAGTGGCCATTCATGGCCCGACCCAGGTCGCCGAGATCCGCGATGGCGAGATTCGTGAGTACTTGCTCACCCCGGCCGATTTCGGGCTCGAGACCTACCCGGTCAGCGCCATTCAGGGGGGCGAGCCGGAAGAGAACCGGGCCATCACCGCCGCCATCCTGGCAGGAAAAGGCACCCAGGCCCACAATGCCGCCATCGCCGCCAACGTGGCCCCGCTGCTGGTGATGGCAGGCAAGGCCCCGGACCTCAAGCGTGCCGCCGCCCAGGTACTGGCCAAGCTCGCCAGCGGCGAAACCAGCGCCCTCGCCCAGGCGCTGGCCACCCTGAGCCATCAGGAGGCATGATGTCAGCGGGACCCAACACAACTAATCGCAGCAAGGATATCGAAATGCTTAACCACCCCTCCCTGAGCCAGACCATTCTCGGCAACATTGTGGCTGCCAAGCAGGAGTGGGTGGCGGCCCGCAAACTGGCCCAGCCCCTCGCAAGCTTCCAGGGCGCGCTGCTGCCCAGTGACCGCGACTTTGAGGGGGAACTGCGGGCAGGCGGCACTCGCTTTATTCTCGAATGCAAGAAAGCCTCTCCCTCCAAAGGCTTAATCCGCGACGACTTCAGCCCCGAAGCCATCGCCGATATTTATGGCAAATACGCCACCGCCATCTCGGTACTGACCGACGAGAAATTCTTTCAGGGGGATTTCGCCTTCCTGCCCAGAGTCAGGGCCAGGGTCAAGCAACCCGTGCTCTGCAAGGACTTCATGATAGATCCCTATCAGGTCTATCTGGCTCGCCACTATCAGGCGGACGCCATCCTCTTGATGCTCTCGGTGCTGACCGATGAGGGGTATCGCAGCCTGTTCGCCGTTGCCAGGGAGCTGGGCCTCGGGGTCTTGACCGAGGTGAGCAACGAAGAGGAGCTGGAACGTGCCATCGCGCTGGGCTCGCCGGTGATCGGCATCAACAACAGAGACCTGCGGGACATGAGCGTGAGCCTGGATCGTACCCGCCAGCTGGCGGCGCGGATCCCAGGGGATCGGGTGGTCATCAGCGAATCCGGCATCCAGGATCGCAGCCAGGTCGCCGACCTGCGTCGCCATGCCAAGGGCTTCCTGGTGGGCTCCTCCCTGATGAGCGAGCCGGATCTGGAGGCGGCGGTACGCAAGCTTGTCCTGGGCCAGAACAAGGTGTGCGGCCTGACCCGCCCCGAAGATGCCGCCGCCGCCCATCAGGCGGGGGCCCTGTTCGGTGGCCTCATTTTTGTGGCGAAAAGCCCGCGCTATGTGGATATCCCGAGCGCCCGCACCGTGATGGCTGGCGCACCGCTTAGCTACGTGGGGGTATTTCGCAATGCCCAGCCCCAGACCATCGCCAAGACGGTCGAGGCCCTCGGGCTCGTCGCCGTGCAGTTGCACGGGGAGGAGGACGCCGCCTATATCGAGGCGCTGCGCCCCCTGTTGCCCGTCCACTGCGAGATCTGGAAGGCGGTCGGCATCACTCTCGATAAGGCAAGTGGCGAGCCGCTGCCCCTCGACTTCCCGGCCGATCGCCTGCTGCTCGACACCGTCGTGAAAACGGCAGTCGGCAGCCAGAGCGGTGGCACCGGCCAGGCCTTCGACTGGACAGTGCTCGACGGGCTAGACAAGTCCCGGCTGATGCTGGCCGGTGGGCTCAACCCGGACAATGCCCTGAGCGCAGCCCAGGTCGGTTGCCTGGGCCTCGATTTCAACTCCGGGGTGGAGAGTGCCCCGGGCCAGAAGGATGCGCACAAGATAGCGGCAGCCTTTGGCGCCCTGCGCCAACTGTAAGCGTGCCCTGCGCGCCCTCTGAACATGCACCAAATTAATGAACTGCGTTTGCCTATAAGCACAAGGAATAATCTATGACTCTGCTCAACCCGTTTTTCGGTGAATTTCGTCGATGACATGTATGTGCCCCAGCCATACGCCTCAGCCCGCCAAGGCTCATACCTGATCTCAATTGCAGAATGTAAAGGAAGATAACCATGACCCTGCTCAATCCGTTTTTTGGTGAATTTGGTGGCATGTATGTACCCCAGATCCTGATGCCCGCCCTGCTCCAGCTGGAGAAAGCCTTCGTGGATGCCAGGGAAGATGCCGCCTTCGTCGAAGAGTTTCAGACTCTCTTGACTGAGTATGCTGGCCGCCCCACCCCACTCACCCTGGCGCGCAACCTGACCCGTGGCACCCAGACCCGCCTCTACCTCAAGCGTGAAGACTTGCTGCACGGCGGCGCCCACAAGACCAACCAGGTGTTGGGCCAGGCCCTGCTCGCCAAACGCATGGGCAAGAGCGAGATCATCGCCGAGACCGGTGCCGGTCAGCACGGGGTCGCCACTGCCCTTGCCTGCGCCCTGCTCGGCCTCAAGTGCCGGGTCTATATGGGTGCCAAGGATTGCGAGCGCCAGAAGCCGAACGTGTTTCGCATGAAGTTGATGGGCGCCGAGGTGATACCGGTGCATTCGGGCTCAAGTACCCTCAAGGATGCCTGCAACGAGGCGCTGCGTGACTGGGCTGCCAACTACGAGACCGCCCACTATCTGCTCGGCACCGCCGCCGGTCCCCACCCCTTCCCGACCATAGTCCGTGAATTCCAGAAGATGATCGGCGAAGAGGCCAAGGTGCAGTGCTTCGAGAAGGAAGAGCGCTTGCCCGATGCGGTGATCGCCTGCGTCGGCGGCGGATCGAATGCCATCGGCATCTTTGCCGACTTCATCCCGGAAGAGGGGGTGCGCCTCATCGGCGTCGAGCCCGGCGGCCACGGTATCGAATCTGGCGAGCATGGCGCGCCGCTCGGTCACGGCAGCAAGGGGGTCTTCTTTGGCATGCACTCCTACCTGATGCAGGACAAGCAGGGGCAAATTCAGGAGTCCTACTCGGTCTCGGCGGGGCTTGACTTCCCCTCGGTCGGCCCCCAGCACGCCCATCTGGCCGCCATCGGCCGCGCCGAATATGTCTCCATCACCGACAAAGAAGCCCTGGATGCATTCCAGGAACTGGCCAGAAGCGAGGGCATCATACCGGCGCTGGAATCCTCCCACGCCCTGGCCCACGCCCTCAAGATGGCGCGCAGCGAACCAGAGAAGGAGCAGGTGCTGATCGTCAACCTCTCGGGCCGTGGCGACAAGGACATCTTCACCGTTGCCGATATTTTGGAAACCGAGAGCTTTGACAAAGAAGGAAGCCGCAAATGAATCGCTACGCACAACTCTTCTCCCGTCTGGAACAGGCCAAGCAAGGCGCCTTCGTGCCGTTCGTGATGCTGGGTGACCCCACCCCCGAACTCTCCCTGGCCATCGTCGATGCCCTGGTCGAGGGGGGCGCCGATGCCCTCGAGCTCGGCATCCCCTTCTCCGACCCGGTGGCGGACGGCCCCACCATCCAGGGCGCGGCCCTGCGTGCCTTTGCCAGCCACACCACCCCGGATGGCTGCTTCGAGCTGCTCACCAGGGTACGTGCCAAGTACCCGCAGATCCCCATCGGCCTGCTGGTCTACGCCAACCTGGTCTATGTGCGCCACATCGATGGCTTCTACGAGAAGTGCCAGCAGGCGGGCGTGGATTCGGTGCTGGTCGCCGACGTGCCGGTGCAGATGTGTGAGCCCTACAAGGCGGCGGCCGATCGCTTCGGCATCGACAGCATCTTCATCGCGCCGCCCAACGGCGATACCGAGACCCTGAAAGCCGTGGCTGAGCTCGGCAGCGGTTACACCTATCTGGTGAGCCGCGCCGGCGTGACCGGTGCCGAGACCAAGGCTGGCATGCCGGTGGATGGGCTGATCAACACCCTGCGCGAGTTCAAGGCGCCCCCCGCCCTGCTCGGCTTTGGCATCAGCGAACCGGCCCAGGTGCGTGACGCCATCCAAGCCGGTGCCGCCGGTGCCATCTCCGGCTCCGCCGTGGTGAAGATCATCGAGACCCACCACAACAACCCGGAACATATGCTCACCCGCCTCAAGGAGTTTGTGGAAGGAATGAAGGCCGCGACCAATAAGTAGGGACAGGTATAGGGTCAGATGCCGTTGACCCTGACCGGCCCGCGTGCGTATCCGCCTTACGCATAGCGGCATAGCGGCAATCGCCGCATCGCCGCATCAAAGGGAGCCTGACCGGCTCCCTTTCTTTTGTCCCCTCTCCCTCCGGGAGAGGGCTAGGGTGAGAGAAATCAGGATTTCCCTTGATTTGGAAGGTTCGAATAGCGAGGCGTATTCGGACGTTCGCGGATTGGCTGTGATGGCGTGGCTTTGCCACGCAGTGGAACTGCCGTAGGGTGCAATAAGCGCAGCGCATTGCACCGCAGGAAATAGTCCGTTCCACGACGACAGACTCTCGCCGGATTCCCGAACCAGCTGTTACCCCCTTGATGCGGCTGCGCCGCATGGAACGCGAGTGCTCCGCCCTCGACGGGGTTTCGCCCGCCCTTCGGGCCTGGGCGAGTGACTTTTCTTTGCGTGGCCAAAGAAAAGTCACCAAAAGAAAGGCCACCCCCGCCAAGCCGCCCGCCTACGGCGGATTCCCTCGCCTCACTCTCTGGGTCGGACGGAACGCCGCAGATGGTACATCCCTGTACCAACTGCGGCTGCGCCGTCATCCCTGACGGCGCCCCTGACCCATTGATCTCGACTCGGCGGCTTGGAGGGGGAGCAAAACCGTGCCAGCCCTCAGCTTCCGCCTAAACCGCAGATATGCTCCCTCTCCCTTTGGGAGAGGGTTGGGGTGAGGGGAGTGTCGGTATTATCTGCGAAATCAACAGTGTACTTAAAAGTGAGATTTCTCACTAATTGGTTGAACCAGCTCAGATTTCTATCAACTTCCTCTTCCCATGCTTCAATCAGAGCCCTTAAGATAGCCAAACGACAATCCATCTCTAGGGAGAGCCCCATGACAGCGATGGTTGCTATCTCGCGGGTGAAAAGCAGCAGACTGGGGGCTGAAACTCAGGGGCGGTAGCCTTGCCGACGCTTGCCATAGCCGACTCCTTCACTGTTTCTTTATACAGGGTAATGGAAGCGTTAAACGAGGAAGTCAAGCGATCACATTCAGCTCCAGAGATAGGTTGGTAACATAATGATTTAAATGAGTTTTTAACGGTAGTAATTGGGGTGTGGCGGAATTATATGGAAGGTTCTGCTATCGGACTTATTCCGCCTTCCATCTAATCACTTTTATGTTGTGATAAGGAACTCTGAATATTCATGGCAAAAAAGAACATATTAACAATTGGCTTCTCATTAGCTGATGAGGATTCCGAGTACAGCGAGTTCGACGCGGACATTTCTCTTTTAGACTGGGATATAGTCCTTTTTAAGCCTGATATTAGAGGATACATCTATAGGCGTGAGAGCACGTTTGAAGGGAATCCGTGTTTATCGGACAACGATTCATTTAAGCTAAAAGCGCAGTCTGAACACTGGCGCAGAGAAATAAAGTCTGCCGTTGAGCACGGAAAGTTAGTAATTGTATTTCTAAGCGATCTTGAAAAGGTGAGCATTGCTACAGGCGAAAAAAAATATTCAGGAACTGGGCGAAACCAAAAAGTCACAAGAATTGTTACCAACTATGATAATTATCAGACTATTCCTTTAGAGCTAAAAGCCCTGAATACAAAGGGGAAAGAAATAAAGCTTTCTGCGAAAAACTCTGAAGCTGTGGCTTCGTACTGGCATGAGTTTTCTGAAATCTCATCTTACAAGGTCATAATCAATGGAGAGTATCCTCCTTGCTTATTGACTAAGCATGGCGACAAGCCTGTTGGAATAGTAGTCAACTCAAAGAACTCCAATGGGGCGATAATATGCTTGCCGGACATAGATTTTTACCAAAAGTCCTTCTTTATTGGTGACGAAGATGAGGAAAATGAAGATAAATGGACTATTGACGCTAAGCAGTTCGCTGCAAAATTTATCCAATGTATAGTCTCATTGGATAAAGCCTTAAAATCTAATGGTGAGTTAACTCCAGAACCCGATTGGGCCAAAGATGCAGAACATAAGCTCAACCAAGAAAATGTCGCGACACAGAAATTGCTAATAATAGAAAAAAGACTTGAGGAGGTACAAGCTGAGAAAGAATTTGTTATCGATCAATTAAAAAGCCTTGAACGATTAAGGCATCTATTATTTGAGAAAGGAAAACCGTTGGAGTATGCGATTCTAGATGCCTTGCATACCATTGGGTTTGAAGTCTCCCAATTCGAGAACGGCGAGTCTGAATTTGATGTAGTGTTTGAGTCAAAGGAAGGTAGATTAATTGGGGAAGCAGAGGGCAAAGACAGCAAAGCAATTAACATTGACAAATTACGTCAACTGGCTTTAAACGTTCACGAAGATCTAGAACGAGAGGAGATTAATGAGCCTGCCAAATCTGTTCTCTTTGGAAATGCCTATCGATTACTTCCACTAAATGAGCGCCCCGAGCCGTTTACCCAAAAGTGTCTTTCCGCCTCAGTTACCAGCTCCACTGCGCTTGTGTTTACCCCGGACCTATTCAAAGTCGCCAAGTATCTGAAAGACAATAAAGACGCAAAGTTTGCGACTAAATGCCGAAAGGTGATATTAAATACGGTCGGCTTAGTTAAATTTCCTGACACCCCAGAACCAGAACAAAAAATTATTGACATCGAATAAATAATTGGAACAACATAACAATGCGTTGCACCGGACAATGCTAGTGAACGCGGTGTTAGGGGGCAATCCTAAAGGAAAATGAGTTGGTAGAAAAAATTGGACACATTAAAAATCCTCTGACGGTGATTGCAATATTTGCTGCAATTGCAGAAATCAGTGGCACAACAGTATTGCCATTTATAGAGTCCGAGAATCAAGGTATATATATTTGGTTTCTAATGCTGTTTCCTGTTTTTCTAGTCGGCATATTCTTCTTAACATTAAATTTCAACCATAAGGTTTTATACGCCCCATCTGACTACAAGAATGAAGATAATTTTCTAAAGTCATTTGGTAAGGCTACAACTGAAGAGAAAGAAGAAAAACTCAGAGAGGAGGTTGAAGAAGCTGAAGATTCATCCTCAACTGAAGAGAATGCATCCGAATCATCAGGTAACGACGCAGAATCGCGAGAAGCTTCAAGCCCATCTGCTCCTTCCAAACATGCGACAAGCTTTGTATTAAATTCAGAGCGCCATGCATCACTGATGGCCAATGTCTTCTTAGCCGAAAAGCTTTCGATCATGAAGTTGTCTAAAGATATGGGGCTCGAATTTAAAACTGACGTACGATTTGAAACTCCTAGCAGTCGCAAAATAATATTTGATGGTCTGGCAATAGACAAAAACAAAATTCACGCAGTAGAGGTCAAACTATTCAGAAATGAGCATGTAAATCCGTCGAGACTAGATAAGGTTTTACTTGAATCCGAGCTAATGGCGAGCCAACTAAAAGGCATCGACTCAAAAGAGTTGGTAATTCACTTTATGGCAGTCGTCGACAATCCGGAAGTGAGTGCCAGTAGAGTAAAAGAACGTTTATCGCGTTATCTAGACAAATACAATGTGAATGTAAAACTTCATGTTGTCACTCTGGATGATTTAAAGAATGAGTACCAATACCGCCCCTAACAAGGCGCTGCTGTTGGACAATTTTTCCGCTGCGATCCAAAATTTCCACAGAGAAAGCAAATTAGGACACCCACCTTTATGAGCTCGTCGCTGCATAGCCAGACAGCCCACATAAAGTGGGTGTCCCTGTGTTGTCCTCCAGTGTTGTCGCTGTCATCATTTTCAGACGCAGCTCGATCTGCTGCTGTAGCGGACCTTGCCCACCCGCAGGGACGCAACCCAGCCTTGAGCCCACGGCGGGCATTGCCTACAATGACCCACTTTTTATCAAACTCAGGTCCATAAAATGAGCGACAACAAACCTGCACTGCCCGACCACCTTGCCGCCAACCCGCGCAGCCCGCACCATGTGGCGGAATGCTTCGAGCACGAGATCGGCATTCGCGTGAATGGCAAGGTACGCACCAATGTCGAGGAGTACTGCATCAGCGAAGGTTGGGTGAAGATCCCCTCCCCCAAGGCCAAGGATCGCTACGGCAACCCCATGCTGATCACCGTCAAGGGCACCGTCGAGGCGTTTTACGCCTAAGGTGCATCTGCTACGGCGCCCCGAACAGGGGGCGATCCTGTTATCCCAAGACACCGGCCTCGCACCGGTGTCTTGTTTTGGGCGCTTGGCGCCAGGCTCAGGAAGGCGGCAACTTCATCGACTCTGTGCATGGCCGGGGTAGCGATCTTGCCCCCTTATCTGCCAGTTCCGGCCTGAACGCCGTGCTGGCAGAGGCCATGGCGCCACTGGGATAGGGAACAGGGGCCAAGGGGATGGCAACACAGTGCCCTGATGCGGGCCCCGATAAAGAAGAGGCCCACCATCAGGCGGGCCTCTTCTTTATGTTAGGGAAAGCAGCTCAGGCGTTGAGTTCAAGCACCGTACTGAACCCGCCGAAGATCATGCGGGCGCCATCGAAGGGCATGGTCTGGTGCATGGGGCTGGCCGGATCCATCCTGGGGTCCTGCATCATCCTGGTCATGGCGTCATCCCGGATGGCCTTGCTCGGCCACTCGACCCAGGAGAAGACCACGGTTTCATCCTCCTTGGCCGCCACGGCGCGGTAAAAGTCGGTCTGCTTGCCGTGGGGCACATCGTCCCCCCAGCACTCCAGCACCCGGGTCGCACCGTACTCGAGGAAGAGGGGGTCAAAGTGCTTGGCATGGTCAATCATGGCCTGCTTGTTGGCCGTGGGCACGGCAATCACGAATCCATCGACATATGACATAACAGCCTCCTTGTTGAGGATCTCAGCATAGCAAGGGGTGCTGTGTAGCGCTCACCCCGCCCATCAACCGGCGACCAGCTGCTCCAGATCGCTGCGCTTGATGCGCCGTGAGTCCACCTTGACGTAGAGGGAGCGCTCGGCGCTGTCGAGCAGCACATCCTTCACCCCTTCACGGGCGCGCACCTTCTGCTCCAACGCCTCGGTGGCCGCCACGCCCTCTGGCAGCACGATGCGCAAGCTGCTGACATAGGGCGGCTCCTGCATGGTGAGGCTGACCCCGAACCAGATCAGTGCCAGCACGGCGCAGCTGCCAAACACCAGGGCGGCGCCCCCCTGGCTGTAGAGCAGGCCCCCCAGGCTGCCGCCGATGGCCACCCCGAGGAACTGACTGGTGGAGTAGACCCCCATGGCGGTGCCCTTGTAACCCGGCGGCGACTCCTTGCTGATCAGCGACGGCAACAGTGCCTCCATCAGGTTGAAACCGATGAAGAACAGCTGCAAACCAGCCAATATGCCCCACAATTGCAGACCCGACTGCCAGAGCACCACTTCCGCCCCCAGCATCAGCAGCACGCAGATCTGGAATACCCGCTTCATCTGCCTGCGCTTCTCGGCGTAGATGATGAAGGGCACCACGCTCACAAACGCAATCAGCATGGTGCACAGGAATGCCTTCCACTGCTGGTCACGGGGCAGCCCCGCCTGTTCGAGCAGGGGCGGCAGCGCCACGAAGCTCGACATCAGCAGGGTATGCACGCAGAGGATGCCCAGGTTGAGCTTGAGCAGCCGGGGGTTGGCAAGCACCCTCTTGAGCCCGCCCTTGACCAGACTGGACTCGCGGTTGAGCAGATGCGCCTTGGGGGCCGGCACCCACCAGAGGGTGATGGCGATGCCGCCAAAGGCGAGCAGGGCTATCAGCCAGAACAGCCCCGAGAGGCCGATGGCATGGGTGATGAGCGGCCCCGTCACCATGGCGATGGCGAAGGTGATGCCAAAGCTGATGCCGATGAAGGCCATCGCCTTGGTGCGATTCTGCTCGCGGGTCAGATCCGAGAGCAGGGCCATGACGGCGGCGGAGATGGCGCCGCTGCCTTGCAGGGCGCGGCCGAGGATCACTCCCCAGATGCTGTGGGTCAGCGCGGCAATCACGCTGCCCAAGGCAAACATCAGCAGGCCGCCGACGATGAGGGGTTTGCGACCGATGCGATCCGAGAGCAGGCCGCAGGGGATCTGCAGCAGGGCCTGAGTCAGGCCATAGATGCCGATGGCGATGCCGATCAGGGTTTCGGTGGCGCCAGCCAGAGACATGCCGTAGGTAGTCAGTACCGGCAGCACCATAAACATGCCGAGCATTCGCAGGGAGAAGAGGGAACCGAGTGCCCAGGTGGCACGCAGTTCACCCCGGGTCATCTTGAAATCATGCATGACGGCCTCAGTGTGATTGGAGGTGTGTGGTCGGGATAGTGGCCGAGGAACCGGTGGTCATGGGTAGCAAATACCGGCGATGGCGCTGACGCCGCCTGGGAGAAAACAGACCTGGCCCTTGACCATCCCCATATAACAACAGAGCCGGGAAAGTTCCCGGCTCTGGATTCTACTCATTTTCAGGGCAAGATGAACAAGCCGATCTCTACTCTGAGGGCGACCGCAAGGTTCAAGGCAACATGCTCACCAAGACGGGCGCCGCATCCGGCTGGAAGTCCACCGACATCATCACGCTCAGGCAGGTGATGGTGACAATCGAGAACATGAACAGCTTGCGGGCCCACAGGGAGTCATCGACCGCCTGCTTGTAACCCGACAAGGCCATCCCCAACCACCAGACGCTCACCGCCGTCGCCACGATCAAATACTTGTAACCGGCGTAACCGCCGAGGAACAGCATCAGGGTCGGTACCATGAAGGCCAGGATGTAGAGGGTAATGTGGTGCTTGGCCACAGAGATGCCCTTCACCACCGGCAACACCGGGATGCCCGCCGCCTGATAATCCTTGAAGCGGAAGATGGCAATCGCATAGGAGTGCGGCATCTGCCACAGGCTGAAGATAGCCAGCAGGATCAGGGCGCCCGAGTCAAACTGGCCGCTCACCGCGCAATAACCGATGACGGGGGGCGCGGCGCCAGACAGGCTGCCAATCAGGGTGCCATAGACCGAATGACGCTTCATATAGAGGCTGTAGACCCCCACATAGACAATGAAGCCAAACACGGCCAACAGCGCCGCCAACGGATTGGCCGCCCAGTAGAGCAGCCCGACCCCGGCGATGCCGAGGGCAGTCGCGTACCAGAGCGAGACGCCGGGGGCGATGAGCCCCCTCACCAGGGCGCGGTTCTTGGTGCGCTCCATGATGCAGTCGATGTCCCGGTCGATGTAGTTGTTGAACACACAACCGGAGGCGACCACCAGGGAGACCCCCACCATGGTCATGATGAACAGGGGCAGATCCAGGCTCCCCTTGGAGGCCAGCAGGAAACCGCCGATAACCGAGATGAGGTTACCGAAGATGATGCCCGGCTTGGTCACTTGCAGGTATTGCTTCATCATCACACCACTCAACTTGGCATCATGTTGATGTTGAGGTTGTACATGATCCACAAGGACCCCCCCACCACGATGGCGATGATGAGCACGGTAAACACCAGGGCCACCAGGTTCCAGCGCTCCTCGGAGGAGGTGTTCATGTGCAGGAAGTAAGCCAGATGCACGAAGATCTGGATGACGGCAGTGGCGACCACAGTGCCCAGGATGAGGTGATGGGAGGCGGAGCCGTCCATCACCATCCAGAACGGGATGGCGGTCAGTATCACCGAGAGCACGAAGCCTATCAGGTACGTCTTGGCGCTGCCGTGGCTGGCGCCGTGATTGTCAACGACATGATTGCTCATTTTTACATTGCCCCCATCAGATAGACCACGGTAAACACACAGATCCACACCACGTCCAGGAAGTGCCAGAACAGGCTCAGGCACATCAGGCGGGTGCGGTTGCGCTCGGTCAGCCCCTTCTTGGAGATCAGCACCATCATCACGATGATCCAGATAAGACCGCTGGTGACGTGGATACCGTGGGTACCGACCAGGGTGAAGAAGGCGGAGAGGAAACCACTGCGCTGGGGGCCATAGCCTTCGGCGATCAGGTGGTGGAACTCGTAGATCTCCATGGCGATGAAGCCGGCACCCAGCAAGAAGGTGACCATCAGCCAGGCCTTGACCGTGCCGACCCGGTTCTGGTTCATGGCCAGCATGCCAAACCCGAAGGTGATGCTGCTAAACAGCAGCAGCATGGTCTCGCCAAACACGAACGGCAGTTCGAAAATGTCCTTGCCGCTCGGGCCCCCGGCGGTGCCATTGACCAGCACCGCGTAGGTTGCAAACAGAGTGGCAAACAGGATGCAGTCACTCATCAGGTAGATCCAGAAGCCAAACACCTTGGTGGCGCCGGCATCATGGTGCCCGTCATGGGCACCCTGATGATGATTGTGTTGCAGAATATCAGTAGCCATATCGGTTCTCATGCCACCTTGCTGATGTTGTCATGATGCTGACCTTCGATGCGTTCGATCTCGTCGACCTGCACGTAGTAGTCCACATCATCGTTGAAGCTGTGAATGATCCAGGTGGCTATCATGCCGACGAAGCCGGCGATGGCCATCCACCAGATGTCCCAGATCATGGCGAAACCAAACACCACGCTGAAGGCGGCGATGATGACGCCCGCACCGGAGTTCTTCGGCATGTGGATCGGGGCGTAGCGCTGGGGCTGCTGGTAGGCAGAACCATCCTGCTTGGCTTCCCAGAACGCATCCAGTCCGGCAATCTTCGGCTCGATGGCGAAGTTGTAGAAGGGCGGCGGGGAAGAGGTTGCCCACTCCAGGGTACGGCCACCCCAGGGATCGCCGGTCAGATCGCAGTTCTTCTCGCGGTCACGAATACTGACCACCACTTGAATCACCTGACACAGAACGCCGATGGCAATCAGGCCAGCGCCGCACGCGGCCACCACCAGCCAACCATGGAAGGCGGGGTCGATCTGCTGGCTGACCCGACGGGTCATGCCCATGAAGCCCAGCACGTAGAGCGGCATGAAGGCCACGAAGAAGCCGGTGATCCAGAACCAGAAGGAGCGCTTGCCCCAGGTCTCGTCCAGGGTGAAGCCGAACGCCTTCGGGAACCAGTAAGTGATACCGGCGAAGCAGCCAAACACCACGCCGCCGATGATGACGTTATGGAAGTGCGCGATCAGGAACAGGCTGTTGTGCAACACGAAGTTGGCAGCCGGTACCGACAGCAGCACCCCGGTCATCCCCCCAATGGTGAAGGTGATGATGAAGCCGACGGTCCACAACATGGGCGAGGTGAACGCGATGCGACCCCGGTACATGGTGAACAGCCAGTTGAAGATCTTCACCCCGGTCGGGATCGAGATGATCATGGTGGAGATGCCGAAGAAGGCGTTGACGTTGGCACCCGACCCCATGGTGAAGAAGTGGTGCAGCCAGACCACGAAGGAGAGCACGGTAATGGCGATGGTCGCCCACACCAGGGAGGTGTAACCGAACAACTTCTTCTTGCTGAAGGTCGCCACCACTTCCGAGAAGATACCGAACACCGGCAGCACCAGGATGTAGACCTCGGGATGACCCCAGGCCCAGATCAGGTTGATGTACATCATCATGTTGCCACCCATGTCATTGGTAAAGAAATGGGTACCCAGGTAACGGTCTGCGGTGAGCAGGGCGATGGTGACGGTCAGGATCGGGAAAGAAGCGATGATCAGGATGTTGGCGCACAGGGCGGTCCAGGTGAACACCGGCAGACGCATCATGGTCATGCCCGGAGCCCGCATCCTGATGATGGTCGCGAAGAAGTTGACCCCGGTCAGCAGAGTGCCAAGACCCGAGATCTGCAGACTCCAGATCCAGTAATCGACCCCGACGCCCGGGCTGTACTCCTTGCCCGACAAGGGCGGATAGGCCAACCAGCCGGTCTGGGCAAACTCGCCGACCCCGAGGGAGATGTTGATCAGCACCACGGCCGCGGCGGTGAACCAGAAGCTCAGGTTGTTGAGGAAGGGGAAGGCCACATCACGGGCACCGATCTGCAGCGGCACCACAATGTTCATCAGACCGATCACCAGCGGCATGGCCACGAAGAAGATCATGATGACGCCATGGGCGGTGAAGATCTGGTCGTAGTGGTGAGGCGGCAATATGCCCTCCCCCCCGGCCGACGCCATCACCTGCTGGGTACGCATCATCACCGCATCGGCGAAGCCGCGCAGCAGCATGACCATGCCCAGAATGAGATACATGATCCCCAGTTTCTTGTGATCCACCGAGGTGAACCACTCCTGCCACAAATATTGCCACTTGCCGTAATAGGTTATCAGCCCGGCAATGGCCATCCCGCCCAGCAATATGCAGGCAACCGTGACCACGATAATGGGCTCATGGTAAGGGATGGCCTCGAGTGTTAATTTTCCAAACATCTATTATTCCCCGGATACCGCTTGTACTGACTGGCTAGCCATCGGCATATTCATCTGACCGGCATGATCCTGCTGCTCACCCTGTTGCTGGTGTGCACTGTGATCCATGCTCTGGCCATGACTCATATCCATTTTTTCGCCCTCTTTCATCTTCATGCCGTGACCCATGAACTTATTGATCACCTTGGTGAACAGAGCTGGATCGGCACTGGAGAAATACTCGACCGGATGGTATTGGCTCGGTTTGGCAAGCACATCAAATTCACCCATGGTCATGAGTGGCTTGGACGACTGCTTCACCTTGGCAACCCAGGCATCGAAACCTGCCTGATCCGGCGTGGCGATGGCCTTGAATTTCATGCCGGAGAAACCGGCACCGCTATAGCTGCTGGAGATACCGTCGTATTGACCGGCCTCGTTGGCGATAAGGTGTAATTTGGTCTGCATGCCCGCCATGGCGTAAATCTGACCGCCCAGGCTAGGAATAAAGAAGGAGTTCATGACCGAATCGGAGGTGATACGGAAATTGACCGGGGTGTTGGCCGGGAATGCCAATTCATTGACAGAGGCTATGCCCAATTCCGGATACACGAACAGCCATTTCCAATCCAATGAGATCACATCAACCTGGACAGGTTTGACGTCAGAGACCAGCGGCTTGTATGGGTCAAGCTCGTGGGAGGTTTTCCAGGTGATCACGGCCAGGATGGCGATGATGATGACGGGGACTGTCCAGACGACCACTTCTATCTTGGTCGAGTGGGCCCAATCCGGTGCGTAAGTGGCACTGGTATTGGAAGCGCGATATTTGCGGGCAAATACCACTGCCATGACGATGACTGGAATAACCACAATTAACATCAAATACAATGCTGTTAATATCAGTGACTTTTCTTCCAGGCCAACTTGGCCCTTGGGATTCATTAATGCCATATCACAACCACTCAGCAAACTGGCGGCGGTGATTAATAACAAAGTCCCCAAGCCCTTCTTATATTCCAAAGGTCTCATGCTACTTCCTTTATCTATCTTGCAAGACGTAAAGCTATAAATAAAACGCATTATTTTGAGCAAGACACACCCATGTGAACAACATGAAAAATTAATCGAAGCAAATGGTTACTTTTTGGAAACCAGATGTCAGCGTTCCATTAACTAATCGCAAGGTCGTCAGGAACAAATAAATGCCCCATCCGAGACCCAAAAAAGCCATCATGACGCAAAATGAACAATCCCTGAACAGTTGCCATTGTGAAGAGTGGGGTCAATGGATGACCCGCGGGATTTTCATAAATGCAGGGAGGCCGCATCAGGCGGGCAAACAGCCGGCCCCCAAGGTTAGATTAATTATATTTTCGCCCTATGTTGACCATGAATAAGGCCCTGGGGGAGGGTTTACCCTCCCTTGAAATTAACATATTTAAAACAAACAAAACCATTTAAGAAACATTTTCCCGAGCTAAACACCCCATTGCAATACATGTTATGGCTGCTGCGCCATATCAATATGTCCCATTCCATCCCCCCACTCTGACTGGCAATGGGCGCCTGGCATGGGAGGCCGGGATCAACGATGTTCATGTTCCATTTGAGTGGCAACCGCCACCCGGTTCCAGGCATTGATGGTGATGATCTGCATCAGACACTGGGCCAGCAGGGCATCCCCAAGCAGTTGCTGTGCTTGTCGATAGGTGTGTTCGGTGACGCCCTGCCCGGCAATCAGGGTCACCTCATCGGTCAGCGCCAGGACGGCGCGTTCACGCCCATCGAACAGCGGAGACTCGCGCCAGGCCGCCAGCGCCAGCAGCCGCTGGGGGCTCTCTTGCATCTTCATCGCCACCTCGGCATGCATCTCGATGCAATAGGCGCAACCATTGATCATGGAGGCGCGCAGCTTGATGAGCTCCTTGAGGTTGAGGGGAATGTCCGTGCTGCCGAGATAGGATTCGAGGCCCATCATGGCTTGGATGGCGGCGGGGGCCTGGCTGGCCAACTGGATACGGTCTGACATTGTGGTGCTCCTGTGGGAGAGATGCCCGATGTTGGGCGACAACGTCATTGTCCATCCACGCACTGGAAAATAGAATACAGCTACAAACTGCAATAGTTTTGCGTTTATCGCAAAGGAGTCACAATGCTGGATCGTGTCCGTATCCTGGCCCAGGTGGTTGAGTCAGGCAGCTTCTCCCGCGCCGCCCGGGCCCTCAATCTGGCCCCCTCCTCGGTAACCCGTACCATAGACAGCCTGGAAGCCCAGCTTGGGGTTCCCCTCTTCAAGCGCAGCACCCGCCAGCTGCTGCTGACCGAACAGGGGGAGTATTTCCTGGCCCGCTCGGTGCGACTGCTGGAGGAGGCCGATCAGCTGGTGCAATCCCTCCAGCCTTTGCACGAAGCGCCCAGCGGGCCGCTGCGAGTCTCGGTATTCGAGAGTTTCGGCGCGGCTTGCCTCTCGCCGCTGCTGCCCGAATTTCTGGCTCGCTACCCCCAGGTGCGTCTCGAAGTCGAACTCGATAACCGCCTGGTGGATCTGGATGCCGAAAACGTGGATGTGGCAATCCGTATTGGTCGCCCGGCCGACAGCAGCCTGCATGCCCGCCATTTGCTCACCAATCACTCCCTGCTGGTCGCCTCCCCCGCCTATCTTGCCCGTCATGGCGAACCCGCCACGCCACACGAGATAGCCGGACACAACTGCCTGATCCGCGGCCATGGCCGCCAGCGTCAGCACTGGTATTTCAGCCAGGGCTCACAGCAGTGTCGGGTCGCCGTGCAAGGCAACCTCACCTCCATTGGCGGCACCCCGCTGCTCGATGCAGCCCGGGCCGGCTGCGGGCTCTTGTTGTTGTCGAGCTGGATGGTGCAGCGCGGGATCAATGAGGGGAGCCTGCAGCGGGTGCTGCCGGGCTGGCAGGCTTCCCCCTATGAGAGCCGCAACGACGAGATCCATGCGGTGTTTCGCGGTGGTCGTTTCCTCAGACCCCAGGCCCGTGCCTTCATCGATTTTCTGGCCGAGCGGATCCCTGCCTTGCAGGACGGCCCCTCATAACCACATGGCGAGCGGCATGAAACGTCAATCTTGGCGAGCGGACAATGAGGGAGAACAACTGGGGAAGCAGAGCGCGCAGATGGCCTGCGCGCTCTGGAGAGATCAAAAGGTGGCGGCGGCCGATAACCCGGCCTTGGGGTCTTCACCGAAACGGTTGGGGCCAGCCTCTCCCTCACAGACCATGAAATAGAGGAAGACGAGGGTGCCCACCACCGGGATCAGGTTGATAAGCAGCCACCAGCCACAGCGGTCCGTGTCATGCAAGCGACGCACCCCGACCGCCAGACTCGGCAGCAATACCACCAGGGAGTAGAGGTTGGCAATCTGCTCCTTGAGGCCAATCAACTGGCCGAGCAGACTCAGCACCAGGGCTATCCCCAGGTTGCAGAGCACAAACATCCAGTACTCCTTGCGCCTCGCCCGTCCACTAAAGACGGCGTATTTCTTCATGACGGTCAGATACCACTCCATAACACCTCCAGATGATGAACAAAATGAACGGTTTACACTTGGCTTCCCTAGCCTAGTCCCACTGCTTGCTCCAGTCGATCAGCGTCTTGCGATAGAGGGCGAGCAGCGCCTTCGCATCGACGGCCACCCCGACGTCCTGAGCCCGGAAGCGCGCCCAGTCGTCATGGGGATGACGCCTGTCATCAAACTTCTGCAGGGTGTGGCCGATGGCTGGCCCCGAAGTGATGACCCGCACCGGCCCCCGGCGCAGGGTAAAGAGCGCCGGATTGATGACATAGGCGATGGCCGAGGGATCGTGCACATGACAGCCATCCATGCCGATCCGCTCGGCATAGAAGCGCAGGTAGAAGCGACTGACGTCCCAGATGAAGCGGCCCGCCATTCCGGCCTCATCGCGCAGGGCATCCAGATAAGCCCCACTGAACAGGCTCTGCTGAGTGACGTCCAGCCCTATGATGACCAGGGGCCAGTCGGCGGTGAAGACAAGGTCGGCCGCCTCGGGATCGTCGTGGATATTGGCCTCGGCATAGGGGGTCACGTTGCCGCGGTGACCGTTGACGCCGAAGGCGCCCCCCATCACCACCACCTGCTTGACCAGGCTCACAATCTCGGGGGCCTTTTCAAGGGCCAGGGCCAGATTGGTGAGCGGGCCTATGGTCACCAGGGTGATTTCGCCAGGGGCGGCCTTGAGCTGTTCGACGATGTACTGCCAGGCGGGACGGGGATCCGCGCTCAGGCTCGGCTCACCCGCCTCGACATCACCGAAACCATGGAGCCCGTGCACCACTGTGGTCGCCCCCACCGGGGGGCGCACCAGCGGCGCGGCAGCGCCTTGGGCCACATCGGCCTTCATGGCGAATTGCTCCTTGAGCCAGAGGGCGTTGCGGGTGCCATCGGCGATGGTGGCATTGCCAAAGACGGTGGTGATCCCCACCAGCTCGATGGCGGGATGAGCCTCGGCAAAGAGGATGGCCATGGCATCGTCGATGCCGGGATCCGTGTCCAGGATGATCTTGGTGGTCATGATAGGCTCCAGCTGGAAAAGGATCCCAGTGTAGCGAGTCCCTTCCATTCTGTCCGGGGCCCGCTCACACTTGTCCTTCTGAAAAGCCGTGTCTGGCCGATTTGACGGCCCTGCCCCGTTTTTATGGCGCCCGGCCTGTTATAGTCGTCCGGGTACGGCGTCTCGCCATGCTGATGCGCCCTGTCCGGCTCCTGGCCGGTCTCTCCTCTCCCAACCAGGTGGACAGCTTATGGACAACCGACTCTCCCTCGCCGCCCTGCTCACGCTCAGTCTGCTCACCCCGACGGCGGCCTGGGCCGTGCCGGTACGCAGCCTGCAATCCGATCAGGATTACGGCCAGATCATCAGCAAGCGTCAGGTGGTTGATCAACTGCTCGGCGAGGCCAAACAGATCTTCGACTCCCCGGCCCGGGTCTCGGATGCGGGCTTCACCGCCAAGATGCCGAGCAACATGGAGCTCATCACCAACCGGCTGCTCGAAGCCTACCAACTCGAACCCTATCGCACCGACCTGCTCATCTCGGCGGCCAACGCCCAGATTTACAACGGCAAGATTGACCGCGCCATCGCCCTGTTTGAACAGGCCCTGGTCGCGGCCCCGGATGATGTGGACTTGCTCTCCTACCTCGCGGTCTGGCAGCGCTTCAAGGGCAATACCGAACGCGCCAATACCTACCTCGGCCAGCTGACGGCACGTAACCCGGGGCGCGAGGCCGACTTGCAGCGCATCTTTGCCACCATAGACAAGGTGGTCAAGACCCCGCTCAAGGAGCGGGCCGCGCGGGATCAGGACAAGAGTGGACGGCGTGCCATCGTCACCCTGGGCTATGCCCTCAACCCCGATGGCAGCATGAACGACATACTGCTCGGCCGCCTCGACACCACCCGCGCCCTGGCCAAGGCCGACCCCCAGGCCCTCATCATAGTGAGCGGCGGCGTGCCCCAGAATCGTCAGACCGAGGGCAAGCAGATGGCCGACTGGCTGGTGAGCAAGGGGATCAGTCGCTCGCGCATCATCGAGGAGAATTATGCCACCAGCACGGTGGAAAATGCCCTCTACAGCGCCTGGGTGCTGGCCCGCCATCAGATAGACAGCGCGACCCTGGTCAGCTCCGCCAGCCATGTGCGTCGTGGCCAGACCCTGCTCGAGATAGCCTGCTGGCAAACCGGCCCGGCCAAGATCCGCATCGACAGCGTCAGCTACCCGGACAAGCCCATCTCCAGCCTCGCCAAGGTGGAAGAGAGCGAGCTGCTTGGCATCTACCGCGACGCCTTGCGCACCTATGGCATGTGGAGCTATCGCTCGGCGCCCCTGCTGGAGCGCTGATGCGGCATGGCCCTTGTCGGCCGATGATGAGGGTTCGCTTGCACCCACGCCGCGCGGCCATCTCTGTGGCTCAGCCACATAACAACGAAGGCCCCACTGCTGGCAGTGGGGCCTCTCTCATATCACGTCGAGCGCCCTGTGAAATAAGCGACTTCGCTCAGTGGCGCTTGTGACCCGAAGGCTGCTTGGGCAACGGGCTGCGGTAATCCCCGTAGGGGAACACATTGCGCACCCGCTGTGCGATGGGCTCGGGGATGGAGCGGGAGAAGACAAGGCGCACCCCGTCGCCATCGCGCACACCCCGAATGCGACCCCGCAGCGACTCTCGTTTCAGGATCTGCTCGAGTTGCGTGATGAAGGCAGGCGGCACCTTGCCCTTTTGCATCGTCAACTTGCCATGAGCCAACCTGAGGTCAAACAGGGGGCCGCGGCCCAGTTTGAGCAGCCACCAGATGAGGGCCAAGCCCACTATCAAGGATATCCAAGCCATCTTGCCTCTCCTTAAGCACCATGAACTTGACTCAGCATAATCCTTATATCGCCCGCAGATAAACCCTCAACGCATGACGTTGCGGACAACGGTGACCATGACCACGCTACCTTGCGCGGCCCCTACGGCTCTTGGTCGCCAGGGAAGGGGGAGCGATCCCGCTCAGACAGATGTTCATCTCGGGCTGCCGCGGCGTGTGTGCCGATGGCGGCATCCTGACAAACGCTGGAAAAAACCGCACTCGCACCGGGCAGGCTTGTCGGCACCCGTGTCGGGATGGTATCTCTGGGGCCAGACTCATGATGAGGGGAAAACCTTGTACCAACTGATCACAGTGGCCCAGCAGCGCAAGATGCCCTGGAAAAATGGCAAGGGCAGCACTGCCGAAATAGTGATAGCCCCGGCGGGCAGCTCCCTGGCCAAACTCGATTTCGATTACCGGCTGAGCACGGCCCCCATCAAGGAAGCCGGCCCCTTCTCCCCCTTCCCTGGTTATGCCCGCATCCTGCTGCCCATCAGCGGCGCCGGTTTCGTGCTCAACGGCCACCCCTATGCCACCTTCGAGGCGGCCCATTTTAGCGGCGACGATGAGACCCACTGCGCCTTGCTAAAAAAAGAGGTGACGGATCTCGGGCTCATCTATGACGCAACCAAGTTGGATGCCAATGTGCGGGTGCTGACCCTGCCCTTCTCCGTGCCCCTGACCCTGGAGTCTGCCCATACCTATCTGGTCACCCTGCTGGAGGGAAGCCTCAAGGTGGCGGAACATGACCTCGCCAAGGGGGATACCCTGCTGGTCAGCGCACAAGAGAGCATCATGCTCGAGTGCAGCAAGAAGGCCACTATTGCCTTCTTTACCCTGCGGCAACGGCAATAACTCCTCATCCCAAGCTCAGCGTTTTGGCGCGCGTCCCCCGCTGTCGAGGCAGGCCTGCATGGTGTCATAGGGTTGGTAGTGCTTGGTGCGGCTGTAGTAGGTACCGCCCTTGGGATGGCAGATGCCATTGCGGCTCTTCTTGACCGGGGGCTCTGCGGCCAACGCTATGGTGCATAGCAACATCAAACAACCGCTGATCACCCATTTTACTGCTCTCATTACCGCTATTTACCTGTCTCGCCACTGAGGACATGGCCCCGTTTGCCACTTATTCTATCCCTCCAGTGCGGCGGGAACTGCTCGCGGGGTCACGATACAGGGCCGTTTATGCAATCCGTTCGCTTGCAACATCAGCAGCATAAAAAAGCCGGGCAAGCCCGGCTTCTCTCATCTTGAGCCTCGCAATCAACCGACCTTGAAACTGCCTTTCATCATGGCCCAGTGGCCGGGGAAGGAGCAGAAGAAGGTGAGATCCTTGCCCGCCATCCCCTCGGTCGGGAAGGTGACGCTGGTGGTTTCACCGCCACCAATCAGCTTGGTGTGCGCCAGCACACGGGCATCATCCTTGGGCAGGTAGTTATTGTCCGGCCCCGCACTCATGCCAGCGGTCGCCACGTCCTGGAAGTCAGCCGTGGTAGTCAGCGCCCAGTTGTGTCCCATGGCCGTGATCGGCAGCTTGCCGGTGTGCATCAGGTTGATGGTCACCTCTTTACAGGTTGCCGGTACGCTCAGCGCCTTGGTGTTGAACTGCATGGCATCGTTGGCTTCCACCGCCAGGGTGCACTCATCGGCAAAGGCGGGCGCCGCCAGGGCACTCAGCAGCAACAGGGGAATTACCTTTTTCATCATCCTCTCCTTTGGTTGGCAGACGATAGCAACAGAATTGCCTGGCCAGCTCAGGCCTTGGCAGACAAAGATGCTGTCTGAATCGGCCTTATTGTACTCATTGGGTTCCAATCAACCAGGGTTTAGTCCCAAAGCTGCGGGCCAGATCACCGCCTGACGCCTCGTCCTTTTCCCCCAAGCTCAGCAATGCTTAATTTTACTGCCCCCGAACCAGGCGCCGGGCTCGCATCCCCCCTTGCCTTGCCTTAAGCTCTGCCCCTTCATGCCCCGGCTCCTCTGCCGGGCCCCGGATGAGAGAGGTGTTGATGTTAGTTCCTGCCTTGCGGCCCGGTTTCGGCCTGCTATTGGTCTCGTTATTCGGTATGCTGCTGACCGCTTGCCAGCCCAAGCCCCCAACGGCAACCCGCCTGCAAGGCCAAACCATGGGGACCTACTACGGCCTGACGCTGCCCGGGGGCTACCCAGGCGGCGATCCCGCCCTCAAGCAGGATATCGAAACCCTGCTGGGCCGCATAAACAAGGAGATCTCCACCTACGATCCGGACGCCCTCATCTCCCGTTTCAATCGAGGGCCGGTGGAACCTGCCACTGAGATACCGGCCGAGATGGCGCGCATCGTCCAGCAAGGCATAGACGCGGGCCAGCTCACCCAGGGCAAACTGGATGTCACCATAGGGCCCCTGGTCAATCTGTGGGGCTTTGGCCCGGACAAGCGACCAGTCAAGACGCCGAGCGAGGCCCAGATTGCCGCCGCCCGCCAGCGGGTCGGTATCGACAAGCTGAGCCTGACCCGGCAAGGGGAGAAGTACCTGCTTCGCAAGTCGATCCCGGATCTCTATCTGGATCTCTCCACCCTGGGAGAAGGGGCCGCCGCCGATGCCATCGCCCGGCTGTTCGATGACAAGGGCATCGAGGATTATCTCATCGAGGTGGCGGGCGCGGTGCGCAGCAAGGGGGTCAATGGCAAGGGCCAACCCTGGCGCATAGCCATCGTCGAGCCCTCGGACAAGCCCGGGGCCTTCTCTGACATCGTCATGCCCCAGGGGATGGCGGTAAGCACGGCAGGCAGCTATCGCAACTACTACGAGCAAGACGGCGTGCGCTACTCCCACATCATCGATCCCGCCACCGGCCGCCCTGTGACCCATCGATTGGTGTCGGCCAGCGTCATCACCCAAGATGCCCTCGAGGCGGACGCCCTGGATACCGCCCTGGTGGTGATGGGCCCGGAGCAAGCCATGGCCTTTGCCAAGGCGCACCAGCTGGCGGTCTATCTCATCATCAAGACGGATGAGGGCTTCAAGGCCGATTACAGCCCGCAGTTTGCTCCCTATCTGGTCAAGTAGCCCTGCCGACTAAGCAAGATGCCGGGCCCGTCACGGGCCTGGCAACTCCCCCACCTTTGCCAATTGCCTGATCCCGAACTTTGGTGGCACACTGACCTATCCCAGCCTCAAGACCCAGAGCCATGCCGATCCAGGACCCCGACCTCTCCGCTGGCGATGCGCCGCCCAAGCCTGCCCCCGTCAAGCCCCTGCGGCTGCTGTTGGTCGACGATCAGCGCGCCTTCCAGGTGATGATGAAGGCCATGCTGCAGAACATCGGCATCAATCGCATCAACTTTGCCAACAGTGCCGAAGAGGCGCGGCGCCGCTGCCAGAAAGAGAGCTTCGATGTCTATCTGTTCGATTACGATCTCGGGGGTGGGGAGAATGGCCGCCAGCTGCTGGAGAGTCTGCGCGACAAGGGGCTGATCCCGCCCCAGAGTGTGGTGATCATGGTCAGCAGCGACAACTCCAGGGCCATGGTGCTGAGCGCCCTCGAGGTCGAGCCCGATGACTACCTGATGAAGCCCTTCTCCCAGGAGCAGTTCAAGTTTCGGCTGCGCCGGGCACTGGCGCGCCGTCAGGCGCTGGAGAGCGTGTTCCGGGCGCTGGCCGAGGACAAACCCGAACAGTTGATCCGAGCCTGCGCCGAGCGGGCCGATGCCATTCCACGATTTGCCAACTTCTGCCGCTGCCTGCAGGCCGATACCCAGCTCAGGCTGGGCCAGGCCAAGGAGGCGCGCAGCCTGATGCGCCAACTGCTGGCGGGTCAGGAGAATGGCTGGGCCCGGCTCACCCTCGGCAAGGCATGCCATACCCTGGGGCTCAATGAGGAGGCGGTGAGCCATCTGCAGGCGACCCTCAAACACCATCCCCTGATGGTGGAAGCCTATCGCTGGCTGGCCGAGGCGCAGCTTGCTCTGGGGGAGGAGGAGAGTGCCCAGCGCGAGCTCAAGCGGGCGGTGGAGATATCCCCCCAGTCCGTGCTGCTGTCGCGCCGCCTGGCCGAAATCTGCCTGCAGCGTCACGACTATGCCCAGGCCCGGGATGTGCTGCTCACCCTCATCGACCTGTCCCGCAACTCCATCCACAGAACCCCTCACTATCTGGGGGCCTACATCCAGTGCCTGACCCTCTATGCCCTCAACAGCAATGACGGCTATCACATCGCCAATCTGCAAAAGCAGGTCAACTCGGCCCTGTCACGCATCCGCGACTCCCTGATGGTGAGCGAATTCAACTACCCGGTGTTCGAGCAGATCTGCCAGGCCCGGGTACAGGTGGCCCTCGGCCAGCTCATCAAGGGCAAGAAGATGCTCTATCGCGCCAACCAGCATTGGCTGGATCAACCGGCCAGCATGCCGGTCGCCCTGCTCGGCGAGACGGTGCTTGCACTCTATCAACTCGGCGAGTTCGAGTACGCCGAGAGCCTGCAAGACCTCCTGGCCGAAGACGAGGACCGGCTGCTCACCATCTGCATCCAGGCCACTCGCAATGACAAGACGGTGCAGGAGCGGCGTCAACGTTACCAACAGCTCAATGATCTCGGCATCAAGGCCTATCAAGGGGGTGAGTTCGAGCAGGCCCTGACCCACTTTCGTGAGGCGCTGCGCCGCGCTCCCGCCAATACCGGGGCCGCGCTCAACAAGATACAGGTGCTGCTCAAGCTCATCGAGAAGCACCGCAAGAGCCCTGAATTTCCGAGCGAATGCAAGGAGACCCTGGCCATGCTGGATGGCATCCCCCTCAATCCCGCCCAGCAGGAGAGATTCCGCAAGCTGCGTCAGGAGTTCAGCCAGAGTCAATGAGGGGCCAGGCTTCGGGCTTGCATCGGCCCGGGATTCCTAGTCCAATAGTCACCTATAAAAACGACATGAGCACATCGACATGAAGATCATCTCTTTCAATATCAATGGCCTTCGCGCCCGTCTTCATCAGTTGCAAGCCATCATCGACAAGCATCAGCCGGACGTGATCGGCCTGCAGGAGATCAAGGTCCACGACGACGCCTTCCCGGTGGCCGACGTGGAAGCCATGGGCTATCACGTGGCATTCCATGGCCAGAAGGGCCACTACGGGGTGGCCATGATGAGCAAGCAGAAGCCTCTCTCCGTGCAAAAGGGCTTTCCGACCGACGCCGAAGATGCCCAGCGCCGGATGATCATGGCGAACTTCCAGCGCGAAGACGGCTCCATCATCACCGTCATGAACGGCTACTTCCCCCAGGGCGAGAGCCAGGATCACGAGACCAAGTTCCCGGCCAAGAAGAAGTTCTACGAGGACTTGCAACACTACCTGGAGACCCACCACAGCCCGGATGATCAGCTGGTGCTGATCGGCGATGTGAACATCTCCCCCACGGATCTCGACATCGGCATCGGCGAGGCCAATCGCAAGCGCTGGCTGCGCGACGGCAAGTGCTCCTTCCTGCCGGTGGAGCGCGAGTGGATGGAACGCCTCAAAGGCTTCGGCCTGACCGACACCTTCCGCGCCGCCAACCCCACCGAGTGCGAACGCTTCTCCTGGTTTGACTACCGCTCCAAGGGCTTTGACGAAAACCGCGGTCTGCGCATCGACCTCATCATGGCGTCCAATGCCCTCAAGGACACAGTGACCGAGACCGGTATCGACTACGAGCTGCGCGGCATCGAGAAACCCTCGGATCATGCCCCCATCTGGGCCTGCTTCGCCTGATAAGGAGGCCCCTTCCCGGCCTCTTGCCTGGCCCCAGGTTCGACCTGGGGCTCATGCCTCCCCCGCCTGTACCCTGCCCTGCTTGTTTGCATTGTTGATGCTTGTCATCAAACCCCAGGCTTCGCCTTGACCTTACTCTGACGGCAAGCTTTATAGTGAAGCCATCCCTCGTCAGGAAAGTCCCATGCTGTCATCGAGATTGCCCACAGAGCGCATTGCCCGGCTGTTGCTGGGGCTCTTGCTCGTCTGCAATCTGACTCTCTGCATCAGCTGGCACGCAGCCCCCATCGCGCAGCCAGCCGCACTTCAGATGAGCCATGACGCCATGAACCATGGATTCACGGGGGCCGACCATGGCGCCCCTTCTCATTCAAGTACCCTGATGGCCGATGCCAACCACCCTGCTCCCTCCCTCGGCTGCCATGCCGTCAGCGGCGATCAGAGCCCCCATGATGAGTGCCAGCTGCAGTCCGTGGTGGGGGCCACCCTCTCGCTGTTGCTGGCTCTGTTGCCCCTGCTGGCCCTGCCCTTGCTGCTCTGGTTTGGCCAACGAGCGCTGCCCCAGCGCCTCGGTCTCTGGCTGCGCAATCCCTTCCTCTGGGAACAACGCTGCCACCCTCCCTCCTGGCCTCGCCGCCACCTGATGCTGTCGGTGCTGCGCCACTAACCACACTTTCTCCCTGCCTGTTTTGTGCAAGAGGTGCCCTCGGCCGACCTTGCACGACGTGCTGTGCGTCAAGGACCCCGGTCTCTGACGCCCCTTTGCCGCCCAACGCTATCGCTGCACTCCTGACACAAGCAACCCGCCCTGGGGGTTGCCGACCCGGATGCGCCTTGGCCGCGCGGCTCGACCAGAGAGAAGAAGTATCATGTCAGCAACCAATATTGCCCTGCGCCCCTGCGCCCCCGCCTCCTGTGCCGGAGGCTTGTCATGACCAAGACACTGCCGCTATCCCTGCTGCTGCTCGCCCTCGGCGCCGGTGGGGGTTACTGGGCCGCCAAACAGAGCACGGACAGTGGGGCCACAGAGAAGGCACCGCTCTACTGGGTCAATCCCATGGATCCCCGCGACAAGCGCGATGGCCCCGCCAAGGACAACATGGGCATGGACTTCCTGCCGGTCTATGAGGAGCGCCAAGATGGCTCTCCCGGCACCCTCACCATCAGCCCGGAGATCCAGCAAAATCTGGGGGTCAGGCTGGCCAAGGTCGAGTTGGCCCCCGCCTATCAGCAGATAGAGACTGTGGGTTATGTGGGATATGACGAGGAGAGGCTAGAGGCCATCAACGCCCGCATGGCAGGCTGGATCCGCACCCTGACCATCAAGAGCGAGGGGCAGAAAGTGGCCAAAGGCAGTCTGCTCTACGAGATCTATGCCCCGGACCTGGTCAATGCCCAGCATGAGTACCTGCTGGCCATGGGCAGCAACAACCCTCTGCTGCTGCGCGCCGCCACAGGCAAACTCAAGGCCCTGCAGGTCCCCCTCGAGCAGATTGAGCAGCTCAGGCGCAGCCGCAAGGTGAGCGAGACCATCCGCATCTATGCCCCGAGCAGCGGTTATGTCTCGGATCTCAAGGTGCGCGAGGGTCAATACGTGGAGCCCGCCGCCGCCCTGTTCAGCCTCGGTACCCTGAGTCAGGTCTGGGTCAGCGCCGAGGTGTTCGAGCGTCAGGCGGGCCAGCTCAAGGTGGGCGATCCCGTCACCATGAGCCTGGATTACGCCCCGGGCCGCCGCTGGCAGGGCCGGGTGGATTACCTCTACCCCACCCTGGACGCGGGCAGCCGCACCCTCAAGGCGCGACTGCGGTTTGACAATAAAGACGAGTTCTTGAAGCCGAACATGTTTGCCAAGGTGAGCATTCGCAGCGGCCATGGTCGGCCCCGTCTATTGGTGCCAAGCGAAGCGGTGATCCGCACCGGCAGCCAGGACCGACTGGTCTTGGCGCTGGGCGAAGGGCGCTTCAAGTCGGTGGCGGTCACCCTGGGGGCCCAGTTTGGCGACCAGCTGGCCATCATCGACGGGGTCGAGGCCGGGGACAGCATAGTCCGCTCGGCGCAGTTCCTGCTCGACTCGGAATCGAGCATAGATTCAGACTTCCAGCGCATGACGGCGCTGCGTCCCAGCCAGGTTTGGACTCAGGGTGAGGTGCAGAGCATCGACCTTGCCAACCGCACCCTGGGGGTCGCCCACCAGCCTATCCCCGAGTGGCAGTGGCCCGCCATGGAGATGGATTTCGCCGTGGCGGAGGGGGTCGACATCAGCCAGCTTGGCCAGGGTCAGACCCTGCACCTGCAAGTGGAGCAGGAGGGGGACCAGTACCGCATCACCACCATAGATCCGGAGAAATCCACCACGGCCCCCTCGACCGACCAGCCAGCGCCAAAGGTCAGCAGTGCCCCCAAGGATGGGATGGAAGGGATGGATCACAGCCAGCATGATATGGGGGCCAAGCCATGATCCCGTCGATCCCTTGCCGCTTTACTAGCCACCATGCCCTGCCATTCACGCCACGCCAAGAGGGAGGAGCCAGGCCATGATCCCTTCCATTATTCGCTGCTTTGCCAACCCCCATGCTCTGCTGCCTGCACGCCATAAGGGAGGAGCCAGGCCATGATCCCTTCCATTATTCGCTGGTCCATCGGCAACCGCTTCCTGGTGCTGCTGCTCACCGCCATGCTCACCGCCTGGGGGCTCTGGTCAGTCAAGCAGACCCCGGTCGATGCCTTGCCGGATCTCTCCGACGTCCAGGTGATCATCAAGACCCCCTACCCGGGTCAGGCGCCCCAGGTGGTGGAGGATCAGGTCACCTATCCGCTCACTACGGCCCTGCTCTCGGTACCGGGGGCCACCACGGTGCGCGGCTACTCCTTCTTCGGCGACTCCTTTGTCTATGTGCTGTTCGATGACAAGACGGATCTCTACTGGGCCCGCGCCCGAGTACTGGAGTATTTGAGTCAGGTGACGGCCACGCTGCCCCCCTCGGCCAAACCACAGCTAGGCCCGGATGCCACCGGGGTGGGTTGGGTCTATCAGTACGCCCTGCAAGACAAGAGCGGCCAGCATGACCTGGCCCAGCTCACCTCCTTGCAGAACTGGTTTCTCAAGTACGAGCTGCAAACCGTGCCCGGCGTCGCCGAGATAGCCACGGTCGGCGGCATGGTGCGCCAGTATCAGGTGCGGGTCGACCCGGACAAGCTGCGGGCCTACGGCATTCCCCTCTCCCTCATCAAGACCGCCATCGAGCAGGGCAACCAGGAGACGGGGGCCTCCGTCATCGAGATGGCCGAGGCCGAATACATGGTGCGCGCCAGTGGTTACATCCAGGGCGTGGCCGATCTCAAGCAGATCCCGCTCGGCACCCTGGTGCGTGGCGCCCCGCTGCTGCTGGGGGATGTGGCGGATGTGGTCATCGGTCCGCAGATGCGACGCGGCATTGCCGAACTCAATGGCGAAGGAGAAGTGGTGGGGGGCATAGTGGTGATGCGCTACGGCGAGAATGCCCAGCACACCATCGACGGGGTCAAGGCGAGGCTCGCCGATCTGAAGAAGAGCC
Source organism: Aeromonas sp. BIGb0445 (assembly GCF_024809075.1). Classification (NCBI taxonomy): domain Bacteria; kingdom Pseudomonadati; phylum Pseudomonadota; class Gammaproteobacteria; order Aeromonadales; family Aeromonadaceae; genus Aeromonas; species Aeromonas sp. BIGb0445. The sequence goes on from NZ_JANUES010000003.1 coordinate 239,966, forward strand.
TGCCCGCCGGGGTGGAAGTGGTCACCGTCTATGACAGATCCGATCTTATCGCGCGGGCCATCGACAACCTCTCCGGCAAGCTGCTGGAAGAGTTCGCCGTGGTGGTGCTGGTCTGTCTCGCCTTCCTGTTCCACCTGAGATCCTCGCTGGTGGTGGTGATCACCCTGCCCATCGCCATACTGGTGGCCTTCATCATCATGCACTTGCAGGGGATCAACGCCAATATCATGTCGCTCGGGGGCATCGCCATCGCCATCGGCGCCATGGTGGATGGTGCCATCGTCATGATAGAGAACGTCCACAAGCACCTGGAGAAGACCCGGCTCACCGACCAGAACCGCTGGCAGGTGATAGCCCAGGCGAGCATAGAGGTGGGGCCAGCCATCTTCTTCTCCCTGCTCATCATCACCATGAGCTTCTTGCCGGTGTTTGCCCTGGAGGCCCAGGAAGGGCGCATGTTCCATCCGCTGGCCTACACCAAGACCTATGCCATGGCGGCGGCGGCGGCGCTGGCCATCACCCTCGTTCCCGTGATGATGGGTTACTTCATTCGCGGCAAGGTGCTGCCGGAGCAGGCCAACCCCCTCAACCGCGCCCTGACCCGGGGCTATATTCCGCTGCTGGGTGCCGTGCTGGCGCGCCCGAAAACCACCCTGATGGTAGCGGCAGCGGTAACGGTGGCGGGCTTCTGGCCGCTCAACTATCTCGGCTCGGAGTTCATACCGCCCCTGGATGAGGGGGACATCATGTATATGCCCACCACCGCGGCCAATATCTCGGTGGGCAAGGCGCGGGAGATTTTGCAGCAGACCGACAAGCTCATTCGCACCGTGCCCGAAGTACAGAATGTGTTTGGCAAAGCGGGACGCGCCGACACCGCCACCGATCCCGCAGATCTGGTGATGATGGAGACCAGCGTCCAGCTCAAGCCCCGGGATCAGTGGCGCCCCGGCATGACCCCGGAAAAGCTGAAAGAAGAGCTCGACGCGCTGATCCGCTTCCCCGGTCTCACCAACGCCTGGGTGCCGCCCATCAAGACTCGCATCGACATGCTGGCCACCGGTATCAAGACCCCGGTCGGCATCAAGATAGCCGGGCCCGATCTCAAGGTGATCCAGCAACTCGGCCAGCAGCTTGAGCAGATAGTCGGCAAGGTAGAAGGGGCCGCCTCCGTCTACGCCGAGCGGGTGGCGGGGGGCCGCTACGTCAAGGTCGACATCGACCGGCAGAAGGCCGCTCGCTATGGCCTCAGTATCGCCGAGGTGCAGGGGGTGCTCGCCACCGCAGTCGGCGGCATGGAGGTGGGTGAAACCATTGAGGGGCGCGAGCGCTACCCCATCAACCTGCGCTATCCCCAGAGCTATCGCGATTCGGTGGCCAGTCTGTCGCTGCTGCCCCTGGTGACCCCCAAGGGGGAGCGCATCGCCCTGGCAGACCTGGCCCGGATCTACATCAGTGACGAGGCCCCCATGCTCAGAAGCGAAAACGCGCGACTCGGTGGCTGGGTCTATATCGACATCAGAAACCGGGACATCGGCTCCTTCGTGGCCGATGCCAAGGCGCAAGTCGCCGAGGAGCTGGTGTTGCCCCCCGGCTACTCCCTCAACTGGTCCGGGCAATATGAGTACATGGAGCGGGCCAAGGCACGCCTCACCTATGTGGTGCCGCTCACGGTCGCCATCATAGTGCTGCTGCTCTATCTGGCATTTCGCCGCATCCAGGAGGTGTTGCTCATCCTCATCACCCTGCCACTCGCCGTGGTCGGCGGTATCTGGACCCTCTGGCTGCTCGACTTCAACCTCTCGGTGGCGGTGGGTGTGGGCTTTATTGCCCTGGCCGGGGTGGCGGTGGAGACCGGGGTGCTGATGCTGGTCTACCTCAACCACGCCTGGGATGAGCTGGTTGCCCAAGGCAAGCCGGACAGAGCCGGGCTGCACAGGGCCGTCATCCAGGGCGCGGCCCTGCGCCTGCGTCCCAAGATGATGACGGTGGTCACCATCATCGCCGGCCTCCTGCCCATCATGTGGAGCCAGGGTACCGGCTCGGAGGTGATGCAGCGCATCGCCGCCCCCATGATAGGCGGCATGGTGAGCGCACTGGTGCTGACCCTGCTGGTACTGCCCGCCGCCTATTACCTGTGGCGCAGCCGCAGCCTTGACCGGCTGCCCCCCTCCGCACCGATCAATTCAGACTTTCGCGAATAAACGACGAGGACAAGATCATGAACTACCAGACGCTGACCCTGACATTGCTGCTCGGCCTTGCCACCCACACCGGTCTGCAAGCCGAAGAGATGATGAGCCATGAGGGTCATGACATGAGCCAGATGAGCGACATGCAGGACATGAACGAGATGACGGAGAGGGTGATGACCAAGGGGGTCATCAGCCGCATCGATGCGGCCAATCACAAGGTGGGGATCAAACATGAGGCCATCACCAACCTCAAGATGCCGCCCATGACCATGGTGTTTACCCTGGCCGATCCCGCGCAGCTCCAGGGGCTCACCGTCGGCGATACGGTCAGCTTTCACGCAGAACAACAAGGGGGCAAACTGATCCTGACTCGGCTACGCAAACAATAAACCGGCGAACAGAGACCAAGACGGCGGGCCATGTGCCCGCCGTCTTGTTTTATCAACCGGGGCTAGTGCCCAGCGGGTTTCGTTAAACTTGCCGGTTTATCCTGCCGGGCAGGCCTTGGCAGGCCTGCTAGGCCATCGAGTAAAGCCGGTGCGTCGCTCGTATCAACCAGATTAACGGACTTGTTGCACCAGCCAGGCCATCAGCTCCCTGAGCATCGGCTCTGCATGAGGATACTCGGCCACTAGCCTCTGCCCGAGAAGAGCCAAGGCCTCTGGCCGATAAACGCTCCCTTGCAGGCCCTGCGCCAGGGCTTCCAGAGGCGCCAGATCCAGGCTGTCGCTGAACAGTTGCACCCCGCTGATCTGCCCCTGCGTCACATCGAAATGCAACTCGACCCCGCCCCAGACAAAGCGCTCGCTCAGGGTATGGCTGAAGGCTGGCGCCTTGCCAAAATTCCACTCCCAGCTCCCCTGATGGGCAAATTGCGACGGGAAACCGGGCAGATCCGGCAGCTGGCTCGGGGAGATAAACTCCGGCAACACCCGAGTGCCATAGTGGTCAAAAAAGGCCTCGCTCAGCGCCTCCACCAACTGCTCATGAGTGATCTCTGCGCCGAGTTCACTCAGGTTGGCGACCCGGCCTCGCACCGAGCTTATCCCCTTGGCAGCCAGCTTCTTGGGGTCGGGGTTGAGGTAGTCGGCAAGGCGGCCCAGATCGGCGCTGCGCAGCACAGTACCGTGGTGAAAGCCGCGATCCTGAGTCTCTCTGTAGGCCGAGCCCGATATCTTGCGATCTCCCTCCGGGGTCGAGACCAGCAGGTCATTGCGCCCCGAGGCGAATGCCTCTATGCCCAGAGACGCCAATCCCGCCAGCACGATGGCGGTGGAGATGCTCTTATCGTACTCGGGCTTGCCCGCCATGAAGGTGAAACAGCTGTTGCCAAGATCATGGAAGACGGCACCGCCTCCGCTGCTGCGCCTGGCTAGCTTGATGCCGTCTCGCGCCATGCGGCGGGTGTTGCACTCCTTCCAGGGATTCTGGCCACGGCCGATCACCACGGTATCCTGGTTGCGCCACAGGAAGAGCACCCGCTGGCCCGCATCCATCTGGCGAAAGATGCACTCCTCCACCGCGAGGTTGAACCAGGGATCGAAAGAGTCAGAAATAAGCAAGCGAAGGGGCATGAGGGTATCCTCTCTGTCAGTCGAGGAGCCATGATAACAGCCCGGTGCCGTCTGGGGCGACCGGGCTCAGCAAGTGATGAAGGAGCTGGTTGCGACAGGGATCAGGCACCAGCCGCCAGGAGACGATCGACGCCGAGCAAGCCCACGGCCATGGCCAGCACGAACAGGGCGATGAGAGGCTGTTCCGTGCCCAGCATTGTCACGCCGAGCAGGGCAAGGCCGGGGCCTGGACAGATGCCGAGCAGACCCCAGCCAACCCCGAACAACGCCGCCCCTCCAACCAGACGGGCATCGACTCGTCCCGCGGGAGGCGCGGGCAATTGCATGCCAGAGAGGCTCTGGCGGCGGGGTTTGACAAGCCAGGCATAACCGGGCGCAAACACCAGCAAGGCGCCCCCCATCACGAAGGCAAGGCTGGGATCCCACTGACCGAACAGGTCGAGGAAACCCATGACCCTGGCCGGATCCACCATGCCGGAGACAACGAGCCCCAGCCCAAACAGCAGACCGGATAACAGACTGATCAGATTGCTCATCTCATCGACTCCTCACAACAGATGCAGGGTGACGAACAGGGTAACAATGCCGCTCGCCATGAAGGTGAGGGTCGCGACCAGGGAGCGCATCGATAACCGCCCCAGACCGCAGATCCCATGACCGCTGGTGCAGCCATTGCCGAGCCGGGTGCCCACCCCCACCAGCAGACCCGCCAACAGCACCAGAGGCCAGGCTGGCAAGGCGGCAAAATCGGGCAAGCGGGCCAGCCCCAGCATGGCGGCGAGAGGCCCTCCCAGCATGAGCCCCAGCAAGAACAGCCAGCGCCAGGCTTGCCGGCTCTGCAGGGCGGTGGCGAAGATGCCGCTGATCCCCGCGATACGGCCATTGAACAGCAGCAACAGCAGAGCGGAGAGGCCAATCAGCATGCCTCCGGCCAGGGATAACCACCACGGGTTTGCCATCATTTCAACTCCTCATCCTGAACCGATGACGCGAAGCATAGCGTCCACCGGACTGCTCTCTCCTCACGGCCCCACTGTCTAGCGTGGCCACACAACCCAATGAACCTTGCTCGCCTCAATTAACGCCTTGCCGCGCTCATCCTGCATGCAATGCTTGGTCGTTAAATTAGAATTTACTAATGTTAAGGGCATTTTAGCGTCAGCCATTAAATTAGCAATACCTGATTTAATGGCGCATTTGGTTGATGTGCAAAGGAGAAGATCCACGCATGACGGAGCCAGAGAGGCGGCCCATCCATGTCGGACCGGCTGAAAAGCCTCATACGAGATCAATTGGCACTGAAGGGAGGATGCTCAAAATAGAACGTCCCCTGCACGGCAGCGCAGGGGACGTTGAGAACCATCAGGCTTGAAACCCAGGACGGGTTATCGGCGGCTGCGCCAGCGCACCCTGGGGAGGATCACCTGGGCGGTCTGTGGGGGGGGATTGCCCGCGATCAGCTGCTGCATCAGCTCGAAGGCGGCCCGGGCCAGGGCCGGACAATCCTGGGCCACGGAGTCGATGCGCATGGGAATGCAGTCGAGCAGATCGTGATCGTCGAAGGTGCAGAGCCGCATGCCCGTCTCCATCAGCCCCGCCTCGTTGAGGTAGCGCAGCACCCCCTCCAGCAGGGTGAAGGAGGCGGTAAAGAGCCCGCGGGGGGGCGCCCCCAGCTCGGCCACCAGCTCGGCCATCAGCTGATAACCGGAGCGCGGCTGATAGTCGCGATGGCGCACCTGGCTCTGTGGCGCCTCCAGCCCGGCGCGGTGCAGGCCCAGCTCATAGCCCGCCAGCCGGTGGCGGCTGGGGGAGAGATCCAGCAGGCCGCCGAAGTAGTAGATCTCCTCCCCGCATTCGCGGGCCATGTCCTGCACCAGCTCGGCGGTCGCCTTGCAGGCATCCGAAATGACCATGGGCAGACGCGACTGGCCGATATGGCGGTCGAGCTGCACCACCGGCAGGCGGTCGTGAATGCGGGCATAGATGTCGTCGCTGTGGCCGCTGGAGGCGACGATGAGGCCATCCACCTGACGGCTGATGAGGTTGTCCACCACCCGCTGCTCCAGGGTGGGATCATCCTCGGAGCAGGCAATGAGCAGCTGGATCCCCGACTCCCGGCAGTGGGCCTCGAGGGCGCGCGCTATGCTGGCGAACCCGAAGTTGGTGAGATCGGGGATCACCAGCCCCCAGGTGTAGCTGCGGGTCTCGCGCAGGGAGCGGGCATGAAAGCTCGGCTGGTAGTGACACTCATCCGCCACCGCCTGGATCCGCTTGCGGGTATCGTCGGCAATCCTGTACTCCGCACTCTTGCCGTTGAGCACCAGACTGGCGGTGGCCTTGGATACCCCCGCCAGTTCGGCTATCTGGGCAATCGTGATCCGTTTCTTCTTCTCCACCTGGCCTCCCGGCTGACTAGCAACGGGCTATTGTACTAGGCAAGCCGCCAGCGGCCAGTGATCGAGGCAAATTTTGCAGCCCCCGCCCGCATTCCCTGCCGATAGCTGCGGCTTTTCCCCGGGGAAGTAGCGCGCTGACAGGCTGTGGCGGCCGCCATCGATGAAACACTCCAGGCTGGAGCTGTCGCACAGCACTGTGATCCGCCCACCCAGCCAGGGGGTGGCCCTCTCTTCCCAGGCCCCGCTCTGCCAGTTCTGGCGCCGCAGTGTGATGCGCCCCGGCTGCCACACCAGCTCGGCCACGGCGCCGAACCAGAGGCTGCCCTCACCGCCAAGCGCCAGATCAAGCCAGGCCGAGTCGATGGCCAGCCCCGGAAATTCACCGAGCGTCCCCTCGAAGCGGGTCAGCTCCCCCTTCAATGCCGCGAGCTCCCCTACCGGCCGCTGGCAGAGCCACTCATCCTGCCAGAACAGCTCCCGCGGGCAGCTCATCTGATGGATCCAGCCGTGAGCGACAGTGGGCTGGCTCATCTCGTTCTCCTCCGGCAGTCCCAGCCAGCCGAACAGCAGGCGCCGCCCCTGGCTGTCCAGGGTGCTCTGAGGGGCATAAAACTCGAAGCCCCTGTCCAGCTCGTGGAAGGCCCCGTGCTCGAACTGCTCGCCGTCGAAATCCCCCGCCAGCCAGCCGCACTGATAGAGGTTGCGGTAATACTCCCCCACCGGGGCAATCCCCTGGGGGCAGCAGATCAGCACATGCTGATCCCCCAGGGGGAAGAGGTCCGGGCACTCCCACATATAGCCAAAGTCGCCGAGGCCACCGCGCCCGCTGCCGGCGATGGGGCCCACCAGCGTCCAGGCATCAAGCGCGTCGCCGCGATAGAGCAGCACCTCACCTTTGTCGTCCAGGGTGCGGGCCCCCAGCACCATGAGCCACTGCTTGCCGTCGTGCCACACCTTGGGGTCGCGCACATGGCCGCTGTAGCCTTGGGGCAGATCGAGCACGGGGCCCAGCTTGTCGAAACCGCCCTCACCGTCGGCGCGGGCCAGGCACTGGAAGGCGGTGCGGCTGCCATCCGGGTATTTGACGTTGCCTGTGTAGACGAGGGTCAGCCGCCCCTGCTCGTCGCTCACCGCCGAGCCAGAATAGCAGCCGTGGCTCTCATAGGCCTCGGTGGGCAAGAGCGCCACCGGCTCGTGCTGCCAGTGCAGCAGATCGGTCGAGGTGACGTGGCCCCAGCCCTTGTTGCTGTGCTCGCAGCCGAGCGGATTCCACTGGTAGAAGAGGTGGTAGCGCCCGTCGTGCTCGATGAAACCGTTGGGGTCGTTGAGCAGCCCCACAGGGGCTGCCAGATGCCAGCGGGGCCTATGGGGATCGGCCGCCGCCTTGAGCTGTCCGGCCAGCAGGGACCGGACAATCTGGTTGAGGAGATAAGCGTCCTTCATCACTCCACCTTGTACTTGAGCAGGTAGGAGGCGGCGAAGGCGGCACCGAAGGCGATCACCAGTCCGATGATGTAGTGGATGAGGCTCATGGGCTGGACGATTGCCATGCCCGGAATGCCGGTCAGGCCCACCGCCGTCATCCCCACCTTGGCCGCCACCACGTAGGCGCCGCCGCAGGCACCGCCGAACAGACCGGCCAGGAAGGGTTTGATGTAGCGCAGGTTGACGCCGAAGATGGCCGCCTCGGTGATGCCGAGCAGGCAGGACATGGCGGCCGGCACGGCAATGGCCTTGATCTTCACATCCCGGGTCTTGAAGTAGACCGCGAGGCAAGCGCCGCCCTGGGCCACGTTGGCCATGGCCCAGATGGGCAGCAGGAAGTTGACGCCTATGGCCGGGTTGGTGAGCAGCCCCGCCTCGATGGCGTGGAAGCTGTGATGGATGCCGGTGATGACGATAAGGGAATAAGTCCCGCCGAATACCAGACCCGCCAGCCAGCCAGCCTGCTCATAGAGGGCGCTCAGACCAAAGGAGATGCCATCCCCCAGCACCCGCCCCGCCGGGCCGATAAAGAGCAGCGCCACGAAGCCGGTGATGATGACGGTCAAGAAGGGGGTGAGGATGAGATCCAGGGCGTCCGGGATGCGCTTGCGCAGCTGTTTCTCCAGGTGCGACATGAACCAGACCGCCAACAGCACCGGGAAGACGGTGCCCTGGTAGCCGATCATGGCCACATCCAGCCCGAAGAAGTCCATGGTCTTGAAGCCCCCCGCCACGCCCCAGGCGTTGGTCAGTGCCGGGTGGGTGAGGATGCCCCCTAGGGTCGCCCCGAGGTACGGGTTGCCGCCAAATTCGCGCGCCGCGGTAAAGCCGATCAGGATCGGCAGTATGATGAAGGCTGCCGAGCTGAACATGTCCAGCATGACGAACAGGGCGCTGTCGGCATTGACCCAGCCGTAGGTGCGCACCATGCCGAGCAGCCCCATCAGCAGGCCGGAGGCGACGATGGCCGGAATGATCGGCACGAAGATGTTGGAGAGGGTCCGCGCCAGCCGCTGGGCCACATTGAGCTTGGCCGTCGCCAGGTCGGTCAGCTCCGCCTTGCTGGCGGTGCCGGTCCCAGTCAGGGTGACAAACTCGGCGTAGACCTTGTTGACCAGACCGGTGCCGAAGATCACCTGAATTTGACCCGCGTTGCTGAAGCACCCCTTGACCCCGTCCAGCTTGTCGATGGCGGCCTTGTTGACCTTGCTGTCGTCCGCCAGCACCAGCCGCAGCCGGGTGGCGCAGTGAGCGGCGCTGACGATGTTCTCCTTGCCCCCGAGCAGGGGCACCAGATCCTTGGCTATCGCACTGATATTCATAATCTTCCTCTTATGACCCACCGTCTGGCGGGCCCTTGTCACATGAGAGTAGGGGCTGTTGAGCCGGGCTTCTAGCCGCAGATCAACGGCCGCTTGCGCTCGATCGCAAAAATTCATCTAGCTGGGTGCGGGTGGGTAGCGCCGTCATGGCCCCCTTGGCGGTGGTGGCGAGCGCCCCGCAGCCGTGAGCCTGAGCCAGGATGGCGGGCAGCTCGCTCAAGGCAGGCAACCGATCCCCCTCTGCCAGCGCGGCCAAGAGACCCGCGACGAAGGCATCTCCCGCCCCCGTGGTGTCGAGCGGGGTCACTTTCTGCCCCACCCACTCCAGCAGATCGCCACCTATGCGGGCCACCACACCGGCCGCCCCCCGGGTCACCAGCACCAGGTCCGGGCCCGAGAGGGTGGCGAGTCCCGCGGCCAGATCATCCTCGCCGCTCAGCAGTTGCAGCTCCTCCACCGAGAGCTTGACCACGTCCGCCAGGGCGATGGCCGCGCTAACCTGCGGCAGCATCTCGGCGGGGTTGCCCCACACTTCGGGGCGCAGGTTGGGGTCGAAGCAGACCCGTCCTCCCGCCTCCTTGATGGCGGCCATGGCCTGCAGGCAACTGCTGCGCACAGGTTCGTTGGCGAGCGCAATGGAGCAGCTGAGCAGCCACTGACCGGCCTCAAAGCGGGGCAAGTCAGCCGGTTCGAGGAACTGGTCGGCACTGGGGCACACCATGAAGGTGAAGCTGCGCTCCCCCTCTTCATCGAGCGCCACCAGCACCGTGGAGGTTCGGTGGGCCGGATCCTGAGTCAGATGACGGATATCGACGCCCTCTGCCACCAGGGTATCGGCCATAAAGCGGCCGAAGGGATCGGCACCGACCCGGCCGATAAAGGCCGATTCACCGCCGAGCCGCGCCACTCCCACCGCCACGTTGGCGGGGGCACCGCCCGGACACTTGAGGTAGTGCAACTCACCTTCCGGGATAAGATCCACCACCGCATCCCCCATTACCCACACACGATTCCCCACCTTGCTACTCCACTGCTGCATCGGATCCACTGCCAGAGCCGGGCTCTGTTCTCTTGATCGGCATTATCAGCTAAACCGCTTTAGCTAACCAACAGATCCCGGCGCCGTCTGCCATTTTTGTGATCGGGATAACGAACTAGAACCAGGTTTCCATCTGTATGCCGAAGTTCCACTCACCACCGGCGGTGAAGTCGCTCTGGCCCATGGCGTCGTCGCTGGCGTAGTTGTCGAGCTCGGAGGACCAGTCCATCCAGGTGGCGAATACCCGCAGCTCGGGCCGCTCGAAGAAGCCGGCGGTCTGGGCCTTGAAGGTGGGGGCGAAGGTGAGCTTGGTGAAGTTGCCGCTCACCGCCTGGCGTCCCTTGTAGCCCTTGGGATCCAAGTCCATGTACTGCCAGGCGGCCTCGTAGACCAGCTCGACGTTCTGGCTCAGCACCTGGGCCACCCGGGTGTTGAGGGTCAGCCACTGATACTCGTCCCCCTTCACGTAGCGATCCTGGCTCTGCTCCGCCAGCAGGGCCGGAGCAAAACGCCAGCGCGGGTTGAGATCGGTGGCACCAAAGACCGCCACCCGCACCGCGTCGGCATCCGACAGCAGCTCGCTGTCGGAGCCCAGTCCCTTGAGCTCGGCCCCCAGGCCATGGCCGTAGAGCACGGCGGCCTTGGAGAAGCCGGGATTGATGCCAAAGAAGCTGTCGGCGTGGTAGGCCAGCAGGGTGTGCGCCCCCTTGTCGGCCGCCTCGCTTCCCTTGCCACCGTCATTGATGCGCGCCTCGTTGTCATTGGCCGAGAGACCGCTGAGCATCCACTGCCAGTTGCCGAACCTGTTGTTCATGGTGAGGATGTAACTCTCGATGTCCGAGAGATCGCTGGCGCTGATGTCGCCGTAGTCGCGGCCGTAGAGGGAGAAGTTCGCCTTCCAGCTGTCGGCCAGCTGCACGTCGTAGACGCCGCCCCCTGTCCCGGCCAGGAAGACCACGTCGGAGTCGAGCCAGTGGATGTCGAAGTTGTCCCGATCGAAGCGCTTGCCCGCCCAGAGCACCGAGTGCTGGAAGGGGCCGCTGAAGCTCGCCAGATTGCCGATTTCGGCAAACACCTGGCGGGTGTTGAGGTTGGAATCGCTGGCGGTCCAGTCGTTGCTGGTCTCCACCCCGTCCGCCAGCATCAGCTTGTAGCGGGCCCAGCTGCCATCGGCGAAGGTCTGGGTCTTGAGCAGGTTCGCCTCCATGTAGGTGTCGTCTTCATTGCCAAGGCGACCCACGGCCCCGCCCACAGAGCCAGCCGGCGTCACATAAGGGCCGCCGCGCCCGCCGTTGCCGTTGCTGTTGGCCAGCAGACCAGAGCGGGCGTAGCCGTGAAACTCGAAGCCCTGGGCGCCGGCGGTCTGCTTGTCCACCTTCTCGCTCTGGGCCTTGGCCACCACGGCTGTCTCCCGGGCCTCGCTCGCCTTGCTCTTGGCCTGGTCAGCCCGCGCTTCGGCAGCGGCGGCGCGGGACTCTGCCGCCTGCACCCGCGCCTCCAGCGCCGCCAGCCGGGCCTCTATACCGCCCTCGGCCGCCCACAGCGGGCCGCTCATCCCCAATCCCAGCGCCACTGCCAACGCCAATTTGCTCTTGAACATCGTCATCTTCCTCACCTGTCATCTGCCGCCCGTCCGGGCGCTGTTGTTATGGACGAGCAGAGCATAGCTAAACCGCTTTAGCTAACTCAATATGCCAGCTAAACCGTTTCAGCTGCAGTGTGAGCGGGATAACATTTGTACAGAATGAATTGGCGGGAGTTGTGAAGTGGATCCCTCATCGGGATCCACTCAATAGGGCGGATCCGAGGCGAAACGCGGGCAAAAAAAGAGCCGGCACAAGGGCCGGCTCTTTTTGTCAACGGGGCTGAACTCAGCGGGTCAGGTCGTCGAAGAAGCGTTTCACCCCTTCGAAGAAGCCTTCCGATCTCGGCTTGTGGGTCTTGGCGGCGGCGCCGCTGAACGACTCGTCCAGCTGACGCAGCAGCTCTTTCTGAGACTCGGTCAGCTTGACCGGGGTCTCGACCACTACCTTGCACATCAGATCGCCGACCTGACCGGAGCGCACGGACTTGACGCCCTTGCCGCGCAGCCGGAACATCTTGCCGGTCTGGGTCTCTGAGGTCACCTTCAGCTTGACTCGGCCATCCAGGGTCGGCACTTCAATTTCACCCCCCAGGGCGGCGGCGGTGAAGCTGATAGGCACTTCGCAGTAGAGGTCGTTGCCATCGCGCACGAAGATGCCGTGCTCTTTGACATGCACCTGCACGTAGAGATCCCCGGCCGGTGCGCCGGACTCTCCCGCTTCCCCTTCGCCGGAGAGACGGATGCGGTCACCGGTATCGACCCCAGCCGGGATCTTGACCGACAGGGTCTTGGTCTTCTGATAGCGCCCTTCCCCATGGCACTTGCGGCACGGATCCTTGATGATCTTGCCGCGGCCATGACAGTGCGGACAGGCTTGTTGTACCGCGAAGAAGCCCTGGCGCATCTGCACCTGGCCCGCACCATGACAGGTCGGACAGGTCTGGGCATGGCTGCCGGTGTGGGCACCGGATCCGTTACAGACCTCGCAGTGCACCTGAGTCGGCACCTTGATCTCCTTGGAGACGCCACGCACCGCCTCTTCCAGGGTCAGCTCCATGGTGTAACGCAAGTCAGAACCCCGGGCCGGGCCACGACGGCCACCGCCACTGCGACCACCGAAGATGTCGCCAAAGATATCGCCGAAAGCATCGCCGAAATCGGCACCGCCGCCAAAGCCGCCGTGGCCACCGCCACCCTGGCTCTGATCCACGCCGGCATGACCGTACTGGTCATAGCGGGCCCGCAGATTTTCGTCGGTCAGGATCTCATAGGCTTCCTTGACCTCTTTGAACTTCTCTTCGGATGCGGCATCACCCTGATTGCGGTCCGGGTGAAACTTCATCGCCAGACGCTTGTACGCCTTCTTGATCTCGCGCTCGTCGGCACCCTTGGCCACCCCGAGCACTTCATAGAAATCGCGCTTTGACATACTCATCCTATTGCGTTGTCAGCAGTTATGCAGACGGGCGTTGGTCACCCAACGCCCGTAAATTCAATGATTAAGCCGATGGGCAGAGCGGGCTCTGCCCATCTGGGTGTGGCTTATTTCTTGTCGTCTTTCACTTCTTCGAACTCGGCATCGACCACGTCATCGTCGGCCTTGGCAGAAGAGGAAGAGTGACCGGCATCGGCACCGGCGCCTTGCGCCTGGGCCTGCTGCTGGGCAATCTCCATCAGCTTCTGGGACGCTTCCATCAGAGCCTGTTGCTTGGCTTCGATTTCCGCTTTGTCGTCACCCTTGATGACGGCTTCCAGTTCGGAGAGTGCAGTTTCGATCTTGGTCTTGTCGTCGGCGGGCAGAGCCTCACCGGCTTCGGTGACCTGCTTGCGGACCGAGTGGACCAGACCGTCAGCCTGGTTGCGAGTCTGCACCAGCTCTTCAAACTTCTTGTCTTCTGCCGCGTTGGCTTCCGCCTCGCGTACCATGCGTTCGATCTCTTCGTCGGACAGACCGGAAGAAGCCTGGATGGTGATCTTCTGCTCCTTGTTGGTCTCTTTGTCCTTGGCAGAGACGTGCAGGATACCGTTGGCATCGATGTCGAAGGTCACTTCGATCTGCGGCAGACCGCGCTGCGCCGGACGGATGCCTTCCAGGTTGAACTGGCCCAGAGACTTGTTGTCGCTGGCGCGTTTGCGCTCACCCTGCAGCACGTGAATGGTCACGGCAGACTGGTTGTCTTCGGCAGTGGAGAACACCTGGGACTTCTTGGTCGGAATGGTGGTGTTCTTCTCGATCAGCGCCGTCATCACGCTACCCATGGTCTCGATACCCAGAGAGAGCGGGGTGACGTCCAGCAGCAGCACGTCGGTCTTCTCACCGGACAGTACCGCGCCCTGAATGGCAGCACCCATGGCCACGGCTTCGTCCGGGTTGACGTCTTTGCGCGGCTCTTTGCCGAAGAAGTCAGCCACAGTCTTCTGCACCATAGGCATACGAGTCTGACCACCCACCAGGATGACGTCGTCGATCTCGCCAACCGCCAGACCGGAGTCTTTCAGGGCGGTGCGAACCGGCTCCAGGGAGTCTTTCACCATGTCTTCCACCAGGGATTCCAGCTTGGCGCGGGTCACCTTGATGTTCATGTGTTTCGGACCTGTGGCATCTGCGGTGATGTACGGCAGATTCACGTCGGTCTGCTGGGCGGAAGAGAGCTCAATCTTGGCTTTCTCGGCGGCATCTTTCAGACGCTGCAGGGCCAGCTGGTCGTTGCGCAGGTCGATGCCCTGCTCACGCTTGAACTCGTCTACCAGATAGTTGATGACACGGTTGTCGAAATCTTCACCACCCAGGTGGGTGTTACCGTTGGTCGCCAGCACTTCGAAGGTGGTTTCCCCTTCCACTTCGTCGATCTCGATGATGGAGATATCGAAGGTACCGCCCCCTAAGTCATAGACGGCAACCTTGCGCTCACCCTTGACCTTGTTCACGCCGTAGGCAAATGCCGCAGCGGTCGGTTCGTTGATGATGCGCTTGACGTCCAGACCGGCGATGCGACCGGCATCCTTGGTAGCCTGACGCTGGGCGTCGTTGAAGTAGGCCGGTACTGTGATAACGGCTTCGGTCACTGGCTCGCCCAGGTAATCCTCGGCAGTTTTCTTCATTTTCTTCAGCACTTCGGCAGAGATCTGCGGCGGTGCCATTTTCTTGCCTTTCACTTCTACCCAGGCGTCACCGTTGTCAGCCTTGGCGATGGCGTACGGCATGATCTTCAGGTCACGCTGCACTTCTTCATCTTCGAAACGGCGACCGATCAGACGCTTGATGGCGAACAGGGTGTTCTTCGGGTTGGTGATGGCCTGACGCTTGGCCGGCTGACCAACCAGGATCTCGCCATCATCGGCATAGGCAATGATGGACGGAGTAGTACGATCGCCTTCTGCGTTCTCGATCACGCGAGCAGTGTCGCCATCCAGAATGGCGACGCAGGAGTTGGTAGTACCCAGGTCAATACCGATGATTTTACCCATTTGACGAATCTCCAAATACTTAGATTAAACAGGCGAAGCGCTCGCCTTAATGCGTTAACGGCTAGGTGGGGGCTAAGCAATGTGCTTTCAAGCTCCCGGTAGCAAATTCTTGCTACCGCCGTACCTTGTCACCTATATGGGGTCTGGTCGTTCAGCTTCAAGGGCTGAATGTAAAAAACCAGCGGCTTTTCTCATGCAACCGACCCCCCTTGGCTGGCCGCCAGCCAACAAAAAGCCCGCCTCGCGGCGGGCTCGGCAATGGCGCGGGGATCAGGCAGGGGCCTTGGAGACCATCACCATGGCCGGACGAATGACGCGACCATTGAGCTCGTAGCCTTTTTGCATCACGGCCATCACTGTGTTTGGCGCCAGCTCGGCATTCTCGATCATGCTCATCGCCTGATGGGCATTGGGGTCGAACGGCTGGTTGGTGGGATCCAGTGCCACCAGGCCGAATTTGGCCACCGAGCTCTGCATGGACTTCAGGGTCAGGTCGACCCCTTCGATCATCGGCGCCAGCGCCTCGTTCTCTTTGTCGGCAAGATCGATGGCACGCTCCAGGTTATCGAGCACCGGCAGCAGCTCGGTGGCGAATTTCTCCAGGGCAAATTTATGGGCCTTCTCGACGTCCAGGGCGGCACGGCGACGCAGGTTTTCCATCTCGGCGACGGCACGAATGGCGCGCTCACGCTCGTCGGTTGCGGCCGCTTCGAGGGTGGCCAGTCGGGCCTCCAGCTCGGCGATACGCACCTGCTCGGCTGTCACTTCACTGTCTACATCGGTCGGCTCGACTGGCTGGGTGTCGACTTGCTCCATCGCTTCAACCTTTTGTTCTTCGTGGTTCATGACATCTCCAATTAAGGGTTACTTCGTTCATTGCCGCTTATTATGGGGATGCATCCCCCGCTTTCAAGGGGTAAACGCGATCATCTGACCTTTACAGACCCTGCCTGTGGCCGAAATCGACCGAACCGGGCAGCGCGCATCATCCCTCTTGCTGGCAGGGCGCCCATACGGCAAGCGCGCCAGACAGGTTCGCTCCCAGGCCCGGCGGCATGGCCCCCAGCCGGACTTGCCTCGGGCAAACAGGGCGACTCTCTGCCCACAGACGGGCTATTGACCGGCTGTCCAGCCGCTGGCTTGACCATGACGAGCCGGGAGCATCTTGCGTGCGGGCAGACAAAAGGGAAGCAAATCAAGGTATACTGCAGCCAAATCCACTCAGCACCCGACCCTATGATGGACTCCCCCTTCAACACCATCGCCCTCATCGGCAAGCCTCATCACGAAGGCGCCAACCAGACCCTGAGCGGCCTGCACCAGTATCTCAGCATGCGCGGCTTTCGAGTGCTGATCGAGAGCCGGGTGGCCCAGACCCTCGGCATAGTGGATGACAGCGTCATGGATCTGGTGCAGCTCGGCGAGCAGGCGGATCTCGCCATCGTCGTGGGCGGAGATGGCAACATGCTGGGGGCGGCCCGGGTATTGTCGCGTTTCGACGTGGCGGTGATTGGGGTCAATCGGGGCAATCTCGGCTTTCTCACCGACCTCTCGCCTCAGGACTATCTGGTGCCGCTGGAGCAGGTGCTCTCGGGCCACTTCAAGAGCGAGCACCGCTTCTTGCTGGAAGCAGCCGTCTATCGCCATGGGGAGCGCAAGTCTGCCAATCTGGCGGTCAACGAGGCCGTACTGCACCCGGGCAAGATAGCCCACATGATAGAGTTCGAGGTCTATATCGATGGCAGCTTTATGTACAGCCAGCGCGCCGATGGCATCATAGTCGCGACCCCGACCGGCTCCACCGCTTACTCCCTCTCGGCAGGGGGCCCTATTCTCACTCCCAAGATCAACGCCATCACCCTGGTCCCCATGTTCCCCCATACCCTGAGCAGCCGCCCCATAGTCCTGGATGCCGACAGCGAGGTGCGGCTGCTGGTCTCCCCCGACAACCAGGACGATGCCATGCAGGTGAGCTGCGATGGCCAGGTGACCCTGGCGGTGCAACCGGGGGACGAGATCCTCATCAAGAAGAGCAGCCACAAGCTGCATCTGGTCCATCCGCTGGATTACAGCTATTTCCACGTGCTGCGCAACAAACTCGGCTGGGGCAGCAAGCTGTTCTAGAGAGAAAGCTGGCTCAAGGCCCCATGGCCCTGAGCCGCACTATCCCTCGCCAGACTCGACCAGCCTGAGCGGCTCTGTCTCCGGCTGAAAAAATACGCCATTGCGTCCCGCCAACTTGACCCTGTACATGGCCTCATCGGCCCGGTCCAATAACTGCGCCAAATCCACCTCACCATGGGCGCATACCCCGCCCAGGCTCACGGTCACTGCGTCGCAAGGCAGACAGCGCCCCTGACTGGCGCCAAGCGCTATCTGACTACGAATGCGATCGCAGATGGAAAAGGCGTCTCGACCGTTCACTCCCCGCATTATGATGGCAAACTCCTCGCCGCCAATCCGCCCCACCAGATCATCCTTGCGCATCTCGGCCATCAATGTCTGAGCCACGAAGCGGATCACATGATCGCCACAGCCATGGCCGAACTTGTCGTTGACCTGCTTGAAGTGATCGATATCGAGCACCGCCACGCAGAGCACCCCATCCGGCTGACTCGCACAATGGCGCTCTCCCAGCTTGAACAGACCCCGTCGATTCAGCACACCGGTCAGGGGGTCCCGTTCGGAGAGTGCCAGCAGCTCCTGTTCGGTCTGGACGTAGGCCACCAGGGGCAACAGCAGCACAGACCCTATGGTCAAGACCATGTGCATGAAGAAGATGGTGTCGAGCAGCCACTGTTTGGCGTGCTGATCCGGGCCGAATGCCTGAGCGAGCAGGGCTATCCCCTGGCTCAACAGGATCACGAAATGGATCAAATAGATGAAGGAAACGGTATGCAGCACCCGCTTCTGGGTCTGACTCAGGGAGAAGATGAGACAGGCGCACCACAGATAGATCACGGATTCGATAAGAGCCAGCACCAAGCGCACATCAAACTGGCTCGCCAGCACCAGATAACTGAACAGGAAGAGGGCAACAAAACCCCGGACGCTCCTCGTATCCAAGGGTTTGTCATACAGGGCGTAGAAGCCTGCAAGCAACAGCAGCACACAGATCAGAGACGTAAAGCCGCCCCAGAACAGCCCCAGTGCCACATAACCCGTCATGCTTCCCAGGCAGAGCAGCAGTATCGAAAAGGAGAACAGAAACGCCGACAGGGACCAGAGCAGGAAGTTGCCCCGCCCCGGCTTGAGTCGATGGATGAACAGCATGAGCAGAGCGGCCATCAGGTTGATTGCCAGAGAGATGATCAGTAGCGTCGGGGTGTGGATTGTCATGAGTCATCCTTGATGAGGATCGCTGCCCATCCTTGGTCAGCAGTCCTGGCGCCCCAGCCCCCACAGGGACCAAGCATGTCAATGAGTGTGTCCGAGCGATCCCGGCGCGACAAGCGCCTTTTTCAAGAAGTGATGAAGGATGGAGGAAAGGAGGCGATCCCCCCCTCTTGGCATGACAGCCTCACCGCCTGGATTAGCCCTGGGGACGAAAAATCCGCCACCCCTCTTTACTGTATATAAGACCAGTATATACTGGATGCATACACAGTAATATTGGCCCAGACAGGATGAGACCATGCTGACCCAACTGACCGTCAACAACTTCGCCATCGTCAAGTTTCTCGAGCTCGATCTGCAACCCGGCATGACCTGCATCACGGGGGAGACGGGGGCGGGCAAATCCATCGCCATCGATGCCCTGGGGCTCTGTCTCGGCGAGCGTGCCGAGGCGGCCATGGTGCGCCCCGGCAATGACAAGACCGAAGTCAGCGCCCGCTTCCTGCTGGAGGGTAACCCCCAGGCCCGTGCCTGGCTGGCTGGCAATGAGCTGGAGAGCGAGGGTGAGTGCATAGTGCGACGGGTGGTCTCGGCCGAGGGGCGTTCACGCAGCTATGTCAATGGTGTGCCCGTGCCCCTGACCCAGCTGCGCAGCCTGGGGCAACTGTTGGTCAACGTACACGGCCAGCATGCTCATCAGTTGCTGGTCAAACCCGACTACCAGCTCGCCCTGCTCGACGGCTATGCCGGTCACCATCTGCTGCTGGCGGACGTTCGCCACCACTACCAGCATTGGCGTCAACTGCAAAACGAGCTCAATCGCCTCAAGGCCGAGCAACAACAGCGGGAGGCTCGTCGCCAGCTCATCGAGTATCAGGTGCAGGAGCTCGATGAGTTCGCCCTGCAATCCGGAGAGTTCGAGGCGATCGAGGAGGAGCACCAGCGCCTCGCCAACGGCACCGAGCTGATGCAGGAGTGCGGCTTCTGTCTGGATCTGCTCTATGACAACGAGGAGACCACCATCGCCGGCCTGCTGCAGATCGCGGTAGACAGAGCAGAGGGTCTGGTCAACATGGATGCCCGACTCGCCCCTGTGCTCGGCATGCTCAATGAGGCGCTCATCGGCGTACAGGAGAGTCATAGCGAGCTGCGTGGTTATCTGGACAAGCTGGAGCTGGATCCCGAGCGCTTCAATGAACTGGAAGCGCGCCTCTCCAAGGCGATCAATCTGGCCCGCAAACATCATGTCAAACCCGCCGAGCTGGCCCATTACCATCAGGAGTTGGCCAGTGATCTGGCACGGCTCAACTCGGATGAACAACGCCTCGAGGGGATGGAGGCTGAACTGGCCGAGGCCCGCCTCGCCTTCTTGCAAGCTGCCGATGCCCTGAGCCAGAGCCGCCAGCGCTATGGTGCCGAGCTGGCCACCCAGGTCACGGCCAGCATGCAGGAGCTCTCCATGACCGATGGCCGTTTCGCCATCGAGATCAAGCCCGATGCCAACGCCAGCCTCTCCCCCTTGGGGATAGACAGGGTCGAGTTCGTGGTGAGTACCAACCCGGGCCAGCCTATGCAGCCGCTCGGCAAGGTCGCATCGGGGGGAGAACTGTCGCGCATCAGCCTCGCCATTGTGGTGATCAGTGCCCGCAAGGTCGCCACCCCTACCCTGATCTTTGATGAGGTGGACGTGGGGATAAGCGGCCCTACCGCCGCCGTGGTGGGTCGCCTGCTGCGCCAGCTTGGCGAATCTACCCAGGTGATGGTGGTCACTCACTTGCCCCAGGTGGCAGGCAATGGCCATCAGCACATGGTGGTGAGCAAGCACACCGACGGCAAAACCACTGAGACCAGGATGAGCGCCCTCGACAACAAGGCCCGCCTCAACGAACTGGCCCGCCTGCTTGGGGGGGATCAGATCACCGACAACACCCTGGCCAACGCCCGCGAGCTGCTGCAGGCCTGATCCTGCAACCTGCCAACCGGCTAGCCTGGGGCTAGCCACCTATCCCTCCAAGATGAAAGCAGAGCGGACCTCTCCATGGCCTGTCCTGTTTCACCCTGGGGTGGATCAGGCCAGCCCCACTCTTTTCCGTGCTGGCGTTCAGCACCAGCCATTCCGGCAAGCAACGCAATGCCTCTTTCTCCTTCGACAGCTGGCTCCTTTGATTGCTGGTTCCTTCGATAGCCAACTCCTTTGATGCAGCGCGACGCGGGATCCTCTGCTGCCTCTTTGCAAGGGAAAGTCCAGGTCTCCAAGCAGACCCCTCTCCTGCGCGCATCATCCCGCATCAGGATCCATCCCCGTCACAGCGCCGGGATGATATGCTGATGGCCTATCTTGTTTAAGCGCATCCAGCCCGAGGTTTTCATGATCCATGTATTCGGCCATCGCAATCCCGACAGTGACAGCATCTGCAGTGCCCTGGTACTGGCAGACTGGCTCAACGGCCAGGGGCGTCCCGCCACTCCCTGGCGCCTGGGCTCCTTGCGCACCGAGACCCGCTTCATTCTGGAGTGCGCCGGCATAAAGAGCCCTGCCCTGCTGACCCAGGAGCTGGACGGTCTGGATGTCTGGCTGGTGGATTTCAGCGACTTCGAGCAGGGGCCCGAGAGCCTGGCCCGCGCCAACATCATCGGTCTGGTGGATCACCACAGACTCGGCTCCCTGCGCACCGAGGCCCCCTTCGATGCCTGGATCCGCGCCGTAGGCTGCTCGGCCACCATAGTGTTGAGCCTGCTCGACCAGGTGACCCGCCCCCAGGCCCGTCTCTTGCTTGGTGCCATCATGAGCGACACCCTCTGCCTCACCTCCCCGACGACCACCCCCCAGGATGAGGCAGCCTGTCAGCGACTGGCTCCCCTTGCCGGGTTGAGCCTGGCCGAGTTTGGCCAGCAGTTGCTGGTGGCCAAGACGGATCTCAGCGGACTCAGCGCCGCCCAGTTGCTGCGTCAGGACGAGAAGGGTTATCAGGTGGCAGGGGTCAATCTGGTGATGAGCCAGATAGAGGTCGGCAGTCAGGCTCAGATAACCCCACTGATGGCGGAGCTCGAGGCCGAAATGGCGCAACGAGTGACCACCGATGACCTGGATGCCTATGTGCTGATGGTGACGGATCTCGGCGAAGGGGCGAGCCGGATCAGCGCCTGTCCTCACCCGCAAAGGGCATTGCCGCAGCTGCCGCAACACACCGTGACTCTGCCAGGGGTGGTGAGCCGCAAGAAGCAAGGGCTCCCCTGGCTCACCGCCCAACTAAGCCAAGGCTGATTGACCAGCCTCAGCCAACCCAGCTGACGGCCCCCCACTCTTCAGGCGAAGTGCCCTGCTACCCGGCGCTGACCCGCACCCAGCGGGTCAGCCATATCAGGCTGGCGCGCTTCGCCATCCCTGCCCCATGAAGAGCGCCTCCCCACGGGAGGCTTCTCCTCCTGCGCCCTGAGTTGACAAGCTTTGTTACAGGATCCCAGTTGTCTTTTGTCCGCCTTTTGCGGCAGGATGTCTCCTTTTGTCTCCCCCGCGTTCATGGATGCCAGATTCACGATGAAGATGCCCCTCACTCCCCCGCTGCGCTGGCTGATGGCCGCCCTGCTGGTCGCTCTCTCCATCTGGCTGCTATGGCCGGGCAAGGCTGCCGAACCCTTGTTGAGTGCATCGGTCACCCGCCAGGACATCGAAGATGCCGTGCTCGCCAGTGGCGCCCTGGAGGCGGTGGAACAGGTCGATGTGGGTGCCCAGGTCTCGGGTCAGGTCACCCGGCTGCTGGTCGAGAATGGTCAGCAGGTCAAACAGGGGGATCTGTTGGCCGAGATAGACCCGCTGATCGCCCAGAACGATCTCAAGACGGCCCAGGCCGAGCTCGCCAGTAGCCAGGCGCAGCTCAGGATCAAGCAGGCACAGCTCAAGCAGTACGAACTCGCCTATCGCCGCCAGCAGCAGATGTTTGGCCAGCAGGCGAGTTCAAAGGCCGACCTCGAAAACGCCGAGGCCCAGCTCGCCGTGACCCGGGCCGAGCTGCAAAACGCCCAGGCCAACATCGACAGTGCCGCCATCAAGGTCGAGCGCTCCCGCACCCAGCTCGGCTATACCCGGATCCAGGCCCCCATGGATGGCACCGTCGTCTCCATCGTCACCCGTCAGGGCCAGACCCTGGCGGCCACCCAGACGGTGCCCACCCTGCTCAAGCTCGCCAATCTGGATATCATGACGGTCAAGGCGCAGATCTCCGAGGCCGATGTCAGCAAGGTGCGCGCCGGCATGCCGGTCTACTTCACCCTGATTGGCGATCCCGATACCCGCTACCGGGCCAAGCTGCGCACCGTTGAACTGGCACCAACCAATGTCAACGATGCAACGACCAGCACCAGCAGCACCAATGTTGCCGTCTACTACTATGCCCTGTTCGATGTGCCCAACCCCGACCATGCCCTGCGGGTCGCCATGACCACCCAGGTCACCATAGTGCTTGGCGAGCGCAAGGGCGTGTTGACCATTCCCAGAACCGCCCTCGGCAAACAGTTGGCGCCGGGCGAGTATCAAGTACAGCTGTTAAGCGGTGACACCCCCGAGCCCCGTACCATCAAGACCGGGCTCAAGGATGATATCAAGGTCGAGGTGCTGGAGGGGCTCACCGAGCATGACAAGGTGGTGATTGGCGAGGCCCCCAAGGCAACCGGGGATGAGGGCCATGAGGAAGAGGATGAGATGTCATGATGGCCTCCCGCAATGAGGCCCCCGGCGACGCTCCGCTTATTGAACTGCGAGGCGTCAGTCGCCGCTACCTGAGCGGGGAGCAGGAGGTGACAGTGCTGCACCCGCTGGACTTGTCCATCCACGCCGGGGAGATGGTGGCCATTGTCGGCGCCTCGGGGTCGGGAAAATCCACCCTGATGAACCTGCTCGGCTGCCTCGACAGACCCAGCGAGGGGCGCTATCTGTTTCGCGGTCAGGAGACAGCGGACTTGGACGCCCTGGCCCTGGCCCGGCTGCGCTGCCATCACTTCGGCTTCATCTTCCAGCGCTATCACCTGCTGCCACATCTGGACGCCGCCGCCAACGTCGAGATCCCCGCCGTCTATGCCGGCATGGCCAAGGGGGATCGCCATGCTCGCTCCAAGGCGCTGCTCACCCGGCTGGGGCTGGCCGATCGCAGCCATCACACTCCGGGCCAACTCTCCGGCGGACAGCAGCAGCGGGTCAGTATCGCCCGCGCCCTGGCCAATGGCGGCGAGGTGATCCTGGCCGACGAACCGACCGGTGCACTGGACAGCCAGAGCGGCAAGGAGGTGATGGCCATCCTCAAGGAGCTCCATGCCCTGGGTCACACCATCATACTGGTGACCCATGACATGGCGGTGGCGGACCATGCGGATCGCATCATCACCCTCAAGGATGGCCAGGTGCAGAGCGACAGCGGCAGCCCGCAGCAGACGGCCTCTGCCCTGAAGGCCATGCCCCAGGCCTTGGGCAATCAGGGGCTGGATCGTTACCGCGAAGCCGCCCGCATGGCCCTGCATGCCATGATGGCTCACCGAATGCGCACCTTTCTCACCATGCTCGGCATCATCATCGGCATCGCCGCCGTGGTGAGCGTGGTGGCCCTGGGTCAGGGCGCCCGCGCCAAGGTGATAGGCGAGATCAACGCCATGGGCACCAACACCATAGACGTCTTCCCCGGCAAGGATTGGGGAGATGAGCAGGCTGCCAGCATACGCACCCTCAACGAGGGCGACTTGCGCGCACTGCAGGGACAACCCTATCTGGAGGGGGCCAGCCCCCAGCTCTCCACCTCGGTGCAGCTGCGCTATCGCAATCAGACCAAGAGCGGCACCGTCAACGGCGTCAGCAGCGACTTCTTCCGGGTCAAGGGCATGACACTCGTCAGTGGCCGCCTGTTCAGCGAGCGCGACAGCCTGGACAGGGCACCCCTGGCCGTGGTCGATGCCGACACCATCAAGGGCTTGCTCGGCGATGAAGACCCCATCGGCAAGGTGCTGCTCATCGGTACCCTGCCGGTGCGGATCATCGGTCTCATCAAGGAGGAGACCGGCTTTCGCCAACCGAGCCAGTCGGTGAGCGTCTGGTTGCCCTATCGCGCCGTGATGAGTCGTCTCATCTCCCAGAACCATTTCAATCAGATAACCCTGAGGGTCAGGGATGGCATCCAGCCCGCCCTGGCAGAGCGAGAGGTCATTGCCCTGCTGCGCCAACGCCATGGCAGCAAGGATTTCTTCACCTTCAGTAGCGACAAGATATTGAAATCCGTAGAGAAAACCACAGCAACCCTGACCCTGCTGGTCTCGGCTATCGCGGTGATTTCGCTGATCGTCGGCGGCGTTGGCGTCATGAACATCATGCTGGTCTCCGTGGTGGAGCGCACCCGGGAGATTGGCATTCGCATCGCGGTGGGCGCCCGTCAGTCCGACATCTTGCAGCAGTTCCTGATTGAAGCCGTGATGGTCAGCCTGCTCGGGGGTGTGCTCGGGGTCGGCATCGCCTTGCTGATCGGCCTGCTGTTCTCCTCCCTGGTCGATGCGATGCAGATGCAGTTCTCCCTCTTCTCCATCCTGATGGCGTTTGCCTGTTCCACCCTGATCGGGGTGCTGTTTGGTTATCTGCCCGCCCGCAATGCCGCCCGGCTCGACCCTGTGGTCGCGCTGGCCAGAGAGTGAAGATGAAACCCATGAAGATATCCTGGCTGGGGCTCTGCCTCGCCCTCGGCGCCTGCTCCCAACAGAGCAGCTACCACAGAGCCGACCTGGCGCTGCCAGACCAGTGGCAAGAGGGGGATGTGCCTGCTCTGTCCGTGCAAACCGGCTCCTGGTGGCAGGGCTTTCATGACCCCCGACTCGACGCCCTGGTCGAGGCGGTACTCGCCGCCAATACCAATCTTTATGTGGCCGGACTCCGGCTCAAGGGCGCGAGGATCGCAGCGGATCAGGCCGACACCAACCTGACCCCAGGGGTCAATGCCAGCCTGGGGGCCAGCGGCACCAAGGAGATCAAGAGTGGCGCCAGCACCCACAGTCTGGGACCGACCCTCGCCATCAGTTATGAAGTGGATCTGTGGGGCAAGCTGGCGGCGGTGCGGGATCAGGCAAGCTGGGAGGCCGCCGCCAGCGCCGAGGATCTCGCCGCCACCCGCCAGAGCCTGATCAGCCAGACCCTGCAGCAATATTGGCAACTCGGCTATCTCAACAGCGCCATCACCCTGGGGGAGCGCCAACTGGCCAACCTCACCGAGATCCAGAGCCTGACCCGAGTCAAATATGAGGCAGGGGCCATTCCTCGCCTCGATCTGGTGCAAGCCAGCGGGCAGCTCGCCGGCAAGCGTGCCGCCCAGGCTAACCTGCGCAATCAGAGGGTCGCGGCGAGCAATGCGCTGCTGCAACTGCTCGGCCGCAGTCGAGGACCTCTCCCCTTCGAGCCGCAGAGCCTCACCCAAAGCCCCATCCCTGACATCGCCGCCGGCCTGCCGGCCGATCTGCTGGCCAGACGCCCGGATGTGAGAGCCGCCGAGCTGCGCCTGCGCAAGACGCTGGCGCGCAGTGACGAGGTGCGCACCAGCTTCTACCCGGCGCTCACCCTGACCGGGGGGGCCAGCACCGCATCGGATACCCTGGCGCAGGTGCTGGAAAATCCGGTGGGCAGCCTGGGGGCCGCCTTGACCCTGCCCTTCCTCGAGTACAACAGCAATCGACTCGCCGTCGCCGGCAGCCAGAACGACTACCAGATAGCCCAGGCCGAGTTTCGCCAGCAGCTGTTCGATGCGCTGTTCGAGGTGGAAAACGCCCTCGCCGCCCGCCGCTTTGGCGAGCAGCAGCTGGCCAGCCTCGCCCTGCAGCAAGACTATGCCATCGACGCGGACCGGCTCGCCCGGGTGCGCGTCGAGGCGGGTAGCAGTCCGGTGCAAGATTGGCTCGATGAGCAGAACCGACGCTGGGATGCCGAGCTGGCCCTGCTCAGCCAGCAGCAGACTCAGCTCAACACCATGGCCAGTCTCTATCTCGCCCTGGGCGGCAGCGA
The DNA here is from genome assembly GCF_024809075.1 of Aeromonas sp. BIGb0445. Classification (NCBI taxonomy): domain Bacteria; kingdom Pseudomonadati; phylum Pseudomonadota; class Gammaproteobacteria; order Aeromonadales; family Aeromonadaceae; genus Aeromonas; species Aeromonas sp. BIGb0445. The sequence goes on from NZ_JANUES010000003.1 coordinate 266,386, forward strand.
TGCCACCGGGCGCGAGACCATGCCCACCCCGCCCGCACTGCGCCCCGGGGGATGATAACCAGGGCCGTGCCTTTTCCCCTGACCCTGACCCCTCACCCGCTGAGCAAGGCAAAGTGCCTGCCGGGTGAGCGCCACTGTGCTCAGGATTTGCTCATGGCGCCCATTTCTTGCTCCCGGATCAGCGTCTTGTTGACCTTGCCGCCGCAGGTCTTCGGGACCCCTTGCACGACCCGGATCTGGCGCGACTCGAGAGAGCGGTGAACCTGCGCTGCGTCCTGCTGCGCGTAACCCTGGTTGCTCTCTCTTGATCCGCCCGCTGGCCCCGTGACCGAACAGCTCGTCGCCAGGGCCTCCTTCTCGGCGGGATCGGCGATGTAGTCGGCGAGCGCCGGACGGGCCAGATAGAGGGAGCCCTTCATGGCCAGCAGCCGCAGGTTGAAGCCCTCGATGGGGCCGGAAGCGGTGCCGACGCAGACCCCCACCGCCACCTCTTCGTCGCGCCGCACGTCCGGGCCCCGGTTTCATAAAAGCCTATGGCGTTGGCCATCTCACTCCTCCAATCCGTTCGTGAATGAAATGCATCGTCCGGATTGAATCCAGGGGGTTGGGTGAATGACCCTTCTCATCGGGCGACAGCCACTTTTCATCTCATGACCCCCTTAGAATGCGTTGCCTACCCTCGGGGAAGACGACAGAAGCTGTCCTGTCCAGCCTGGCGGCAACACGCCAAAAGCCGCTTACACCATGGGATGAGCGCCATCTGACTGGAGGAGATGGCGTCATCCAGACCCGGTGGCTGGCGCGCCGATGCGATGCCCCTTGGACTTAAGTAATGTTGACGTTGACGTCAACGTAGTGTGAGATAGTTCTATTCACGGAAAACCATGAACAGCATGAAAGGAGTCTGTATGTCTACCTTGTCCCCGTCGGCCGGAGCCCGCTTTCGCAGCGCGCTGGCCAATGAAAAACCCCTGCAGATCGTCGGTACCATCAACGCCTACATGGCGCTGATGGCCGAGCGCAGCGGTTTCAAGGCGCTTTATCTGTCCGGTGCCGGGGTGGCCAACGCCTCCTATGGCCTGCCGGATCTCGGCATGACCTCCATGAACGACGTGCTGATCGATGCCGAGCGCATCACCGCCGCGACTCAAGTGCCACTGCTGGTCGACATCGACACCGGCTGGGGCGGCGCCTTCAACATCGCCCGCACCGTCCGCGCCTTCGAACGCGGTGGTGTCGCCGCCGTCCACATGGAGGATCAGGTTGCCCAGAAGCGCTGCGGTCACAGACCCAACAAGGCCGTGGTCTCCATCGCCGAGATGGTGGACAGGATCAAGGCGGCGGTCGACGCCCGCACCGATGAGCACTTCGTCATCATGGCCCGCACCGACGCCCTGGCGGTGGAAGGGCTGGGTTCGGCCCTGGAGCGCGCCGCGGCCTACGCCGCCGCCGGGGCCGACATGATCTTCGCCGAGGCGGTCACCGAGCTGGATCAGTACGACCGCTTCAAGCAGGCGGCTGGCGTCCCCATCCTCGCCAACATGACCGAATTCGGCCAGACCGAGCTGTTTGACAAGGAGGCCCTCGCTGCCCACGGCGTTGACATGGTGCTCTACCCCCTGAGCGCCGCCCGCGCCGCCAACCAGGCCGCCCTCAACGTCTATCAGCAGCTTCGCCAGGATGGTCACCAGCGTGCCGTGGTCGACACCATGCAGACCCGAGAGTCCCTCTATGACTTCCTCGGCTACCACCACTACGAGCAGACCCTGGACAGGCTGTTCACCAAGGATCTGTCTACCAAGGAATAACACGCCGACCGGCCGCCTCATGCTGGCGGCCGGCGCTTCAACGGACTGAATGAGGAAACCTGTGATGAGCGCACTTGTGGAGACCACCCCCGGCTTCAAACCGAAGAAATCCGTCGCCCTCTCCGGCACCGCCGCCGGCAATACCGCCCTGTGCACCGTCGGCCTCTCCGGCAACGACCTGCACTACCGTGGCTATGACATCCTCGATGTCGCCACCAGCTGTGAATTCGAGGAGATCGCCCACCTGCTGGTGCACGGCCATCTGCCCAACATCGCCGAGCTGGCCGCCTACAAGGCCAAGCTCAAGGCCCTGCGCGGCCTGCCCTCCGGCGTCAAGACCGCCCTGGAGCAGCTGCCCCCCTCCGCCCACCCGATGGACGTGATGCGCAGCGCCGTCTCGGTGCTGGGCTGCGTGTCGCCGGAGAAGGACGATCACAATCACCCGGGCGCCCGGGACATCGCCGACAAGCTGATGGCTTGCTTAGGCTCGGTGCTGCTTTACTGGTACCACTTCAGCCACAACGGCAAGCGCATCGAAGTGGAGACCGATGATGACTCCATCGGCGGCCACTTCCTGCACCTGCTACACGGAGAGAAGCCACGTGCCTCCTGGGTGCGCGCCATGCACACCTCGCTGATCCTCTACGCAGAGCATGAGTTCAACGCCTCCACCTTCGCAGGCCGCGTCATCGCGGGCACCGGCTCCGACATGTACTCCTGCATCACCGGCGCCATCGGTGCCCTGCGCGGGCCCAAGCACGGCGGCGCCAACGAGGTGGCCTTCGAGATCCAGAAGCGCTATGAGAATCCGGATGAGGCCGAGGCTGACATCCGCGCCCGGGTCGAGAAGAAAGAAGTGGTGATCGGCTTCGGCCACCCGGTCTACACCGTCTCGGATCCCCGCAACAAGGTGATTAAAGAGGTGGCTCGCGAGCTCAGCCTGGAGCAGCACAACAGCAAGATGTTCGACATCGCCGAGCGGCTGGAGTCCACCATGTGGGAAGCCAAGAAGATGTTCCCCAACCTCGACTGGTTCAGCGCCGTCAGCTACCACATGATGGGGGTGCCCACCGCCATGTTCACCCCGCTGTTCGTGATCGCCCGCACCTCCGGCTGGTCGGCCCATGTCATCGAGCAGCGCATCGACGGCAAGATCATCCGCCCGAGCGCCAACTACACGGGCCCGGAGGATCTGACCTTCGTGCCGCTCAAGGAGCGCAAGTGATGAGCAATATTCAATATCGCAAGCCCCTGCCCGGCACTCAGCTCGACTACTTCGACGCCCGGGAGGCGGCCGAGGCCATCCAGCCCGGTGCCTGGAACAAACTCTCCTACACAGACCGCGTCCACGCCGAGCAGAATCAGGAGCGCAAGTGATGACCAACGCACAATACCGCAAGCCCCTGCCCGGCACTCAGCTTGACTACTTCGACGCCCGGGAAGCGGTGAACGCCATCGCCCCGGCGCCTGGGACAGACTCTCCTACACAGCCCGCGTCCATGCCGAGCAAAATCAGGAGCGCAAGTGATGATTAACACTCAATATCGCAAGCCCCTGCCCGGCACTCAGCTTGACTACTTCGACGCCCGGGAGGCGGTAAACGCCATCGCCCCCGGCGCCTGGGACAGGCTCTCCTACACAGCCCGCGTCCATGCCGAGCAGAATCAGGAGCGCAAGTGATGATTAACACTCAATATCGCAAGCCCCTGCCTGGCACTCAGCTCGACTACTTCGACGCCCGGGAAGCGGTGAACGCCATCGCCCCCGGCGCCTGGGACAGGCTCTCCTACACAGCCCGCGTCCACGCCGAAAACCTGGTTCGCAAGTGCGATCCGGCCATCCTCGGCGAGTGCCTCGGCCAGATCGCCTTGAATAAGCGCGATCGCGACTTCCCCTGGTTCCCGGCCCGGGTGGTATGCCACGACATCCTGGGCCAGACCGCCCTGGTGGACTTGGCCGGTCTGCGCGATGCCATCGCCGATCAGGGGGGAGATCCTGCCCAGGTCAACCCTGTGGTACCGGTGCAGCTCATCGTCGATCACTCCCTGGCCGTGGAGTGCGGCGGCTTCGATCCGGATGCCTTTGCCAAGAACCGCGCCATCGAGGATCGCCGCAACGAGGATCGCTTCCACTTCATCAATTGGACCAAGCAGGCGTTCAAGAACATAGAGGTGATCCAGCCGGGCAACGGCATCATGCACCAGATCAACCTGGAGAAGATGTCGCCGGTCATTCACAACGATCGCGGCGTGGCCTACCCGGACACCTGTGTCGGCACCGACAGCCACACCCCCCACGTTGACGCCCTCGGGGTGATAGCGGTGGGGGTGGGTGGGCTGGAAGCGGAGAACGTGATGCTGGGGCGCGCCTCCTGGATGCGCCTGCCTGAGATCGTTGGCGTGGAGCTGTCTGGCAAGCCGCAAGCCGGCATTACCGCCACGGATCTGGTGCTGTCGCTGACCGAGTTCCTGCGTCAGCAGAAAGTGGTCGGCGCCTACCTGGAGTTTCATGGGGAAGGTGCCGCCGCCCTCACCCTGGGCGATCGCGCCACCATCTCCAACATGGCACCTGAATACGGCGCCACCGCGGCCATGTTCTTCATCGACCAGCAGACCATCGACTACCTGCGCCTCACCGGCCGTGATAGTGAGCAGGTCAAGCTGGTGGAGACCTATGCCAAGGAGGCGGGCCTCTGGGCCGACTGCCTGGCGAGTGCCCAGTACGAGCGCGTGCTGCACTTCGATCTCTCCACCGTGGTGCGCACCCTGGCGGGCCCCTCCAACCCGCACCGCCGCCTGCCGGTGGCCGATCTGGCCGCCCGCGGCATAGCGGTGGATCTGGACAAGGCCCGCGCCCAGGAGGCCGACGGCCTGCTGCCGGATGGGGCCGTGATCATCGCCGCCATCACCAGCTGCACCAACACCAGCAACCCGCGCAACGTGATTGCGGCGGGGCTCTTGGCGCGCAACGCCAACCAGCTCGGGCTGGTGCGCAAACCCTGGGTCAAGTCGTCCCTGGCGCCGGGCTCCAAGACGGTGGCCTTGTACCTGGAAGAGGCGGGACTGGACAGCGAGCTGGAGCGGCTGGGCTTTGGCATAGTGGCCTTCGCCTGCACCACCTGCAACGGCATGTCCGGCGCCCTGGATCCGGCTATCCAGCAGGAGATCATCGATCGTGATCTCTACGCCACCGCCGTGCTGTCGGGCAACCGCAACTTCGACGGTCGCATCCACCCCTATGCCAAACAGGCCTTCCTCGCCTCGCCGCCGCTGGTGGTGGCCTACGCCATCGCGGGCACCATCCGCTTCGACATCGAGAAGGATGTGCTGGGAGTGGTGAACGGTAAGGAAATTCGCCTGAAAGATATCTGGCCGTCGGATGACGAGATAGATGCCGTGGTCAGGGCCTCGGTGAAGCCGGAGCAGTTCCGCCAGGTCTATATCCCCATGTTCACCATAGAGGAAGACCATGGCCCCAAGGTGGCGCCTTTGTACGACTGGCGTCCGCAGAGCACCTATATCCGCCGCCCGCCTTATTGGGATAAAGAGGGGGAAGGGGCGCTGGCGGGGGAACGAACCCTCAAGGGCATGAGGCCGCTGGCGCTGTTGCCGGACAACATCACCACCGATCACCTGTCGCCGTCCAACGCCATCATGCGCAGCAGCGCGGCCGGTGAATACCTGCACAAGATGGGCCTGCCGGAGGAGGACTTCAACTCCTACGCCACCCACCGCGGCGATCACCTGACCGCCCAGCGCGCCACCTTCGCCAACCCCCAGCTGGTGAACGAGATGGCGGTGGTGAACGGCGCAGTGAAGAAGGGGTCGCTGACCCGGGTCGAGCCGGAGGGGCAGGTCATGCGGATGTGGGAAGCCATCGAAACCTACATGGCCCGCAAGCAGCCGCTGATCATAGTGGCGGGCGCCGACTACGGCCAGGGCTCGTCCCGTGACTGGGCGGCCAAAGGCGTACGGCTGGCGGGGGTGGAGGTGATAGCGGCGGAAGGCTTCGAGCGCATTCACCGCACCAACCTGATCGGCATGGGGGTGCTGCCCCTGGAGTTCAAGCCGGGCACCAGCCGTTTGACCTTGGGGCTGGACGGCACCGAGACCTATGACGTCAAGGGGGCACGCACCCCGCGCACCGATCTCGTGCTGGTCATTCACAGGCGCAACGGCGAGACGGTCGAGGTGCCCATGACCTGCCGTCTCGACACCGCCGAGGAGGTCTCGGTCTATGAGGCCGGCGGCGTGCTGCAGCGCTTCGCCCAGGACTTCCTGGAAGCGACCACCCACAAGGCCGCCAGCTGATAGATGGTATTCCCCCTCCCCTTCACCGGGAGAGGCATGATGTGCTCCCTCTCCCTTTGGGAGAGGGTTGGGGTGAGGGGATCTCCCCTCATCCGCCCTTAGGGCACCTTCTCCCCGAGGAAGAAGGATCCGTCACTCTTTTCAGGACAAGATTCATGGCCCCACTCTCTTCGACTCACACACCTCAAGTCAGGATCCCGGCCACCTATATGCGCGGCGGCACCAGCAAGGGCGTCTTCTTCCGCTTAAGCGATCTGCCCGAGCGCTGCCAGGTGCCAGGCCCGGCCCGCGACGCGCTCTTCATGCGCGTGATCGGCAGCCCCGATCCCTACTCTGCCCACATGGACGGCATGGGGGGCGCCACCTCCTCCACCTCCAAGTGCGTGATCCTCGCCAAGAGCCAGCAGCCCGATCACGACGTGGACTACCTCTACGGCCAGGTTGCCATCGACAAGCCGTTCGTGGACTGGAGCGGCAACTGCGGCAACCTCTCCACCGCCGCCGGCGCCTTCGCCATCCATGCGGGGCTGGTGGATCCGGCCCGCATTCCCCAAGACGGCACCTGCGTGGTGCGAGTCTGGCAGGCCAATATCGGCAAGAGCATCATGGCCCATGTACCGGTGAGCAACGGCCAGGTGCAGGAGACCGGTGACTTCGAGCTGGATGGGGTCAGCTTCCCCGCCGCCGAAATCGTGCTGGAGTTTCTCGACCCCTCCGAGGATGGCGAGGAGGGCGGCGCCCTCTTCCCCACCGGCAACCTCATCGACGATCTCGAGGTGCCCGGCATAGGAAACATCAAGGCCACAATGATCAGCGCCGGCATTCCGACAGTGTTCGTCAATGCCGAGGAGATCGGTTATCAGGGCACCGAGCTGCGCGAGGCGATCAACGGCGATCCCGAGGCGCTGGCGCGCTTCGAGGCCATCCGTATCGCCGGCGCCCTGCGCATGGGGCTCATCAAGACGCCGGAGGAGGCGGCCACCCGCCAGCACACCCCCAAGGTGGCCTTCGTCGCCAAATCGAAGGAGTACCTCTCCTCCAGTGGCAAGACGGTGATGGCTGGCGAGATCGACCTGCTGGTGCGGGCACTCTCCATGGGCAAGCTGCACCACGCCATGATGGGCACCTGCGCCGTGGCCATCGGCACAGCGGCGGCCATTCCCGGCACCCTGGTGAACCTGGTCGCCGGTGGCGGTGAGCGTGAGGCGGTGCGCTTCGGCCACCCTTCAGGCACCCTGCGGGTGGGGGCAGAGGCGCGGCAGGTGAATGGCGAGTGGACGGTCACCAAGGCGGTGATGTCGCGCTCAGCCCGCATCCTGATGGAGGGCTGGGTGCGGGTGCCGGGCGATGCCTTCTAGCGCCCTGCCCCTATAAATACAAAAAGGCCCGGGCAGTTGCCTGGGCCTTTTCATTGGGGATTGATCCCATCAACTTATATGCCGATGGCCGATGACTGCTGACAAGGCTTTCCCCTGTTGATCCATAGCCAGCGTACTGGCTACTGCGGGCGCGGCACACACTCGACGTGGCGAGGAAGATTCTTGCTCCCATCGCCGCCGCGAAGCTTTTTGACCTGGCCATCCGGACACTTGCCATCGTCCACATAGACCAGCTTCCCAGGCGGCACGCCGCCAGGAGGAGGATCCTGTTTCAGATACTCGATGGGGGCTGGGACAAGGGTGGTACAACCCGACATCAGGCTCACCATCAGCAACCCCGCGCTCTGCCATCTCATTACCATCTGTCGCTCCCTCTGTGTGATCCCGGCCCTGCGCCAACTCACGCACAGGCCCCATGCACTCAGGCAGTGTAGCCACCGGAGCCCATAGATCGAAACCCGCTCCCGGCGCCGCTCCGACGATTTCAGACACAGGGAGGCGCATCCTTGGCTCCATCGCCTTGATGAGCAAACTGGGCGTCTTGCTGGATAGATGATCCCGATAAACAGTCGCAGTCTTCACACAGGCTCGTCCACTCGAGCTGGCTCGGTCACCTTGAATTGCCACCCATTAGCCAGCCACTTGCATTGTTGATGCGCCGTTTCAGGGCCCTGTATGTCATGGGTTCAGATATGTCCAAATTACCGAGCACCCTCAACAGGATACACGGGGCGATGAGCTGTCCAGCGCCGTTCATCTGGATGGCATCTGCGCAGAGACAGATAACGAAAAGCCCAACCTACTGAGTAGGTTGGGCTTGATAGATGGCGGAGAAACAGGGATTCGAACCCTGGGTGGTATTGCTACCACAATTGATTTCGAGTCAATCCCGTTCGGCCACTCCGGCATCTCTCCATAGGGGCTATTCTGACTCAGCCCCACCCAGGAAATCAATCTCAATCTCTTTAAATATCAACTGACTGTATAGAAATCCATCAAGCATCATGACGGGCCTCATCATGGGTCTCCTCCCCTGTTGCTTTCTTGCTCCGCCTGGCTCCCTGTTGTTTATCCCGGCGGATGAAGATCGGTGCGTCGCTGCCGCCGGGCTGGTATTCCCGGGCCGATTGGTTAACAATTTCGCCTCTTTCGCCCTCCCTGAGGGGATCCGTTTCGACGACCTGGATTGCTCATGTTCAACTTGCGTATTCTGCTACCGCTCCTCACCACTTGCTGGGCGGGCTCAGCACTGGCCACCAGTTATCCGCTGCCTGCGGCCAACAGCCGCCTCATTGGCGCCCCCGAAGACTACATAGTGCAGCAGGGTGAACACCTGGAACTGATCGGGGCTCACACTCAGATTGGCTTCCTGGCACTGCTTGAGGCCAATCCCGGGGTCGATCCCTACCTGCCCAAACCGGGTACCCGTTTGATCCTGCCCACTCAGATACTGCTGCCGGATGTGCCGCGAGAGGGCATCGTCATCAATTTGCCGGAGCTGCGCCTCTATTACTTCCCCAAGGGTGCGGATGACGTGGTGGTACTGCCCATTGGCATAGGTGACATAGGCCGCGAGACCCCGGAGATGACCACCACCGTCATTGCCAAGAACCCCAATCCAACCTGGACGCCGGGGCCCATGGTGCGCAAATCCTGGCTGGAGCAAAAGGGCATCGACTTGCCCGCCGTGGTGCCGCCGGGCCCGGACAATCCGTTGGGCAAGTTCGCCATGCGGCTCGGTTATGGCAAGCAGGACTACCTGATCCACGGCACCAACAAGGATTTCGGCGTCGGGCTGAGGGTCAGTGCCGGCTGTATCCGGCTGCGACCCGCCGACATCGAATCCCTGTTCAAGCAGGTGCCGTTGGGCACCCAGGTCAGGGTCATCAATCAACCGGTCAAGACCGCCATAGAGCCAGATGGCAGCCGCTGGCTGGAGGTGCACTCCCCCCTGTCCCGCACCGAGCAAGAGCTTGAGCAAGGTGCCCCCCTGGTGCTGAGCCCGGCGGTCAAAGGCTTTATCGATGCCCCCGAGGTGGATGCGGGTCAAGCCAGCCTGGCGCTGGAGCGTAAAAGCGGCATGCCCCTGCTCGTCGGCGGTTAAGTGCCAGATAGGACACCATGATGAACCCCTGCTCTTTCCTGCGCGCCTTGCCGCGCCTGCTCTGCCTCTGCGCCCTGCTGGCCGCGGCGCCACTCTGGGCCGCCGATATTCTCTGGATGCACAACGGCGATCGGCTGAGCGGCAAGATAGAGGAGATGACCGACAAGATGGTGCGCATCAAACTGCCCTATGGTGAACCGCTGACCATAGCGCGCAGCGCCATCATGCGCTGGCGGCTCGACAAGCCCTACAAACCCAAACCCACCGCCAAGGGGGGCATCGACTTCAACCCCCTCGGCATTGCCGAAAATGCCTGGCATATGACGGGCAACGGCGACGTCAACATCAAGCTCAAGAGCAACACCAGCCAGAGCAATGACGTCAACCTCAAGGGCGCATTCGAGCTCGCCAACATGGATTGGCGTTACACCCTGGAGGGGGAGTACAACTACGAAACCACCGATGGCAAGACCGACAGCCACGACTACCAACTCAAACCCATTGTCGATATCTTCTTCGATCAGAGCTGGTTCTGGCGCAGCTCGGTGGACTACGAGTACGACATGATAGAGACCGACTATCTCTCCCTCGACTTGGGTTCGGGCCCCGGCTACCGGTTCTGGAATGATAAGAAGCGCCGCCTCGAACTCATCACCCAGGGCGGCGTGCGCTACGCCTACTGGCGCGATGGCAACGAGGTCGTAGAGGAGCTGTTCGGTTCCCCCCATGCCTCCTACCCCTTCGCCAGCCTCGGCTGGGACTATCGTCAGCCTGTCTGGGAGGAGCGGATAGAGCTGTTTAGCAAGGGCACCTACATCAAGTACCTGGATCAGGACTCTCCCCTCTTTACCCTCAACCAGAGCGTCAATGGCAGCATCGGCATGCGCTACTACTTCAACGACAACGTCCGCCTCTCCTGGTCGAGCGAGCTGGACTGGGACGATGCCTGGTTCAATACCCCGGATGGGCGCATCACCATAGATGGCAAGGAGTGGCGCCAATACATCAGCCTGGGGGCCAGCTTCTAGGCCCCTGCGGGCGAGCACGCCAGCCCCAACGGAGACAACAATCCCTGAGGCTGCGAATGACGGCGAATAAAGCAGGGGGCCATGGGCCCCCTGAACATCACACATCGGTATTAGCTGGCACCCCAGGGAGCGCCCCGCTTGCACACCCTTAGCCGGTCTTGACGCATTTTTGGATAAAGCTGTTCTTGGCCGCCCCCGCCAGCTTCTTGTCGGCCGCCGCTTTCTCGCATTGGCTTGCCTTGTCGGCCGTGGCATCTGTTTTCACGCATTTCTGGATAAAGCTGTTCTTGGCCGCACCGGCCAGCTTCTTGTCGGCCGCCGCTTTCTCACATTGGCTTGCCTTGTCGGCTGTGGCATCGGTTTTCACGCATTTTTGGATAAAGCTGTTCTTGGCCGCACCGGCCAGCTTCTTGTCGGCCGCCGCTTTCTCGCACTGACTCGCCTTGGCGCTATCAGTGGCCGGGGCTGTCTTGACGCACTTGCCGACGAAGCTGGTCTTGGCCGCGCCGCTCAACTTCTTCTCGGCAGCCTGACTCTCGCACAGCTGCTGCGCCGTCATGGTGGCGCTGTGCGCGACCCCCACCCCCATCAAAAACACCGTCACCAGGATGGCAATACCTTTCATATGACAACCTCCTACTGTTGATCCCAATATGGTTTTTACCTCTTCGAGCGGGCCAAACGAGGCACCCTCATCAGGGTGCACTATAGTCGCCCCGCCGCATTACAACCAAAGCCGTCATGGTCAACTGCCTTGCTCAACGAAAGCCGGACACGCCGTGCGACAAGAGGCCGCCTTATCTCGCCAGGGATCGAAAACATACTCACGTGGGGAAAATACCTGGCACCCCATCAAGGGCGCTGACGTCGTGCAGGCCCCAGAATGAAGCAGACCCCGCGGAGCGGGGTCTGTTGCTGGCAGGCGAGCCGGACGCTTAGCGGCGCACGGGGTGACCCAAGCCCCCAGTCTGACCGAGGGGCAGGAAGAACATCAGGTAGCGCAGCGCCACATAACCGACGATCAGGGTCGCCGCACCGAGTTCCAGATAGGCCAGCTGGTTGATCTGCGCCGCATAGTGGGCAGCCTCTGGCCACTGCGACAGCAGGTGACCCACCTTGAACAGGGCGGTGGCGCCTATCACCAGGGGGAAGGTGAAGGCGGCATAGCCCGGCGAGAACGGCAGACGCAGCAGCTTGATGAAGGCCAGGTAGATGATGCCAGTCATCAGCAGGGCTATCCCCAGCAGCACGGCCACCAGCAGCAGCGACGGATCCTGGCTCACGGTGAGGTAGCCGGCCAAGGAGAGGCTGGCAGGCGCCGCCAGGATGGCGATGGTGGGCTTGGCGGCATCCGGCACCTCGTGGCTGAAGATGAGGCGATAGAGCATCAGCGGCAGCATCAGGGCGTAGCAGGCCATGCCGAACCAGAGCAGGCCATTGGCCAGGGCGGCGAAGGGGCCACCCGGGTAGGCGACGTCGGCCACGATGATCCCCACCGGTGGCACGAACCAGCTCGGCACCATGTGGTGAATTTCAAACGCCTTGGCCCTGTGCCAGACGAAGGTGGCGAGGAACAGCAGGTGAATGATCACCGCAAACAGCCAGAGCCCCTGGCCCAGGGTCGGGGCCAGCAGCCCCACCGCCTTGGAGACCACCATGGTCCCCATGGCATAGGTGGGCACCACGCTGCCCACCACGGGGTGGGCGAGATCCTGCCACAGCAGACGCGGGTGCAGCAGGAACTTGAAGGTGAGGATGAGGAGCAGCACGGCGGCAATGGCGGCCCCCAGCAGTTGCAGGCGGCCATCGAACTGACCGGCATTTTCCCAACACCAGCCGAGGCTGGCGATCCCGAGTGCCAGCCCGGCCATGGGGGTCGGGGCGGCGGCAAGGGAGCGACGGGTGCGTGCGATCATGACTGGTACCCTCTTGTTGATGACGATGTACATAGGATAAAGAGGGTCTATCGTTTACGATATCTAAATGAATTGAACTAAGCGTTTAGGAAAATTAAACGACATGAAGCTGACCCTGCAACAACTCAAGGTGTTCGCCACCATAGCCCGCCACGGCAACCTGGGGGGCGCGGCCAGCGAGCTCTGCCTCAGCAAGGGGGCCGTCTCCCAGTCGTTGCAGGAGCTGGAGCGCCAGCTCGCCACCCCGCTGTTCGATCGGGTGCATCCGAGGCTTCAGCTCAACAACGAGGGGCGCCTGCTGCAACCGGCCGCCGAGGAGCTGCTGACCCGGATGCAGGAGATAGAGCAGCTGTTTGGCCCGGACGCCGAGCCGAGCGGCCAGCTGCGCCTGGGGGCCAGCCAGACCATAGGCAACTACCTGCTGCCCAGCCTGCTGGCGGGGGGTGCCCAGGAGCTGGGATCCGCCCCCAGGGTGACCATCGCCAACACCCACCTGTTGTGCCACTCCCTCGCCCACTTCGAGCTGGATCTGGCCCTCATCGAGGGGGAGAACCATCACCCGGATCTGGTGAGCGGGCCCTGGCTCGAAGACGAGATGCTGATCATAGCCCCGCCCCAGCACCCCCTGGCCGGGCAGCTGGAGCTGCCTCTTCGCCTGCTCGCAGGCGAAACCTGGGTACTGCGCGAGCCCCAGTCAGGGAGCCGCGAGCAGTTCGAGCAGCAGATCCTGCCCAGGCTGCCGCGCTGGCAGGCGGGGCTCGAGCTCAACACCCTGGAGGCGGTGATGCTGGCGGTGGAGAAGGGGCTCGGCATCTCCTTTATCTCCCGCCTCGCTGTCTCCGATCGCCTGCACAGCGGCCGCCTGGTGGCGCTCACCCCGAGCCAGACCTTCCCTCGCCAGCTCTCCCTCGTCTGGCACAAGCAGAAGTTCCACTCCGCGGCCCTGCGCCGCTTCCTCGCCTTCTGCCGCGCCCAGACCCTGCCCGCTCCCTGAGTCGGGCAAGCGCACCATAGGCAACGCGGGGATTGTCCGTGAGGCCGCGTCGTGATGCGTGCGGATTGCAGAGACAGCGAGGCACAGGGGCGACGCCAGCCAGCACAGCTCCCGGTCGGAAAAACCGGGGATCCGGGCCCAAGCTGCCCGGCATGCCTCGCTTTAAATTTGTCTCTTAAGTGAACAATGGCTTTATAGTATCTGAGTCCCTCTACCCAAAGGTCTCCCATGAACGCACCCCGTCCACCCCGTTGTACCCTGTCGTGGCCTATTTTCATCCCCAGCCTGCTGTTTATCGTGGCACTGCTGGCGGTCTGCTCCCTGGCCCCCGAATCTGCCGCCCGCTTCTTCGGTGACGGTCAGCGCTGGATAGCCGAGCACTTCAGCTGGTTCTACGTGCTGGTGGTCGGCATGTTCCTGATCCTGCTGCTGGTGCTGGCCTTCAGCAGCTACGGCAACATCCGGCTCGGGCCTGACGACGCCCGTCCCGAGTTCAGCTTCACCTCCTGGCTCGCCATGCTGTTTGCCGCCGGTATGGGGATAGGGCTCATGTATTTCGGGGTGGGCGAACCCATGACCCACTTCGTCTCCCCACCCCAGGCGACCCCGCTCACGCCGGGCGCCGCCCGCGAGGCCATGGTCACCACCTTCTTCCACTGGGGCTTTCACGCCTGGGCCATCTACGCCATCGTCGGCCTGGTACTGGCCTATTTCGGCTTTCGCTATAATTTGCCGCTGACCATCCGCTCCGGCCTCTACCCCATCTTCAAGGAGAAGATCCACGGGCCGCTCGGCCATACGGTAGACGTCTTCGCCCTGGTGGGCACCATCTTCGGTATCGCCACCACCCTCGGTTACGGGGTACTGCAGCTGTCGGCGGGGATCGCCCGGCTCACCGGGATGGACACCTCGGGGGATCTGTTCCGCTTTGGCCTCATCGGGATCGTCATCGCCCTGGCCGGTCTGTCTGCGGTCACCGGCCTCGACAAGGGGGTCAAGCGCCTCTCCGAGCTGAACCTGTTCCTCGCCATCGTGCTGCTGCTGTTCGTGCTGGTGGCCGGTCCCACCCAGTACCTGTTGGGGGCCCTCTCCGAGAATATTGGCAACTATGTCTCCTCCCTGACCCAGCTCACCTTCCGCACCTTCACCTACAGCGAGCCCAACCAGGCGGGCTGGTTCGGCAACTGGACCCTGCTCTACTGGGCCTGGTGGATCTCCTGGTCTCCTTTCGTCGGCCTGTTCATCGCCCGCATCTCCCGCGGCCGTACCCTGCGCGAGTTCATCCTCGGTGTGCTGTTCGTGCCCACCGCCTTCAACCTGCTGTGGATGACGATATTCGGCAACGCTGCCATCTGGGCCAGTCAGCAGGAGGGGGGCCAGGCTCTCATCGACTCGGTCGGCAACGTCGATACCCTGCTGTTCAACTTCTTCGATCTGCTGCCGGGCGCCGACATCACCTCGGCCCTGGCGGTGATCCTGATCAGCGTCTTCTTCGTCACCTCCGCCGACTCGGGGGCCTTCGTCATCGACAACATCGCCACCCAGGGCAAGGAGCGCTCCCCCATCTGGCAACGCCTGTTCTGGGCCCTGCTGCTCGGGGTCACCGCCGGTACCCTGATGGCAACCGGGGGGCTGGCGGCGCTGCAATCCATGACGCTGATCGCCGCCCTGCCGTTTGCCTTCATCATCGTACTGCTCTGCCTTGGCCTGGTGCGCGGTCTCATCGCGGATAAAGAGCACTCGGCGCGGCGCCTCTCCCCTGCCACCGATTTTTGGAATGGCAAACAGTGGCGCACCCGCATGGATCACCTGCTGCGCCCCTCCAGCGAGAAGGAGGCCCGCAACTTCCTCGGCGAAGTCGCCCTGCCCGCCCTGACCACCCTGTGCAGCGAGTTCAATGCCCGCGGGCTCACCAGCCGGGTCGTGCAGGATGATCCGGAGCAGTGCCACCTGCTGGTCCCTCAAGAAGGTAGACGCGACTTCTGTTACGGGGTGCGCATCGAGGCCAGGCCCGCCCCCGCCTTCAACCCCCTGGAGGCGACCCACAACCACGACCCCGAGGCCCGCATCTTCGAGCCCATCACCTTCTTTGCCGATGGCCGTGCCGGTTACGACATTCAGTACCTGACCCGGGACGAGCTGAGCGCCGATGTGCTGCGTCAGTACGAACGCTATCTGATGCTGAGTCAGGACGAAGGACAGGATCTGCTGAGCGCGGCACCGGAGCACAGCCCGCCAGAGTCAGGGGGCTGATGATTCTGGCTCAGTGAAAAAATTGGTTGGAAAGTGTGGCAACGCCTGTCACCTTGAAGGCCTGTTGAACGGGTGACACTGATTTAATTGGCACCACACTTGAGCAATAAACATCCCCCATCAAGGGGGATGTTTATTGCTGGGCTTTCATCACACAGCATGGCGCCTTGCCGATGAACTCCACGCCAAGCCAGTCAATACCGAGCTATTTACGTGAACCAACAGGGTTGCCAGAGCTGAGCGCACCAAACAGGATGACAATATATTCATGGGATATGTTCTCTCTTGGCGATGTATTTTCAACTGCTGATTACTGTCACTGTTCCCCTTGGCAAAATTCAATGAATACGCGACATGGTATCTAACGGGCAGGGGCGCCTATCGTTTCAAACTTGGGTTAAATAAATTCAATGGCGGCCAGCATCCTAGACCAGAGTAGTTACTGTACCATGCGAGATAGGAAATTTCTTTGTCGGCCTGACGGCGTGGTCCTTGTAATTAACCGTCAACAAATATCAGCGGGTGACTCACTATAGAACTCGTCCCTGATGCCAAGATATGCTAATGAAATCCCATCAATGACTTATTCGTGTTTTCCTTATTTATTGTCTGACACCGGCCAAGAGCCAGTGTCAGATAAAGACGAATATTCTGAAAATCGTCATCCATTTTGGTCACGTAAAAATGCAAATACTTTAGAGTCAGGCTCTGCGCTATCTAGGTCAACGAAATAAGCAACGTCTATCCTTGAAGATTTTTGTGTCTCATCACCAGACCATTCCAGCACACCCCATTTCAATGTCGATGAAAAAATCTGATGATCCCACTGATAGGCATAGTGCCTCATCGGCTGACGCCGTTCCTCAATAGCCTGCAATATGTCATTCACTATTAGTGCGGTATTTTTGTAATCAGCAAATAATTTCGCATCCCGGCTCGCTGTAACTGGATCCATAAAGTACGCAACATCATGGCGGGGTGATAATGCGATGGGGCCACCACACTTTTCACCGACTCCCGAACACTTCACCACAATCCACTGAATCGCGGGCTGAGCAATCTTGTGATCAAACTCCAGTGCAACATAAGGCATAGTATTATCTCACTTGAAATTTAGGCTTTTGACGAGGAGTCATTTAACCCCACCATCTAGATTAAATGAGATTCTCCTTGTACACCTACCTCTTTCCCTATCCACCCAACATATATGTCCGCCCAATCCCCACCCCGGCCACAAACTCGGGATCGTGGGAGACAAGCAGCAATGTGCCCGGATAATCGGCCAGCACCTGAGTGAGTAGTTGGCGAGAGGCGTTATCCAGGTGACTGTCCGGCTCATCGAGGAGCAGCAGCTCAGGTTGCTGTGCCAATACCATCAAGAGGCCCAGCTTCAGCCGCTCACCACCGCTCAACTGGTGGGTCGGTTGCAGGGCGCGCTCCCCGCGAAGGGCTATGCCCGCCAGCCGTGTTCTCGCATCGCTTTCGGCCAGCCCAGGCGCCACTGCCAACAGGTTGGCAAGGGGGCTGAGATCCCGCGCAATCAGGCTCAAGCCCTGATCCAGACAAGCCATGGGGCCAGTTAGCCTGAAAGCACCCGACTCGGGCGCCAGCTCCCCGCGCAGCATCTTGAGCAGGCTGGATTTGCCCGCCCCATTGCGGCCGCTGAGCAGACAGCGATCCCCCCGCTGCAGCACCAAGCTGACCCGCTGGCGGTGCCAGCGAGGATGGCTGGCTGCCATGATCACCAGGGGCTGGGCACTGCCCTGTTTGCCGGGTTCGCCCCTCCCCTGCCACTGCAACCGCAGGGGCTGTACCGCCGCCAATGCGGCGGCCGCATCCTCCTTAAGCCCCAGTTGCTGCTTATGACCGCGCTCATGGCGATCCAATACCTTGCCGAGGGATTTCCCCGCCTGATCCTTGTTGAAATCCAACAGGATTTTGGCCTGAGAGCCGCGATCCCGGCGGCCCTGACTGGCGCGCTGCGCAGCTTGTTCGCGCGCCCTCTGCAGCGCCAGAGCGGCCGCCTTCTCATTGCGTACCGCCTGCGTCAGGCGCGCACTTCTGGCGGCCTGCTCCTGTGCCTGCTGTTGCAAGAAGGCCTGAAACGAGAGCTGGGCGCTTTGCAGCCCCTGCTCGCTTAACTCAAGCAGTTGCTTGGCCTGATTGAGCAAGCGCCGGTCGTGGCTCACCAGCAGGTAGCCGCCGCTATGGTTGGCCAGTCGCCGCGCCAGCCACGCTATCCCCGCGCCATCGAGGTGATTGTCCGGTTCATCCAGCAACAGGAAGTGTTCGGGCTCGGCAAAGAGTGCCAGCAGCCTTAGTCGGGTGAGCTGGCCGCCGCTCAACTGGTTGAGAGGCTGCTTGGCATCGACCCTGAGCCCCGCCTCGGCCAAGAGGGCGGCGAGATCGTCTCGCAATGTCCAGCGATCGGCCAGCAGGTCGAAGTCCCGGCTGTCGATACTGCCCTGCTCGATGCGCCCAAGTGCCCCCAGAGCCTCCCCCCAACCAATGAAGTCAGCCACAGAGCTATCGCTCGCGGGGACAAACTGGGGTAACCAGGCGACGGGCTGGGCCCACTCTATCTTGCCCGAAGCTGGGGCACGCTGGCCCGCCAGCAGTTCCAGCAGCAGACTCTTGCCTATGCCGTTACGACCTATCAGGGCGCAGGGTGCCCGTGGCAGGGAAAACGTGAGGGGTGCAATGCCTGGCAGATAGGGCAGTTGCAACTGTTTGATATGACATGAGAGTTGGGTCATCTGAACTCCTGAGGCCGATGCTGGAGCAACGAGCCGAGAGTGAAGCCAAATGACAGGGACGCAGCGCCTGCAAACAAGAAATGCAATGAGGGATCAACATCAACCTGTCACGGTAAAGACGCACCCGGCCTCAATGAAGAGGGGCAGAAAACTGGAGGGTGCGGACAGGTTAAATGCGCATCGGAGGAAGTACTCTTGGGATCAGAAGAGCGGTAACGGTAACCAAATGCCCCAACAAGATCAACCCGTGCGCCACGGCGACTAGCCTGGAGCGCGAGCCGGAGCCCCCGATCCAAGGGCTAGCTATGGGCGCGAACGAGTCAAGGATCCAGCCAGCTGTGGCGACGTTGAGCCGCAGGGGTTATGGGACTGCCGCCAGCAGCGCAGTGCCATAGGAGTTGTCGATTGTGCAGCGCCACTGCCCATCCGCCTCCTTGCGAAACACATAGGTGGCGCGGCGAGTCTCGTCCACCAGGCCGCCTTGCCCGTCCGAGTAGCGCAGCCGAGTCTCCATGATCACCAGGGCGTTGTCGGCCCCCTCTATCACCTCCATGGCCCCCTGGGTCACCTCAAGCCGGCCGTCAAAGTAATCGGAGATGGCCGCGAAGGCGCGGCGGATGGCGGGAATGCCGCGCACCACCATGCCGGGCTTGATAACCAGGGCGGCGTCCTCGGCGTAGAAGGCCATCAGGGCGTCGAAGTCGCGCCGGGAGATGGCGGCGTCGCAGGTCTCGATAAGTTGACGAAGGGGATGCTGACTCATACCGTGCTCCTTTGTTTCAGGGTGATCATCCAGGGCTGGATTCCCCGCCCTATGCCGGACATAAAAAAATCCCCCGCTCTCAATATAAAAGCGGGGGATCTTCAGCGTCTCATAGCGACTTAACCGAGCAGGAAGGCCTTGAGGCGGCCAAAGTCTGCGGGCAGCTCGTGAGACAGCAGCGGCAGCGCGGCGTGCTTGGCAAGGGGGCCGGGCAGCGGCACATCCAACCCCAGGATCTCGTCCACCGACTCCTTGAACTTGGCCGGATGGGCGGTGCAGAGGAAGACCCCCACTTCGTCTTGCCTAAGCTGCTCATTGAGCAGATCCCAGGCAATGGCCCCGTGAGGCTCGCACAGGTAATCCAGCTGATGCAGGCGCTGCAATGCATCGCGAGTCTGGGCATCGCTGCGCATGCCAGAGCCCAGGGTCTCCAGCGCCCAGCCTTCCCGGCGGCACAGCTCTTCCACTCGCGGCCAGTTGTTGGGGCGGCTCACGTCCATGGCGTTGGAGAGGGTCGCGACCGTCTGGTGCGGCTCCCAGCTGCCGGTTTTCAAGTAGCGTGGCACTGTGTCGTTGGCGTTGGTGGCGGCGATAAAGCGCTTCACCGGCAGCCCCAGCGCCTTGGCAATCAGGCCCGCGGTGAGGTTGCCGAAGTTGCCGGACGGCACGCTGATCACTGCCTTGGCGCGGTCAGCCTTGGGCAGCTGGGCCACCGCCTCGAAGTAGTAGCACACTTGCGCCAGCAAGCGGCTGATATTGATGGAGTTGGCGGAGTTCAGACCGATGGCCTTTTTCAGCTCTTCGTCGTCGAAGGCATCCTTCACCAGCGCCTGACAGGCATCGAAGTCGCCGTCGATGGCGATGGTGCGGATGTTGCCGCCGAGGGTGCAGAAGAGCGCCTCCTGCAGCGGGCTGATCTTGCCCTTGGGATAGAGAATGACCACTTCGATCCCCTCCAGGCCATAGAAGGCGTGGGCCACGGCGGCGCCGGTGTCGCCGGAGGTGGCGGTGAGTATGGTGATCTTGTCATTCTTTTCGGCAGACACGGTGCGGAAGGTCGCCAGACACTGGGCCATAAAGCGGCCGCCGAAATCCTTGAATGCCAGGGTCGGGCCGTGGAACAGCTCGAGGGCATAGGTGCCGTCCTTGAGCTTCACCAGCGGCGCCGGGAAGGTGAAGGCGGCGTCGATCAGCTCGCTGACCTTAGGCAAGGGCACTTCGTCCCCCAGCAGGTGGCTGATGATGCGAGCGGAGCGCTCGGCCAGCGGCAGCGCCAGCAGGGCATCCACCTCGGCCAGGGGCGCGATGGTTTCGGGGAAGAAGAGCCCCTGCTCGCGGCCCAGACCCTGGCGCACCGCCTGGGCGAAGCTGACCTGTTCACTCTTGTCCTTGATATTGTAAAGATTCATAGCTCGCTTCCTGTTACCCGTGCCCCGGCCATGTCCAGTTTGCAGACCCGGGCAAATCCATCTTCGTTCTGCACGAAATGTGCATCCATCCAATCCTTCATGCGCTCGGCCTGGGCCAGATCCTTCATCACCACGAAGACGCTGGGGCCTGAGCCCGAGATGCCGGTGGCCAGGGCCCCGTTCTGGGCCGCCTGGGCCCGCACCTCGTTGAAGCCTTCGATCAGCGCCGCGCGGTAGGGTTCGGCAATCACGTCTTTGAGCACGCTCGCCGCCAATCCCTCCTGCCCTGTGTAGCTGGCGTGCACGAAGGCCGCCAGGCGACGGCCATAGGTGAGGCAATCCTGACGGCGATACTGGGCCGGCAGTATGGCGCGGGCGGCGGCGGTGGAGACCACAGTGCCCGGGTAGCAGACCACCCAGTACCACTGCTCGAACACCGGAATGCCCTGGCTGATGACGCCGTGCTCTTCGAGCACCAGCTGCATGCCGCCGAGATAGCAGGGGGCCACGTTGTCATAGTGGACCGAGCCGGAGATCTTGCCTTCCATCTCCCCCATCAACAGCAGCATGGCGTGTTCATCGAGGGGCGCGCCGTGGAAGGCGTTGAGCCCTTCCAGTGCCGCCACCACGCTGCAGGCGCTCGACCCCAGACCCGATCCCACCGGCAGGTTCTTCTCCAGCACCATCGCCAGCGGCTTGAGGGTCAGACCGCGCTTCTCCAGGGCCTCCCCATAGGCAAGCCAGCAGTCATAGAGGATGTTCTTCTTGGGATCATCCGGCAGCTTGTGGGCGTAGCGGCCCACGGAGGAGAGGGCGAACGCCACATCGGCAGCCTTTACCTGGACGCGATCCCCCAGCAGGGAGCCATCCACGGGGGCGAGCGCCGCCCCCAGGACATCGAATCCCACGCTCAGGTTGGCGCTGGAGGCCGGGGCATAGGCGACGACGCTGCCGCCCGGCACCATGGCATCTTGTTCAAAATCGGGGTTCATCGCTGAACTCATGTTACAGCTCCTGCTTCCAGTTCTGGGTGCGCAGCACGTCGGCGAAGACACCGGCGGCAGTCACTTCGGTCCCTGCGCCGTAGCCGCGCAGCACCAGGGGGATGGGCTGGTAATAGGTGGAGAAGAAGGCGAGCGCGTTCTCCCCGTCTTTCACCTTGAACAGGGGCTCGTCGGCACCGACCGCCTTGATGGCGACCTTGCACTTGCCCCCTTCGATGGAGCCCACGTAGCGCAGCACCTTGCCCTCGCTCTGAGCCAGGGCGAACTGATCGCGGAACCAGCCATCGGCCTCGGACAGACGGGCCATAAAGGACTCCACATCGCCGCTCACATCAAAACCGGGTGGCAGCGCCTGCTCCACTTCCACATCGGAAAGCTCCAGCGCCATGCCGGCCTCGCGGGCCAGGATCAGCAGCTTGCGAGCCACATCCATGCCGTTGAGATCGTCACGAGGATCCGGCTCGGTGAAGCCGTTGCCACGGGCTATCTTGGTGGCCTCGCTAAAGCTCATGCCCTCGTCCAGCTTGCCGAAGATGAAGGAGAGTGACCCGGACAGGACGCCGTCGAAGGCGCGCAGCTTGTCACCGGCCTTGATGAGGTTTTGCAGGTTCTCGATGACCGGCAGGCCGGCGCCCACGTTGGTCTCGTACAGGAACTTGCGGCGGGTCTGGCGGGCGGTGCGGCGCAGCGCCTTGTAGTAATCCAGCGACCCTGTGTTGGCCTTCTTGTTCGGGGTGACCACGTGGAAACCGGCGGCCAGGAAGTCCGCATACTGGACGGCGATGGCCTCGCTTGAGGTGCAATCGACGATCACCGGGTTGATGAGGTGGCTCTCTTCCACCAGCTTCTTCACCGCCTCCAGGCTGAAACTGTCACGGGCTTCCACCAGCTGTTCACGCCAGTTGGCCAGCGCCAGGCCATCCTTGTTGACCGCCATCTGGCGGCTGTTGGCGATGCCCACCACCCGCAGACCGGTGCCCTGCTCGGCCAATACCGGCTGCTGGCGGGCGATTTGATCGACCAGGGCCGCGCCGACGCCGCCGATGCCGACCACGAACAGGTCGATGAACTGCTGGCTGCCGAAGAAGTTCTGATGGCAGGCCTTGATGGCTTCCGCCACCTTGCGATCCCGCACCACCGCCGAGATGGAGCGCTCGCTCGAGCCTTGGGCGATGGCGACGATATTGATGGAGGCCTGGGCCAGGGAGGTGAAGAAGCGCGCCGCCATCCCCTTGCTGGTGCGCATGCCATCCCCGATCAGGGAGATGATGGCGAGATCTGTCATGATCTCGAGCGGATCCAGTAGCTGGTTCTTGAATTCCAGCTCGAACTCGCGCTCCAGCACCTTGCGGGTCTTGTCGCTGTCATAGCTGTGGATACAGAAACTGACGCTGTACTCGGAGGATGACTGGGTGATGAGTACTATGCTGACCCCGGCGCGGGAGACGGCGGAGAAGATGCGACCAGCCATGCCGACCATGCCCTTCATGCCGGGGCCGGAGACGTTGACCATACACATGCCTGACAGATCCGAGATGGCTTTTACCTTCAGGTCATCATCCCCCTGCTCGGCACCGATCAGGGTGCCGGGCCCCTGGGGATTGAAGCTGTTCTTGATGAGGCAGGGAATGTGGAACTGGGCCACCGGGGCGATGGTTTTCGGGTGCAGCACCTTGGCGCCGAAATAGGAGAGCTCCATCGCCTCTTTATAGGAGAGGGTTTTCAGCAGGTAGGCATCCGGCACCAAACGGGGGTCGCAGTTGTAGCAGCCTTCCACGTCTGTCCAGATCTCGCAGCACTCGGCGTCCACGCAGGCGGCCAAGACGGCGGCGGAGTAATCAGAGCCGTTACGGCCCAGCAGCACAGTCTCGCCCTTGTCGCTGCCACCGGTGAAGCCCGGCATCAGGTAGAGGCATGACGCTTTTCCAGAGGGGCCCTGCCCCTCTACAACCGGGCGAAGCCCCTTGGCGGCGAAACGCACCCGGGAAGCTTCGATGTCGACATGGGCCTCAAGATGGCCGCCATCGGTCACCAGCATCTGCTCGGGCACTATCACGTCCAGCTCGAGGCCGCGCACCCGCAGCAGCTCATGCATGAAGGCGATGGAGAGATTCTCCCCCCGGCTCAGGATGTGAGCCTGAACATTGTCCGGGCACTGACCCAGCAGGCGGATGCCCTGCATCAGGCGCTCGACCTGATCCAGTTCGGCCGTGAGCCGGGCCTGCAATGCTTTCTCATCGAGGGCCGGATAGGCCGCCTTGAGACCCGCCAACAGACGGGAGAAGATGCCGTTTATCTCAAACAGGGTGGGGCTGGCATCCATGCCACGGCTGGTCTGTTCGACCAGCGCCACCAGGTGATTGGTCACCTTGGCTGGCGCTGACAACACCAGGGCTACCTGGGACTGACCATGGGTGTTGACCGCAATATCGGCAACCCGTAAAAAACGCTCTGCATCGGCCAGTGACGACCCGCCAAACTTCAACACTCTCATCGCTTTCTCTCCCTGTAAACTGCGCAACAAAAAGGCCCGTACTGGGTGGGTACGGGCCTTTTTCTGATTTCTGTGCTTGTTCGTCAGCGCATCAACCGGCCCCAGTGCCACCTGTGGTGGTACCGGTAATAATGGTGGTGGTGATGACGTTGATGATTAACTGCATGACGAACACTCTGCTACGAGACTGGCCTCTAGCAATACCCTGCACGGCGGACGCTGTCAACTCAAAGCAACTTGCCAAGCCGCCTCATCAGGTCTTTACAGAGCAGATGCAGCATATTCAGATCCCGCTGTGGCAGCATAGGTACTCGGTCCATTACCCATTGATGCAGTTTTTCATCCTGCGAAACCCCGACTTCAGCAAGAATTTCTGCTGTTTTACTTTTTAGCACTCGAACTTGCCCACTGTTGTCCGAATTTTCGTCTACTGCGGTCGACTCATCGAGCAGCGGACTCAGTTCATAGGCATACAGCATGATCGCCTGCCCCAGATTCAAGGAGGGGTAACTCACCTTGAGGGGCAGGTAACTGAGCAGGTCGGCATGGGCCAGCTGTTCGTTGGAGAGACCCGACTCCTCGCAGCCAAACAGGATGGCCACCTTGTTCAGGGAGGGTTTGGCGCGGATCTGATCACGAATTTCCCCCGGGGTGAGGTAGTGCTGATAACGGCCACGCTGGCGGGCCGTGGTGGCGATCACCAGATCCATGTCGGCCAAGGCGTCTGGCAAGGTATCAAACGCCTCGGCATTGGCCAGTATCTCCTGCGCCCCATGGGCCACCCAGCTCGCCTCATCCTCTTGGTGAACCCGGCTCGCCACGACCCGCATGGCGTCAAAACCCATGGTCTTCATGGCGCGGGCGGCGGCCCCGACATTCTGTGGGCGGGCTGGCGCCATCAGGACAAAATAGAGCTTCATGGATTATTCCTCGCGGGCAGGGCTGCAAAGGGGCGAAATCTACCGCTTATCCCCGCAAAATGCCACTTGAACAGATGTTTGAATGTTGCCATAGTGGCCAGAAATATCGGCGAAATAATGGCCAGAAGAGGCCAGATAACCACAAGGAAGGTGGCGATGGACAAGGCACTGGGACAGGCAGTCGCAGAGACTATTTTGCAGCGGTTCGAGTCATTTTATAGCCGCTTTCTCGACATCACCCAAGGCAGCAAGAGCCGCTTCGAGCATGGCGACTGGCTCGGGGTGCAACTCGCCGGGCGTGAGCGGATCCGCCTCTACGACCATCATGTGGGCGCGACCACGGCGCTCATCCGTACCATGATGGGGGAGCAGGTTGCGACCCAGGACCTGCTCAAACGCGTCAAGAGCGCCTTTAGCGATCTGCTGCCGGGTTGTGCCAACTTCGAGGTGGCCGAGTCTTTCTTCAACTCCGTCTACCGGCGCATCTTCCGCCATCGCAACATCCGCGACGAGAACCTCTATATCCACCCATTTCGCAGCCGGGGTGAACACCCTGACTTGTCGACCCAACTGCGCATCTATCCCGGCAGCCTGGCAGAGCTGCCCCACTCCTTGCGTCAACTGTTTGCCGACTACCCCTTCACCTTGCCCTATGAGGACAAGGAGCGCGACATTGCGCACATTTGCCGCCACTTGGCCCAGAGCGGCCCGGCGGTACTGCGCACCGCGCCCTTCACCCTGGAACTGCTGCGCGAGGTGTTCTATCGCAACAAGGGCGCCTACCTGGTGGGACTTGTTCGCTGCCAGGACCGGGTCTATCCCTTCATCCTGCCGCTGCTGAGCACGGGGCAGCACATCTATGTGGATACCCTCATCTTCGAGCCCGAGCTGGCCTCCATCGTGTTTGGCTTCGCCCGCGCCTATTTCATGGTCTATGCCCCCGAGCCTGCGCTCATTGTTGCCTTCTTGCGGCAGATACTGCCCCACAAACCCGACTACGAACTCTACAACGCTATCGGTTGCCAGAAGCACGGCAAGACGGAGTTCTACCGTCACTATCGCCAGCACATGGCCATGAGCCGGGATCAGTTCGTCATCGCCCCCGGCATCAAGGGCATGGTGATGAGCGTGTTCACCCTCCCCTCCTATGACGTGGTGTTCAAAGTAATAAAGGATGAGTTCACCCCCCCCAAAGACGTGAGCCATGAACAGGTGAAGGCAAAATACCGGCTGGTCAAACAGCACGACCGGGTGGGCCGCATGGCCGATACCCAGGAGTTCACCAACTTCGAGTTTCCCCTGGACCGCATCTCTCCCGAGCTGCTGGACGAGCTGCAACGGGTCGCCCCCTCGGCGCTGACCCTGACCTCGGACAAACTGGTGATAAAACACCTCTATACCGAGCGCAAGATGATCCCGCTCAACCTCTATCTGGATAACGCCGACGAGCAGCAGACCCGGCTGGCGCTGGAAGAGTACGGCAACGCCATCAAGCAACTGGCGGCGGCCAACATCTTCCCCGGTGACATGCTGTTCAAGAACTTCGGGGTGACTCGCCACGGCCGGGTGGTGTTCTACGACTATGACGAGATCTGCTACATGACGGAGTGCAACTTTCGCCAGATCCCGCCGCCACGCTACCCGGAGGATGAGTTGAGTGCCGAGCCCTGGTATTCGGTCGCCCCGAACGACATCTTCCCCGAAGAGTTCGCCACCTTCCTGCTACAAAAGCGCCAGGTGCGGGAGATCATGATGCAAGTGCACAGTGAGCTGTTCGATGCAGGCTACTGGCAAGGGCTGCAGGCCAATATCCAGGGGGGCAGCTTCGAGGATGTCTATCCCTATAGACGCAAGAAGCGCTTTCGCTATCAACAGGGAGAAAGAGACGCACAAGCCAACCCGCCATCTCCTGACGGGAGCAGCACGCCATAAGTTCGAAGCGCATCCGGCTGGAAAACGAGAGGGGCGCCGCGGCGCCCCTCTCTATTGGGTCAGTTCTCTCAGACAGGTTGCCTCGCAGGAGCAGCCATGTGCCGGATGCGACAACCCTTGACCCGCAACGGGTGCTTACTCGGCCAACGTGGCGTCGAACGTGAGCAGGGTTGCCTGACTGGCATCTTTCAATACCAGCTGGTTGCCGCTCACCTGATAGCTGGCGACCTGGGTCAGCTTCTGGAGGTAATCACCCTCCTTGGCCATCAGATCGCCCATGCACGCCATGCGGGTTGAACCGAGGCCAGCCAGGGTCAGCGTCTGATCATCGAGCTTGGTAATGCCACCAAAATAGCGGTTGCAGCCGCCTTTGCCAGCCACCTTGCCCTCGGCGATCTGCAGGGTGAAGGCATCGGCGCTCGCCCCTTGCAGTTGCCAGGTATTGGCCTCCAGTTGAGTCATGTTGGAGCCGGATGTCATGGCACAGCCTCCCAGGGCCAGGGCGGCCAGCAGCATCAGATTCTTGTTCATGGGATCCCCTCTCGGTCATATGCAGTAAAATGAACGGCCCTGTTTACCACGATGAGCCTGCGAAGCAAAGCCTCGGAAATTTAAATGAGTCCCTTTACAGCATGCAAGCATGTGCCATGCTTGTGATCCTGTTCGGGACCCATGGAGGGGAAATGAATGGCTAACTCACTCATCTGTCTGCTGTTATCTGCCTGTAGCCTCAACTGTATCGCCGCCGACTGGGACTTCCTTGAACAGGATCCCGGCGAGGGAGAGCTCTATCTGAGAAGCTATTCAGGGGTGTTGCAGGACAAACGGGGAGATAGCCGAACCGACCCTTTCGACACCTGGCTCATCAACACCGGCTATCAGTACAACATCATGGATGATGTTGCCCTCTTCATGGAGGGGGGCCCCGCAGGCTCTGGCCGATCCGCACAGGCAGGCTTCAATCTAGCCTCAGGGCTGCGCTACCAGCTCACCCCGGCGCTCAACATTGGCAGCCAGTTAAGCCAGCTAGAGATTGGCAATACGACGACTCAAGTCGAGCTCAATAGCCGGCTGCTGCTGGCCCCTCAATTGGCGCTGACCGCAAACCTTGGCATCAGCCCGCTCACCGCCGAACAGTCTCTGAGCATCGGCATGGGCTTTCACTTCTGACGCTCAGATCAGCCGACTGGCACTGATCACGACGCCATTGAGATCTGCATAGACGAAATCCCCCGGCGCTATGGTCACCCCGGCAAAGCTCAACACAACGCCCTCCTCCCCAACCCCCAACTTTTGCGTCTTGACGGGACAGGCCGCCAGCGCCTTGACACCAAGGGCCAAGGTATTGAGCGTCCCCACATCACGCACAGCCCCATTGATGATGAAACCAGCCCATCCTGATCCGACCGCCTGGATGGCCAACTGATCCCCGAGCAAGGCTCGACGCACAGAACCCCCACCATCGACCACCATGACTCGGCCATGACCGGGACGTGCCACCAGATCTCGCACCAGGCTATTGTCTTCAAAACAGGAGAGGGTCACCGCCTCCCCATAGAAAATGGCATTGGCGCCAAAGTGTTGAAACAGCGGGTCGGCAACCTGCAAACTGTCGCCGTGCAGGTCGCAGAGATCCGGCAAAAGATCCAGCATGATTCACTCCTCTCCTTGGATATGATGACGCTCATTCTTTCATCAAGATAACGAGCTGACAATCCAAAATGAGTCCATCCCCTCGACCGACCCCAAGGCACAGTCCGCAAGCACTGACTCCGCGGCTTTACCCCTGGTCTATAGCCGCATCGTTGGCTACACAGTCAAGGGGTCAGGGCGGGCTAGCTTGAACCGATGCCAGCCCGCACTGCGCGATGAAAAATTTGATCATTTTGGCAAGACAGAGGGAGTGTTCGGTCAGCGCACGTTGAGCACGGCGCAGTGAGCGGGATGATTGGCGATTAACCTGGCGTAACTGGACTACGCTGGCGGGACAAGGAGGGGGATCGCACGAAATTTTGTAGTTTTCCCACAAAACCATGTCAATCACATGTTACATTTAATTACATTAATAAGTGGCTAAAAAGGGGGCTGACCCCACTATTATGCTGCCAGTTCAGGGTTTGACCTACATCAAACCAGAGTTAAAAAGTTGCTATCTGACAGCAAAGACTGTTGTTATGCGCCTGTTAACTGATAAAATGCGGCAACTTTCGTAATGGACTACCTTTCCGGCTCCTCTCTCCCGCCAGGGTCGAGAGCCTTCATATGGCGCAGGGATGTTGGCCAGCATTGATACCAAATTCGCGATGACTCGATCCTGAGTTCATACCCTGGATGATGTAATAAATTTTCAGGATACGTCCTTGATGGGTCGGGTAACGCCAAAAGTGTTAAAATTTAGCTAATTAACTGATAAGAATCTGGGAAAACTCATGCAAACACCACACATTCTGATCGTCGAAGACGAGCTGGTTACCCGCAATACCCTCAAGAGCATCTTCGAAGCCGAAGGCTATGTCGTGCTGGAAGCGAACAATGGTGACGAGATGCACCAGGCGCTGACCAACCACACCATCAATCTGGTGATCATGGATATCAACCTGCCGGGCAAAAATGGCCTGCTGCTGGCTCGCGAACTCCGTGAAGATGACAACATAGCTCTGATGTTCCTGACCGGTCGCGATAATGAAGTCGACAAGATCCTGGGGCTTGAAATCGGCGCCGACGATTACATCACCAAGCCGTTCAATCCTCGTGAGCTGACCATACGCGCTCGCAACCTGCTGAGCCGCACCATGAATGTGCTGCCCGGTGGCGAGGAGAAGAAGCAAGTCGAACGTTACCTGTTCAACGGCTGGGCCCTGGACATCAACAGCCGCGCTCTGGTCAGCCCGACCGGCGACATGTTCAAGCTGCCTCGCTCAGAGTTTCGCGCCATGCTGCATTTCTGTGAGAACCCGGGCCAGATCCAGACCCGTGCCGAGTTGCTCAAGAAGATGACTGGCCGTGAGCTGAAACCCCATGATCGCACCGTGGACGTGACCATTCGCCGCATTCGCAAGCATTTCGAGAGCGTGGGCGACACCCCCGAGATCATCGCCACCATCCATGGCGAAGGTTACCGCTTCTGCGGCGAGCTCGAGCAGGAATAAGCGAACTCGACCTCACAGCACAAATAAGGGCGCCATCAGGCGCCTTTTTGCTGGCCGCACCAGAGAAGCAGTGGCCACACCTGACCTGATGAGCGCTTGGGGATGAAGGCGCGGCAACGGTTGATGGAAGAGCCACATAAGCAAAAAGCCCACTCGCGAGAGTGGGCTTTTTGCTGTGAAGCTGGAGCGGGCAGCGGGAATCGAACCCGCATCATCAGCTTGGAAGGCTGAGGTAATAGCCATTATACGATGCCCGCTTGGCATCAGAAATTACAGTGGGAGGACAACCAAACCCACCTGTTCAAGCAATTTGTTGCCTTGAGACAAATCAAGCAGCTTGCCATCGGAATATGGAGCGGGTGATGGGAATCGAACCCACGTATGCAGCTTGGGAAGCTACCGTTCTACCATTGAACTACACCCGCGTCAGGGGCTCTACTATATGCATTTTGCCGCCAAGCGCAATGGCACCCTTTCGATTTTTTACCGCAAATCAAACTGTTCGACCAACTAATGAACAGGGCGCCGCATTTTCAACCGCCCCGCGTGATGCCATGGCATTTACAAGGTTGCCATTGCCTGGGGGCGAGGATAGTCTTGCGCCACTCGAAATGAGGAAGCTGGTGATGGACAAGAATACCCAAAAACATCTTTATGGCTGGTTGCGCATGCAGTCGAGTCACGGCCGACGCTGGATCGGTCTCTCCATAGCATTCGGCCTGGGTCAGGGAGTCCTGATGGTCGCCCAAGCCTGGCTGCTGGCCACCCTGCTGCACGGCTTCATCATAGAGGGCATCCTGCCCGAGCAGCAGATCCCCCTGTTTATCACCCTGCTCGCCGTCACCCTCGGCAAGGCGCTGCTCGCCTATGGCCGCGAAGTGACCAGCTTCAAGGCCGGTGCCGCCGTGCGCCAGACCATACGCAACCTGGTGCTGACCCGTCTCAGTCGCCTCGGCCCTGCTTATATACAACGTCGTCCGGCCGGGAGCTGGGCCAGCCTGCTGCTCGAACAGATCGAAAATATGCAGGAGTTCTTCTCCCGCTATTTGCCGCAGATGGCCATCGCCGTCTTCATTCCCATCGTGATATTGGTCGCTGTCTTCCCGGTCAACTGGGCGGCAGGCATCATACTGCTCGGTACGGCGCCGCTCATCCCCCTGTTCATGATCCTGGTCGGGGTCGGCGCCGCCGATGCCAACCGCCGCAACTTCCACTCCCTGGCTCGCCTCTCGGGTCACTTCCTCGACCGGCTCAAGGGACTGCGCACCCTGCAACTGTTCATGCGAACCCAGGCCGAGGGCAAGGAGATAGAAGAGGCGTCGGAAGACTTTCGGGTCAGGACCATGGAGGTGCTGCGGCTGGCCTTCCTCAGTACGGCGGTGCTGGAGTTCTTCGCCGCCCTCTCGGTCGCCCTGGTCGCCGTCTATTTTGGTTTCTCTTATATCGATCACCTCAACTTCGGCAACTACGGCGCCAAGGTAACGCTGTTTACCGGCCTGTTCGTGCTCTTCCTGGCCCCCGAGTTCTATGCGCCCCTGCGCGAGCTCGGCGCGCACTATCACGCCAAGGCCCAGGCCATCGGCGCCGCCGAACAGCTGCTGGAGTTTCTGGAAGCCGAGGTGGCTGAACCTGCCAGCGGCAGCCAGCCGTTCACGGCCAACCACCCCATTCGGGTCGAGGCCTGTGCCTTGGAGGTATTGAGCGCCGAGGGCAAGGTGCTGGTCGGCCCCATCGACTTCACTCTGGAACCCGGCTCACGCACCGCCCTGGTAGGGATCAGTGGTGCGGGCAAGAGTTCCCTGGTCAATGCCCTGCTCGGCTTTGCCCCCTATCGCGGGGAGCTGAAAGTCGATGGCCTGGAGCTGGCCAGTCTCGACATGAGTCAGTGGCGACAACGCCTCGGCTGGCTCTCTCAAAACCCGCAGCTGTTTCATGCCTCCTTGCGCGACAACTTGCTGCTCGCCAAACCGGATGCCAGCGATGCCGAGCTGAGCGAGGCACTCAAGGGTGCCCAGGCGTGGGAGTTTGCCATGGAAAAAGGGATGGATTATCCCCTTGGCGATCAGGCAGGCGGCCTCTCGGTCGGTCAGGCGCAACGTCTGGCCCTGGCCCGCACCCTGCTCAAGTCGACCCAATTGATGGTGCTGGATGAACCCACCGCTAGTCTGGACAGGCTCTCGGAGCGCGCCATCATGGGAAGCCTGGAAAAAGCCACGGCGGGCCAGACTCTGCTGATGATCACCCACCGGCTCGATCAACTGAGCGAGATGGATCAGATCCTGGTGCTGGCCAAGGGTCAGCTGGTCGAACAGGGCCATTACCGGCAGCTGAGCGAGGGCCAGGGGCCCTTCGCCAGCCTCTTGTCCCAACGTGCGGGGGATTCTCTCGATGACTGATTTATTGCCCTTTCTGCGGCTCTACCGCCAACATTGGCTGAGCCTGAGTGTCGGCCTGCTGCTGGCCTTGGTGACCCTGGCCGCCGGCATAGGCTTGCTGTCGCTCTCCGGCTGGTTCCTCTCCGCCGCAGCCGTGGCGGGCATGGCTGCCGCCAGCCGTGACACCTTCAACTACATGACTCCGGCTGGCGGGGTGCGTTTCTTCTCCATCGTCCGCACCGCGGGTCGCTGGGGGGAGCGAGTCGTGAGTCACGATGCCACCTTCCGGGTACTGACCCGGCTGCGGGTCTGGTTCTGGCAGAAACTCTCCCCCCTCTCCACCGGGGCCCTGGCAGGCTTTCGCCAGGCGGATCTGCTCAATCGCCTGGTGGCTGACATCGACGCCATGGACCACGTCTATCTGCGCCTGATCACCCCGATTGGCGCGGCGCTGCTCAGCACAGCCGGCCTGGTGTTCTTCCTCTCCTTCTTCGACGGTCGGCTCGCCCTGACTCTGGGCGCCATCTTGCTGTTTGGCATGATAGCCCTGCCCCTGGTGTTCTTCTTCGCCGGTCGCAAGCCCGGTCAGGCGCTCATCCTCGGCAAGGCCCAACTGCGTACCCGCCTGGTGGATTATCTGGATGGTCAGGCCGAGCTGCAGATGTTTGCCGCCGCCCCCCGCGCCCTCACCGAGCTGCAACAGGCCGAGCAGGACCTGATCCTTGCCCAGGCGCGCATGGCCAGGGTGAGCGGTCTGGCCAATGCAAGTGTTCAGCTACTGAGCGGCTGGACCCTGACCCTG
Organism: Aeromonas sp. BIGb0445; assembly: GCF_024809075.1. NCBI lineage: Bacteria > Pseudomonadati > Pseudomonadota > Gammaproteobacteria > Aeromonadales > Aeromonadaceae > Aeromonas > Aeromonas sp. BIGb0445. The sequence goes on from NZ_JANUES010000003.1 coordinate 299,782, forward strand.
ATGCTCTGGCTCGCCAGCCACGGGGTGGGCGGCGCGACGCCGGATCCCATCACGGCGCTGATGGTGTTTGCCACCTTGGCAAGCTTCGAGGCCTTACTGCCCCTGGCCGGCGCCTTTCAGCATCTCTCCACCAGCCTGGCCTCGGCCCGCCGCCTCAACGAGATATTGCAAGATGCCCAGCCGCCGGAATGGGGCACCTTGAACGAACCTGCCCAGGGTGGCGCCTTGCAGATAAACGATCTCTCCTTCGGCTATCCGGGTAGTACTCAAGCCGTACTGCGCGGTTGCACCCTGCAGCTGCGGGCCGGTGAGAAGCTGGCGCTGCTGGGCCAGACGGGCTGCGGCAAATCGACACTGATGGGCTTGCTGACCCGGGAGTGGAACCCGCAATCTGGCGAGATCTTGCTGGGCGGCAAGCCGCTGACCGATTACAGCGAAGGGGCTCTGCGCGCTTCGCTCTCTGTGGTCAGCCAGCGGGTGCACCTGTTTGCCGCCACCTTGCGCGACAACCTCAAGCTCGCTGCGCCTGCCGCCAGTGACGAGCGTCTGGCCGAGGTACTGCAACAGGTCGGGCTTGGCGCCTTGCTAGAAGATGAGACGGGTCTGGATGCCTGGCTCGGCGACGGTGGCCGCCCCCTGTCTGGTGGGGAGCGGCGCCGCATCGGCATTGCCCGTGCCCTCTTGCATGATGCCCCGCTCTGGCTGCTGGATGAGCCGACCGAGGGGCTCGACAGCCAGACCGAGCGCGACATCATGGCGCTGCTGATGCGCTTGGGTGCCGATCGCGCCATGCTGCTCATCTCCCACCGATTGATTGGCCTGGAGCAGATGGACAGGATAGCGCTGATGGAGGAGGGTCAGATCCGTCTGTGTGCCCCTCATCAAGCACTGCTGGCCGATGATTACTATCAGAGCCTGCATCGACGCCTGGCGCCGGTCTGACTCTTTGAGGGACCCAGCGGGTGATTGGCGTCGTCATCCTGGTCACACACCGAGAAATAGGGGCTGGTCGCCGGTGGCGACTGGCCCCTATAATGTTTGCCTCACTGGTCAACAAGATGCCGACATGAAACCCCTGATCCTGATGATGCCCCTGCTCGCCTCCGGCTGCGCCAACTACGCCTTCAATAGCAACCTGGACAAGGAGAACTTTGACGAGTACTTCAAACCGGGCAGTGTCACCATCTATGAGCAGGCCGATCTTGCCGAGCTGAACTATCTCTACCTTGGCACCGTCGAGGGCGAATCCTGCCAAACCGATGCCAACCAGCCCGTCCCCAACGCCGGGGAAGCGCGCACTCTGGCCCGGCGCCGGGCTGCGGACATGGGTGGCAATGGCATCGCCATCGACAAGTGTGCCGAGTACAGCGACATCCCCGGTTGCCTCAAGCAGGTCATCTGCTACGGCCAGGCCCTCAAGGTGGCCGAACAGAAATGACACCTCACCCCGGCCTCGCCGGGGTGATTGTATTCCCCCTCCCCCTTATCGAGACCGCGATCACAGCAGGTCTATCAGGGTCAGCGCCAAGATACCCAGTGCCGCACCCAGCAGGGCGATGAAGGTCATCACCATGCCACTGCTCCTGAACTTGAAATTCTCTTTTGGCGAACTGATGCCATAGGCATGCAAAGCGCGACCCAGCAACAGCGACAGACAGAGGCCATGGATCAGGGGAATGGGGCCACCGAGGCCATCGAAGCAGAAGATGAGCAGCAGACAGAGCGGCACATACTCGGCGAAGTTGCCATGGGCGCGAATGGCACGGGTAAGCAGCGGCTCCTGATGATCTCCCACCGCCACCTGGAAGCGGTGACGCAGCCGCACCACCCTCAGGCTCAGATAGATGAACAGGCAAGCCAGCAAAGCGGCGTAAGGGGCAATGATCATGGGCACTCCTCGAAGCAGGATCTGGGGATCAGCAGTGCCAGCACTATAGCCGGGTCCGGTGCTTGCGCCAATGGCGCCCAGCGCCGGGCCAGGCTTCCTGCCGCATCCATGCCTTTATCGGCGGATTATGCTAGATTGCCCCGGTTTTCCACCATGCAGGGGCGCGCCGCGTGAAATTTGAGATAGATACCCTGGGGGTGATCCACTCCCCCTACAAGGAGAAGTTCGCCATCCCTCGCCAGCCCGGTCTGGTCAAATCGGCCCGCGCCCGGCTCGAGCTGCTGCCCCCCTACGATCAGCCCGATGTGCTGCGCGGCATAGAGCAGTTCTCCCACCTCTGGCTCAGCTTCGTGTTCCACCAGACCATGGCCCAGGGCTGGCACCCGACGGTGCGCCCGCCTCGCCTTGGCGGAAACGAGCGCGTCGGCGTCTTCGCCACCCGCTCCACCTTCCGCCCCAATCCGCTGGGTCTCTCCGTGGTGGAACTGCTTGGCGTCGGCCGCGCACGCGGCAAACTCTGGCTCGAACTCGGCGCCGTCGACTTGCTCGACGGCACCCCCATCGTCGATATCAAACCCTACATTCCCTATGCCGACAGCCTGCCCGATGCCCGGGGAGGCTTTGCCCCTGACGCGCCCCAAGGGCTGCTATCAGTGCACTTTACCGAGCAGGCCCGGGCGGCGCTGTCCGCCTTGCAGCAAGTGCATCCCGAGCTTGAGACCCTGATCGCCGAAGTGCTTGCACAGGATCCCCGCCCCACCTACAAGCGAGGCAAAGCCGATGAGAAACTGTACGGGGTGCGCCTGTTCGACCTCGAGGTGCGTTTTCGTATCACAGAGCCAGAGTGCGAGGTCCTCTCCATCGAGGCAATCTGACTCTCCCAGGATCTCTGCCCGATAAAAAGGGGCCCATCGAGGGCCCCTTTTGCTGCGCTGAAACAGTCGACTCAGGCGCCGGATCATCCCCGCTCGAGCAGCAGGCTGCCGATGGAGTAACCGGCGCCGAACGAACAGAGCACCCCGCGGGCGCCGCTGGGCAGATCCTGGTTATGAAGATGAAACGCGATGACAGAGCCCGCCGAGCTGGTGTTGGCGTAGCGGTCCAGGATGACGGGAGCCTCCTCCTGACTGGCATCGTGGCCCAGCAATTTCCGGCCAATGAACTGGTTCATGGTGAGATTGGCCTGATGCAACCAGAGGCGGGAAAGCTCCCCGGTCTGCCAGCCCTGAGCCGCCAACTGTCCCTCAATCTGGTCGCAGACCAGGGGTAACACCTCCTTGAACACCTTGCGCCCCTGCTGGCGAAACAGCTTGTCGTCGCCATAACGGGTGCGGGGGCTGAGCCGGTTCAAGAAGCCGAAGTTGTTGCGGATGTTATTTGAATACTGGGTGGTCAGCTTGCTGCCCACCAGCCGCCAGGGTTGCGCCACCTGGCAATCGGTCTCCCGCTCCAGCAAGACGGCGGTACAGGCATCGCCGAAGATGAAATGGCTGTCACGGTCGCGAAAATTGAGGTGACCCGAGCAGATCTCCGGATTGACCACCAGGGCCAGCCTGGCCGTCCCTGCCGCCAGCAGATCCGCCGCCGTCTTGATGCCGAAGGTGGCGGAGGAGCAGGCCACATTCATGTCAAATGCCATGCCGCTTGCCCCAAGATAGTGCTGCAGTTCGATAGCCAGTGCCGGATAGGGGCGCGGCATGTTCGACGCTGCCACTATCACCAGGTCTATCTCTTCGGGTTTGCGACCGGCGGCGATCAGCGCCTGCTCGGCGGCGGCAACCGCCATCTCGACCATGATGGAGGGCTGCTCATCGGGGCGCTCGGCCAAGAGCGGCTGCATGATATCGGGATCCAGCACCCCTTCCCGGCTCACCAGGAAGCGGCTCTTGATGCCGGAGGCCTTCTCGATGAAATCGCTGCTGGAGTGCTGTTTGGCATCGAGCTGACCCGCATCTATGGCGGAGGCATTCTCTTCGTTGTAGAGATCCACATACTGGTTGAAGGCCTGGACCAGCTCCTCGTTGCTGACGGCGTGGGGCGGGGTATAGAGGCCGCTGCCACTGATCACTATCTGGGTCATCTTTGCTCCTGTGCCGGGTGCAGTCCCGGCTTATCGGGTAGGGTCGAGGTGAGGCAGAGCCGGGCCGACGGAAGAACAGGCGCCAGCGCGCGACACTCTGCTATCGTTCAGGGTTTCGTTATAACTGACCATCGGATGATGGTCGGCGATTAATTCAGATAAGAGGGTATAAGCTCTATATCTTGTAATAACATATTGTTATAACAAAACGTCACTTCTCATTCAGGAATCTCAGAGTAATCTTGTTTCATCGCCGTAACAAACAGGGATAGCACCATGAGTAAGATTTTTGAGGACAACAGCCAGACCATAGGTCAGACACCGCTGGTTCGTCTCAACCGTGTTACCAAAGGCCGAGTGCTGGCCAAGATCGAAAGCCGTAACCCCAGCTTCAGCGTCAAGTGCCGCATCGGCGCCAACCTTATCTGGGATGCAGAGAAGCGCGGTGTGCTGACCAAGGGCAAAGAGATCATCGAGCCCACCAGCGGTAATACCGGTATTGCTCTGGCCTTCGTGGCTGCGGCCCGTGGCTATCCCATCACCCTCACCATGCCGGCCACCATGAGCCTTGAGCGCCGCAAGCTGCTCAAGGCGCTCGGTGCCAATTTGGTGCTGACCGAGGGGCCGCTTGGCATGAAGGGCGCCATCGCCAAGGCCAATGAGATCCTCGAATCCGAACCAGGCAAGTTTGTACTGCTGCAGCAATTTGAAAACCCGGCCAACCCCGAGATCCACGAGCAGACCACTGGCCCCGAGATCTGGGAAGCCACCGATGGCGACATCGATGTGTTCGTGGCCGGGGTCGGTACCGGCGGCACCATCACCGGGGTCTCCCGCTACATCAAGCAGACCAAGGGCAAGGCCATCATTTCGGTCGCGGTCGAGCCAAGCGAATCCCCCGTCATCAGCCAGAAACTGGCTGGAGAAGAGATCAAGCCAGGCCCCCACAAGATCCAGGGCATCGGCGCCGGCTTCATTCCGGGCAACCTGGACCTGGCCCTGCTGGACAGAGTCGAGCAAGTCAGCAGCGATGATGCCATCGAGATGGCTCGCCGCCTGATGGAAGAGGAAGGCATTCTGGCGGGGATCAGCTCAGGCGCCGCCGTCGTGGCCGCCGCCCGTCTGGCAGAACTGCCCGAATTTGCAGGCAAGACCATAGTGGTCGTGTTGCCGAGTGCTGCCGAGCGCTATCTCTCCAGCGCCCTGTTTGCGGGTGTGTTCAGTGAGCAAGAGCTGCAACAGTAAATGATGTTGTTTTCCATAAAAATGGCGCCCACAGTGGGCGCCATTTTTGTTTGCGCTAAACTTATCGCCAAACAGCGCCACTCGACCCCCTTATTTTTTGGGGTAAAATAACAAATAAGCGCGCCACAAAAAAAGCAGACATTCTGTGATAAATCTCATATCCTGTGCGGCGTCACGCACTTTTTGCGGGTCAGGTTTCACAAAGTAACAAAGTGTTATTTTTCGTTATAAAATAACGACAAGCTAGGTATAGCGCGGCTTGCAGCACAGCGTTCCAGGAAATCCGACCAAGACTACAAATACTGAACAGAAAATTGACCTGGATTAAGCTATTGCAGGTCTGATTTCGTTACTTTACAACATATGCATACTTAAACGGTCTGAAAGAGCAGCCTCAAAGCGGCCTTCAGACTATAAAATATCAATAATATGGGGTGAACCATGTACGAGAAGTCTGTAGTTATCACTGCTGAAAACGGCCTGCACACCCGTCCGGCAGCGCAATTCGTGAAAGAAGCCAAAGAATTCCAAAGCGAGATCACTGTGGTCTCCGGTGGCAAGTCCGCCAGCGCCAAGAGCCTGTTCAAGTTGCAGACTCTGGGTCTGACCAAGGGTACCAACGTCACCATCCAGGCCGATGGCCCGGACGCTCAGAAAGCCGTTGAGAAGCTGGTCGCCCTGATGGACGAGCTGGAGTAATCCGGCTCACACTCCTCCCCCACAGTCGTTTTAATAGGAAGGATTATGATATCTGGCATTCCTGCGTCCCCCGGCATCGCATTCGGCAAGGCGCTTCTTCTCAAAGAAGATGAAATCGTTATCAATCAGAGCAAGATTTCTGCCGAACAGATAGATACCGAGATCAACCGCTTCCTCGAAGCTCGCACCAAGTCAGCTACCCAGCTGGAAGCCATCAAAGAGATGGCAGGTCGCACCTTCGGTGAGGAAAAAGAGGCCATCTTCGAAGGCCACATCATGCTGCTCGAAGATGAGGAGCTGGAAGGGGATATCAGATCCTTCATCAAGGACAACAAGGCCCATGCTGACAAGGCCATCTTTGAGGTCATCGAGCAATACGCGAAGATGATGGCCGACCTGGATGACCCCTATCTGCGTGAGCGCGCCACCGATTTCCGTGACATCGGCACCCGTCTGGTGAAGAACGCACTGGGCATCGCCGTGGTCAACCTGAGCACCATAGACGAAGAGGTAATCCTGGTCGCCAACGACCTGACCCCGTCTGAAACTGCCCAGATCAATTTGAAATATGTGCTGGGTTTTGTCACCGACATCGGTGGCCGTACCTCTCACACCTCCATCATGGCCCGCTCCCTCGAGCTGCCGGCCATCGTGGGCACCAATGACATCACCCGTCGCGTCAACAATGGCGACATGCTGGTGCTGGATGCCATCAATAACCAGGTCATCATCAATCCGAGCCCGGAGCAGCTGAGCGACGCCAAGAAATTCCAGGCCCAGTTCCAGGCCGAGAAAGATGAGCTGGCCAAGCTCAAAGACTTGCCCGCCATCACCCTTGATGGCCATCAGGTCGAAGTCTGCGCCAACATAGGTACCGTCAAGGATACCGAGGGTGCCATCCGCAATGGCGCCGAGGGCGTGGGTCTGTACCGCACCGAGTTCCTGTTCATGGATCGCGATGCGCTGCCGACCGAAGACGAGCAGTTCAAGGCCTACAAAGAAGTGGCAGAGGCCATGCCGGATCAGCCGATCATCGTCCGTACCATGGACATTGGCGGCGACAAAGAACTGCCATACATGAATTTCCCGAAAGAGATGAACCCCTTCCTGGGCTGGCGTGCCATCCGCATTTTCTTCGATCGCGAAGAGATCATGCACGCTCAGCTGAAGGCCATCTTGCGTGCCTCTGCCTTCGGCAAACTGCGCATCATGTTCCCGATGATCATCTCGGTTGAAGAGTTCCGCAGCCTCAAAGCCACCGTGGAACAGCTCAAAGCCGAACTGCGTGCCGACGGTAAAGCCTTTGATGAATCCATCGAAGTGGGTATCATGATTGAGACCCCAGCCGCCGCCGTGATGGCTCATCATCTGGCCAAGGAAGTGGACTTCTTCAGTATCGGTACCAACGACTTGACCCAGTACACCCTGGCCGTCGACCGTGGTAACGAAATGATTTCCGCCATGTACAACCCGCTGTCGCCTTCCGTCCTGACGCTGATCAAGATGGTGATCGATGCATCCCACGCCGAAGGCAAGTGGACTGGCATGTGTGGTGAACTGGCTGGTGACGAACGCGCCACCCTGCTGCTGCTGGGTATGGGTCTGGATGAATTCTCCATGAGCGCCATCTCTGTACCGCGCATCAAGAAGCTCATTCGCAACACTAACTTCGAAGATGTGAAGGCCATGGCAGATCAAGCATTGAGCTATGCCACCGCCGCCGAAATCGAAGCCTGTGTAGATAACTTTATAAAGCAGAAAGCAGTCTGCTAAGATCGGCTGCAAACAGCGATAATCATCTTTAGGAGCTTTTACTATGGGTCTGTTCGATAAACTGAAGAAGCTAGTTTCCGATGACAGCTCTGACACCGGCGGCATCGAAATCTTTGCCCCCCTGTCTGGCGAGATCGTCCCCATCGAAGACGTGCCTGACGTAGTATTCGCCGAGAAGATCGTTGGTGACGGCATCGCCATCAAGCCAGCCGGTAACAAGATGGTTGCCCCCTGCGACGGCACCATCGGCAAGATCTTCGAGACCAACCATGCGTTCTCGCTGGAGTCTGACACTGGTATCGAGCTGTTCGTTCACTTCGGTATCGATACCGTTGAACTGAAAGGCGAAGGCTTCACTCGTATCGCCCAGGAAGGCCAAAAGGTCAAACGCGGCGACACCATCATCGAGTTCGATCTGGCCCTGCTGGAAGAGAAAGCCAAGTCTACTCTGACGCCGGTTGTCATCTCCAACATGGATGAGATCAAAGAGCTGATCAAGATGACTGGTGCCGTGACCGTCGGTGAGACCCCGGTGATCCGCATCAAGAAATAAGTCTGGCCCAGGCCTGACGATGAAAACCGACGCCAAGGCGTCGGTTTTTTTATCTCTGTTCGCCAAGCCCGCAACCAGGCGAGCACCCGACATGGCTCCCCGACTTCCCACCGTCCCCCCAGACAGCACGGATGCCAGCCTGTGGGAGCCGCTCCGCCGGTTTGGCATCCCTGATGGCAAACCGGCGCATTGCTCCACGGCTCCACTTCCACTTCCACTTCCACTTCCACTTCCACTTCCACTTCCACTTCCACTTCCACTTCCACTACGCCATGCTGATCCAGCAGTCGTCGCGGCTGGCAACCATTCAGGGCAAGACTACCCGGCTCTCTCCCCCACCCAGGGCCTCGATGCGGATCTGTACCCCGATGCGCTCAACCAGAGTCTGGACATGGGAGATGACACCGATCTGGCGCCCCGCCGCCTGCAGGGAATCCAGGCTGGCCAGGGCCAAGTCCAGGCTGTCCGGATCCAGGGTACCGAACCCCTCGTCGATAAACAGCGACTCTATCTGGGTCTGCTTGGAGGAGAGGCTGGAGAGCGCCAGGGCCAGGGCCAGGGAAACCAGGAAGCTCTCGCCACCTGAGAGGGAGTCGACCGAACGCACCTCATCTCCCATGTCGAGGTCGACCACCTGCAGCGCCAGATCGGTACCCGGTACCCGCTCCAGCCGATAACGTGGTGACAAGTCGCTCAGCTGGGCGTTGGCCTCGAGCAGCAAGCGCTCCAGGGTCAGACTCTGGGCGAAGGTACGGAATTTGGCACCATTGGCCTGGCCGATGAGATCCGACAGCTGCTGCCAATGATCCGCCACCCCCTGCTGCTGCTGTAACGCCGCCTGCAGCTCACCCGCCTTCTGGCGAGCCACTTCGGCCTGGGCAAGTTGACTGCGGCACTCAAACAGCTGCTCATCGAGCTCGCGGCAGCGGGTCTCACATTCGGCAAGCCGCTGGCTAAGGGCTTCGGCACTCAGCGCCGCCAATTCCCCATGATGCGCGCGATAGCGCGCCAGCTTCGCCTCTTCCTGAGCCTGTGCCCGCTGGCGTTCGCCGAGCCGGGTACGTGCCTCGGCCAGGGCATCGTCCAGGCGCTGCAAGGCGATACGGCGAGCCTTTAGCTCATCCGGCGTGATGGCCAACAGCTGGCGCAGATCATCTTCCGGGATGCCCAACGCGCTGGCCCGAGCCGACCAGCGCCCCTGCACCTCACGCTGCCGCTGGCGACTCAGCTGCCTGTCCTGCTCGAGATGGGCCAAGCGGGTCTTGAGCTCGGTCTGACGCTCCCTTGAGGCATGCAGGGCAGCCATCGCCTCCTCGAGCTGAGTGACCCCCTGTTGCAATCGCTGCTGCCACTCACTTTCCACCACGGCGATGGCGCGACCATCGAGGCACGCCTCGCGGCTGGCCAGCAACACCTGGCGTTGTTGATCGCCCTCTTTATAGTCAAGCGTCAGCTTGTGCAGCAGATCGTTCTGACTCTGCACCCGCACCGCCTGTGCACTGAGGATGGGGGTCAGGCTGGCAAGCTCATTGCCCAGTTGTTCCCACTCGCTCTGGCCCTGCAAATAGGCCTCGCAAGTCTGTTGCCACTCCTGCCAACGCGCCGCCTCCGCCCATTGGCGCCAGGGCTCGGCGCCCATCTGCTGATCGAGCCGCGCCTCCCCCTGCACCAGTCGCTGTGCCAGGGCGCTCTCCTGTTCGGCCAGCGCCTTCAGCTCGCCCTCCAGCGCTATCTTCTGGCGCTCGGCTTCGTGCAGCTGCTGTTCACACTGCTGTTGACGAACATTGAGTCTGGTCAGCTGATCCCGCAGCTCCGCCAGTCGCTGCTGCTCCCGCTGGGCCTGTTGCAACTGCGCCAGGCCAGTCGCCAGGCTCAGCGCCAGAGCCTTCTCCTGGGTCAGCAGTTGCGTCTGCCACTCGCCCCATTCAGTTGGACTGGGGTTAGTCGGCAGGTCGTGCCCCAGCAGCTTGCGTCCTCCCAGCTCTCCCCAGCGTTGATTGAGCTGTGCGGCTCTCGCGGCCAGCTCGGGATGATGTTGTTGGTGGGCGGCCAGCTGACGGGTCAGTTCGGCGCGCTCGACCTCCCCTTGCAGATGCTGACGGTTGAGCCGCTCACACTCGAGATCCAGCTGATGAACCCGTTCGCTCTGCTGGGCCAGGATACCCGCGGCCTGAGGCTGACTCTGGCGGTAAGGGTGAGCCTCTGAGCCACAGAGCGGGCACGGAATACCATCTTGAAGCACATGGCGATGCTGATCGAAACTGACCACGGCACGGGCCCGCTCCAGGGCATGGCGCGCCTCATCACGCTGGATGACGAGCCGTGCCAGCTCGGGTTCCCGCTCCCCATGTTGCGCGGCCAGCCGTGCCAGTTGCTGCTCGAGCAGGCTCGTCTCTTGCTGCAGCCGTGCCTGCTGTTCGCTGTAGTGGCGGCCCTCTTGCGTCAGCGCCAACAATGCGCGCACCTGCCCCAACTGCTCGGTCCGGGATTGGCGCAACTCCTGCGCCCCGGCAACCTGAGCGTCCCACTCCTGAGCCTGCAACTCATCGTGCTGCCGTTGCAAGGCCGCGCACTCCTGTTGCCCGCGATCGCGCTCCTGCTGTCCCTGCTCCAGGCGGGCATTGAGATCGAGCAGCGTCTCGCTTCCCTGGGCACGACGCTGGATCACCCGCTGCAACTGCCCCCGGCTCTCGGCCCAGTCTTGCATGGCAGCCAGCAAGGGCTGCCACTGACGGGCCAAGGGGGCCATCCCCTTGCGTTCCTCGAGCCAGCTCGCTCGCTGCTGACGGCGCGTCTCGAGGGATTGCTTCTGCTCGTTTTGTTGCTGCCACTCCTGCTGCAGCTTGAGTTGCTGCTCGCGCGCCGGCTTGCCCTGCTGCTGGATCTCCTGCAACTGGCTGGTCTTCTCCCGGATACGGGTATCAAGATCTTGCGCCCGCTTGAGTTCGGGCTGCAACGCCCCCCACTCCCGCTCGGCGGCCGCTCTTTGCGTAATAAGCTGCTGTTCGAGCTGGGTGGCTTGCTGCTGCGCCTGCTCGGCCCGTTCGAGCTCGGGCCTCAGTTGGTCGATGAGCCGCTCCTGCTGCTGCGCCTCCAGATCGAGGCGAGCCAGCTCGTCGTGATCGGCGCGGGCCACCTGAGCCTGTTCGGCGCGGCCAAACGCCTCCCGCTCGGGCGCCGCCTGGGCATGAGCCACCTCGGCATCCGCCAGTGAGGCCTCCCCCTCCAGACAGGCTTGGCGCAGGGTGGCGATACGATCGTTGAGATCGCGAAAATCCTGCAACAGCTGACGCTCTTGCTGGGCGAGCGTGAGGCTGGCGGAGAGACTCTGCTGCTGCGCGGCCCACTGCACGCGCGTTGCCTCGTCCATCAGCGCTATGTCGCCGAGCCGCTCCCTCAGCGTCGCCAGCGTCTGCTGCTCGGCCCTGGCCCGCTCATAGGTCTGTACCGAGATGGCTGAGTAGAGCTCAGTGCCGGTCATGCGCTCGAGCAAGGCGGAGCGCTCGTTGGCATCGGATTTGAGGAAGGCGGCAAACTCCCCCTGGGGCAGGATGACGGCGCGGCGGAACTGCTCCCAGGAGAGCCCAACCAACTCGTCGATCCGCTCTTGCAGCTCACGCTTGCTGCCGGAGAAGAGTTGACCGCTGACCAGATCCGTCAAGGATCGCTCCTGGGCCTGGAAGCGGCCCTCAGCCCGGTTGCGAGCCCGGCGCACCGCCCAGCGGGCGAGATAGACCCGGCCATCGCAGCCGCGAAAGCGCACTTCGGCAAAACCGCTGGCATGGCCGCGACTCAAGATGCCGCGCACGTCATTGGCCTTGAGCTTCTCTTCATCATCCTGGCGACCGACTTCGGCCACATTTTTACGGTTGGCGACAAAGCGCGGCATCTCGTCATAGAGCGCCAGACAGATGGCATCGAGCAGGGTGCTCTTGCCCGCCCCGGTATTGCCGGTGATGGCAAACAGACCGGCAGCGCCCAGGGCATCCTTGTCAAAATCGATGTGAAAAGCCTGAGTCAGACTGGCCAGGTTCTCCCCGGCGAGGGATAAAATTTTCATGACTTGGCCTCTCTGACCTGGGTCAGGATCTCGTCAAAGGAGGCGAGCAGTGCCTCGCTCGGTTCCCCTTCGAACTGCCGTTGATAACAGAGGGTGAACACCTCCTGGGGGGCAATATCGTCCAGACGCCGACGCTGGCCGCCATCGGCCAGCCCCTGTCCTGAACCCTGATAGCGGGTGCTGATCCGGGCCAGTCGCACCGGCTTGCCTGCTAGGGCCGCGAGGATCCGCTCACGAATGCGCGCCTCGGGCTTGGGCAGCAACAGCCTCACCTCCAGGAATGGTTGCGCCTGCGCAGGGACATCGGCCAGGTCCAGCGCCGCGATCGCCTCCAGAGCGACATGCAATTCGCTCTCGGGCAGCCGTATCATCTCGACGCTGCGTGGCACCAAGATGGGCTCGACTGCCACCAGTTTGCCGCCCTCCAGCGTGACTTCCAGCACCTGATGACGATAGTTGGCCTCATTGAGAGAGAGGGGCAGCGGCGAGCCGCTGTAATGCACGCCGGGGGCCAGACGCTGGGCCAGATGCAGGTGACCGAGCGCCGTGTAATCGGCACCGGCAAAGATGTCGGCAGGCAGGGCATGCTGGTTGCCACCCAGCACCCGCCGCTCGGACAGTTCGGAGAGCTGACCCGCCGCCAGATAGGCATGGCCCATGGCGACCAGGGCCTGCTCGGGCTCGCAGCGGGCCCGCCCCTCGGCCAGCAGCTCATCATAGATCTGGCGCACCCCTTCGATCAGCCTGTCCTGCCCCTCCCCCAGGGCCTCGGGTCTGAGGTCGCTGCTGCGCAAGAAGGGCACGGCGGCGCACCAGGCGGCCACCTTGCCCTCCCTGTCATGCAGTGGTACCAGCAGGCGGTCAGTTTCCAGTTGCCCCCCCTCATCCCGACTGATGCTGCCCACCAGATGCAAGTTGAAGGCCCGCAGCAACTCATGGGGGGCATCCAGCTTGGAGGGGGAGTCATGGTTGCCACCGACCAGCACCAGGTTGAGCCTGGGCATATCGGCGCGCAATCTTGCCAGAAAGCCATACAGCTGCTGCCAGGCACTGGCGGGGGGATTGGCGGTATCGAACAGATCCCCGGCCACCAGCAGGGCATCTATCTGCCGCGTCTTGATGGTATCGGCCAACCAGTCGAGGAAGGCATCATGCTCGAAACGGCGCTCATGGCCATGGAGCTGATGGCCCAGATGCCAATCGGCGGTATGCAGGATTTTCATGGCGTTGCGGCTCAATTAAGCGAAGGCGTCAGGCGCCCATATTGACGTCATGGTGCCTTAGCCCATGCCTGTTCGGCAAGGGTGGGACTCAAGGGTGCCATAAAGAAAAACGGCTCAAGCCCCGAACCAGTGCATCCGGTATTGGCCATGACCGGTCAGGGGATCCGGCTCCTCGCCATCGATAACGAAGCCATGCTGGCGGTAGAAGCGCACCGCAGGATCGTTCTCGGTGAAGACCCTGGCATGCAGGCTGGTGACCTGGGTCTTGGCATTTTGCAGCAAGGCATGGCCTATGCCCCGCCCCTGGCTATCGGGGCGCACAAACAGAGCGGCCAGATAATCGTCGACCAGGGCGATGAATCCCTGCAGCTCGCCATCGTCTTCATAGACCCACACCTCGGCCCGGGTCAGGTAACGGCTGCGCAGCAGCTCCTGAGCCTGCCACCAGACGGAGGCATCGACAAAATCGTGGGACTGCAGGGAAGCCAGCAACCAGATGTCCATAATGGCATCCATATCCTGCGCCCGACTCGCTCTGAGCATCTCTTCATCCTTATCCGTCAGCCAACTCTGGCAGTCTAGGAGACCTCGACTGCCCCTTGCTCGGCCAGCACCCTGGCCTGTGAGCGCCGTCCGATTTTTCTCACCGGAGTGATTGGTCGATCACAAAGCGCCGCTTTGCAGTACAATGCCCGCCGGACAATCTTTACGACCGAGGACGCCATGTGGTTTAAAAACCTGCAGATTTATCGCTTTACCCGCCCCTTCGAGCTGAGTGTCGACGAGCTGGAGACCCAGCTTGAGGCCTGCGCCTTTACCCCCTGTGGCAGCCAGGACATCTCCCGGTTCGGTTGGGTCAAGCCCCTCGGCAAGTTCGGCGCCACCCTGACCCACTCGGCCGCTGGCCACATCCTCCTTTGCGCCCGCAAAGAAGAGAAGATGCTGCCCGGCAACGTGGTCAAGGAGATGCTGGCCGAGAAGGTGGAAGCGATCGAATTCGAGCAGGGCCGCGCCCTGAAGAAGAAAGAGAAGGAGGCGCTGAAAGAGGAGATAATGCATACCCTGCTGCCGCGCGCCTTCAGCCGCACCAGCCAGACCTTCGCCTGGATAAACCCGGCCGACAACCTGATGGTGGTCGATGCAGGCTCCGCCAAGAAGGCTGACGATCTGCTGGCCCTGCTGCGCAAGAGCATCGGCACCCTGCCGGTGGTGCCGGTAGCCCTCAAGAATCCGCCCGAAATCACCATGACCGAGTGGCTCAGCGAGGGGAACCTGCCCGCCCCCTTCACCCTGGAAGATGAAGCAGAGCTGCGCAGCGCCATGGAACATGGTGGCATCATCCGCTGCAAGCAGCAGGATCTGATGACTGACGAGATCAAGAATCACCTCGCCAACGACAAGCTGGTGACCAAGCTGGCCCTGAACTGGGGGGAGACCCTGAGCTTCGTGCTAGGGGACGATCTCTCCATCAAGCGCCTCAAGTTCAGCGAGGAGCTGCGCGAGCAGAACGACGATGTGACCAGCGAGGATCCGGCCGCTCGTCTGGATGCCGACTTCGCCCTGGTGACCGCCGAGCTGGCCCAGTTCATCCCGGCGCTGTTCGCGGTGCTAGGTGGTGAAGAGCAGTCCATCTGAGCGCACTTGCCAGTATCTGTCGCAAACCCTCGACCAGATGATGAAAAACCGCCCTCGGGCGGTTTTTTTGTCCATGAAATCGGCAGCCCCTGGCAACCCAGTCCATTCAGAGGGCGCCGCGATCCTGCAACAAGCCATGGATCCGTTCGGCCAGCACCCTGTATCCCTCGCCATTGAGGTGCACCGTATCGGACTTGAGACCCGGACTGCGCAGCAGTTCACCTATGCTGCTGTCGTCCAGCACCAGCTGATAATGTTCCGCCAGCTCGCCATAGAGGGGAGCGCCGTCGCTCAACAACGACTTGCGCGGCACCGCCACCAGCAGCAGCTGGGCACCGCTGCCCTGCACCGCCTCTATCATGGCGGCGAGATTGGCCTTGAGCGCGGGTTCGCCACTGTTTCGCAAGATGTCATTACCCCCCTCCAGCAGGATCACCAGGCCCGGCCTGTGCTTGACCAACAGGGCCGGTAACCGCGCTCGGCCCGCTTGGCTCAGCTCCCCCGACACCCCGGCATTGACGACGGGGCGGCCACTGAGACTCGCCAGCACACTGGGGTAGCTCTGCGAGGGACTCGCACCCCGCCCCTCGGTCAGACTGTCCCCAAAGGCCAGTATGGTTTCCCCGGCCGCCAGGGGTCTGAACTGGGGCTCACCACAACCGGCCAACAGCAGGCAGAGCAGCCCTATCACGCCTCTTCTCATCCTCTCCTCCCTGACCACCGCCACCCTGGTTCATTGATAGATTTGTAACCACTTGAGTATAAAGACAAACTTTCCATAGAGCCTCGATTGTGCCACATTCTTTATCCCTGTAGGAAAAACAGACAAGGAGAGTGTCATGTTCCTCAAACCCCTCAGCCTGCTGGTCGCCCTCGGCCTGCTCGCCGGTTGCGCCTCTCAGGAAGCCTTCCATTATTCAGTGCCCCCCCAGACCCTGCTCGCCCCCGAGGCCGCCAGTGGCTGGACCGACAAGCAGGGCTGGCAAGGCAAATCCTTCATGGTCGCCGCCGCCAACTCGCTGGCGGTGGACGCCGGTTATCAGGTGATCAAGGCCGGTGGTTCGGCGGTGGATGCCGCCATCGCCGTACAGTTGGTGCTGACCCTGGTCGAGCCGCAATCCTCCGGCATAGGGGGTGGCTCCCTCATGCTGGTCTGGGACGGCCAACGAGTCAGCGCCGTGGATGGCCGGGAGACGGCGCCAGCGGCCGCCACCGACCAGCTGTTTATGAAGGATGGCAAGCCGATGGCCTTCTATGAGGGGGTCGTCGGCGGACGCTCGGTCGGGGTACCCGGCACGGTACGCGCGCTAGCCCTGGCCCATCAGCAGTATGGCAAGCTGCCCTGGGCCAGCCTGTTCGAGCCAGCCATCACCCTCGCAGAGCAAGGGTTTGCCATCAGTCCACGACTCGGCACCCTGCTGGCCAAGGAGCCCTATCTTGCCAGGGACAAGGAGGCCCACGCCTACTTCTATCAGGCCGATGGCACACCCAAGCCTGTGGGGACCCGGCTCACCAACCCGGCCCTGGCCAAGGTATTGCGCACCCTGGCCAGTGAGGGGCCCGACGCCTTCTATCGCGGTCCGCTCGCCGACGCCATGGTCGCCAAGGTGCATCAGCACCCGGATAACCCGGGGGTGCTGGCGGCAAGCGATCTCGCCAGCTACCAGGCCAAGCTCAGGGAGGGTCTCTGCTTCGATTATCGCCAGAGTGAAGTCTGTGGCTTCCCGACCCCCTCCTCCGGCACCCTGGCGCTGGGACAGATCTTCGGCATGCTGGAGAGCCGTGACATGGCAGCCCTCAAACCCGTGCAGGGCGCCGATGGCCAGCTGAGCGCCAGTCCGCAAGCCATTCACCTCTATAGCGAAGCGGCGCGCCTCGCCTTCGCCGATCGCAACCAGTATGTGGCAGACATGGATTTTGTCAGCGTGCCGGTGGCTGGCATGCTGGACAAGGGCTACCTGGCGCAGCGTGGAGCACTTATCAGCGACAAATCCATGGGCATGGCCAAACCCGGCACACCGCCCATGGCCATTGCCCGTGGCCTGGATGCGACCCCGGAGTTGCCCTCCACCAGCCACATCTCCATCGTCGATGAACAAGGCATGGCCGTCTCCATGACCAGTTCCATCGAAGATGGCTTTGGCTCAAGGTTGATGGTGAACGGTTATCTGCTCAACAACGAGCTGACTGATTTCTCCTTCACCTCGGTGGACGCCGCCGGACTGCCGGTCGCCAACCGGGTCGAGCCCGGCAAGCGGCCGCGATCCTCCATGTCACCCTTGCTGGTCTTTGATAAAAAGAGCAAACAACTGGAGATGAGCCTGGGTTCCCCGGGTGGCTCGGCCATCATCAACTATGTGGGCAAGACGCTGCTCGGCACTCAGGACTGGGGGCTCAACTTGCAGCAGGCCATCAACCTGCCCAACTTCGGCAGCCGCAATGGCCCCACCGAGCTGGAGCAGGGACGTACCCCTCAGTTTGTGGTCGATGCGCTGCGGGCCCGGGGTCATGAGGTGGTGCTGAACGAGCAAACCTCCGGATTGCAGGGGGTAGAGCGCAATGCCCAGGGTTGGTTTGGCGCCGCCGATCCGCGCCGGGAAGGGATAGCCAAGGGTGAGTGACGCAGGATAATGACCCCATCCATGCATCATGCGGGCTAGCAAGGTGCCCATACCAACGAGGCCACCCAAAGGGTGGCCTCGTTGTTTATCGGGAAGTCAAAGGCCTCAGGGGTTGCTGGCGGTCAATGCGGCCGGGGCGGTTGTCTGGGCCAGCAGCCAGTGCTGGCGCTCGATACGCTCCAGGGCAGCGGGCTGCACATCCCCTTGGCGGACGGGCGCCACGGACCAATTGGGCAGCGGCCACCAGGGCAGGGTCAACAACAAGACAAACAGGCTAGCAAGATACCAGGCCATGGGAGGCTCCTGTATGACGCTTATTCTGATTGGGGCGCCTGTTGCAGCACACCCCCAAGGTTACCTCATGATGATGCCTCTTCCCTGTGACGGCAGTGTTACAACAGGTCGTGCTTATCCAACAGGCGATAGAGGGTTGCCCGAGAGATGGCAAGCTGGCGGGCAACCTCCTCAAGGCGATCGGGAAAACGGGCGAGCGTTTGCTGCAAAACCTGGCGCTCGGCCGCCTCACGCACCGCCTTGAGTGATCCATCAAACAGCAAAGACTCAGAATTTGACAACTCCAGATCCTGCGCCTCTATCAAGGGGCCTGTACACATGACAGCGGCACGCTGCACCCTGTTGTGCAACTCACGCACGTTGCCGGGCCAGCCATAAGCCTGCATGGCTTGACGCGCCTGATGGGAAAATGTCAGCGACCTAGTTCCCTTCATTTCGGCCAATACCTCGTTGGCGAGCAGCTGCACATCATCTCTGCGGTCCCGCAACGCTGGGGTTCTCAGGCGCACGACATTCAGCCGATAGTAGAGGTCCTCACGAAAACGCCCCTGCGCAACCGCCTGCTCTACATCTATATTGGTCGCGGCTATCACCCTGACATCGACACTGCGCGAGGCGTGACTGCCGACCATCTCGATACACTGCTCCTGCAAGAAGCGCAGCAGAGTGACTTGATCCTCCAGGGGCAGCTCGCCAATCTCATCGAGAAACAGGGTGCCACCATCAGCCGCCTCTATCTTGCCTATCTTGTGGGCCTGAGCCCCTGTGAACGCGCCCTTCACATGACCGAACAGCTCGGACTGGATCAACTGGTGAGGCATGGCGCCACAGTTGACCGCTACAAAAGGCCCCTCCTCCCCGAAGGTACCGTAGTGCAACTCGCGCGCCACCAGCTCCTTGCCCGTACCACTTGGCCCTGTCACCAACACGGGTAACCGGCAGTGTTGCAGTCTGGCAATCTGTGCTTTGAGCTGAACAATCGGCTCACTTTTCCCCTGGATGATCCGCATCTTGGCCGGTAATGGTGGACGTTGGCACTCGATGAGCCGTGCCATTCCCAGGGCATGACCCAGGCTGTGGCACAAACGGGCGGCATCAAGAGGAAAAGTATGGAAATCATGGAAACAGGCAGCCAGCAGATTACGCAACTTCTCACAAGCCAATAGCTCCCTATCGACCAGCCCTATCCAGAGGCGATTGGGATGTTGGGTAATGAGCCCGCGCAGAGCTTCATTTTGTAGCGGATCAATAGCCACCAGCACCAAGGGAAAGTCACCATGACGCAACTTCTCTTCCGCTACGCTCAACGAGTGGGCCCGAGATAAACGCCACTCCCCCTGAGCAAGCAACGTCTCCAACACAGCACATGGATTGATAACCAGCAGTGCTTCTTCCGACATGTTGAAACCTCCTGTCGTCCGTGCCGACTGCGACGCTAGCCTGCGACCACCTTGTTATCGGCATGCAGGTAGAAATAAAAACTTGATATCAAACGACACCGTCTCAATGAACTAAGACGGGATAACTATAACCTATCCAGGATATAGATTAATGACACAACAATAATGAGACTCGAGATTTAATGATGAGAAAGAATAAATTCCAAAATAAACAAAAGCTTATTCATTATAAAAAAGACCATATCTCACTGGTGAGATTAAATGACACAGCCAACAATAAATTATCATCTTAAAAACAATAGCTTAAATAATGGCACAAGCATTGCTTTACCTCTTTCGCCCCTCTTGTAGCATGGAGAGAAAGAGTGAAAACATATATTGCATTGGCTGCTTATATTTTATTGCTATTCACAGCCCCAACCAGAGCTGAAAACCAGGTCAATTTAGGCCAGCAGGCTCTGAGTAATATCAGAGGAAGCATGGGGGTGAATATGGTGTCCGGCAACAATAACCAACAAGGGAATCTTGCCGCCATCGCAATCTCGGGTCCTGCCATCATCCAGTTTAGTCAGCAAACCCAGGCTATCTCTGCCCTCAATGGAAACCAGCGCGTTGCCATTTACGACTCCGCACTGAACCAAAGCAAGGGGCTCATTGGCATCAACCAAGGAGCAGGGGAAGCCAATCAACAGGTAAACGCTTTTGCACTATCCCTTGGGGATGACACTGGGGTAGGCACGGTGACCGATATCAATCTCAGTACCAGCGTCGCGACATTGCCCACAGGCAAGGTACCGGCGAATACGACAAGCAGTATTTATCTGGATGGCAACGCCCTCGCAGGAAGCAAGGGAGTCATTCAGGTTAATCAGGTCACGGGACAAGGGAATCAAGCGGTAAACATGGTTTCCCTGCCTTTGACCGGTGCAGTAACGGCATCGCCTTGATGCCGCAGGGACAGGAGGTTAAACCTGACACTTCACCGCCATGCCCGATGCTCAATCTATAGATCGGAACGCGGATACAGGAGTCACAGGTGAGGCCCCCATGGCAAGCTCAATGGAGAGACTCATTATGCGTGGACTTATATACAGCTCATTAGCCGCCGCGGTCGTCATGGCCATGTCGGGTACCGCATTCGCCAATGAAAGAGGCGGTGACAGGGACGAAACGGGCGCCACCCTGACCAAGAAGGTCAAGGTTGAAGTGGATGTTGAATATGAAGGACGGGTCAACGTCGGCGGATCCATCAATGTCAACAAGCTGGGTATGGCCGTGGTGGATAACCAGCAATCCAGCTCTATGATTGGCACCTCCAACTACAGAACCGAAAACAAGAGCCAGATCGATAACGCCTTCAAAGGGGCGGCAGGTAACGTCGGCGCCAACGTGGCCGCCGGTGACTCCAACGTGCAGGGCAACAGCGCCTCCCTTGCAGCCTACGATTCAGCTGACGCCGAGTTCGTCATGGGTCGTGGTTACCCGGGCCAAAGCGGTTCTGCCGGTGGATCATCTGATGCAGAGATCTTCTCCGATCAGAGTGCCGGTCATAACCTGACCACCAACATGGGTCATCAGAACAAATCTGGCATCGGCGATGGCGCCTTCAAAGACGCGGCAGGCAATATCGGGGTGAACGTGGTTTCCGGCTCGGGTAACGTCCAGGCCAATAACATGGCTGCCACTGTCTCCACTGGCAACATGGCCGTGGCCACAGTCGCCAATAGCCAGAACGTATCCCACAACGCCACCTCCAACACCAGCCTGAGTGCAACCAAAACAGTGGCCTACAACCCTGTTTACCTGAAGCTCAACGCTCATGGCAGCTATGAGGGCGATAGCAAGCAGTCCAATGATGTCTATCCGGAAGTATGGATAGACGGGGATCACAACCCCGGGGCACAAAAACAGCTTGGTCATATCGACTTCGATAACGATAACAAGAAAAACCCTGGCAAGTTCGAGTTCGAGGAAGAGGGTGATATCAAGCTGAGCGGTTCTGTGTCTGGCTACATTCCTGTGGTCAACACCTACACCAGTCGTGAGACCTTCAACCACGCCAACATCAATGGTGGGGCCTTCAATGGCGCCGTGGGCAACATTGGGGTGAACGTGGCATCTGGCACCAACAATCTGCAAGCGAACAACCTCTCGCTGGCCGCAGGTTTCGCCAAGTAATCAGTTTGCACAGGGGGCTTCAAGCCCCCTTTTTTACACGCGAGGAGGAGACGATGCGCTGGCTACTAATCTTGTGTCTCTGTCAGGGTGCCTGGGCGGCCAATCTGCCCATAGGGGAACATCTCCCGGCCCTTGGCGACTTCAACAAGCCGGTGCAGAGCATCATGGAACGGCGCTTCGCCAATATCGAGCGTCAACATACGGATTTCAGCTGCGGCGCCGCTGCCGTGGCAACCATATTGCGTTACTCCTACGGCCAGGTGACCAATGAACGCTGGGTCATGGATGGCATGATGGCCATGGCCGATCCGGCTTTGGTACAGCGTTATGGATTTTCCATGCTCGACATGAAGCAGTATCTGCAAATGCTCGGCATGCGGGTCAGGGGCTATCGACTTGGTGACGAGAAGCTGCGCCAGGTGAGAGTGCCGACCATAGTGTTACTCAATATTCGTGGCTATCAGCACTTCGCCGTACTGCGCGCCATTGATCGACAAGATCGCGTCTATCTGGCCGATCCCGCCCTGGGAAATCGCATTATCTCGTTTGATGAGTTCAAGAAGAGCTGGAACGGGATCCTGCTGGCGGTGATTGGATCCGGATATCGTCCGGACGCTCCCCTGGCCAATCCATCCCCCCCTCTGTCAGTGCGAGGGAAAGATGGCCTGTTTGCGCCCATCAACGAGACCTCCCTGCTGGAGTTTGGTTTTCAGCACAGGGAGCTAATGTGAGGCAGTTATGAGCAACCTACATTCCGTTTGGCTCGCCTGCTTGCTTGCAGGCATGACCGGCCCTGCGCTGGCAGCCTCGGATCCACTGGCCAACCTGTCGGAGCATTTCGCTCCCGAGCTTGGCGACAGTGAACTCGCCAATCTGCGCGGTCGTTACGCCGGGCCTCAGGGGATCCGTTATTTCGGCATCGAGTTTATCTCGACCCTGACCACGGCCCAGGCGCAGCAGACGGCAGCCATGAATCTGACCCTGAGCGTTATCAAGAATCACCCCAACCTCGACATCCGCATCAAAAATGATGCAAAAGCGGCTGTGTCCGCGCCTGCCGCCAGCAACATCAATGGCTCGGGTCTGGTTCAAGTGGTGCAGCTTCAAGGCAGTGGTAATAGCTCGGTCAACCAGACCGGCATCACCTTGACAGCGCCACCGGTGACGGGCCAGAGCGTAAACACTGGCAATTATGAAAGTCAGGGATCTCTTGGTACGGCTAGCTACCGGGTCTCGGGCAATTATGCGGGACTGCAACTAAACTCGGCCGATGGACACGTTCAACTGGAACAGAGTCTGCGAGGAGACAACTTCAGCCGGGGCTTATTGCAGCTTAATCGAGTCAGAGGAGATGGTTTACGGGCACTCAATCAGACCCGGATCTGGCTCTCCCGTTAAAGTAAGTAAACCCTTGCTGATTGATCCTGCTCCATTGGATGGCGCTGATACAAAGACAATAAACAACAAGGATGGATCCGATGAAACAGTCTGCCATGGTGTTGATTGCGCTGGCACCGCTCAGCTGCTGGGCGGCCAGTGCGGAAGAAGAGGCACTGCAACAGCAACTCGATCTGCTACGCCAACAACTTATCCAGCAAAATCAGGCGCTTCATCAGCTACAAGCGCGTCTGGAGGCCGTTAAAACCAGCAAGACAGCGGGCACAGCCGCCGCCACGGGGGCCGTGGCTGGTACGGCCGCCACCGCATCAGCCCCCCAAAATGAAGCGACTCGCCGTACCCCGGAGGCGGGGCGCAGCACGGAAGACTTGATGATCGAGCAGCATAATGTGTTCGATCGTGCCTGGGTGCTGGACTTCGGGCTCTCCTATCAACATTACAACCGCAAAGACCTGGCCCTGCGTGGTTTCCTTGCCCTTGATGCCATCTTCCTCGGCGAGATCAATCTCGATCGGGTACGTTCCGATCAATGGGTCGCCGATCTCGTCACTCGTTATACCCTCAACGATCGCTGGCAGCTGGAGCTGGCCGTACCCTACATGCTGCGCAGCACCAACTACCAGACCACGGGCAAGGAGAATTCCAGCCGCGATTTCGAAGAGCAGAGTGTCACGGACGGCGGCTTGGGCGATCTGAGCATGGCTGTCTACTATCGGGTGCTGGCGGAGGATGAAAATTGGCCGGATCTGGTCTGGAACATACGGGCCAAGGCACCGACCGGCCGAGATCCCTATGGCATAGGAGTGGATACATCGGAATCTGGCAACCTGATCACCCCCAAAGAGCTCGCCACCGGCAACGGCCTATGGCAACTATCTACCGGCTTCTCCGTGGTCAGAACCCTGGATCCTGCCATCTTGTTTGCCAACCTGAACTATGGCCATAGCCTCAAAGGCGACTTTGACGATGTCTCCTATCTGCCTGGCGATCAGCCCGGCAGCATACAGATTGGTGACTGGTACGAATATGGTCTGGGGGTTGCCTTTGCCCTTAACGAGCGTTTCAGCCTCTCATTCAACATCAACCAACGCATCACCCTGGAATCCGAGCAAGGCGCCGAAGGCTTCCCCATGGAGAAAGTCACAGGCTCGGATGCCAATGCCGCCAGCTTTGGCATGGGGGCGACCTGGGCCATGACAGACAAACTATCCATGGCCGTCAACTGGTCGGCAGGGCTGACTACTGATGCTCCTGATTACAACATAGGGATACGTTTCCCCTATCGTTTCTAGCACCAACATCGAGGTTATCGTCCCCACCCAGGCCGGGGAAAGTACGCTTTCTCCGGCCAGCGAAGAGGTCGGGCCAGCTAGTCATTTAACTACATACTCCCCATCAGCCAGATCCGTGACGCATCTGTCATGTATGGGCTAGCCCCCAAAAACGCCATTATTTTAGGCCCTAAAATCTCATGGCTACGAAAACGTTATCGCGCAAAATGAGGCATTTTTGGCTCAAAACGTTGTTTCTGGATCATAAAAAGTATCCAGAAACTGGTGTATATTACTCGGCGGAAACTCCTTAACCATGAAGACTGACATGAAAAAGACCAAAATCGTCTGCACCATAGGTCCCAAGACCGAATCCAAAGAAATGCTGGCCAAGATGCTGGATGCCGGCATGAACGTCATGCGCCTGAACTTCTCTCACGGTGACTACGCCGAACACGGCGGCCGCATCAACAACTTGCGCGAAGTCATGGCAGAAACCGGCCAGCAAGCCGCTATCCTGCTCGACACCAAGGGTCCGGAAATCCGTACCATGAAGCTGGAAGGTGGCAACGATGTCTCTCTGGTCGCCGGCCAGACCTTCACCTTCACCATCGATCAGACCGTAGTTGGCAATCAGGACAAGGTCGCCGTGACCTATGCCGGTTTTGCCAACGACCTGCGCGTCGGCAACCGTATCCTGGTTGACGATGGCTTGATCGGCATGGATGTTATCGAAATCACCGAGCGTGACGTCATCTGCAAGGTGCTCAACAACGGCGATCTGGGTGAGAACAAAGGTGTCAACCTGCCGGGTGTCTCCATCAAGCTGCCGGCCCTGGCCGAGAAAGACAAGCGCGACCTCATCTTCGGCTGTGAGCAAGGCGTTGATTTCGTTGCTGCATCTTTCATCCGCAAGCAAGAAGACGTGCTGGAAATCCGTGAGCACCTGAAAGCCCACGGTGGCGAGAACATCCAGATCATCTCCAAGATCGAAAACCAGGAAGGCCTGGACAACTTCGACGAGATCCTGGCTGTCTCCGACGGCATCATGGTCGCCCGTGGTGACATGGGTGTCGAAATTCCGGTTGAAGAAGTGATCTTCGCCCAGAAGATGATCATCACCAAGTGCAACAAGGCTCGCAAAGTCGTTATCACCGCGACCCAGATGCTCGACTCCATGATAAAGAACCCGCGTCCGACCCGCGCCGAAGCCGGTGACGTGGCGAACGCCATCCTGGACGGTACCGATGCCGTCATGCTGTCCGGTGAGTCTGCCAAGGGCAAGTACCCGCTGGAAGCCGTGACCATCATGGCCACCATCTGCGAACGTACCGACGCCGTGATGCCATCCAACCTGTCTGCTGCCAATGACAGCAACAAGCTGCGCATCACCGAAGCCGTCTGCAAAGGCGCTGTCGAGACCTCCCAGAAGCTGGATGCCCCGCTGATCGTGGTCGCGACCGAAGGCGGCAAGTCTGCCAAGGCCATTCGCAAGTACTTCCCGACAGCCTGGATCCTGGCCATCACCACCAACAAGAAAACCGCTGCCCAGCTGGTGCTGACCAAAGGCGTGGTGGCTCATGTGGTTGACAGCATCGCCTCTACTGACGATTTCTATCGCATCGGCAAAGACGCTGCGCTGCAAAGCGGCATGGGTCTGAAGGGTGATGTGGTCGTCATGGTCTCCGGTGCCCTGGTACCGAGCGGTACCACCAACACTGCCTCCGTTCACGTACTCTAATCCGTGCTGAACCGATGAAACGGCGCCTGCGGGCGCCGTTTTTTTTTTATCATCCCCTCTGCTTGATGACCGAGGCGAGTGCTAGAATCTCGCGCAATTTATCAGTGATCGGATCCATCCCTTCATATGGTCACCAACGGAACCCCTATGCTTTCACTCATGTTCAAACGAGTCGCCACTCTGTTGTGTCTGCTCTCCACCCTCGCCGTGGGCCAGGCCCTGGCTCAGGATCTTCCCCAGCAGGGAACGATCCAGCGCCAGCTCGAGACCCTCTCCAAGTCGGACAACCTGACCGTCAGCCAACAGGCTGACAAGACGTTTCTCAGTGAAACCCTCTCCCTGCTCGACAGCATCGACAAGGAGAATGCCAAGGCCAAGATACAGAGCCAACGTCTCAGGACGCTCCCCTCGGATCTCAAGGAGATCTCGGCAAAGATCGATGAACTAAACAAGAGCAAGAGCCCGGAGCAGATCGCACAAGAATATGCGACCATGAGCCTGGAGGCACTCGAGAGCCGCCAGCCAGAAGTGATGGCCAGCATGCAGGATGCCCAGGAATCCCTCGGCACCATTGCCAGCCAGATAACCAACCTTCAAACCCTGCCAGAACGTGCCCAGAGCACCATGAGCAAGGCGTATCAACGTAGCCAGGAGATCCGTTCCCGCCTCAATGCCGGGGATGCCGTGAGCAGTGCCGAACGGGGCAAGCTCAACGCGGAGCAAGCACTGCTCGACCTGCAACTCGCCTACCTGCAAAAGGAGCTGGATAACAGAACCAGCATGCAGGATCTCGCGGTCAAGCAACGGGATTATCAAAACGCTCGCCTGGCACTGGAAGAGCAGAAACTGCAGTCCTTGCAAAATGAAGTCAGTAGCAAGCGCCTCGGCAACACTGAAAAAACCGCAGAGCAGACTGGCGAGCTGGTCGCCAGTCTGAACAACCCGCTGATCCAGAAAGAGCAGGAGGCCAATCACCAGCTCAGCAAGCAGTTGATCTCCGCCACCAATAATCTCAACACCCTGATGCAGAAAAACCTGCAGGCCAAGAGCTGGCTCGAACGGGGCACTCAGACCGAGCGCAACCTCAATGAACAGGTTGAGATGCTCAAGGGTAACCTGCTGCTCTCCCGCATCCTGTATCAGCTCTATCAGCAACTGGAGGCGGCCCCCACCAGTGCGGTCAGCAACCTGGAGGAGCAGATAGCCGATCTGCACCTTGCCCAATTCGAACTGAGCCAGCAGCGGGATCTGCTGTTCCAGAAGAACCAGTTCCTCGACAAGCTGATCGAGACCAGTGGCCTGGCCGTCAGTGCCGAAGACAGGGAGAACCTCTCCCTCCTGCTCGACACCCGCATCTCGCTGCTCGACCAGCTCAACCGCCAGCTCGATGCGCAGTTGACCAACGCCATCAGCCTGCAGCTGACCCAGCAGCAGATCAAACGGATCTATAACTCCATCGAATTGACCCTGCAGCAACACATCTTCTGGGTGAGCAGCAACAAGCCAATCGACAGTAAATGGCTCCTCTCCTGGCCGAGCCAGGTGGCCAAGCAGATCAGCGACTGGACCCTGACCCCCAAGGCCTGGCTGGATGTGCTGGTTGCCGTCAGCCTGCTGGCCCTGCCGCTGCTGGTCATCGGCTGGTTGCTGCTGTGGAAACGTCAGGCCATCAAGACCCGCCTGCAGAACATCAACAAGGATCTTGGTCGTTTCCGTCAGGACAGCCAGTTGCACACTCCCAAGGCGCTGCTGATGATGACCCTGCTCTCCCTGCCGGGCGCCCTCTTCATCTGCGCCGCCGGGCTGCTGCTCGCTTACAATGGTCTGCTCAGCATCAACCTGACCATGCAGATCACCCTCAATCTGGCGTTGGGTTATCTGGTATTTAGCGTCTATCTCGGGGTCATGCGCCCGGGGGGCATCGCCGAGAGTCACTTCCGACTGCCCAGGGAAGAGCTGGCGAGCAAGCGCAAGCATTTTCGCTATCTCTGGTTCACCTTGATGCCACTCATCATGTTGTCGACCAAGGCCGTAATCGAGCCCTCGACCCTGGGCAATGACGCCCTGGGCCAGGCGCTGACCCTGATCCTGCTGGGCGCCACCGCCTGGATGCTCTATCCCCTGTTCAGGGCCAGGATCAAGAGCGGTGTCAGCATGTTGCAGTCGATGCTCTCCTTCCTGCTGCTGCTCACCCCCATAGTGCTGATAGGCTTGGTGCTGTTTGGTTACTACTACACGGCACTCAAGCTGACCGGCCGGCTCATCGAGTCGTTCTATCTCTTGCTGATATGGAGCCTGGTCTATCGTACCGCCCTGCGCGGTCTGGAACTGGCAGCCCGCCGTCTCGCCTGGCGCCGTGCCGTGGCCAAGCGTGAGCACAGGGCGCAAGAAGATGCGGAAGGGGGCGACGCCATCGAAGAGCAGCCCATGGCACTGGAAGAGGTGAGCCAGCAATCCCTGCGCCTGACCCGCATCGTGCTGCTTGGCATCTTCGGGGTCGCCTTCTACTGGCTCTGGTCCGATCTTATCGCGGTATTTACTTACCTCGATAGCGTGGTGCTCTGGCACAAGAGTGAGGGAACTGGCGCCAATGCCGTGCTATATCCCGTCAGCCTGAGCGATGTCCTCACCGGCCTCTTCTTGCTGGGGGTCGCATGGTCCCTGGCCCGCAACCTGCCCGGTCTGCTGGAGGTGCTGGTACTCTCCAAACTCAAGTTGGCCCAGGGCTCGGCCTACGCCATCACCACCATGCTCAACTACGTGCTGATTGGGGTGGGTACCCTCACCTCACTGGCCATGTTCGGCATGCAGTGGGAGAAGTTGCAGTGGCTGGCCGCGGGGCTCTCGGTCGGTATCGGCTTTGGTATGCAGCAGATAGTCTCCAACTTTATCTCCGGCATCATCATACTGTTCGAGCGCCCGGTGCGGATCGGCGATACGGTCACCATTGGCACCATATCCGGCACGGTCAACAAGATCCGGATCCGCTCAACCACCCTCACCGACTTTGACCGCAAAGAGGTGATCATCCCGAACCAGCAGCTGATGATAGAGCGGCTGATCAACTGGTCCCTGTCCGATACCGTCACCCGGGTCATCGCCCGGGTCGGGGTCGCCTATGGCTCGGATCTGGAGCTGACCCGTACCTTGCTGAAGCAGGCTGCCCAGGAGAACAGTCGGGTGCTCAAGGATCCCGAACCCCTGGTCTACTTCCTTACCTTCGGCGCCAGCACCCTGGATCATGAGCTGCGTTTCTTCGTGAGTGAACTCGGCGATCGCAACCCCGCCATCGATGAGCTCAACCGCACCATAGACCGCCTGTTCAAGGAGAATGGCATAGACATCTCCTTCAACCAGATGGATGTCTATATCAAGAACCTGCAAGGGGACGAGCAGAAGATTGCCTCTCACCCCGCCCTCCCCCGTGAAGATGGCAAAGCCGTCTGATCCTGACGGGTGGATCACTGACCAAGGGAGGCCCTGCTGCAGGGCCTCCCTTTTTTGTGGCCGTTCAGCGGGTCATGCCATGGCTTGCCCGCGCCTCAGCAATCAATGCCAGGACAGGCGCCACCATTGCATTTGCGAAATGGGCCCCCATCTAATGGATTCAAAAAAGGACTATACAAAGGATGCTGTCATGGATTACCTCTACGCCGTGGTGCTGTTTGCCATCTCATCCTCCATCACCCCCGGCCCCAACAACATCATGGTGATGACCTCGGGGCTCAATTTCGGTGTCAGGAGAAGCTTGCCACTGCTGGCCGGGATCTGCGTCGGTTTCGCCATCATGCTGTTGCTGGTTGGCCTGGGCTTTGGCCAGCTGTTTCGCCTGTGGCCTGACCTGCATCTGCTTATCAAGGTCACAGGCACCCTCTATCTGCTCTATCTCGCCTGGTTGATCGCCCGCTCGGCCGGGATGGCGACGGGCAAGGAGCAACAGCAACCGCTCTCCTTCATCAAGGGGGCCCTGTTCCAGTGGGTCAATGCCAAGGCCTGGGTGGTTGCCACCGGCGCCATTGCCGCATTCACCACTGTGGGTGCGAGCTTTTACAGCCAGAATCTCACCATAGCCCTCACCTTCTTCATCGTCTCCTTCCCCAGTGTCGGCATCTGGATGCTGTTTGGCTCCCTGCTAAACCGCTGGCTACAACATGACCAGGCCCGCCGGTGGTTCAACTACACCATGGCACTCCTGCTCGTCCTCTCGGTGGTGCCGGTGCTCGGCGAGCTGCTGACACAGCTCGGATAAGCCCCTGCGGCAACGGCATCAAAAAGAACAGGCCCCGAAGCGGGGCCTGTTTCATAGGGGTGATTGCCATCACCTGATGCTGGTTGATGCCGCCTTAGCTGCAGGGGCCAATCAGCTTCCAGGGATCCCCGGCCGTGGGCAGGTTACCGCTGCTCCACCACTTGGCCTCATAGATATTGCCGTTGTAGGTCACCTTGTTACCCGTGGTGTAGACGGAGCCGGTTGCCCAGTTCGCCGGGCAGGTGGTGCTGCTGCCAGGTTCGAAGCTTACCGACAGGCTATGAGCACCATTCAAGGCATTGAAGGTGTAGCTGCCGGCCACGGCCTGAGCCACCCCATCGACGCTCAGGGATTTCACCTTGTAACCGGTATTGGGCAGCAGGGTGACGGTAAAGTTGGTGCCGCCTTTTCCTTTCAGAATGCCGTTCGCCGGTGCAGGGGAGACAGTACCGCCCGCCCCTATGTTGACGCTGATGTCGAAGAAGACGGGGATGTCGATGGTGGCTTCGCTGTAATTACCGCTAAAGCCGGCGAAGTTGGCGGCCGTGATGGTGTTCACCGCCGTGTTCTTCAGCACTATCTTCTTGGCATCGCCCTTGGCATAGGGCTCCACCAGGGTGATGACCACATCACTCCCCTCCTGAGTCAGCTTGATGCCGGAGAAGGGCACCGGCTGATTGCTCGGAGTGGTGATGACCGTCTTGGCCGGATCGAAGCGATTGGCCACCAACGTCATGTTCCAGCCCCAGTTCAGCGAGCTGAGCGGCACTATGTAGCCGAGGCGATCGTAGCTGCCGGTGACATTGCTGAACATCTCGGGTCTGATGTCGTTGAGGGTCAGTCCCACCAGCTCGTAGGAGGAGTAGATGCCGCCATCTTCCGCCTGCGGGCCCATCACCACCGAGGTGGCCGTCTCATAGGCTTTCAGGTGTTTGAAGCCGATACCGGCACTGCCCGCTATCTTGTCGACCGCAGGATCGAAGCCCTGCACCACCTGCTTGCCCGAGTTCCAGGCCAGGGTATAGATGTCGGACTTGGTGATGACCGCGGCCGGATTGGCCTGCACAGAGGCCGCGCTGACCCCCTTGAGCACCACCCGCTGACCGGCGAATTGCAACTCGGCGCCATCGGCTACATCGCCAATGACCAGATCGGCCAAGGGTTCGGCCATGCTCCAGCCACGCAACACGATGAGATCGTCGCCGACCGTGAAGTCGTTGACCGTGGTCAAACCGTTCGCCTGCTCGTTGAGCAGGATCTGATCCTTGCCACCGCCGGTGATGACGGTGTCATTGCCCCAGCCCGCCGTCAGCACCTCATCATAGGGCGAGCCTTGGGTCGTGCTGTTGCCCGGTGTATCGAACAGGCTGTTGTAATCACCAAACTTGTAGACGTACTTGGTGATGCAGGTACCGAGTTCATCGCAGGTGATCTGGTTCTTGGTGAGCAGGGAGCCCACGCCCCAGGCGCCACGCAGATGCGCCGCGGCCAGGATGCCGGACATGGTGGCCTGCACCTGAATAGGCTGACCATTGTCATCTTTGTCGGGCCAGCTCTTGGCAAGGGCCTGGGCCCAGGTCATGTTGGCGTCCTTGAGCAGCTTGCTGATCACCTGATAGTTGAAGTGCATGGCATCGCGCATCACCAGCTCCTGCTTCTCGGGCAGGCGCAGGTCGGCCAGGGAGTTGATGCCATTCTTGCCGACGAAGGTGCCCTGCCAGCGGTTGACATCGGTCACATAGACCTTGTTGCCGCCCGAGCCCTCGATCTCGGCCAGGGCTTCGGTCTTGCAACCCGCCCAGGTGGAATCCGGCACGAACATGTAGAAGCTGTCGTACTCCTTGCCATCTACCGTCACCTGTTTCGGACTGTAGTAGCCGGCATCGATCAACACGGCCTCACCCAACTGATAACCGATAAAGCCCCACGCGTTCAAGGAGTTGTACTGCATGGTCCTGAACATGGCCGCATTCGTCGGGGTGGAGGAGTTATAAATATTGCCCACCCCCAGCTTGTTGAAGAAGCCGCTGATGGTGGTCGGCTCGGACAGCATACTGCCGGTGGAGCAGTCCCGCACCAGACGACCCGGCGCCGTCACCTGGGCATAGGTGTAGACGGGGTTGTCGAGGTTTTGCAGATAGAAATCGGCCAGTGCCGGATTGATACCTGATTCAAAGTTGCGCAGTGCATCCAGGAAATCCTGGGTACCGCCCTTCGCCGCCAAGGCGGGGGCAGCCAATACCAGCAACACGGTTGCCGACACTATTTTCATGGTGGTTTTCAAATCCCGAACCCTCGTATTAGTCCATTAATAACTGGGCAATCGCCCATGAGCTCCCAACCACAGACTCCTAGGAGAAATCCCCCGCCATTCTCATGGCGGGAAAAACAAAAACTTAACTGACCAGGCTCACCGCCCGGCTCTGCTGGGTCACCAGGGTGCCATTCAATACCTGCGCCGCGGCGCGAGCGCTCTCGGGGCGGGCCGAGTGGCTGCACAGGTAGTAGCGCACATCCGGATAACCGAGCAGGTCGTAGGGGCTGCGCAGCGCCACCACGATCAGTTTCTCGACGTCAAGGCTGAGTCGGCGCACCAGGGCCTGAGCCTCCTCTTGGGCGAAGTCTTCGCCAGGCAGGGGGTGATTTTCAGTCACCACCAGCAGCCAGCCATCTCCCACCGCCCCAAGCTGATCCAGGGTCAGGGGTCGCACCAGGCGAGTGCCGTTGTCCAGGGCTGCGAGGAAGTGATCAAACGCAGGTTCGCGCTGATTGGGGCCTATGCCACGGGGATTGGTGAGGTTGTGATAGCTGGCGGCCGGGGTGGCATTGAGCACATGGAGTGGCCCCTCACCAAGCTCTGGCACCTGACGCAGCCAGGTCAGCGCCTGGTTGGCGCAAGTGTTGGCCACCTTCTGGCTCGCGGCCATGTCGATGGTTTGATAGAGCGCCATGGGCACCAGTTTGGCGAGCTTGAAGGCGACGATACGCGCCAGAGCGGCATCGATCAGCGCCTCGTCCAAGTCCCCCGCCGCCACCGCGGCCATGATGCCGTGGATCATGGCGAACTGCTTGTCGAGGTAGGAGTCGCTGTGATCGTAATGCTCCTCGGAGAGCATGATCATGTTGATGCCTGCCTTGAGCGCCTGCACCGCCGCCGTGGCGGGGGAGTAGTGATGAACGATGGCGCCCATGTTCATGCTGTCGGAGATGATGATGCCCTCAAAGCCCATCTCGTCGCGCAGCAGATCCTGCAAGATGATCGATGACAAGGTGGCCGGGTGTTGAGCATCTATCTGCGGGTAGAGGATGTGGCTGGTCATGATCAGATCCACCCCCGCATCGATGGCCGCCTGGAAGGGCCGCAGATCCTGCTCGCGCAGCTCATTCAGGGACTTGTCGACCCTGGGGATCTCCCTGTGGGTGTCACCATGGGTATCCCCATGACCCGGGAAGTGTTTGCCGCTGCCGCAGATCCCGCCCTGATGAAGGCCGCGCACCGCCGCCGCCGAGTGCAGTGCCACCTTGGCCGGTCGGTCGCCGAAGGCGCGGCTGTCGATGATGGGGGAGCTGGGATTGAAGTTGACGTCACAACAGGGCCCAAGGATGCAGTTGAACCCGGCAAAGCGCATCTCCTCGGCCATGGTTTTATACATGAGTTCTGTGCCCTGCCCGGTCTCGGCCACGCCGAGGGCCAGGTTGCCGGGCCCGGTGGTGGACTCCCCCACCAGCACCCCCCATGCCCCCTCCTGATCCACCCCGAGCAACAGCGGCAGACGGCCTTGTTCGGCGCCTATGCTTGCCAGATCCCGGGTCAGCTGCTGCGCCTCGGCGAAGGTGTCGCTGTTGTCCTGGCTGAGGTAGCAGCCCCCCAGGTTGTACTCGGCTATCATGGTGCGCGCCTGCTCGGCGGACTTGCCGGGGAAGGCCAGAATGAACAGCTGACCCACCTTCTCCTTCAAGCTCCAACCGGAAATGATGCTCGCCACCTTGGGATCTATCTTCATGTTCTCGTCCTTAAGTCTCAAAGAGTTAACTTACTTCTTACGCAGCTGTTTGAGCTGGCCCATGGTGAAGGTGACGGCGACGATGACGATGATGCCGCGCAGGATCAGCTGCTGATCCACGTTCAGCCCCATCAGGATCAGGCCGTTGTTGACCATGCCCATGATGAGGGCGCCGATGACGGAGCCCACCACCATGCCCTTGCCACCAAACAGGTTGGTGCCACCTATGATGACGGCGGCGATCACCAGCATGAGATCGCTCTCCCCCAGGGTGTAACGGGCACTCTGCAGCCGTCCCGAGTAGAGGATGCCGGCCAGGGCGGCGAGAAAGCCGTTGAGCATCAGCACGTAGAGCTTGATGCGGTTGATGTTGATGCCCGAATACATGGCGGAGATCTTGTTGCCGCCCGTGGCCAGCACCTGTTTGCCAAAGCGGGTGTTGCGCAGCACGAAGGCCCCGATCACCGTCACCAGAATGGTCCAGATGAAGAGCACCGAGATGGGCCCTATGTCCCCCGAGCCGAAGATGAACACATAGAGGTCGTTGTCGATGGGGATCGACTGCAAGGAGGTGGACCAGCGGGCGATGCCGGTGATGATGCCGGTGGTCCCCAGGGTCACCAGGAAGGAGGGGATACCGACCTGGGTCACGAACAGGCCGTTGATGGCCCCTATCATGGTGCCCACCAGCAGCGCCGCCGAGACCGCCAGCAAGATGCTGTCCGTCTCTTGCAAGGTCAGGGCCGAGACGATGGCGCTGAGGGCGACCGTGGCACCGAAGGAGAGATCTATCTCGGCGGCGCTCAGCACGAAGGTCATGCCCACCGCCATGATGGCGATGGTGGCTGTCTGGCGCGCGATGTTCATCAGGTTGACGGAGCTCAAGAAGCCCTTGTCATGGAGCACCACCGAAAAGAACACGAAGATGCCGACGAACACCATGTAGATGATGTAGTCACGCCAGTTGATACGGCTGCCCTTGGGGGCCGCCGGCAGGGTTAAATCTTTCATCCTTGACTCCTCGTTTGTCATTGAACCGCCGCCAGCAGCGTCTCTTCATTCATGCGCCGACCTTCCAGGCAGGCGACGATGCGTCCTTTGTTTACCACATAAATGAGGTCACAGAAGCTGGCGACCTCGGCATACTCGCTCGACACGAAGATGGCGCCATTACCGGCGGCGACATAGCTGTCCACTATCTTCATGATCTCGTACTTGGCATGGATATCGATGCCGAAGGTGGGATCGTCGAGCAGCAGCACCTTGGCCTCGGTGGAGAGGCATTTGCCGATCACCACCTTCTGCTGATTGCCGCCGGAGAGAAAACGCACCGACTGCTCGGGGCCGCTGGTCTTGACTCCCAGGCTCTTGATCTGGGCACGTACCATGGCGTCACCCTTGGGTTTGTCCAGGCTCAATCCCTGGGAGAGCCGGTCATAGGCGGCCATCAGCATGTTGTCGGCCACGGAAAAATCGAGTACCAATCCCTGACTGCGCCGCTCCTCCGGCACCATGTTGATGCCAAGCGCGATGGCCTGCTTGGGGGAACGGACTCGCACCGGCTCGCCATTGATGCGGATCTCGCCGCCCTGAATGGGGGTCAGACCATAGATGGCCTCGAGGATCTCGGTGCGCCCGCTGCCCAGCAGCCCCGCCAGTCCCACCACCTGGCCCGGCATCACCTTGAGGGAGATGTCGTGCAGTTGTGAATTTGATACCCCGTCCAGCTCGAGCAGCGCCACGGCATCCGGCGCCGATGCCGGGCGCGGCCAACTCAGGCTGGTGTCGCCCTTGCTGCCGAGCATGGCCTCGACCAGCGCCTCGACACTGGTGTTGCTGGTGTTGGTGGCGAGCACCGTATGGCCATCACGCAGCACGGTCACTGCATCGCAGACCCGCATGATGTCGCTCAAGTAGTGGGTGATGTAGATGATGGACATCCCCTGCCCCTTGAGGGTGGCGATCACCTTGAACAACTCGTTGATCTCGTTGTTGGACAGTGAGGCAGTCGGCTCATCGAGCACCAGGATCCGGGCATTCTGGGCCAGGGCCTTGGCTATCTCGACGAACTGCTGCTGGCCGACACTCAGGCGTCCCACCTCGCAGTTCGGGTCCAGATCGACACCCAGCATGGCCAGCAGGGGTGCGGCACGGCGCACCCTGTCCCGATTGGAGATGATGGCGCCACTCTCTGCCCCCCCCGCCAGGAAGATGTTGTCGGCCACCGACAGGGTCGGCACCAGGCTCAAGTCCTGGTAGACCATGGCGATCCCTTCGGCCTGGGCCTCCTTGGGAGTCGTGAAGCGGCAAGGTTTGCCAAACAGCCGCACCTCGCCACCATCCCGGCCATGAAAGCCGTTGAGCAGCTTGACCAGGGTGGATTTGCCCGCCCCGTTCTGGCCGACGATGGCATGTACTTCGCCACGCTTGAGGCTGAACGACACATCCTTGAGTACAGGTATGCCGTCAAACCCCTTCTTGATACCACTCGCCTCTATGGCGTACAGCTCCATGTGATGACTCCTTCCATGGGATGAGGCAGCCAGCCGCCCTTGGGCGACGGGCTATGGGCTTATTGACTGAGTGCCTTGGTCACGGCGGCCGGCGGATCCCGCCGCAGGGCCTGCTGCCAGGCCTCGGCCAGGTTGTCACGGGTTACCGCATCGGCGGAGACGGTGACGAAGGGGGGAGTCTGCTCCCCCAGCTTGGCGAGGGCCCCCATGGTGGCCAGAGTCTGGCCGAGGTCATAAGGTAAATCCGTCACTATGCCGGCCACGTTGCGGCCCTTGGCCATGTCCAGGGCATTGGCGGCGCCCAAGTCCATGGTGATCACCTTGATGTCACTGCGCCCGGCGGCGCGGGTGGCGGCCACCACCCCCTCTGCGATGGAATCCCAGGGGGCATAGATGGCCTGGATATCCGGGTGCTGGGTAATGAGAGCAGAGGCAACGACCTCGCCATCATTGGCGTTGGCAATGCCCTGCTTGGCGAGGATCTGGATGCCGGGGTGGTGCTTGGCCAGGTTGGTCAGCACCGCCTGATCCCGCTGATTGGTGACGTAGTAATTCGCCTCGTGGTAGATGAAACCTATCTTGCCCTGCTCACCCACCGTCTTGGCCAGCATGTCGGCGGCCAAACCGCCCATCTCGAACAGGTCATCGGTGACGATGCCGGCATAGTCCTTGCCGTACTCGAAACCGCTCGGCAGGTTGCTGATCAGCACCAGTTTGCTGCCCTGCTGCACCGCAGGACGGAAGGCGGCGGCACCGGAGACGGGATCGACCACCAGGGTGAGAATGATGTCGGGGGACATGGCCATCACGGTTTCCACGTCCGTCTTCTGTTTGTTGGCATTGAATTCGGCATCGGTCACCGCCACCACCTTGACGTTCAGATCCTGGAACTTGTCCTTGGCACCCTTGATGAGGGCACTCGACCAGTCCGAGGTGGTGTGCATCAGGATGGCGGCCGTGTAGTTCTGGGCCTTGACCCTGTCTTGCTGAGCCGTGGTGAGTGTTACCTGGGTATAAGGGGTCGGTTGTTCGCCATTGGGCCCCAGGGTCGTGGTCGCCTCGGCGGCGTGGGCCCCGTTGCCGAGCAGCATGGCGGCGGTCAATCCTGCCAGTAAAAAGTGTGAGCGTTTTGCCAACATGGTATTCTCCCTATATCCATTGAGTGGTTGATAGGTATTATCTAGGTGTTTTGTAGCCTGTAATGAGATACACCTCACTAAAGAGCGCGATTTTTTTGCGATTCAGCTCACAATACGTTTAATTTTTGTTAATTAATGACAGGAAAAAACCTGATCGCCTAGGTATTCCATAGATGAGCAGAGCGCGGAGCAGGGGTGGATAAAGGTGACATACGGGGCCCGATCACGAGATGCAGAACTGGAAGGAACATGAGTAACAAGCTGACCGCCATAGACGAGCAGGGGCTCTGCCATCAGCTGCTGGCACGCAATGACATCTATTTCATCAGCTTCGATGAGCAGGAGCAGGTGGTCGCCTCCAGCTATCCGGTTGACACCTTGACCCTCAACCGGCTCGACGATCTGGTGTTCCTGGTCGGCCCCGACTATCTGAAGGCCATGCGCCAGCGGATCCGGGGCAACCTGCCCACTCTGCGGTTCGAGATCCTCAACCTTGCCTTCGAACTGTTCGCTCACCACGGGCCGGACGGCACCCGCAGCTGGTGCCTGCAGATCAAGCCAAGCGATAACCAGGACGCCTCCGGCATAGAGCAGGATCACCGGCTCATCAACGAACTCGGTCACTCCCTGGCGGCCCTCAGCGGCAATCAGGGGGCGGCCCCCGGCGAGCAGCATCAGCAGCTGATCGCCCGCCACCTGCCCGAGGTGGAGCAGAAGCTGACCCAGATCCAGGATCCAGCCCTCAAGATGTGCCTGGAGCTTATTCGCGCCAGCATGGAGAAGAGCCTGCACGGCCTGCAGGAGGAGGGAAATCAGCGCCTGCTGGAAGTGCTGACTCCCTCTGAGATGCAGGTGGCCGAGTTTATTCGCAGCGGCATGTCCAGCCAGGAGATCGCCAGCGCCCTCAATGTGGCGCGCAAGACGGTGGAGAATCATCGCAACAGCGTGCGCATCAAGCTTGGACTGGCCAACCGCGGCGTGAACCTGCGCAACTATCTGCTTAGTCTGGAAAAATAGTCTGGAAAAATAGCCTGCACAGTCACAACAGACGGGGCTGCTCTGTCATGGGTAAATCTATGCAACTATCTGCCTAGTCTGAAAAAATTGCCTGAGGCAACTTGCATCACCCGCCGCTTAGTCTGGAAAAATGACCCCATGATGGGCGTCAGCGCACAAGGAGAACCCCATGCAACAAGTCGTTTATGTCGCCAATCCGGTCAGCGGGTTGATCCATGTCTTTGCGCTGATGGAGGATGAGCTGGTGCCGCTGCAACAGGTGCAGACCGGGGGGGAAGTGCAACCACTGGTCATCAGCCCGGACCAGCGCTGGCTCCATGCGGGGGTGCGACCCGACTTCATGGTGCAGAGCTATCCCATCCAGGCTGATGGTCGACTCGGCGAACCGAGCTCGGCTCCCCTCGCGGGCAGCGCCTCCCACACCTGCACCGACGCACGGGGCAGACTGTTCTTCGCCGCCTCCTACGCCTTCAACCACGTCAGCGTCTCCCCCATGGATGCGGCGGGTCGGGTGCTGGCGCCCCACCAGCGCATCGATGCACTGATGGCCGCCCACTCGGTGACCCTGCTGGCCGATGAGCAGGGTCATCAGGAGCTGCTGGTCGCCTGCCTCAAGGAGGACGTCATTCGCCGCTTCACCCTGGGGGACGATGACCTGCTGGCCCCCCACCCCCTTGGTGACATTCACACCGCCCCCGGCGCCGGTCCGCGCCATCTGGCGCGCCACCCCGACAACGGTGATATCTATTGCCTCAATGAGCTCGATGGCACCCTCAATCGCTACCACCGGGAGGCGGATGGGCATATCAGCGCGCGGGAGAGTCTGGACATGCTGCCCGAGGGTTATCAGGGAGAGCGCTGGGGGGCCGACATCCACCTGACCCCGGATGGGCGTTTCCTCTATACCAGCGAGCGGGCCAGCAGCCTGCTCAGCCTGTTCGGTATTGACCAGGAGAGCGGCGCCCTGACCCCCCTCACCCACTTCCCGACCGAACCGTGCCCCCGTGGCTTTGCCATCGACCACAGCGGGCACGCGCTGATTGTGACCGGGCAGGATTCCCAGGATGTGGCCCTGCACCGCATCGCACCCGCGACGGGGCAATTGAGCCTCGTCTCCCGCCAGCCGGTGGGCAAGGGGGCCATGTGGGTGAGGATATTGAAGCTCGACGGACGCCCCGCCTGAGCGCCCGAGGCTCACGCTGCCTCAGTCGCCACAAAGAGAGGCGGCGCTCAGATCGAGCGCCGCCAGCGGGAAAGATCAGCCAACCCGGCGACTACTTGCCGTTGAGATCATCATCCGGCCAATATTTGTAACCCTGCATGGTGGCCTGCACCGCGACCCCCTGCTCGGTGAGCTGGTACATCTTCACCTTCTGGAAATCGGCGTTGGCCGCTTCGCTGACCACCACCTTGCCATCGTCGGCCGACTTGGCGGCCAGATCAGCCTGGGCACTGGCATCGAATCCTGTGGTGATGAATCTGTCCAGGGCGGTGACATCGTTGAAGATGATCAATGCCTGGAATTTCTTGATCCCCATGCCGATCCCCATCCCGGCCGTCGCCATCCTCATGTAGGTGTCACGGCCGGTGCGGTTGTCATGGAGCATGCCATAACCGCTGCCCGCACTGAGCACCAGCAGGTTGTTGTTCACATTGGTAAAGACGGCATAACCCTTGGATTTTGCCACCTCCTGTCGGATGCCCGCATCCTGACCATACAGGGTGGCGAGGGTCTGCTGGCGCATCTGTTGAATGTTGCTACGCTGCTCGGCCGGGGTGTCTCCCTTGGCGGCACAACCAACAAGCAGCAGAACGGCCACA
This sequence comes from Aeromonas sp. BIGb0445, assembly GCF_024809075.1. Taxonomy (NCBI): domain Bacteria; kingdom Pseudomonadati; phylum Pseudomonadota; class Gammaproteobacteria; order Aeromonadales; family Aeromonadaceae; genus Aeromonas; species Aeromonas sp. BIGb0445. The sequence goes on from NZ_JANUES010000003.1 coordinate 340,584, forward strand.
ATATGAATCCATAGACGCATCTCATTTCTCCTTGATGTTTCACGTGCGGAAGCTGCCTTCAGATGAAGCTCCAGCTCCCACTCCAGAGTCCAGTCAGAGACAGGACTCTGATCCCTTCGATCACGCTCCCGTCTCCCGAAAACCCCAACCAGATATCAGTACCTTGTGAAGTCCATCTCCCCAACAGCCACAGGTTCTCTGCGGATCCCCCCAGCAACGCGCGCTGGGGGCGTGCACAGACAAGGCATCGATGGAATAAGGCACCGATGCCCTTGCCTACCCCTTGCTCACCTCGCCGAGAAATGCGGTGAAACGCTGCCAGGATTTGCCATCGGCGTCGGCGCGATAATTGGCGCCGCCAAAGACGCTGAAGGCATGGGGGGCACCGCTATAGCTGGTCGCCTCATGGGTCACCCCCGCAGCTTCCAGCTCACCTATCAGCGTGGCGAACTCTGTCAATGAAACAGCCTGATCCGCGCTGCCATGCTGGATGAGCAGGCTCGCCTTGGTCTGCTTGTAGTCCTGGCCGGGGGGCGTGGCCAGGCCGCCATGAACGCTCACCACCCCCTTGAGATCGGCACCGCTGCGGGCCAGCTCCAACACGGCCGCGCCGCCGAAGCAGTAACCCAGTGCCACCACATTGTCGAGGCGCCCACCCAATCGGCCCGCTTCGGTCAACGCTGCCATCAGCAGTGTGCGCATCCTGGGTCTGTCCTGATAGAGCGCGCCGGTGAGCCGCTTTCTCTCCTCCATCTCGGTCGGGCGCACACCGGCACCAAACAAGTCGACGGCAAACACGCTATAACCGAGCGCCGCCAGCATCTCGGCGCGTTTGACCTCGTAGTCGGTCAGACCGTCCCAATCATGCACCAGCAGCACCAGAGGGGCCTGCTTGTTGCTGCCAAGGTAAAAGCCCTCAAACGCTTGGCCATCGACGCTATAACTGACCGGGCCCGCCTGACTCACACCGCCCCATACCAATCCGAACAGAGCCAAAATCCATACCATCTTCATCACGTTCTCCTTGTTAGCCCGTTGCAACTCACTGCGACCCTGATTGTAGCCGCTCTCAGGCCAGGCCTGCGGAGCATGACCCGCAGCCGTCCCACCATGGCTGGCGACCCAATAAGAAGAGGCCACCCTGGGGTGGCCTCTTTTTGGCTATATGGCGACGAAGGGGGGCTTAATCCTTGGCCGACTCCATCGCGCCCTCTTGCGAGTGCGCAGGCAGGATCAGGTTGAGCAGGATGGCGGCTACCGAGGCCAGACCCACACCGGCCAGGGCGAAGTCACCGATCTTCAGCTCCAGGGCGCCGACGCCAACGGTCAGGGTCACGGCGACGATGGCGATGTTGCGGGCCAGGCCCAGATCCACCTTGGACTCCACCAGGGTCTTGAGGCCGATGGCGGCAATGGATCCGAACAGCAGCAGCATGATACCGCCCATCACCGGCATGGGGATGGAGGTGAGCAGGGCGTTGAACTTGCCGAAGAAGGCCAGGATGACGGCAAATACCGCAGCCCAGGTCATGGTGACCGGATTGAAGTTGCGGGTGATCATCACGGCGCCGGTCACTTCCGCATAGGTGGTGACGGGGGGGCCACCGATGAAACCGGCGAAGCAGACGCCGATGCCGTCACCGGCCAGGGTGCGGTGCAGACCCGGGTTCTTGGTGTAATCCTGGCCGGTCACACCACCGATGGCGAGCACGCCGCCGATGTGTTCGATGCAGGGGGCGATGGCCACCGGCAGCATGAACAGGGCGGCGGCCCAGTTGATCTCCGGGGTCTCGAAGTGAGGCAGCGCCAGCCAGGGGGCGTTTGCCATCCCCTCAAAGCTCACCTGCCCCATCATGATGGCAGCCACATAACCGGCGATGACACCGGAGAGGATGGGAATGAGCTTGATCCAGCCCTTGCAGAACACGGCCGCAATCAGGGTCACCGCCAGGGAGATCCCCGCCAGGGTGAGTGCGGTGGTCGGCTCTACGACCTGATCGCTACCGGCACGGCCCATGGCCATGTTGCAGGCGACCTGGGCGACGGAGAGACCAATCACCATGATCACCGGGCCAATCACCACAGGCGGCAGCAGCTTGTGCACGAAGCCCATGCCCCGCACGCGGATCAGCGCCGCCAGGATGAAGTACATGAAGCCGGCCGCAAACAGGCCAAACATGGTGGACGGCAGTCCCCAGGTCTGGGTGGCGTAGATGATGGGGGCGATGAAGGCGAAGCTGGAGCCGAGGAAGATCGGCACCTGGCGGCGGGTGCAGAGCTGGAACAGCAGGGTACCCACACCGGCGCCGAGCAGGGCCATGGAGGGGTTCAGTCCGGTGAGCAGGGGCACCAGCACCATGGCACCGAAGGCGACAAACAGGATCTGCAGCCCGGCGACACTTTGCTTGACTAAGGAAAACATGAGCGTCCTTACGATTTTGATGACTGAGGGTGATATTTCACACTTTTCAATCATCACTACATATTTTCAAGGCAGGCTTGACACAAAAAAGCATCAATTTTTACCTTTTACTGCTTGGGGAGGGCGAGAAACTAACCTTTTAGGCGGGATTCGTTGCTACAAGCATCGAGGACGCGATTTTACGCACCTTTATGGCAAATTCCAATCGTTTGCCTATGGGATAATTTTTTATTTGTCTATTTTGCGAACTTGAAACGAGACAGGCGACCCGAGGGCCGCCTGTCTTGATGGAGTAGCCTCTTATACCTTGCGATAAGGCAGGTAGGTCGGCTCCCACATGTGGCTGAGGATATGTTGTTCCAGATCCTGGCCTATCAGGGGATGGGTCGGATCTCGGCGAACGATGTCTTTGAGCACCGCGGTAGCAACCCGCACCGAGATGGCGCGCAGGTCACGGATCGGCGGGAAAACCGTGCCACGGGCCAGATCGGCCTCGCTCACGCACTCGGCCAGGGCGAAGGCCGCCGTGGTGAAGATGTCGGCGCCAATCTCTTTCACCTGGCTGACGATGGCGGCCAGCCCCACCCCGGGGAAGATAAAGACGTTATTGCCCTGACCGATGCGATAACGCTCCCCCTGATGCTCGACATCGGCGAACGGGCTGCCGGTGGCGACGATGGCCTTGCCCTGACTCCAGCGGTAGATGTCTTCCGGCAGTGCCTCGCAGTTGGCGGTCGGGTTGGAGAGCGGGAACACCATGGGGTGTTCGCAGTGCTCGAGCATCAGCTTGATGTGCTGCTCCTGGAAGGCCCCGCCAGCCCCGCTGGTGCCCAGCAGCACGGTGATGGGAACATGACGCAGCACCTCGGTCAGCCCGGCCTTGCCCTGCACATCCCATTGCGCCAGCAGCAGACCCGGTTTGGCGTAGCGGCGCTTGTACTCGTCGAGCCCCTCGCGGTTGTCACACACCAGCCCCTGGGTATCGAGGATATAGATGCGATCCCGCGCCGCCTGCGGATCCAGCCCCTCGCGGATCATGCCCGCACAGATCTGATCCGCCACCCCGACCCCGCCGGCGCCGGCGCCATAGACCAGATAGTTCTGCTGGCCCAGGGTCTCGCCCTTGAACTTGACCGCCCCAATGATGCCCGCCAGCACCACGGCGCCTGTCCCTTGGATGTCATCATTGAAGGAGGGCAGTGCCTGCTGGTAGCACGCCAGATTGTTGAAGGCATTGGACTTGCTGAAGTCCTCCCACTGCAGCACGGCATTGGGGAAGTGACGCTTGACCCCGGCCACGAACTTGTCGATGAAGTCGTCATACTCCTTGCCGCGAATACGACGATGGGGCTGGCCGAGATACATGGGATCATCCAGCAGCGCCTGATTGTCGGTGCCCACATCGAGCGCGATGGGCAGGCAGCAGGCCGGATGAATCCCCGCCCCCAGGGTATAGAGGGAGAGCTTGCCGATGGGGATGCCCATGCCGCCCACCCCCTGATCGCCGATGCCGAGAATACCCTGGCTGTCGGTGACCACTATGATGCGAATCCCTTTACCATCGAAGTGCCGTGCCTGGGATCCCATGTCCTCGACATTTTGCGGGGTGATATAGAGGCCGCGCGCCTTCTGGAAACGGTGGCTGAACTCCTGACACGCCTTGCCCACGGTCGGGGTATAGATGATGGGGGTCATCTCCTCCACATGCAGGGAGATCAGGGCGTAGAACAGGGTCTCGTTTCTGTCTTGCAGCGCGCGAAGATATTGATATTTCTCAATGTCGCTGCAGGCGCTTTGAAAACCCTGATAGACCCGTTCCAGCTGGGCCTCGAAGGTCTGTACCTGGGGTGGCAGCAGACCGTCCAGGTCAAAGTCGGCGCGCTCCTGTTCGGTGAAGGCCGTGCTCTTGTTGAGGTAGCGGTTGTTGAGCAAGTCGGTGCCGGTGAGGGACACGGGGCGAAAGGCATTGCCTTCTGCATCTTTCCAGAGCAGATATTGTCCAGTAGCCATAGTCATTCTCTTTGATTTACATGAAGTTGCCATTGCGGCGAAGAAGCGAGACACATAGTGAAATCAATCATATAACTTTTACTTCACCGATTTTGTGAGGCCGGGCATAAAGTCGCTCACCCCAGCGGTGTCCTCCCGGCCCCTGCCCCACCCTCGACTAAGCTAGATCTGCCATTGTCATGGAGCAGCCGCCGCTGGTGCCGTGGCTTCGCGACTCGGGCACACATATCAACCGCACTTCGGACTCAAGGAAGCTCATCATGGGAAGCACGCGACTGGAAGCCTTTAGCGATGGCGTCATCGCCATCTTGATCACCATCATGGTGCTGGAGCTCAAGGTGCCCCACGACGCCAGCTGGTCGGCGCTCATCCCGCTGCTGCCGGTGTTTCTGAGCTATGTGCTCAGCTTCATCTACTTGGGGATCTACTGGAACAATCATCATCACATGCTGCACACCTGCCGCCATATCACAGGCCCCATTCTCTGGGCCAACCTGCACCTGCTGTTCTGGCTCTCCCTGATCCCCTTTGCCACCGGCTGGATGGGGGAAAACCACTTCGCCAGCCTGCCGACCGCCCTCTACGGCCTGGTACTCTTGATGGCGGCCATCGCCTATTTCATGTTGCAGACGCTGATCATCCGCTCCCAGGGCCCGCACTCGCTGCTCAAGCGGGCACTCGGCAGCGACTGGAAGGGCAAGGTTTCCCCCCTGCTCTATTTCAGCGCCATCGTCGCCGCCTTCTGGGCCCAGTGGCTGTCCCAGCTCATCTATGTGCTGGCCGCCCTGATATGGCTGGTGCCGGACAGTCGCATCGAACACATCCTGGCCGAGCATGAGGCGAACTAGCTCGCCTTCCCCCATGGCGTCCATCAGCCAGTATCCCGGTTCGGCTGGCAGCATCACGCCCCGGCGAAGGGCTCAAGGTGGAGTGGATTGATCTGGATCACCCCAGAAAGCCCGGCAGCCGGATATAAATGCCATTGCCCTGCCGGCCCCCTTGGCGCAAGATCGGCCGGAGCCGAACCGAAAACGGCGACGGTGCCCGCAACGAGCCCGCGGCCAGCATCCTTCCACCGAACCTGACAGAGCGACATGACGCCAGACTCCGCAACCCCTCGTGCCCACTTTCCCGTTTCTGCCGTGATCCTGGCCGGTGGCCGCGCCACCCGCATGGGCGGCGAGGACAAAGGCTGGGTGCCCCTGGCGGGCAAGCCCCTGATAGTCCACGTGCTCGAACGTCTGCGCCCCCAGGTGGACGAGGTGCTGATCAACGCCAACCGCAGCGAGGAGCGCTATCGGGCGCTGGCCCCGGTCATCGATGATGGCAACGGCAATTTCCTGGGTCCCCTGGCGGGCATGCAGGCTGGTCTTGCCGCCGCCCGCCACGACTGGGTGCTGTTCGTGCCCTGCGACGGCCCCGGCCTGCCGATGGATCTGATGAGCCGCTTTCGCGCCGCGCTGACGCCGGACATCGAGCTGGTGGTGGCCCATGATGGATCTCATCTGCAACCCGTGGTCGCCCTGCTGCACAAGTCCCTGCTCCCCTCCCTGCGCCAGGCACTGGCTGAGGGGGAGCGCAAGATAGCCTGCTGGTTTGCCCGCCACCGGATGGCGGTGGTCTCCTTCGTCGATCAGCCCGATGCCTTTATCAACCTCAATGATCAGACCGAGCTGGCCGCCTACGAGGCGCGCCTGCTGGGTGCAAGCGGATCGCTGGCAGGGGACGCACGCCCATGATCCCTGCGCAACGGCCCCTGCTCGGCTTCGTCGCCTGGAGCGGCACCGGCAAGACCACCCTGCTGGAGCGGCTCATTCCGCTGCTGACCCAGCGCGGGCTGCGGCTCGGGGTGCTCAAGCATACCCACCACCACTTCGACATGGACAAGCCTGGCAAGGACAGCCATCGCCTGCGCCAGGCTGGTGCCCGCCAGGTGATGGCGGCCTCCTCCCTGCGCCACGCCCTGATCTGCGAGACCCCGGAGCAAGAGCCCTCACTGGAGGCGCTGCTGGCCCGTTTCGACTGGGAGCAGCTCGATCTGCTGCTGGTCGAGGGGTTCAAACATCACCATTTTCCCAAGATAGAGCTCCATCGCCGCGCCCTCGGTCGGCCACTGCTGTTCCCTGGCGACCCGGACATAGTGGCGCTCATCAGCGATGAGTCCGAGGCAACGCCCCTGCCCCAGTTTCGTTTCGAGGCCCTGGACGCCATCGCCGACTTCCTCTGCGCCCGGCTGCCTCGGCGGGATGCAAGCAGCCAGCTCACTTTGCCGCCGCTGCGCTTGCTCGCCCTGGCCCTGGAGGCCATGCCCAATCCGGCGGGGGAGGCTTGCCTGCCCGGCCACCTCAGCCAGGATGCCAACGGCTGCTTGCAGGTGCGCCCGGCAAGTGCTTTCATGCCCTCAGCCCTGCCCTCGGCCAACTGCGTGATCGAAAACCCCGCCCGATCGGCCATCATCCCCGGTGAGCGGGTCCGGATCCGCCTCTTGCCCTGATGGCGAGCGTCAGCCGGCACGGCAACACGAGAAGATCAACCTGACATGAGACGACTCCCTTGCGCCTGAACACGCCGCTCTCCCGCTTCGATCTGCTGATCTATGGTCGCTACCGTCTGGTCCACGGCCTGCGCATCTCCCTGGCCTTCACCCTCACCTTCCTGCTGACCCGGGAGCTCAAGCTGCCGGAGAGCACCTGGCCCCTCATCACCCTGGTGGTGGTGATGGGCCCCATCTCGTTCTGGGGCAATGTCTTGTCGCGGGCCCTGCAACGGGTGGTCGGCACCATCTTCGGCGCCGCCTGCGGGGTGGTGGCCCTCTATCTGGAGCTCTACTCCCTGCCGCTGATGCTGGTATGGTGCAGCGCCATCATGTTCCTGTGCGGCTATCTGGCGCTTGGCAAGCGCCCCTACGTAGGGCTGCTCATCGGCATCACCTTAGGCGTGACCATGGGCGCCATGCCGGGGGACATAGAGACGGCGCTGTGGCGCAGCGGCGATGTGATCCTCGGCTCTTTGCTGGCGCTGCTGTTTTGCAGCATCTACCCCCAGCGCGCCTACAGCCACTGGCGGTTGCAGCTGCACGACACCCTGCTGCAGGCGCACCGCCTCTATCACACCCACCTCTCCCCCAATATTCTGGAGCGCCCCAGGCTGGCCCAGAGCCACTCCCGCCTGCTCTCCAAAGTGGTCAGCCTACGCCCCTTGCTGGCCCCCGCCGTCAAGGAGACCCGCCTCAACAGCTCCCTGTTCGAAGCCATCCAGACCACGATGCGCAACACGCTCTGCATCCTGGAGATGCTGGCCAACACCTACTGGCGGGATCGGCAGAGCCACTTCCTGATGCAGAGCAACCCCGCCTTGCGCACCTGTCAGCAAGCTGCCGAGGAGGTGTTCACCCAGCTCGCCCTCATGCTCAAGAGCGGCGACAGCAGCGCCGCCGAGCAGGCCATCGCCCGATTGCAAGCGGCGGCCGCCCAGGTACAGGCCGAGGTGCGCCCGGGGGCCGATGACGAGGCCACCATCAGCGGCTACCTCTGGCTCAACTTGCAGCTCACCGAGCAGCTCAGCCACCTGGGACGCTTGCTGGGACTGGTGCTGCAGCCATACGCCACCCCCGCGGCGCGAAAATGACAAAGCCCCGCAGAAGCGGGGCTTTGTCATCAGGATGGGAGCGGGATCCCCCCAGAGGCAGCGTGGCTCAGGCGGCCACGCGTCCGGTGCGACTCATGGTCGCCAGCTGCGCCTGGGTCAGGGTTGAGACCAGGCGACCCTGATAGTAGAGATCGACCACATCGCCCCGGCGCTGACCTCGCATTGTGCTGCGGCTGCCATCCTTATAGTGCAGCTCCATCAGGGCGTTATCTGCATCCGGGTAGCTAATGTCCATGCTGCGCACATCGGCGGGCAGGCTGGCCAGGGGTACTGTCTTGAGGGAGCTGTCCAGGTGCTGATTCACCTTGATGGCCGTGTCGACCTTATGATCGACCAGCGCAGGAGACTTCCCGGTGATGGGGTTGGTCCCTGACCAGAACTCCACGGTATTGAAGATGAAGAGATCCGCGGTCGCGGCCAGGCCATAGACGGGTGAAAGCAGCACGAAGACGCCGGCGCGGCCGTAACGGTTATCCACCACCTTGAGGTTGCCTTTCGTCACCATGGAGGAGAGCCCCATCTGCCCCATGCAGCCACCCAGCCCCAGGGTGCCCATCGCCAGCAGCAGCGACAACGCCACCTTCTTGCTTATCTGTTGTGCCATATCCGTCATGTCCGCCGTCTTGAATCATCGAAAGGCGGCCAGCCTAAACAAGGGGGGAGAGGGTCACAATCGGCAAGGGGGAGGCAGTACAGGCAGGGTTCAGTTTAACGGTGCGATCGCGCAATGAATCAACAATGGAGGTGGCATCTCTCGCCATCCTCTGCTTGAGGGCAGCCTCTTCACCAAGATGGTGCCGGGCACGCACCGCCAACTCGCCCCCCTTATAACCAAGGGTCAATCGATTCCACCTCGCCCGATCTTGCCCGCCCGCAGCAGTCAATCCGGCTGCCGCTCCAGGTAGTCTGAATGTCCCACGAAGCCGGCCTGTTCATAGAGAGGACGGCCAGCCTCGCTGGCATGGAGCCACAGCTTGCCAAACTTGGCCAGGTCGGCGTAGCGAGTCATGGCAGCCAGCAGTTGGCGAGCCAGTCCGCGCCTTCGCCATGAGGGGCGGGTATACATGTTGAGCAGATAAGCCTCCCGGCCAGGCAGGTTGCCGGGGTACGGCGGCCGCTCGAACAGGGCCAGGCTGCCCACCGCCAAGAGCCCGCCCCCCGCCTCTCCTTCCTCGGCAACCCAGGAGATGAGCCTGCCTTCGGCCATGGCACGGCTGAAATAGTCGACACTGGCCTGATGCAGCGCCTCCCCCTGATCCCCCAACGCCTCCCCCAGCTCGGCAAAGAGCGCCATGCGCAGCGTGACCAGTTCAGGGATGTCGGCCAGGGTGGCCTGACGGATATTCATTGCCTGGTCTCCCAGCCACAATCGGGGTTCGCCATGTTGACGGGGGAGCCCGCGGCAAAGGCGATCAGGTTGTCAAAAGCCTGACCCAGATAGAGCTCGTAGCTGTCGCGGGTGACATAACCGAGGTGGGGCGTGCCTATCACATTGGCCATGGCGAGCAAGGGCTCCTGGCTCGGGGGCTCGCACTCGAACACATCGAGGGCGGCAAAGCCGGGTCGCCCGGCCTGGAGCGCCGCCAGCAGAGCGCCGGGCACCACCAGCTCGGCCCGGCTGACATTGACCAGCAGGGCATCGGGCTTCATCAATGCCAGACTTGCAGCAGTGACACAATGGCGGGTGGCCTCGCACAGTCGCAGGTGCAGGCTCAGCACATCACTATGGCGAAACAGCGCAGCTTGGCTCGACGCCGCCCGATAACCTGCACTGCAGGCTGCCGCGCGGGATGCCTCACTGCCCCACACCAGCACCGTCATACCAAAGGCCTGACCGAAGGCCGCGACCCTGCGCCCTATCTTGCCAAACCCCCAGATACCCAGTGTCAGCCCCTCCAGGGAGCGCCCCAGCCCCAGGCTGCCGCTATCTTGCCACTGTCCCTGCTGCAACCCCTGCCAATAGGCGGGCAGCTGGCGGCTCGCCGCCAGGATCAGGGCCCAGCACAGCTCGCTTGGCGCGACAGGGGAGCCACTCCCCTCCACCACCAGCACCCCATGGCGGCTGCAGGCGGCAAGACTCAGGTGCTGACTGACTTTGCCGGTCTGGCTGATGATCCGCAGCCGGGGCAGCTGTGCGAGCAGGCTGTCATCGACTTGGCTGCGCTCACGGATCAATACCAGGGCATCGAACGGGCGCAGCCGCGCGACCTGCTCGGCCTCGCTCTGGGCAGGAGTCCGAAACAGCGTCACCTCATGGTCTGCCAGCTTGGCAAAACAGGCCAGCTCGCGCGTGGCCCCCTGATAGTCGTCCAGTATGGCTATCTTCATCCCTGCTCCCCTGGCCCATAAAAAATGCCGGTCAATGACCGGCACCATGGTGCATCAAGGTATCTCCATCTGACAACTCAATGCGGCAACTGGCTCTCGCGCTCCCTCAACCGACTGGCGATGGCCTTATCTCAGTCTGGTGATCAGCCAGCGATCCAGCGAGACCGGCCCCGCGCCCCATACCACCAGGGTCAGCAGCATCCAGCCCCAGAGCTGGTGATCGAAGAAGCCGCTCGGCCACAGGGTCGGATAAGAGATGACGGCGATGATATTGAAGCCAAACAACAGCAAGGCCGCGGGACGCGTCAGCAGACCAAGCAGCAGCAGCACAGGAATGAGCAGCTCGGTGGCCGTGCCCAGGTAGGCGGCCCACTGCCAGGGCAGCAGGGGCACCTGGTACTCGAACTCGAACAGATAGAGGGTCGAATCCCAGGCATTGAGCTTGAGCCAGCCCGCGCGAAAGAAAGCCTGGGCAACCCAGAGCCGCGCCAGCAGCAATACCCAGCCCGACAGGGCTCCCTGCCAACGATCGGCCAGTTGCTGACCACGGGCGATAAGATGTTCCATCAGATAATTCCTTTCTGTTTACTTATTGATCGTCAACGCCCGGTGCGGCGTCGAGTGAAAATGCCACCAGCAGCCCCTGCGCCACCAGTTGCGGCAAAAGTGCGCCAGGGTTGAGCGCTTCATCGAGCTCGGTCAGGGGGATCCCCTGGCGGCAGGCCTGCAACAATTGATACTGCGCGCCGTCTATGGCCACAGGGATGACACTGAAATCCGGCTGTTTTTGCAGCGCCAGCCAGCACTGTTGCAACGGCTCGAGGGGAGCCTCGCCCCCCGTCAACGCCATCCGCCACAGGCCGACCACGTCGGCGCTCACCGACAGCAAAAGAAGATTGTCGGCAACCAGCAAACGTACCCTGTCCCACTCATCCGGCGCCAGCGCAGCCAGCGCCTCCGCTGGCCATCGGCGATGCTCGAATGGCAACAGGCTCGCTCGCTCCAACTGCCATTCGAAGCGGGCCAACTCGGCCAACCAGGGCAGATGCGCCGTGGTCGGCAACTTCTCGAGCCAGTCGGCGAACCCTGTGCCATAGCCGGTCACACAGCCCTCTCCTGGCGGGTTGGCCAGAATGAACCCCCGGGCGGCGGCATTGAAAAAATCCTCCCCAACCATGGCCTGGCTCGCGGCATAGCTGATGGAGAGCACCTCGGTGAGACTGAGGATGAAGTTGTTTCGATAGACCTGCAGCAAGGCCTCGGGAGGAAAGCGTCCCGGCTGGATATGTGCTGCGACCTCATTTGGCTCGCCGAGCAGGCTGGCGGCAAACTCCCGTTGCAGCGCCCTGACGGATCCCGGGTCTGGTTGCTCAGTCACCCGCTCAGACATGGTGTCTCTCCTGGCGCCGAGCCATGGCAAGCTCGGCAATCTCGCTGGCCTTGTCCGCCTCGGCAATCAGCACAGCGAGCACCGGGATCTCGAGATCCCACTCAATCAGGGTCGGAATAGTCCGCCTGACACAGATATCGCGATAGAGCGCCCAGACGGGTTCCACCACCGGGCAACTGTGGGTATCTATATAGAGGTGGCCCTGCTCGAGGGATTTGTCGGTAAAGCCGGCCAGGTGGATCTCTTTGACGGTATCGAGATCGATGGCTGCCAGGTACTCGGTGCAAGGGAAACCATGATTGAAGGCGCTGACATAGAGGTTGTTGAGATCGAGCAAGAGGCCGCAGCCACTGCGCTGCTGCAACTGCGCCAGAAATTCCCACTCCGGCATGCCTGCTTCAAATTGCAGGTAAGAAGAGGGGTTTTCGATCAATAGCTCGCGACCCAACTGATCCTGCACCGCCTTTATCTTGTCGCTCATCTGGACCAAGGCCTGCTGGGTGTAGGGCATGGGCAGCAAATCATTGAAATGACGGCCGTCGACACTGCCCCAGCTCAGATGCTCAGAGATGCGCGCAGGCTTGATTGCCGTGAGCAGGGCGCGCAACTGGGCAAGGTGGGCCCCATCGAGGGTATCGCTGGAGCCCAGGGACATACCCACGCCGTGCAGGCTGATGGGGTAATCCTCGGCCAGCTGACTGAGCACATGAAAGGCCCGGCTGTGGGGCTCAAAATAGTTCTCGCTGTGCACTTCCAGCCAGCCAACATCGGGGCGTTCTGCCAGCATGACTTGGTAGTGCGGGGCGCGCAGGCCAATACCGATGGAGGAGTGCATCAACCCTGTCTCCCTTGCATACCAGGAGGAAGGGGCGACTCGTCAAGCGCGCGTCGCCCCATGAGTGCTTACTTCGGCTGCAGGCTGCCACCAGCCAGTTTTTCGCACAGCCCTTTTGGCATGACCACGAAGGCATCACCCGCCGCATCAGCCTTGGCGGTACCGGCGCAAGAGCTGGTCTTGGTCGCGCAATCATTCTGGCCAGCCTTGACCACGCCGAAACACTTCTCTTTCTCGTCGGCGGCCATGGCGGGCGCGGCGATAAACTGGCTGCCCAGGGCCAGCAGACCGGTCATGGCAGAGGCAAGTGCGATCGATTTCTTCATGTTCATATTCCTTCTGAATAGAGGTCGTCGGGGTTGAATGAACCGCGGCGCGGATTCAGTGAATAGAACCGGCCCCCGCCCACTAATCTTTCAGGCAATGTCAGAAAAAATGTCAAACAGGCAGGGCAGCCTGCATTAAATAAAACGTAACGCCATGTTTTAAATGAAAAAATAAAAATAAAAAAAGGCAGCCGCTGCTGCCTTTTTTTATTTTTTTGCCGAGGGGTTATCCCATCAGTAGAAGATGCGGTCGCCCCGTTCACTCATTTTCAACCAGACCGGCTTGGTACTGGTTTTGCTCCAGACTCGGTGCAGATAGCTGTAGAAACGCGCCCGATCGCGGCGAAACAGCATGATGGGAAACGCCAGCACGCCGACCAGGAGCACCAGGGTGCGACGCAGGATGATGCGAGTCAGGGAGAAGGGATGAAACATGATTGAACGCCTCACTGGTAAGACCACTCAGCAAAGTTTACGCCATGAATTGTTGAATTACTACACCATTCTTACCCATATGGCCGCCAAATCCTGCATTCAATGACAGAGATGAAACTTAATTACGTTTATTAACTAAACAATAACAATGTTTGCCCAAGCAGCCACCCTTGACCAGAGTTAGAGCAGATACGACAGGGGGATGACGGATGAAGATAGCGAACATGGTGCTCATCGGCCTGTGCGGCCTGCTCGCCCACAACGAATGGCAGGAGTGGCGCAGCAATGTCAATGACAGGATAGCCTTTGCTGACAAGGGGGTACCTACCGCCAGCCTGTGGCAGTGTGGTCTGCTCAAGCAACGCATGGCCGAGCTGGATGAAATCAGCACGCAAGGTTCGCCCATGCAACGGCAGGATATGATCGAATTGAGGAAATATCTGGATACGCAGTGGCTGTCACATCGGTGTGACATGGCATTGGAACAGGGCTAGAACGAGGGAAATGAAGGAGATAATGGAGGCACGTTCCGGAGTCGAACCGGACTAAACGGATTTGCAATCCGCTGCATAACCGCTTTGCTAACGCGCCACAGGGTCAAGACTTCAATACTGTAACTGACATCTCATCCTTGGTGTCGATGAGATAAATTGGAGCGGGAAACGAGACTCGAACTCGCGACCCCGACCTTGGCAAGGTCGTGCTCTACCAACTGAGCTATTCCCGCCTGAACTCATGCTGCCCGGTCTTGCCTGACAACGAGGCGCATTATACGTACCCCCGCAGGCAGCACAACCCTTTTTTGTGCCTCGAGCCCCGCGGCACGACCGTTTGCTCAGGCTTTATTCGCTTTGGGTAAAAAAAGCGCGTCCCGCTGTGACCCCACAGACGAATTTAGGATAAAGCCATTGAAATACAACGCCTTTGGCCCGAGACTGGCAAGGTTACTAATTGGATTCTCAATAGAACTTGATACGATGAAATGGATCTTCAAGGCGCGCGGACTCAAAACACAACTGATGCTCGCGTTTTTCATGCTGGGCATGGTGCCCTTTCTGGTCGTCGCCCTCTTCTTCCTCCACACCCACGGCAAGGACCTCACCGCCCAGACTTCGAACCATCTGGTGTCGGTGCGTAACATCAAGAAAAACCAGCTGGAAGACTATTTCGCCAACCTCAAGGCTCAGGTGATGGGCTTCTCCCAGCAGGATTTTGCCGGTAACAGTATCGGTCGCTTCTATGGCTTCACCGGTGCCTTCGAGAAGCTGGGCACCACCCCCCAGGAGGCGCGCCTGCGGGCCCATAATCGCTACATCACCGGCTCCTGGGATCAACTGCGTAAACCCGATCCCCAAAACAGTGATATTGAACCCTCCATCAGTGCGCTGATCCTGGCGGACGAGATGTATGGCCGGGTCCATCAGCGTTTTCACCGTGGCTATGCCGACATGGTGCGCAAGTCAAACTACAGCGATATCTTCCTCATCGACATCAATGGTGATGTCGTCTATTCGGTCACCAAGCGTGCCAACTTCGCCACCAATTTACTCTCAGGCCCCTATCAGTCGAGCGGCCTTGGCGACACCTTCGCCCGTATCAAACGCCGGCTCGACAGCGGTGAATCACCACAGAAGATCTTCGAATTCACCGACTTTGGCCGCAATGAGCTGACCGGCGAAGTAGTCGCTTACCTGGCCGCCCCCGTGATGCAGTACGACTATGTGCGCGGTGTGGTCGTCTTCGAACTGCGCCCGGACAAGCTCAACGAGATCATGGGGGAGCGTGAAGGGCTGGGGGAAACCGGCGAGACCATCCTCATAGGCCCGGACAAACGGATGCGGGCCAATGCCTGGCTGGCACCGGAGTTCAGCGTCGAGAAGAGCTTCTCCCCCGATTTTCGCCCCCTGGAGACCCCCCTTATCCTCAAGGCGCTCTCCGGTGAGCAGGGCGTCGGACTTTTCGAGTCCTATCAACGGGATGAGGTACTGGCCGCCTACACCCAGGTGAAGGTGTACGATACCGAGTGGGCCTTTATCGCCGAGATATCGACCCGGGAGGCCTATGATCCCATCCGCAAACTGGAGACGCTCTCCGTGCTGCTCGGGGTTGGCTCCCTGGTGCTGCTCATTCTCTTCTCCCGCTGGCTGTCCAACTCCATCACGGCACCGCTGCGCTCCCTCACGGCTGCCGCCGAACAGGTGGCAGATGGCGCCCTGGATCACCCCATCGCCATCCCCCGCACCGAAGATGACATAGACCGCCTCGCCCAGGCGTTTCGTCATATGCAGCGCTCGGTGAGGGACAAGATAGATTTGATCGAACGCCAGACTCAGGAGCTGCAACAGCAGGTCAAGCTGACCCACAAGCAGAACCTCAGCCTGCAGCAGGCCGACAAACTCAAAGATGAACTGCTCGCCAACACCTCCCACGAGCTGCGCACTCCCATCCATGGCATCAAGGGGATGGCGGAAGCCATGCTGGCCGGTCAACAGCAATTGACCGAGGGTCAACAGCAGCAGCTGGGTCTCATCATCAAGAGCGCCGATGGCCTGGCGCGGCTGGTGGACGATCTGCTCGATTACCACCAGATGCGCTATGGCCAGCTGGAGATCCACTCCCAGTCCGTCAACCCCAAGGGGGTGGTGCGCCTGGTGCTGGATCTCTGCCAGCATCTGGTACAGGCCAAACCGCTGACCCTGGTCGATATCACGCCACAGGCGCTGCCCGCCGTACTGGCGGACGAGCAACGGCTCGAACAGGTGCTCTACAATCTGGTCGGCAACGCCATCAAATACACCCCTCAGGGAAAAGTCGTGCTGAGCGCCAGCCAGGATGAGCACTTCCTCTGGATCAAGGTCACGGATACCGGCATCGGTATCGCCCAAGAGAATCTGGAGCACATCTTTGAACCCCTGGTGCAGATGAGCCATGAAGCGGGCAAGCAGGGTGCGGGGCTAGGCCTCTCCATCACCCGCCAGTTGATCGAGTTGATGGGAGGGCGACTCACGGTGCAGAGCGAACCGAGCGTCGGCTCCACCTTCTGCTTCAGCCTGCCGCTCTCCCATCACGATGCCCTGCCCGGCCCGAGCGAGTTGCGTCCCAAAGAGCATCCACTGGTGCGCCATGTCCCTCTGAACCTGCCCGAATGGGAGAGTGAAGACCTGCCCCCCCCTCCGCCGGATGCGCCCTTGCTGCTGGTGGTGGATGACGAGCCCATCAACTTGCACATCTTGCGCCACCTGCTGCAACCTTGCGGCTATCGGATATTGCCGAGCAGCGATGGCCATGATGCCCTGGCCAAGCTCGCCACCGAGCCGGTGGATCTGGTGCTGCTCGATGTGATGATGCCCACCCTGTCCGGATTCGATGTCTGTCGCCGTCTGCGCGAGAAGAGTCCCAAGGATCAATTGCCGGTGCTGCTGCTCACCGCCCTCAATCAGCCCAAGGATATCGAAGAGGGCTTCAATGCGGGGGCCAACGACTATCTGGTCAAGCCGTTCTGCAAGGAGGAGCTGTTCGCCCGGGTACGCGCACTGCTCGAGGCCAGACAAGGGCGGGCCACCCTGGTAGAAAACCGGCTGCTCAAACAGGAGATCGAACACAGGTTGAACCTGCAGGAGAGCCTGCGTCAGGATCAGCAGCGCCTGCTCGCCCTCATCAGCGAGGGGGGGGATGCCATGGTGTTCATCGACCAGCAGGGCAGAGTGCTCTTTGCCAGCCGCGCCCTGGCCACCCGTCTCGGCCAGGAGCCCGAGGCCATGGAGGGCCAATCCCTCGATGAGTGGCTGAGCCAGCCCCTGCACAGCCAGTGGCCGGATATGACGAATCTTGGTGAACAGAGTCTGCAGTTCTGCGTGGCCGGTCAGAGTGAACTCACCCTGGTGCGCGCCCTGCCTATCCAGCTCAATGATTGCCATGCCTATGCCCTCATCTGCAGCCAGAGCGCGCCGGATGAGCACAGAGTCGCGGCCCTGGAGAATGCCCTCAAGAGCCTGTCACGTCAGGCCATCATCGAAGATGAACACCTGCTTGGGGAGTTGAGCCGACTCGGTGGCGAGTTCCGCTCCCTCGCCGACAATCTGATCCGCCAGCAAGATGATGATCCCCTGCGCCACGCCCTGGTCGACACCATGCGCCTCTCCCTCGATGCCTGGCAACACAGCACCGGCAAGGGCAAGATAGTCTTGGCGGAGAAGAGCAAGCTGTGGCGAGTCTACATGGACAGATCCAGCCCCCAGACCCGCACCCTGGACAAGTATCTGAGTCTGGATACCCTGCCCAAGGCGCCACGCTGGAAGACGGTGGTCGCCACGGCCGAGTACGTGATCAAGCAGTGCCCCCTGAGCGAAGCCCAGCAGCAGAGCCTGCACCAGAGTGCCCAGCTGTTGCGCCAGCTCGCCAATCGCAAGGGCTGATCATCAAAAGCCATCCTCAACCCAGAGAGCCCGCTGGCAGCGGGCACTCTGGCCCCTCTCCCTCTGCCCAAGACGTGGCATGGCAGGCGTTGGGCCCCATATCCCAGTCCAGGCTGAGACGAGGTTGCCCCTCAGGTCAGCCCCGTGCTCAGTGCACTGCCCGGGGCTGACTCGCCACCCCTACCTATCTATATCGACGCCTCTCTCGCCTGCCAGGGACAGCCGATGGCGCATCTCCTTGCCCCCTTTCCGCTCATCGGGCCCAAACCCTGTCAACCCCATGGGCCCGCTTAAAGGTCTCTCACCCCAGATGCAACCCGCAAACCGTGCAACCACAGATGAGCAGAGCTGAAGGAGCCACTCCTTGCCTGGCGGCGCTGCCCCAGACTCCGCCTGATGGCGTCTGACCCATGCGCAATCCCCTGTCATCGTCCATGGCCCTGCACCGGGAACATCGCCCTCCATGAGCCTTGCCTGTCCGGGAACGAGCATCAGGAGCGGGCTGGCGATGGCGTTTTCTCCCCCCTCTCGGAGAGTACCCCAACAGCCGCACCAGGTTTTTTCCTCAAGAGAACAAAGAATGCAAAAGGCGGATAAAAACCGACCAGATCTTCGTCACATTATCGTCAAATACAGGGCTTAAATAGCACTTTTTGCGCGAAATCAAATAACTTAAACAATTGATATTAATTAACTAATAAATGAAATTGACGTTTTCAACGTCGAGAAGGGGATTTTTACGATATCGACGTAAGGATTAAATGTTTCTTTCTTGTTAAACCTGCTTAGCTAAGGGGGGTCATACAGACCCAGACATGAGGTAGAGCGCCAGCCATGCGCCCCTCAACAAGATCAACAGGGACGTCCATATAACAAGGAAATAATATGCTTGCCAAAGTATCCCGGGTCGCCGCCGCCTGCATGCTGGGGAGCCTGATGCTCTCTGCCGGGGCCGCCAATGCCGCCGACAACAAGACTGTGCTGACCCTGGTCGCCCAACAGGAGACGGCGTGGGTCAAGAACTTCAACCCCTTCCTGCAGGCCGGTCTGCTGCACACCACCAAGGAGTTCATCTATGAGCCCCTGGTTATCTTCAACGAATTGCAGGGAGGCAGACCCGAGTACCGGCTCGCTACCCACTATGAATTTGGCAAAGACCTGAAATCGGTCACCTTCGACCTGCGTCAAGGGGTCAAATGGTCCGATGGCGAAGGCTTCGATGCCGATGACGTGCTCTTCTCCTTCAACCTGGTCAAGGCCCACAAGGCATTGGACGAACGGGCCATCTGGACCCAGATCACCGGGGTCGAAAAGCTGGGCCAATACAAGGTCAAGTTCGAGCTCGCTGGCGTCAATACCGGCGTGGTCAACCAGATAGCCCTGGTGCCGCTGGTGCCTGAGCATCAGTGGAAATCGGTCAAGGATCCGGTCTCCTTCACCAATGACCAGCCGGTCGGTACCGGCCCCTTCACCCAGGTCGACAACTTCTCCGCCCAGCTCTATACCCAGTGCCGCAACCCGCACTACTGGGATAATGCCAATCTCGCCATCGACTGTATCCGCATGCCACAGATGGCTACCAATGACCAGGTGCTGGCCGCCGTCATGAAGGGGGATGTGGACTGGTTCGGCTCCTTCGTACCGGACATCGAGCGCCTCTACGTCGGCAACGATCCCAAGCACAACAAGTATTGGTTCCCCGCCTCCGGCACAGTGGCGTTCAACGTCAACTTCCAGACCAAGAACCCGGGTAATCACGAAGCCTTCAACGACATCAACTTCCGCCGCGCCTTCTCCATGGCCATGGACCGCCAGTCCATGGTGGACATCGCCGGTTACGGCTATCCCACCATCAACGAATACCCGTCCGGCCTTGGCAAACTGTTCGACAGCTGGAACAACCCGGATGTCGACAAGAAGTTTGGCAAGTACAACAAGTTCGACATGGCGGCCGCCCAGGCCCTGCTCAAGGAAGCCGGTTACAAGGACTGTGACGGCGACAAATTCCTCGATACCCCGAGCTGCAAGAAAATCGAGTTCAAGATCATAGTGCCGAACGGCTGGACCGACTGGGTCAACACCGTCCAGATCGGGGTGGAAGGGCTCAAGGCGCTGGGGATCGATGCCAAGACAGCCACCCCCGAAGCAGCCGTCTGGACCGACAACCTGGTCACTGGTGATTTCGATGTGGCCCTGCAAGGTTACCTGACCGGTGCCAACCCGCAGAACTACTTCGAGACCGCCTTCCATTCCCGGAACATGGGCGAACGTGGTAACCGCTTCGCGGCACCCCGCTACAAGGATCCCGCACTGGACAAGCTGATTGACGGCTTCAGCCAGACCGCGGATCTGGCCAAGCAAAAAGTGCTCATGAACGAGATCCAGGAGCGGGTCGGTGCCAACCAGACCATCATCCCTGTCTACAACAACCCGACCTGGTATGAGTACAACACCAAGCGCTTCCATGGCTGGTTCAACGCCGACAACCCGGTCGCCAAGCCCCAGGTACACAGCAACACCCCTGAGCGCCTGCTGCACGTGCTCGCCCTCAAACCTAACGCCTAACGGCCATTTGAGTCTTGACAACACGGGCCCCGCGGGGCCCGTTTCTATTCATCCTTCTCCAGCACGCCAGCACCACCACGCATCAACGGGATCCCATCCCCCCGCCGCCCATCGCTTGCCATCCGCCCCCTCCCTCTCCAGGCCACCAACAAGGAGCCGCGCTTGATACCCCAAGCTCGGCAGAGCGCTTATCCGCCCCCCATCATCGATAGAGATGATCGGCAGGCAGAACTAAAAGCAAACTCCGCATCGCCCAATGACGCCCTCGCCAGCCTCATGGGGCCAGATCCACCTCCAGGGGCATGACAGCGCTCAGATAAGGAGACCGACTCGGCGCCACAGGTGACCAGCCAAGGTTGGGCTGTGGGTGCCTGTTGGGCGCATGGGGGCCATGCCTTTGCCACTTTCCAGTTCTCCCCATATCTGGCGTCCCCAGAAGCCAATGGGCAGGGATGCCCTTGCCGCCTTCATGCTGACCGCCGGCCCCCAAGGAGATGCCAGCTCCCGCACCGATAACGGCCGCTGAGGCCTTGTCGGGCTCAATGATGCAAAAGAAAGCCACCCCATCACAGTGATCGCCTCAACCCCTGGCCAAGCCCGCCGAGTGCCTTCTTGATAGCTCTCTCTTTGCCAACCCAAGAGGCGAACGGCCCCCTCTGCTGGTGCACAGCTGCGAGCCAGGATGGGTAGGGCAATATGGCGCTCATCAAGATCGCCGGCGGGTCGGAACCGGATCCCCAGGCACAGTCTCCTCATTCGCTTCTCCCTCGCCCAAGCGGCCCTGAAAACAGATGAGTGATAATCAATATCACCTGCAAGATAGGGCCTGCCTGGCACTTTCCAACCTTGTTTCAAATGTAAAAAAAAGCCCTGATGGCAACGGAAAAATCTGGGACGATCGAGGTCACACAATCGGCTGGCATGGCTTTTAAATGCGAACTTTATGTTTAGCGTAAATAAATGTAAGTATATAATTTTAAAAGGTTTGAAATGGAATTTAACGAGAATGACGAAAGAATTTTGGTTTTTACGAAATCGACGAAATCAGGCCTTGTTGTTCTTCTGTTAACTCTGCTTTGCTAGGGGCGTTGGATTAGATAAAGACAAGGGTGCAAAACCTGCCCAACACAGAGGGCCGATATGCATAGCATGCGATGTCGGTGCTCCATTCCAAAACATGGAAGACCAATAAGAAAGGAAAACATATGCTTGCCAAAGTATCCAAAATAGCTACCTCAGTCATGCTGGGAACCCTGATGATTGCTGGCGCCACCAGCAGTGCCATGGCCGCCGAGAACAAGACGGTGCTGACCATGGTCGCCCAACAGGAGACAGCCTGGGTCAAGAACTTCAACCCCTTCCTGCAGGCCGGTCTGCTGCACACCACCCGTCACTTCATCTATGAGCCGCTGGTGATCTTCAACGATATGCAGGGTGGCAAACCCGTCTATCGTCTGGCGACCCACTATGCCTTCAGCGATGACCTGAAGTCCGTCACCTTCGACCTGCGCGATGGCGTCAAGTGGTCCGACGGTGAAGCCTTCACCGCCGACGACATCATCTTCTCCTTCAATCTGGTCAAGGCCAACAAGGCGCTGGATGAGCGCTCTATCTGGACCCAGATCAAGGGCATCGAGAAGTTGGGTGACCACAAGATCAAGTTCGACCTGACCGAGGTCAACACCAACGTGGTCAACGACCTGGTGCTGATCCCCATAGTGCCTGAGCACCAGTGGAAGTCCGTCAAGGACCCGGTTGCCTTCACCAACGACAAGCCGGTCGGTACCGGTCCCTTCACCGAAGTGGACAACTTCTCCGCCCAGCTCTATACCCAATGCCGCAACCCGCACTACTGGGATAACGCCAACCTCGCCATCGACTGTATCCGCATGCCGCAGATGGCCACCAATGACCAGGTGCTGGCCGCCGTCATGAAGGGTGATGTTGACTGGTTCGGCTCCTTCGTACCGGACATCGAGCGCCTCTACGTCGGCAACGATCCCAAGAACAACAAATACTGGTTCCCGGCCTCCGGCACAGTGGCGTTCAACGTCAACTTCCAGAGCAAGAACCCGGGCAACCACGAAGCCTTCAACGACATCAACTTCCGTCGCGCCTTCTCCATGGCCATGGATCGCCAGTCCATGGTGGACATCGCCGGTTACGGTTACCCGACCGTCAACGACTATCCGTCAGGTTTGGGCAAGGCGTTCGCCTCCTGGGATAACCCGGACGTCGAGAAGAAATACGGCAAGTTCAGCAAGTTTGATGTCGAAGGTGCCAAGGCGCTGCTCAAACAGGCTGGCTACAAAGATTGTGACGGCGACAAGTTCCTCGACACCCCGAGCTGCAAGAAGATCGAGTTCAAGGTGCTGGTACCCAACGGCTGGACCGACTGGGTCAACACCGTCCAGATCGGCGTCGAAGGCCTGCAGGCGCTTGGCCTGAACGCCAAGACCTCCACCCCGGAAGCCACCGTCTGGACAGACGCCCTGGTCACCGGTGACTTCGATGTCGCCCTGCAGGGTTACTTTGCCGGTGCCAACCCGCACAAGTACTTCGAGACCGCTTTCCACTCACGCAACATGGGTGAGCGTGGCAACCGCTTCGCGGCCAACCGCTACAAGGATCCGGCGCTGGACAAGTTGATCGATGACTTCACCCAGACCGCCGATGCTGCCAAGCAAAAAGAGATCATGTTCGCTATCCAGGAACGTGTCGGTGCCAACCAGACCATCATCCCGGTGTTCAACAACCCGACATGGTATGAGTACAGCACCAAGCGCTTCCATGGCTGGTTCAGCGCCGACAACCCGGTCGCCAAACCGCAGCTCCACCCGGATACGCCTGAGCGTCTGCTGCACGTGCTGTCCCTCAAGCCGAACAGCTAAATCCTCCTGGCCCCCTGCGGGGGGCCTTCTTCCCCGCCGCCTGCCCACTTCCCGGATCTGCCGGGGTTGGGGTAGCTATGCCCGGTGCGGGGCAGACTTGCAGTAAAAGGTATCATCATGGGATTTATACTAAGACGTTTCTCCTTCTATCTGGTCGCCTTCCTGGTGGCCGCCACCATTAACTTCCTGCTACCCAGAGCCATGCCAGGGGATCCCGTCTCCGTCATGTTTGCCCGGGCCGGCGCCATGATGGAACCCGCAGCCCTCGAGGCACTCAAGGCCACCTTCGGCTTTGTAGATGGTCCGATTGGCACTCAATTTCTGACCTATGTGAAGAGCGTCTTCACCTGGGATCTGGGCACCTCGGTGCGCTACTACCCGCAGCAGGT
Organism: Aeromonas sp. BIGb0445; assembly: GCF_024809075.1. NCBI lineage: Bacteria > Pseudomonadati > Pseudomonadota > Gammaproteobacteria > Aeromonadales > Aeromonadaceae > Aeromonas > Aeromonas sp. BIGb0445. Next base: position 364,238 of record NZ_JANUES010000003.1, read on the forward strand.
TGCCGACGTACTGGGTCGCGCCATCGGCTGGACCCTGTTCCTGGTAGGCACCTCCACCATCATCAGCTTCTCCTTCGGCTCCATCGTCGGCATCTTCGCCGCCTGGTACCGGGGTGGCCGCATGGACAGCATCCTCTCGCCACTTACCCTGGTGATGCAGGCCATCCCCCCCGTGGTGGTCTCCCTGCTCGCCCTGTTCCTGTTCGGGGTCAGCCTGGAGTGGCTGCCCATCGGCTACGCCTACAGCCCGGAGATCACCGCCGATTATGGCTGGGAGCACATCAAGAGCATCATGCTGCACGCCATCATGCCGGTCGGCACTCTGGCCATCGTGCAGGTGGGGGGCTTCCTCATCACCATGCGCAACAACATGATTAACCTTTTGGGGGAAGACTACATCACCATGGCCAAGGCCAAGGGGCTCTCCAACAGACGGGTCATCTTCAACTACGGTGCCCGCAATGCCATCTTGCCGAGCGTCACCGCGCTCTCCATGGCGCTGGGGTTCGTCATCGGCGGCTCCCTCATCACCGAGGTCATCTTCAACTACCCGGGACTGGGCCTGACCCTCTACCAGGGCATCCTGGCGCGCGACTACCCGCTCATTCAGGGGCAGCTGCTCATCATGACCATCACCATGCTCAGTTTTAACTTCCTGGCCGACATGCTCTACGTCTTCCTGGATCCCCGTCTTCGTACCGGAGGTAAATAAGATGCGTATGCCTACCATCCTCAAGATTTTACTGGGCAACAAGAAGGCCGCCTTCGGCCTCGCCATCGTCGTCTCCTTCGTGTTGATGGCCCTGTTTGCTCCGCTGCTCGCCAGCAATGAGCCGACCAAGCGGGTTGCCCGTCCCCACCAGCCGCCCAGTGCCGAGTACGTGATGGGCAGCACCCGCATGGGCCACGATATCTGGTCCCAGTTCACCAATGGCGCCCGCATCTCGCTGATGGTGGGCTTCGGGGCAGGCCTCTTGGTCTGCGCCCTGGCCATCGGCATCGGCATCACTGCCGGTTACTTCGGCGGCCTCATCGACGAGTGCCTCACCTTCCTGATGAACGTCATGCTGGTGATCCCGGGGCTGCCGCTACTGCTGGTGCTGGCGAGCTTCATCGGGGAGGCATCCCCCCTGGTGATAGCCCTCATCATAGGGTTAACGTCCTGGGCCTATGGGGCGCGGGTCATTCGCGCCCAGACCCTGGCCCTGCGGGAGAAAGAGTTCGTCATCGCCGCCGAGGTGCTGGGTGAGCCGGCCTGGCGCATCATCCTGGTGGAGATCCTGCCCAACCTCATCTCCATCATCGGGGTGAGCTTCATCGGCTCCATCATCTACGCCATCGTCACCGAGGCGACCCTGGAGTTCCTGGGCCTGGGCGATCCGACCGTGGTCAGCTGGGGCATCATGCTCTACAACGCCCAGACCTCCAGTGCCATCCTGGTGGGCGCCTGGTGGGAAATTCTGGCCCCCTGCTTCGCCATCGCCACCTTGGGCGCCGGTCTGGCCCTGCTCAACTTCGCCATCGATGAGATAGCCAACCCGCAGCTGCGTTCCCACAAAGGTCTGCGTCGCTGGAAACAGCTCGCCACCCCCGTCACCCCCATCGCAGCCCAGGAGAAGACAGCATGAAATCGCAACAACCCCTGCTGTCGGTGCGCGAGCTGTGCGTCGACTACATCACCGAGAGCGGCGACGTGCGCGCCGTCAACTCGGTCAGCTTTGACATCATGCCGGGGGAGGTGTTCGGCCTCGCCGGTGAATCCGGCTGTGGCAAGTCCACGGTCGCCTTCTCGGTGGCCCGGCTGCACAAGCCGCCCGCCTACATCAGCGGCGGCGAGATCCTGTTCAAGGGCGAGAACATCCTCGGCTTTGACGACGAGCGGCTGCGCAGCTACCGCTGGCGTCAGGCGAGCGTGGTGTTCCAGTCCGCCATGAACGCGCTCAACCCGGTGTTGCGCATGGAGGAGCAGTTCTGCGACGTGCTGCAAGCCCACAACCCCAAGCTGACCCGCTATGAGGCGATCAAGCGCGCCCAGGAGCTGCTCGCCATCGTCGACATCCATCCGAGCCGGCTCAAGGATTATCCGCACCAGTTCTCCGGCGGCATGCGCCAGCGGCTGGTGATCGCCATCGCCATGGCCCTCAACCCCGAGCTGCTTATCATGGATGAGCCCACCACGGCCCTGGATGTGGTGGTGCAGCGGGAGATCTTGCAGAAGGTCTATGCCCTCAAGGAGAAGTTCAACTTCTCCATCCTGTTCATCACCCACGATCTCTCGCTCATGGTCGAGTTCTGCGATCGCATCGGCATCATGTACGCCGGTGAGTTGATCGAAGTCGCCCCCTCCAAGGCGATCCTGACCGCGCCCCTGCATCCCTATACCAAGGGACTCGGCAACTCCTTCCCACCCTTGCACGGCCCGAAAACCGTGCTGGAAGGGATACCCGGCACCCCGCTCAACCTGCTGGAGGTACCGGTGGGCTGCCGTTTCCAGGCGCGCTGCGCCAAGGTGCACGAGCGTTGCCGTCAGGAGTACACGGCCCTGGCCGAAATTCGCCCCGGCCAACAAACCGCCTGCCATCTCTACGCCGACGGCCTGGCCGATGACGAGCTGGCATCCGAACCTTTGATCTTCGCTCAGGCCGCTGGCTGTTAAGGAGTCTTCCATGCATATCGCCGATACCCAGGCTCCCATCATCAAAGTCGAGCACCTCTACAAGGACTTCTCGGTCAACTCCAATGCCATCAAGAGCGGCAAGATGCGGGCCCTCTCCGACATCACCTTCAACCTGCACAAGGGCCGCGCCCTGGCGGTGGTGGGGGAGTCGGGCTCGGGCAAGAGCACCATCGCCAAGATCATCGCCAAGATGTACAAGCTCTCCAGCGGCCGCATCCTCTATCGCGGCCGGGATCTGGAGGAGTTCAACAAGGGCACCGCCCTGCTCGACTACCGTCAGAGCGTGCAGATGGTGTGGCAAGATCCGTTTGGTTCGCTCAACCCGACCCACACCATCTATCACCACATCGCCCGCCCCCTGCTGCTGCACAGCAAGGTGCTCGACAAGAGAGATCTGCCGGACATGGTCCATGACCTCTTGGAGAAAGTGGGGCTGACCCCGGCCAAGGCAACGGCGGCCAAGTACCCGCACCAGCTCTCCGGCGGCCAGCGCCAGCGGGTCAACATCGCCCGCAACCTGGCGGTGGAGGCGGAAGTGGTGCTCGCCGACGAGCCCACCTCCATGCTCGACGTCTCCATTCGCATCGGCATCCTCAACCTGATGGAGCAGATGAAGAACGAGCTCGGGGTCTCCATGCTCTACATCACCCATGACATCGCCACCGCCCGCTACGTGGCGGAGGATCTGGCGGTGATGTATGTGGGTCACATGGTGGAGTGGGGGGAGGTGGACGAGATCCTGCACCACCCGCAGCACCCCTATACCCAGCTGCTCATCTCGGCGGTGCCCGACCCCGAGAAGAGCATCCACGCCGAGCTCGAAGGCGGGCGCAAGGGGGAGATCCCGCTCTGGACGCCGGAATCCTATGGCTGCCCCTTCGCCGGGCGTTGCAACCAGGTGATGACCCGCTGCAAGGAGGCCATGCCGCCCGTCACCAAGCTTGCCGACAATCACTTCGTGCGCTGCTACCTGCACGAATAAGCCCGAAGGGGCGGCCTTGGGCCGTCCCCTTCCTGAATCAAATACAGAGGCGAGATGGCATCGCAGATGCGGGGAGTACCTCATGCCTGCACCGCTCATCCATCCTCTGTGCCCTTCCCCGAATGTTGAGGTATCGATGGAACTGCTAGTCAATCAGGTGGGTTATGAGTGTCAGGGTCGCAAGCAGGCACTGCTGCAGACCCGGCCCGGCCAGATCCAGGAGGGCCTGGCGCGATTGCTGCCGCTGACCGGCGGCCCTGCCCTGTTTGAGAAGCCCCTCAACGAGGAGGTCTGCGTCCCGGGCTGGCAGCAACGGGCCTTCTGGGTCATCGACTTCAGCGCAGTCACCCAGGCCGGCGACTACCGGCTCGAGGTGATCACCGCCCATGGCATAGTGCGCTCCGCCCGCTTCCGGCTGGGTGAGCGGTTACTGACCCAGCACTGCCTGTCTGACGTCATCCACTACTTCAAGGGTCAACGTTGCAGCGGCCAATATGACAAGGCGGACAGAGCCGCCCCCCTGTTCGGCGGCGAGCGACGCCGTGACGTGCACGGTGGCTGGTATGACGCCAGCGGCGATGTCAGCAAGTACCTGAGTCACCTCTCCTACGCCAACTACCTCAACCCCCAGCAGACCCCGCTGGTGGTCTGGTCTCTGCTCAAGAGCCGGGAGCTGCTGGCCCGACGCCAGGATATCGACAGCCTGAACCTGGGCAAGCGTCTCGATGATGAGGGATTGCACGGCGCCGACTTCCTGTGCCGCATGCAAGACGAGTCCGGCTTCTTCTACATGACGCTGTTTGACAAGTGGAGCAAGGATGTCACCCAGCGCGAACTGTGCGCCTACGCCACCCAGCAGGGGCTCAAATCCGGCAGCTGGCAGGCGGGCTTTCGCCAAGGTGGGGGCCTGGCCATCGCCGCCCTGGCCCGCGCCGCCCGGGCCGGGGTGAGTGGTGACTTCGCACAGGCCGAGTATGGCGAGGCGGCCCGGCGCGGTTACCTGCACCTGCGCGAGCACAACCTTGCTTATCTGGATGATGGCCAGGAGAACATCATCGATGAGTATTGCGCCCTCCTGGCTGCGGTTGAGCTGACGCACAGCCTCGGGGATGAGTGGCGGGCCGAGGCGCGCCACTGGGCCGAGCGGCTCTGTGCCCGCTTGCGCCCCCACGACGCACTTGGTCACTACTGGAGCGCGAACCAGGATGGCTCGCGCCCTTACTACCATGCCGCCGAGGCGGGCTTGCCGGTACTGGCCCTGCTCGAATACCTGGCGCTGGAGACAGATCCCGACCGCATCGCCAGGGCCGAACTCGTCGTGCGCCAGGCCCTGCTCGCCGAGCTGGCCCTGACCGGGCGTCCCGGCAACCCCTTCGCCCTCGCCCGTCAGTATGTGAAAGGGGTGGATGAGGCACCTCGGGTGAGCTTCTTTATGCCCCATCACAACGAGTCAGGCTACTGGTGGCAAGGGGAGAACGCCCGGCTGGCCTCCCTGGCCGCCGCGGCCTTTGCCGCCGCCGCCCGGCTGCCGGATCTGGCCGCTTCCCTCGACGCCCACGGTCAACGACAACTGGACTGGATCCTGGGGCTCAATCCCTTCGACGCCTGCATGCTCATCGGGCACGGCATCAAGAACCCGGGCTACACCGCGGGCTACCCCAGCGCCCCGGGCGGCATCTGCAACGGCATCACCTCGGGTTTCGAGGACGAGGCCGATGTCGCCTTCATCCCCGATGAATATCGGGATCGCCTGGATCAAAACTGGCGCTGGGGCGAACAGTGGATCCCCCATGGCGCCTGGTTTGCCTTGGCGATCAGCTGGCAGGGGACGCGTCATGAGTAAGCACCCTGTGTTGCCCGATAACATCGCCTACTGGGTCGGCGTCGATGGTGGCGGCACCCATACCCGGGCTCGCATTCGCAACCAGAAAGGCGAGTTGCTCGGTGAGGGACGCGCCCCCGGCTCCAATCTGGAACTGGGCATCGACCTGGCCCAACGCCATGTGCTGGGTGCGGTGCAGGGCGCCATGACGGCGGCCCGGCTGCCGGACTCGGCCCTGGCCCGGATGAGCGCCGGGCTGGCGCTGGCCTCCGCCGAGCTGGAGAGCTGCTATCGGGACTTTCTGGCCCAGCCCCTGCCCTTTGCCGAAACCCGGTTGACCTCGGATGCCTTCGGCGCTTGCCTGGGTGCCTTTGGCGGCGACCAAGGGGCCATTCTCATCGCCGGCACCGGCTCGGTCGGGCTCATCTTTCAGGGAGGCCGCATTCGCACCTGTTCGGGCCGCGGCTTCCCCATCTCGGATCTGGGCAGCGGTGCCTGGCTGGGCCTGCGCGCCATCCAGCAATCCCTGCTCTGCCACGACGGCATACTGGCCCCCAGCCTGCTGGCGGTACGCCTGCTCGACCACTTCGGACGGGATCAGGCGGCGCTGGTCCGTTGGGCGGCCCAGGCGATCCCGGCCGACTATGGCCGCTTCGCCCCCTGGGTGTTCGAGGCGGCAAAGGACGAGGATCCCCTCGCCCAGGCCCTGCTGGCTGAAACCCGGGATCAGCTCGAGACCCTGATTGGCGGCATGCTGGCACAAGGTGCCAACCAGGTCGCCCTGCTCGGTGGCATAGGAGAGCGGCTGCGCCCTCGCCTCGGCCATCTTCCCCTTGTCACCCCGCAGGCGGATGCCCTGGAAGGCGCCATCCTCTTTGCGAAACGGAAGGAACTGCCATGTCTACACCCCTGATCACCATTGCCATCGAACGCCGCGATGAGGAGGACGTCTGGGTCTTGTTGACCCTGGACAGGCTGCCGAGCGAGCCCTGGCAACTGCACTTCTGCCTCGGCCGTCAGGTAGACGCCAGCAGCCTGAAAGGGGGTGAACTCATCCACCAGAGCGGCACTTACAAGGTGATAGCCCCCCACCCGGGGAGTCGAGAGCTGGCACTTTGCTGTCGCAAGACGGTGTTCAAACACCTCACCGACATGCCGCAAGGCTTCTTCCTCAGCCTGCCAGAGTCCCAGCATGGTCCCCAGATCATCCCCGTCACAGTGGCAAGCCAGGAGCTCGGTCTCGACTCTCCCGCGTCAGTGCAACCTGAGCTGGCCAGCGTCGATAGCGAGCACGGCATAGTGCCGCAGCCCCGTCGCCTGGTGCGCCTTGAGGAGAGTTACTTTCGGCTCGCCGAGCGCGCTCATGTCAGGGGGCCGGGCAACCTCAGCGCCCTGCTCGGCCACTTCAACGAACTGACCTCCCTGGCCCTTGAGCAGGATCACGACGCCGAAATCACCCTGATCGAAGCCGGACTGGCCGATGAGGCCTATCGCCTGCACATCACGCCACAAGGGGTCGAGATTGCCGCCGCCGGCCTCCCGGGCTGGCGTCATGGCCTGGTCAGCCTGGCCCAATGGTATCTGCAACATGGCGAGAGCCTGCCCTGCATCGAGATAGAAGATGAACCGCGCTTTGGCCTGCGGGTCATTCATCTGGATTGCGGCCGTCACTTCCAGCCGATGGCGAGCCTCAAGCGCCTGCTCAAGCAGATGAGCCTCTACAAATTCAACCGCTTCCACTGGCACCTGACCGATGACGAAGGCTGGCGCCTCGAGATCAAGGCCTTCCCGGCCCTGACCGAGGTGGGCGCCTGGCGTGGTCACGGCTTGGCCATCGGCCCCCAACTCAGTGGCGGCGCGGCGCGCTACGGCGGTTTCTACAGCCAGGATGAAGCCCGCGAGCTGATCGCATACGCCGCTAGCCTCGGCATCGAGGTGATCCCGGAGATCGACATTCCCGGCCACTGCCATGCCGCCATCAAGGCGCTGCCCGAACTGCTGATCGAGCCTGCGGATCACTCCCGCTACCTGTCTGTGCAATTTTTTGACGACAACGTGCTCAACCCGGCACTGCCCGGCACCTATCAGTTCCTCGACAAGGTCATGGACGAAGTGTGCGAGCTGTTCCCGAGCAAGTTGGTGCACATGGGGGGTGATGAGGTGCCCCACGGCGTCTGGACCGACAGCCCGGCCTGCCAGGCGCTGATGCAGCAGCAGGGCTATCGGGACATCCGGGAATTGCAGGGTCACCTGCTGCGCCACTGTCAGGACTATCTTGCCGCCAAGGGGCGGCAGATGGTGGGCTGGGAGGAGGTGTTGCAAGGGGACAAGGTGGGCAAAGAGGCCATCATCTGTGCCTGGACCAGCTTCCAGGCGGGCCTGGACGCCGCCAGTCAGGGGTATCCTGTGCTGATGGCAGCGGCCCAGTACCTCTATCTGGATCTCGCCTGCAACGACAACATTGACGAACCTGGCCTCTACTGGGCAGGCACTCCCAATCTGGAGCAGGTCTACTCCTGTGACCCTGCCCCAGCCGATTTCCATGCCAACGATAACATCCTGGGGGTGCTGAGCCCCCTGTGGTCCGAGCTGGTCCATACCCGTGACCGACTCGACTATATGCTGTTCCCACGCATGCTGGCCACGGCGGAAGTCGCCTGGAGTCTGCCGAGTGACAAGGATTGGGCGCACTTCTGTGCCCGGTTGCCCGGTCAACTGGCGATACTCGACCAGCAGCAGGTGCGCTACCGGACACCGCAAAGGTAATGTTGTCACTCTGTTTGGCGGTCTGCGCGGCCGCCTTTTTTTATCCCGCCCCCAACCTCTTGTTTACTTCTTCGCATCAAAAGACATACACTTTGCGCGGCTTTTAACGTGCCATATGGATACATATTATCCACCTGTTGCCCTGTAAATCCCATAAGCAGCCCTCAATGGATCTCGATTGAAGCCGATAATAATAACAACGCTCGCCCATACGAAAGGAACTCTCCCATGCCCAATCAGCCGGCTCCCCTGAACGACCAGGAAGTAACCTTCCCCGATTCGGTCCAACTCGTCTCTATCACGGACTTGCGCGGGGTGATCACCTATGCCAATCCGCACTTCTGCGAGGTGGCCGGTTATACCCGGGAACAGCTGATTGGCCAGCATCACAATCTGGTCCGCCACCCCGAGATGCCCAAGGCCGCCTTCGCCGACCTCTGGCTGCAACTCAAGGCAGGCAAACCCTGGCGCGGCATGGTCAAGAACCGTTGCAAGGATGGTCGCTACTACTGGGTCGATGCCTACGTCACCCCGCTTTATGAGGAGGGCAAGATCAGCGGCTACCAGTCGGTGCGCTGCAAGCCCACCCCCGCCCTGATCCAGCGGGCCAGCACCATCTACCGCACCCTGCGCCAAGCGGAGCAGGGCGCAACCTCCATGAGCGTCTCCTTTACCCGCCTGCGGCCCGGGTTGGCGCTGGCTGGTCTCGCGGCCCTGGTGGTGCTGGCCTGGCAAATTGCCGGGACAACTGCGGCGCTGTTGATGCCAATGCCCTTGCTGCTGCTCGGTCTCCTCTATCGCGACGAGCTGATCGGCACCCGCCACTATCTGCGCGGGTTGCGCCACGACTATGACAGCCTGACCCGTCAGGTCTATTCGGGGGGGGAAGAGGTGGCCATTGCCGATTTCCACCTCAAGATGGGCGAGGCAAGGCTCAAGACGGTGCTGGGCCGGGTCAATGATGCCACCATGCCGCTGCAACAACTCGCCAGCTCCCTCAAACTCGCCTCGGGTCAGGCCTGCAGCGCCATCGGCGAGCAGGATGCCCAGACCCAGCAGATGGCGGCCGCCATGACCCAGATGGCCAGTACGGCCCAGGAGATAGCGCGCAATATCCAGGACTCCCACGGTCAGGTGGACGAGGCTCGCAGCCGCTGCCTGCAGACCGATGATCAACTCGCGCAGACCGAACGCCAGATCACCGCCCTGACCGGTCAGGCCGAGCAGGCGTATCAGGCGGCCGTCAGCCTGGCCGAGGAGTCGGCACGGATCGGTACCCTGATGAGCGAAATCCAGGGCATCGCCGATCAGACCAACCTGCTGGCCCTCAACGCCGCCATCGAGGCCGCTCGCGCTGGCGAACAGGGCCGTGGCTTCGCCGTGGTGGCCGACGAGGTGCGCACCCTCTCCACCCGCACCCACAAGGCAACCGAGCAGATCCAGGGCAGCATCAACCAGATCCAGCAGACCCTGACCCAGTGGCAGGCGATGATGCAGACCAACTTGCAGCAGACCCGCACCTGCGCCGACTTGACCCGCCAGGGATCAAGCAGCCTGCATCAGGTGCTGGAAGAGATAGAGCAAGTCAGTGCCTGCGGGGCCCAGATAGCGGCAGCCGCCGAGCAGCAGCAGGCCGTGGTCGAAGAGATCAGCCGCAACATCCACTCCATCTCCGAGCACTCCCAGCACAACAGCCACAAGATGCGCGAGGTCGATGAGGTGAGTCAGGCACTGCTCAACCAGTCCAGCCAGCTCAAGGGGCTGAGCCAGACCTTCGGCTGACCTTGCCCCCATAACGGGGCCTTTGTCACACTTGCCCAGCCAACGACACAGGCGCCACCCAAACGGGGCCTTTGTCACACTTGCCAAGCCAACGACACAGGCGCCACCAACACGGGGCCTTTGTCACACTTTCCCAGCCAACGACACAGGTGCCACCAACACGGGGTCTTTGGCACACTTGCCCAGCTGACGACACAGGTGCCACCCAAACGGGGCCTTTGTCACACTTGCCCAGCCAACGACACAGGCGCCACCAACACGGGGTCTTTGGCACACTTTGCCCAGCTGACGACACAGGTGCCACCCAAACGGGGCCTTTGTCACACTTGCCCAGCCAACGACAAAGGCGCCACAATGGCGCCTTTGTCGTTATGGAAAATGATCAGCCATGCAAGGAACGGAAACCGGGCTCACCAAACAGGCCAGGATAGAGGCCATACTGGCGCTGATACCGGCCGGTCGGGTGGCAAGCTATGGTCAGGTGGCGGATCTCGCCGGCTTGCCGGGCCGGGCTCGTCTGGTCGGCAAGGTACTCAGAGAGACCCAGAAAACCCTGCCCTGGCACCGCGTGCTGGGGGCCGGGGGCAAACTCTCCCTGCCCAGGGGATCGGTGGGATTCGACGAACAGACGGGGCGCCTGCAACAGGAGGGGGTGCCAGTGATGGGGGGACGGGTCAGGATGAAGGAGTGGCAGTGGCAGCCCGATCTCGCCGAGCTGCTGTTCCTGATCCCCTTCTAGGGATCCTTGCCATGACATGGCGCTCATGACGAGCCCCATGATAGGGCTCATCCCTCGCGAGATGAGAGGATCTCGTCACTGCGAACCTGTACGGGTATGGTTTCCGCCTCCCGCTGCAGCAATACCAGCTGGCTCTGTCTGTCGACCTCCAGCACGTAGCCAACCCCCTCGCGTGTCAGGCAGCTCATGCCTGGCCGGATCTCGTTGATATCCATCTTCGACTCCTTGTCTTGCCTGCCGCTACCTTGCAGCTTTTGCAGTATATCCCCATAAACGAAAAAGGCCCCGCGTTATGCGGGGCCTATCGACATACAGGGATCAGGCCTTCTTGGCCTTGGCCAGACTCTCCTGCCACTTGCCATTGTCGTAGTGGGCCGTCCAGCCTGTCGCCTTGCCGTTTACCTCGGTCATCACGTACTGCTCCTTGGTCTTGCGACTGAAGCGGACGATGGATGCGTTACCGTCAGGATCTGACGCCGGGGCATCGGCCAGGTACTGGTGCTTGGGCGAGAGCCGCTCCTTGAAGCGTTTGAGCTCTTCCACCAGGGGGGCTCGGGTCTCCCGGGATTTCGGGAAATTGCTGGCCGCGAGGAACAGACCCGCCGCGCCATCACGGAGCACGAAGTGCGCATCGGACTGGCTGCACTTGAGCTCTGGCAGCGGCACCGGATCTTCTTTTGGCGGTGCAATATCGCCATTTTTCAGGATCTTGCGAGTGTTTTTACAGGTCTCGTTGGTACAGCCCATGTACTTGCCGAAACGGCCGTTCTTGAGCTGCATTTCGCTGCCACAACGGTCGCAATCTATGCTGGGTCCTTCGTAGCCCTTGAGCTTGAACTGGCCCTTCTCGATCTCGTAACCCTCGCAGTCGGGGTTGCGACCACAGACGTGCAGCTTGCGGGTCTCATCGATGATGTAGGCATCCATGGCGGTGCCACAGAGGGTGCAACGATGCTTGGCGCGCAGCGCCTCGGTTTCGGCCTCTTCCCCATCGGCCGCGGAGACGAACTCGTCCGCCGAAACCAGGTTGATGGTCTTCTTGCAGCGCTCTTTGGGCGGCAGGGCATAGCCGGAGCAACCGAGGAAGACCCCGGTGGTAGCGGTGCGAATGCCCATCTTGCGCCCACAATCCGGGCAGTCGATGTCGGTCTGCACCATCTGGTTGGCGCGCATGCCCCCCTCTTCAGCGGGTTTGTCGGCCTGGGCCAGCTCTTCGGTGAACTCGGCGAAGAAGGCATCGAGTACGTCCTTCCACTCCTGCTCCCCCTGGGCCACCTCATCGAGCTTGTTCTCCATCTTGGCGGTGAACTCGTAGTTCATCAGCTCGACGAAGTTCTCCACCAGACGATCGGTAACTATCTCCCCCATCTTCTCGGCGAAGAAGCGGCGGCTCTCGACCCGCACATAGCCCCTGTCCACTATGGTGGAGATGATGGACGCGTAGGTGGATGGACGGCCAATACCGCGTTTTTCCAGTTCGCGCACCAGGGCCGCTTCGGTAAAGCGAGCAGGCGGCTTGGTGAAGTGCTGGCGAGGGTCCAGCTTGATCAGCTTGAGCGCCTCACCGACGGTCACCGCCGGCAACTGGGTATCTTCGCCTTTGCGGCCCATGGGCGGCATCGCCTTGGTCCAACCGGCGAAGCGCAGAATACGGCCACGGGCTTTCAGCTCGAACTCACCGGCCTTGACGGTCAGGGTGGAGGCATCGTACTGGGCCGGGGTCATCTGACAGGCGACGAACTGGCGCCAGATGAGGTCATAGAGCCGCACCGCGTCCGACTCCATCCCTTCCAGCTCGCTGGTGGTCAGGGTGACGTTGGAGGGACGGATCGCCTCGTGCGCCTCCTGGGCCCCGGCTTTGGAACCATAGAGGTTCGGCTCGCTTGGCAGATAGGGGGCGCCGTACTGGGTGGTGATGTAGTCACGCACCGCCTCGACCGCCTCTTTGCTGAGGTTGGTGGAGTCGGTACGCATATAGGTGATGTAGCCGGCTTCATAGAGACGCTGAGCCATCATCATGGTCTTCTTCACCCCAAAGCCCAGACGCGTCGAGGCGGCCTGCTGCAGGGTGGAGGTGATGAAGGGAGCAGAGGGCTTGGAGCCGGTCGGCTTGTCTTCGCGGCTGATGACCTTGTAATCCACCCCGTTCAGGGCGGCCAGAGCGGCATCGGTCTCGGCCTTGGTCACCGGCTTGAAGTCGGCACCATTGCGGCTGAGCACTTCCATGCGCAGGGATTCGTCCCCGGCGGTCATCAAGTCGGCATGCAAGTCCCAGAATTCCACCGGCACGAACGCCTTGATCTCGCGCTCCTTGTCGACGATGAGGCGCACGGCCACCGACTGCACCCGACCGGCGGAGAGGCCGCGGGCCAGCTTCTTCCAGAGCAGCGGGGAGACCATGTAGCCTACGACCCGATCCAGGAAGCGCCTGGCCTGCTGGGCATTGACCCTGTGCATGTTCAGCTCGGACGGCTGGGCAAAGGCCTCCTGGATCGCGCTCTTGGTGATTTCGTTGAACACCACCCGCTTGTAGCGGCTCTCGTCACCGCCGATGATCTCGCGCAGGTGCCATGCAATCGCCTCTCCCTCTCTATCCAAGTCGGTTGCCAGATAGATGGTGTCGGCCTTGGCGGCGAGACTCTGCAGTTCACTGACGACTTTCTCTTTGCCGGGCAAAATCTGGTAATTCGCCTGCCAGCCATTGGTCGGATTGATCCCCATGCGGGCAAACAAGGCGTTGCGATCCTTGGCAGCCTTCTCGGATTCGCTGAGCTTGATGCCGCGAATAACGGGTTTCTTGGGTTCGCTGCTGGCACTGCCGCTGGTCGGCAGGTCGCGGATATGACCGACGCTGGATTTCACCACGTAGTCTTTACCCAAGTATTTATTAATGGTCTTGGCCTTGGCCGGAGACTCTACGATGACCAGTGATTTGCCCATGCTGTAACTTTTATCCTCGTTGCACCCGTCGGGGTTGGTGTGCGGTTTTGTGGGGCTGTATAAGAGATTTGACGCCAAAAAGCAATCTTGGCGACAACTTTGCTTACCATGGCTAACCGCATCGCTTCTTTATTTATTAATGCGAAGCCGAGCCGCCGGACGCAACCGCTTTTTCATTTTTATGCCGCACATCGCCGTTTTTTATATCCGAAACAACATAACAAACCGCCCTCGTAACATAACAAAGCACTTTCGTTATCAGCTTGTTACAACAGACAAAATCTCTTTATAATGGCCACATCCCGCAGCTTTGTGCGCGGAAGGAACCGCAACCCATATAAAAATCGAAAGGATGTACTCTGATGAAGCACTTCGAGGTTAACTTCGACGGCCTGGTCGGCCCGACCCACAACTACGCCGGCCTCTCCTATGGCAACGTCGCCTCCCAGAACAATGCCAAAGAAGCCTCCAACCCGAAGGAAGCGGCCAAGCAGGGGCTGCGCAAAATGAAAGCGCTGACGGATCTCGGCATGACCCAGGGGGTACTGGCTCCTCAGGAGCGCCCGGATCTCGCCACCCTGCGTCGCCTGGGGTTCACCGGCTCCGATGCCCGGGTGCTTGAGCAGGCAGCCCGCCAGGCCCCCGCCGTGCTGGCCGCCTGCTTCTCCGCCTCCAGCATGTGGACCGCCAACGCCGCCACCGTTTCGCCGAGCGCCGACACCCAGGATGGCCGCATCCACTTCACCCCGGCCAACCTGACCAACAAATTCCATCGCTCCCTCGAGCCCGACGTGACAGGGCGCATCCTGCGCGCCGTCTTCCCGGGCGATCGCCATTTCTGTCACCACAGTCACCTGCCGGACAATGATCACTTCGGCGACGAGGGGGCCGCCAACCATACCCGGCTGTGTCGCGCCTACGGCGAGGCGGGCGTCGAGCTGTTCGTCTATGGCCGCAGCGCCTTTGACGTATCCCAGCCTGCGCCCAAACGCTACCCGGCGCGCCAGACCCTGGAAGCGAGCCAGGCCATAGCCCGTCTGCACGGCCTCGGCGAGGAGACCGCCGTCTTTATCCAGCAGAATCCGGAGGTGATCGATCAGGGGGTATTCCACAACGACGTCATCGCGGTGGGCAACCAGAATGTGCTCTTCTTCCACCAGCAGGCCTTCCTCAATACCGACTCGGCCCTGGCCGAAGTGCGCACCAAGTTTGGTGAAGGCGATCTGCACTTTATCGAGGTGCCGACTGCCGAGGTCTCGGTACAAGATGCGGTGAAATCCTATCTGTTCAACACCCAGATCCTGACCCTGCCCTCAGGCGAGATGGCGATCATCGCCCCGACCGAGTGCCGTGACAACCCGGCCGTGTCCGCCTATCTCAACAAGCTGGTTGGCCTGGGCACCCCCATCAAGCAGGTGCACTTCATGGATGTGAAGCAGAGCATGCGTAACGGCGGCGGGCCCGCCTGCCTGCGGCTGCGGGTCGCCATGAATGATGCCGAGCTGACTGCGGTCAATCCGGCCTGCCTCATCAATGACGGCCAGTTTGCCCGACTGGACGCCTGGGTCGAGAAGCACTACCGCGACAGCCTGGCCCTGGATGACCTGCGCGATCCGGCCCTGGTGCAAGAGTCCCGCACCGCCCTGGACGAGCTGACCCAGATCCTCAAACTTGGCTCCGTCTATCCCTTCCAGCGCTAAGAACCTGGTCACGATCTTACTGCGAGGCCGTGATCAAGGCTCATGCGAGGCTCTGAATCCTCACGTATGCCTATACGCTCCGGTTCCTGCGCTGCTCTTTACCTTGCTGACGACCTCTCGTGACAGCTCGTAGACAGGTTCTAAGCCGCAACAAAGCCATAAACGAAGGGCCGGGCAAGAGCCCGGCTTTTTCATTTCGTTTGCGTAATGGCTGCTCAGCGCCAGGGGCTCTGCTGCCAGAGCCGCTCCAGCCCCTGCACCAGCCCCAGCGCCCCCTGCTGGCCCAGCTTCTGGGTCAGCGACTTGGGCTTTTGGAAGCAGAGTCCCACCAGATGCCGCTCTTGCGCACGGCGCAGCAGGTAGTCATCGCTGGTACAGAGCTCATCCACCAGCCCCAGCTCCTTGGCATGACCGGCGAGCCAGTGCTCCCCGGTGGTGACCTTGTCGATCTCCAGGGCCGGGCGATGGGCGGCCACGAAGCCTTTGAACTGCTCATGGATGGCCCCCAGCTCCTCGCGAAACTTCTCCCGACCCGGCTCATCGTTCTCGCCGAACATGGTGATGGTGCGCTTGTATTCGCCTGCGGTGTGCATCTCGAATTCAATGTCGTGCTTTTTCAGCAGCTTGTTGAAGTTGGGCATCTGAGCCACCACGCCGATGGAGCCGACGATGGCGAAGGGGGCCGCCAGTATCCGGTCAGCCACGCAGGCCATCATGTAGCCACCGCTGGCCGCCACCTTGTCGATGGCCACCGTCAGGGTGATCTGCTTGTCCCGCAGTCGCTGCAACTGGGAGGCGGCCAGGCCATAGCCATGCACCACACCGCCGCCAGATTCGAGACGCAGCAATACCTCATCCCCAGGCTGGGCGACCCCTATCACGGCGCTCACCTCTTCCCGCAGGGAGGCGACTTCTCTGGCATCCATGCTGCCATGAAAGTCCAACACGAACAGACGGCGCCGCTCATCCCCTTGCTTGCCACGCTGCTTGCTGCGCTCTTTTTGCTGTTTCTCGATCAGCTTGCGCTCCTGCTTGCCGGCAAGAGAGGTGCGCAACCTGTCCTGGGTCTGCTCCAGCTCGGCGGAGAGATCCCTTATCACCAGCTCACCCTTGCGGGACTTGGGGTGGCGCGCACTGACCAGCATCAGGATCAGGGCGCCGATGGCCAGCAAGAAGGTGAGTGTCTTGGCCAGAAACAGGCCATATTCGCTCAGAAATGCCACAGAGAACTCCGTTGAGAGTGAAAATTTTTCCCATTCTAGGGAGTTTGCCCAAAGGGCGCAAAGACTGTTGCCAGCCCCAAAGCAGGCCGCGGCTGGGGAGCCGTCTCCCGCCCTTGGCGCCGGGTGTGCCTCGGCCAGCGAACCGGGAGAAACAGGACACAGAGCGCGCCATTGCCTGGCACCTTTGAACTATTTGCTGGCAAGCCCCTCGTTTTCTTCACATTTTTACCCCCGGACGCTGGTCAAACCGCCAAACGCCTCAGTACACTTGCCCGGATAATGCCAGCGCCTTGCTCGACAGCAATGATCGAGCGCACTGGCCAACCGCAAAGAATCAAAGGAGTCGTCATGCTCGATTATCAGGCCCCCGCCACCTTGCTCAACAACAAAGTCATCCTGGTGACGGGGGCTGGCGATGGCATTGGCCGTGAAGCGGCACTGACCTTCGCAGCCCATGGCGCCACCGTCATACTGCTCGGCCGCACAGTGGCCAAACTCGAAGCCGTCTATGACCAGATTGAAGCCGCCGGTCACCCCTTGCCCGCCATCGCCCCGGTCGATCTCAAGGGGGCCACCGCCAGCCACTACCGTGGCATGGCCGAAACCTTCGCGCAGCAGTTCGGGCGCCTCGACGGTGTCCTGTTCAATGCGGGCCTGCTCGGTACTCTGTCGCCCTTCGAGCATATCCAGGAGAAGGAGTGGGACGAGGTGATGCAGGTCAACGTCAAGTCCGAATTTCTGCTGACCCAGGCGCTGCTGCCGCTGGTGCGTCAGACCGCCAAGCAACATGGCGAGGCCTCCCTGCTGTTTACCTCCTCCGGTGTGGGCCGCAAGGGCCGCGCCTACTGGGGCACCTATGCCATCTCCAAGTTCGCGGTCGAGGGCATGATGGAGGTGCTGGCCGACGAGCTGGATAACACTGGGGTGCGGGTCAACAGCATCAATCCGGGGGGTACCCGCACCAAGATGCGGGCCAGCGCCTTCCCGGCCGAAGATGCCATGACGCTCAAGACGCCAGCCGATCTCATGCCCCTTTATCTCTACCTGATGGGGGCTGACAGCCAGGGCAAAACGGGCCAGACCTTCGTCGCCCAACCCAAATAACCAGAAAAAACAGGCCTGTCCCGCCAATGGCAGTTAGTGTTATTAGAGTCCGTTGATACGGGCTTGGTGCAGAATAACCAGCAGGTGAGTTATGTTTCGACCCAAGAGTACCTTCGAGCAGTGGCGCATTTTTCAGGCCGTGGTCGACTGTGGCGGCTACGCCCAGGCGGCCGAGGCACTGAACAAGAGCCAGTCCTCCCTCAACCATGCGGTAGCCAAGCTGCAGCAGAGTCTGGGGGTGGCGCTGCTGGAGGTACGTGGTCGCAAGGCGGTGCTGACGCCTGCGGGAGAGATCTTCCTCAAGCGCGCCCGCCAACTCAGCCTGCAGGTAGAAGACCTCGAAAACCTGGCCGACAACCTGGAGCGCCAGTGGGAACCCCAGATCAACCTCTATGTCAGCACGCTGCAACCCAGGGAGCGACTCTACCGGGCGCTGGCCCGCTTCTATCCTCGCAGTAGGGGCTGCCGCATCAACCTCCATGAGCGGGTACATTGCCACTTCAGTGCCTTGCAACTGGGGGACTTGATGATCTCGGAGCACCTGCCAAGCGATCGCACCGGCCTGCCCCTGGACGAGGTCACTCTGTTGCCCCTGTGCGCCCCCGGGCACCCCCTGGCCTGCGAACCAGCCCCCCTGCCCCTGGACAGACTGGCCAGCCATAACCAGATAGGTCTGCATCCCCCCATTCATCGCTCGGTGGACTGGAATGATGCCGAGGATACCGGCTGGAAGGTGACCCACTACCAGGAGGCGATCGCCCTGCTGCAGCAAGGGCTCGGCTATGGTTGGCTGCCACGCCACCTGGCCAACGGCGCCCTGGCCGATGGCAGCCTGGTACCGCTGACCCTGGAGGGTGGCAGCGAGCGCCATCTCTATACCTACCTGCTGACCATGAGCCCGGATGCCCTGGGCCCGGCCACCGAATTGCTGCTGCGTTGCCTGCGCGATGAGTACCAGCATCCGGATAAGCGCCCGGAGCGCTAAGGCCAAGACCCGGATCCACCGCCGGGGCCACCGTTGCACGCCACTCTTCTCTTCCCTCCTTGCCAGCCAATAAAAAACCCGCACAACGCGGGTCTTCTCTTCTATTCATGCTCATGCCGCTGGCCACAGGCCAGGCTCACTCAGGCATTGGGGACTCGCCAGCAGGCAGCCAGGGCCAGCATGGCCAGGGTCAGCGCCACCATGAAGACACCGTGGAAGCTCCACAGCTCGGCGACGATGCCGGCGATGGCGCCCGCCAGTATGGAACCGGTGCGAATGCTGTTGGCGAACAGGGTGGTGGCGACCCCGGCCCGGCCCGGCATCAAGTCCTGGAAGTAGGACATGCCGATGCCGGCGATGATGCCGATGAAGATGGCATTGAACAGTTGCAGCGCGATCAGTGCCTGCTGGCTAGAGAGCGTCACCAAGCCGATGTAGAAACCGACCCCGGCCAGCACCGCCACCAGCATCATGGGCCGCTTGCCGAAGCGGCGGGTGTAGTAGCCCGCCAGCAGCATGAAGGGGATCTCCAGCGCCGCCGCCGTGCCCATCAAGATCCCGGCCAACTTCTCATCCAGTCCGAGCTCGCGGGTGATGTAGAGCGGCATGTTGATGAGATACATGCTGTTGCAGGTCCACATCAGGGTCGAGGCGATGAACAGCGCCCGCACCGAAGGATCCCGCCAGCTGCTGACCCTGGAGACAGTCTCATCTTTCACCGGCAGTGGCAGTGACGGCAGCCAGCGCCACACCACCAAACCACAAATGAGATAGGCCAGGGCGGAGGCGAGATACATCACCTCGAAGCCATAGCCAATGGCCAAGGCGAACGCCATGGGCGGCCCTATCACCCAGGCCAGGGAGAACTGGGCCCGCATCACTGAGCTGAACATGTCGGCGCGCTTTTGCTGGCGATCCGCGTGCTCGCGCGCCAGGGCGAATAGCTGGGGGCTGGCGGTGGCCGCCAGGCTGGCCAGCAGCACCCCGAGACTCACTAACAGCCAGTAGTTGCGGTTCCAGGCAAACAGCAGGGAGAGCACGATACCGGCGGCGCAGCAGCGCAGGATCAGGGTCTTGCGATCCCCCTGACTGTCGGATCTGTGGCCAAGCCATTGACTGACGAGGATACCAACCAGGGCATTGACCGTGTAGAACAGGCCGACCAGGAAGGGACGAACCTGCACCTCCTCGGCCAGGAACAGGCTCAAGGTGGGCACCTGCAGGGCCACCGCGACCCCCGTCATGAAGGTGACGGCCAGAAACGACAACGAGACGGGATCCGGACGTTTGATGACCGCAGTCAAGGATTTCATAGGGCTATCACCGAATTGGAGGAAGGAGGTGCGAGTGCACTGCATGACGATGGCTATTTTATGACACTATCAAGAGCCAGCTCAAGACTTGCGACTCCCCCACGGACACCGTACATTGAGAGGCCATGTCGCCAGGCGGCACTCCCCATGATGGCAAACCAGTGGCAGCCAGGCCTCGCACCTCAGTGGCCGGAGCCCCAGACCGGCAACCCCATGGCGACAAGACTATTTGGCTAAAAAAAGGATGGCAGATGTTTGATTTTGACAGGGAAATTGACCGCAGCGGCACCATGAGTCTGAAGTGGGACAAGTACAAGGGCCAGGACGTGCTGCCCATGTGGGTCGCGGATACCGACTTCGTCTCTCCTCCCAGCGTGCTGGCAGCACTGGCCGAGCGGGCCGCCCACGGCATCTTTGGTTACTCGCGCCCCTCCCCTCGTCTGATTGAACTCATCATGGCTCGCCTGAGTGAGCGTTATGGCTGGCAGATAGAGGCCGAGTGGCTGGTATTCCTGCCCGGCGTGGTCCCTGGTCTCAATCTGGCCTGCAAGGCCTGGAGCCAGCACGGTCGCGGCATCATCACCCCCAAGCCGGTCTACTACCCCTTCTTGCAGGCGCCAGGCTTCAATGACAGGCCCCTGCTGACCGTGCCCATGGTGGAGCAGGAGGGCCGCTGGCTGATCGATATCGAAGAGCTGGAGCGTCAGGCTCCCTCGGCAGATCTGCTGCTGCTCTGCAATCCGCAAAACCCGGGCGGCACCATCTTCACCCGCGAAGAACTGGCCACCATCGATGCCATCGCCGAGCGCCACAACCTGGTGGTCTGCTCGGACGAGATCCACTGCGACCTGCTGCTGGACAAGGATGCCAGGCACATTCCCTATGGCGCCATCAGTGCTGAAGCCGCCCAGCGCAGCGCCGTCATGATGGCGCCGAGCAAGACCTTCAATATCGCCGGCCTCTGCTGCTCCTTCGCCGTGGTGCCCAATGCCCGGCTGCGCCTCAAGTTGCAACAGGCGATGCGCGGCATCAGTGCCGACGTCAACCTGCTCGGTTTCGTGGCGGCCGAAGCCGCCTATGAAGGAGGCGAGGCCTGGCTCCTGGCGCAGCTCGACTATCTGCGTGGCAACCTGGCGCTGATCGAGGCGGCCGTGGCCCGCTGGCCGGGGGTCAAGATGGCGCGCAATCAAGCGACTTACCTGGCCTGGATAGATGTGGGCGCCCTGGGCCTGGAGAATCCCATCGCCTTCTTCGAGCAGGCGGGGGTTGGCCTCTCCCCGGGTGCCCAGTTTGGTGACGGCGATTTCGTACGCCTCAACTTTGGCTGCACCAGAGCACTGCTAACCAAGGCGCTGGCTCGCATGGAGCAAGCCATCCTCACGCTGCCCAACTAAACCCGATGGGCCCAGTGGCCCATCCCCTTTTTCCTGATTGGTTATCTATGCGCCCACGAATATCTACCCTGCTCGCTCCCCTGTTTGCCTTGCTCTGCTGGGGAACAAACGCCCAGGCCGCTGACAGCTACCTCACCATCAGCACCGGGGCCCTCACCGGCGTCTATTACCCTGTCGGTGGCGCCCTCTGTCGCCTGTTCAACGCAGATAGCGCGTACAACAACCTGCACTGCAGTGTGCAGAGCACCAAGGGTTCACTCGCCAATCTGCGCGATCTGGCGAGTGGCAAGAGCCAGCTAGCCCTGGTGCAATCCGATGTGCTCTATCACGCCGTGCATGGCACTGGCCCCTTCGCACAGCAGGGCCCAGATGCCTCACTGCGCACCCTCTACCGGCTTCATCGCGAGTCGGTCGCCCTGCTGGTCAGCGAGAAGAGCAGTATCAGCAGCCTGGGGGATCTGCTGGGTAAGCGGGTCGATCTCGGCAGTGCCAACGGGGGGGACAGGATCACCATCATGGCCCTCATTGAGGCCATGGGCTGGCAGAGCAAGGATTTCGGCACCGTGGCCGAACAGGGGCCCGATCGCCTTCAAGGTCTGTGTGATGGCACCCTGGATGCCGCCTTCGTGGTCGCGGGTCAACCGAGTCAGGTTATCTCGGACTTGACCGGCCGTTGCAAGGCACGGCTGGTTGCCATCGAGGATGCCAAAATCAATCAACTGATCGAGGGCTCAACCTATTACGAGCAGGGTCGCATCGCGGCCAACCTCTATCCGGGCCAGACACTCTCTCTACCCACTATCGCGGTGTACGCAGATCTGGTGGCCCTCGATACCTTGCCCGCCGAGACGGTACATCAACTGCGGCGGGTCATGGACGCGCGGCTCAAGCAGTTCACTCGCCTGCACCCGGCCCTGATCGCGCTCACCCAGGAGAGCATGATGGCGCCGACCCCGGCACCGCCCCATGCCGCCATGCTGGATGATGCCAATGCGCCCCCGGCAAGCGATGCCACCCTGCCGAGCCTGATGCCAGCGTCACTGCAACCTGAGCTCTCATCGTCATCGGCCGACGCCACCACCCTGGTTTCCGGGGCTGTCTCGACCGAATCAACCCCGACCGAAGTGGATAATGCCGTCGAAGGTGCCGTCGAAGGTGCCGTCGAAGGATCCGCACCAGTGGCCATGGCAACAGGCACAGTCCCCGCCCCAGTCGAGACAGAGCAACCAGCCTCGGCCGCCAGCAACCCAGTGCCAGCTGGCCAGGAGCCCGCGGTGAGCGACGCCGTTCAGCCATCAGCGGCTCAGCCAGCCCCTTGAGTCTGCGGTCAGGCCCGCTGGGCGGATAACCGCACTACCCGATGAAACAACGGCCACCCCAGGGTGGCCGTTGTTATGTGGTGAGGATCCGCTCAGTCGCCATCCAGATGGGATGCATCGCGCCTGCCCATCTAAACCCATCGCCCCCCTGGCTGGCCCATCGACCGCTTATTCATCTCCTCCCCCTGTGCTCTCCTTGGCCTGTCCCTCCTTGGCCTGCTCACTCAAGGCCAACTCCAGCCCCAGATAGGGATGGGGCCGCTGTATCTCCTCCTCCACCCAGTGCAGCAGCTGTTTGATGGCCCGGGACAACACCTGATTCTGGCGTACCACATAGCCCAGGCTGGTACTGGGGAAATCGTGCAGCTCGCTGACCGGCGCCGTGAGCTTCAGCCGCGGGTGCAAGGAGAAGTCGGGCACTATGGCGACCCCGAATCCCGCCTCGGCCCAGTCGAGCTGGGCATCCACGCTGCCCACCTCCATGATGCGGCAGCTCGGCAACCCCAGCAGGGGCAATGACGGGTCTATCAGCGCCCGGGTGCGAGTGTCGTGACCAAGCAAGATCAGGGTCGGCTCGTCGAGGGGATCGCTCTCCCCGGCCTTGGCACGGGCCTGCCAGCGGGTGAGCCCCTGACCCAGGGCGCACCAGGTCACCTGTTGCAGCTCGGTATAGAACAGCGGCTCGCTGCGCTTTTGCGCCATCACGAAGCCGAGATCCGCCCGCCCTGCCTTGACCAACTCGGCGGCCTGATCCGAGGTGGTGTTGAACAGGGTGAGATCGATGCCGGGGAAGGCTTGCTTGAAACGCTGAAATGGCTGGATCAGCAGCAGGCGCGAGATGATATCGCTGGCGGCGATGGCCAGTTTGCCTTGGCTGAATTGCCCCAGGGCATTGAGATCGGCTTGGCAGAGTTGCAGCTCGGCAATGGCGCGCTCGGCGCTTTGCAGCAAGCGCTCCCCCGCCTGGGTGAGCCGAAAGGGACTGCGCTCGATCAACCTCACCCGGGTCGCCTGCTCCAGATTCTTGAGGTGCAGACTGACATTGGGTTGGGTCATGTGCAGTTCGGTCGCCGTCTGGCCAAAGTGCTGCAAGCGCGCCAGGGTGACGAAGGTATTGAGCCAGTGAATATCCAACATGGGGTCACTCTCGCCCGCGGCAGGCGCGCAGTGGCGCGTCATGGCGGGTCTTTGCCGATAAATTGGTCACAATTATATGACTTACTTATCGGAATTATAAAGATAATTAATTTTTCTAATCCGCCCCAGGCTCCTAGGATGAACGCCTAACGTCTTAGGAGAAAGTCACATGTCGTCTATCGTAGTCGTAGGTGCTAACTGGGGTGATGAAGGCAAAGGCCGCATCGTCGATTATCTGGCAGGCCAATCCGCCGCCAGCATCCGTTTTCAGGGCGGCAACAACGCCGGCCACACCGTCGTCAACGACCTGGGCACCTTCAAGCTGCACCAGCTGCCGAGTGGCGTATTCAACCCCGATTGCCTGGTCGTGCTTGGCCCTGGCATGGTCATCAGCCCAGAGCCTTTGACCAAGGAATTGGCCGAAGTGAAGGCCGCCGGTGTCAATCCCAAGATGGCCATTTCAGATCGTGCCACCTTCTGCCTGCCGATCCACGCCCTGGAAGATACCCTGGAAGAACTCCGTCTGGGCGATGGCGCCTACGGCTCCACCCGTCAGGGCATTGCCCCGGCTTACGGTGATCGGGTCATGAAAAAAGCGATCCTGGTCGGCTGGCTGAAACAGCCAGAAGTACTGGTCGAACGCATCCAGTTCTTCCTCGACTGGAAACTGCCGCAGCTCAAGGCCCTCTACCCGAGCTTCGAATTCAGCCAGACCGCCCAGGAGATGGCCGACTGGCTGCTGGAAGTGTCCGCTCCCTGGATCGACGCCGTCTGCAACGTCAGCGAGCCGCTCAAGGCCATCCAGGCCCAGAACGGCACCCTGCTGTTCGAAGCCCAGCTGGGCGCCGGCCGTGACCTGATCTACGGTGAGTATCCCTGGGTGACCTCCTCCCACGTCTCCGGCGCCTACGCCGGGATCGGTGGCGGCCTGCCGGCCCTGCGCCCCGAGCGCGTGATTGCCGTGGCCAAGGCGTTCAGTACCTCTGTGGGTACCGGCACCCTGATCACCGCCATGGAGAACCAGGAAGAGTTCCGCAAGTTTGCCAACGAGTTCGGCGCCACCACCGGCCGTCCCCGTGACATCGGCTACTTCGATGCGGTCGCCACCAAGCAGGGTCTGGAGATCCAGGCCGCCAACGAGATCGCCCTGACCAAGCTGGACTGCCTCTCCGGCATGCCGGACTTGAAGATCTGCGTGGCCTACGAAGGCGCCAACACCGAGAACCCGATCTGGCCGCAGACCGCCGGTCTGAAGCCGGTGTACGAGTCCATGGAAGCCTGGAGCGAAGAGATCTCCCACATCCGCAAGTTCGAAGACCTGCCCAAGGCTGCCCAGCACTATGTGCTGCGCATCGAAGCCCTGCTGGGTGTGCCGGTGCCCATGGTCTCCGTCGGCCCGGGCCGCGAGCAGATGATACTGCGCTAAGCCGCCTCAGCGCCCTTGGCAAGATAAAAACCGACACCTCCGGGTGTCGGTTTTTTTATGCCTTCACCCCGGACTCCACAGCGCCATCCCTTGAGATCCCGCCATCACAAACGCGCTCAGACTCATAATGGTGCCTATGTACGCGGGATGGGATTGGGTCGTTCAGTGACACCGCTTTTCCCCTGCCTCAACAGACTGATGCCATCCTCCATTGAGGCAGGCCAGCTGATGGACCAGGCATTCAGCTTCAACGGTGTCGGCCACGAGGAGAGAACCGCTCTCCCAGCCGCTTCACCGCCTGCAGCAAGCAGGCACTCGGCCCGATCTGCGTACCTCTCCTTTCCCTGACCCGCGGCGGCACGTTAATCGTGGCTGGAACACTGCCATCTTTAACCTCTGGTCATCACGCAACGCCGTTCACATCCCTATGCCTGGCGTGGACTCGAGCAATGTGCAAGGACGAGTTGGCCCTGCTGGTACGGGAAGCCGTTGCTGCCCTCTGGGTTGCCCCTGTTTCAGCAACAGTTCAAAGCCCTGCTCCTCAGGGCTTTTTTATGAACGCCTCTGCGCTGGTGGTTGATGGCCGGATCTGGCCAGGAGCCTTGCGCGCCCATGACCTTGGCGCAACCAGGATGGGCAGTATCGGGGTCAACCATAAAGAGGAGGAAGCAGAGGGTTGCGCTGACATCCGATGGTCATCGGTGGCAAGAACATACCAGTCACTCAGGATCCCCAACGCAACAGGGGGATCTGGCGCTCAGTGCCTGGTCAACAACAGCGTATAGTTACCACCTCTTCCCCAAGGTCGGCCTTGTGACCAACATCAAGCTAAGTCCATTAATGTGAAAGTGTGAACCACAGCCGATTATTAACTGCTTTCGTAACCTGAGCAGGTGAAATGACGAAAATAAAACTAAATGATTGAAATATATCTGTTTTTATAACATTTAAGCCTCACTGAAAAACCACCCATCTGACTCCTTATTTTTCCATCCTTTGAAATCGTGAACGACACCAAAGTGACAGGTCAATATGGAACTATTTTTTAACTGGTCGAAATATCAGTTGGATCTGTAAGTCATTACAATGATGTCAATGAGGGATGATTAGTTAACCATAGGTTGTGACGGCAAGAGACAGCTTCATCCCCCCCTATACAACTGGTTTTTAATCGTGAGGTAGTGGTTATGGAAAAGAAACGGATTTACCTGTTTTGCTCTGCCGGGATGTCGACGTCACTGTTGGTCTCGAAGATGAAGGCCCAGGCTGAGAAATATGATGTGCCCGTGGAGATAGATGCCTACCCGGAAACCCTGGCAGCCGAGAAGGGGCAGGATGCGGATCTGGTGCTGCTGGGCCCGCAGATTGCCTACATGCTGTCTGAGATCCAGACCCTGTTGCCGGGCAAGCCGGTCGAAGTCATCGACTCCCTGCTCTATGGCAAGGTCGATGGGTTAGGGGTCCTCAAGGCCGCCGTCGCATCCATCAAGAAGAGCCTCACTCAGTAAGGAGAACACCGTGAGCACCATGATCGCATCCCTGGAAAAGGCCATATTGCCCATTGCCGTCAAGCTGGGTAAGCAGCCTCATGTCAACGCCATCAAGAATGGCTTCATCAAACTGATGCCCCTGACCCTGGCCGGGGCCATGTTCGTCCTGATCAACAATGTCTTCCTGAGTTTTGGGGAGGGATCCTTCTTCTACTCCATGGGGGTGCGACTCGATCCCGCCACTATAGCCACCCTGGACGGCTTCAAGAGCATTGGCGGCAGCGTCTACAACGGTACCCTGGGGATCATGTCCCTGATGGCACCCTTCTTCATCGGCCATGCCATGGCAGAAGAGCGCAAGGTTGATCCCCTCTCGGCCGGTCTGCTCTCTGTTGCCGCCTTCATGACGGTCACCCCCTTCAGCGTCGGTGAGGCCTATGCGGTCGGTGCCAACTGGCTAGGTGGCGCCAACATCATCTCCGGCATGATCATTGGTCTCGTCTCGGCCGAGATGTTTGCTTTCGTCATTCGCCGCAACTGGGTGATCCGCCTGCCTGACAGCGTGCCGACCTCGGTAGCGCGCTCCTTCTCGGCGCTGATCCCCGGCTTCATCATCCTCTCCATCATGGGGATAGTCGCTTACCTGCTCCAGACAGAGGGCACCAACTTCCACCAGATCATCATGGACACCATCTCCACCCCCCTGTCCAACATGGGTGGCCTGGTCGGCTGGGTCTATGTGCTCTTCTCCCCGCTGCTCTGGTTCTTCGGGGTCCATGGTTCTTTGGCGCTGTCGGCACTGGAGAACGGCATTCTGGTGCCCTTCACCCTGGAAAACGTCGCCCTCTATACCCAATACGGCTCCGTTGAAGCCGCTATCGCCGCCGGCAAGACCTTCCACGTCTGGACCAAGCCGATGCTCGACTCCTACATCTTCCTCGGTGGCACCGGTGCAACATTAGGCCTCATCCTGGCGGTGTTCATGGTGTCGCGTCGCGATGACTACCGTCAGGTGGCCAAGCTGGGTCTGCCCGCCGGCATCTTCCAGATCAACGAGCCCATCCTGTTTGGTCTACCGGTCATCATGAACCCTGTGTTGCTTATCCCCTTCGTGATGGTGCAGCCGGTGCTGGCGACCATCACCCTGTTTGCCTACAACACCGGCTTTATCCCGCCCATCACCAACATGGCGCCCTGGACCATGCCAGCCGGATTGGGGGCCTTCTTCAACACCAACGGCAGCATAGCCGCAGCCCTGCTGGCGATATTCAACTTAGGGATAGCCACCCTGATGTATGTCCCCTTCGTGCTGATTGCCAACAAGGCCCAGGCCGTTATCGAGGAAGAACAGGAGAGCGAAGAGGATATCGCCCTGGCCCTGAAATTCTGATGACACTCCCGGGAGGAGCCTGACTCCTCCCTCTTCAAGCCGAAGGAGAAGATGATGATGTATCGCTTTGCGGATGATTTTTGGTGGGGCAGTGCCAGTTCGGCGCCCCAAGCGGAGGGAGCCTCCAGCCGAGATGGCAAGTCCGACAACATCTTCGATTACTGGCACACCCTTGAGCCGACGCGCTTCCATCAGGGCATAGGCCCGGCGCAAGCCTCGACCTTCTATGATCGCTTCGAGAGCGATATCGCACTGCTCAAGCAGCTCAATCACAACAGTTTTCGTACCTCCATCTCCTGGTCCCGGCTGATCCCGGACGGGACGGGCGAGGTCAATCAGCAGGCGGTCGCTTTCTACCATGCGGTCTTTGATCGCCTGCTGGCCGAGGGGATCACCCCCTTCATCAATCTCTACCACTTCGACATGCCGCTGTGCATGCAGGAGCAGGGCGGTTGGGAGAGCCGGGACGTGGTGGCGGCCTATGTGCGTTACGCCAGCATCTGTTTCGAGCTGTTTGGCTCGCGCATCAAGCACTGGTTTACCTTCAACGAACCCATAGTGCCGGTCGAGTGCGGCTATCTCGGCCACTTCCACTACCCCTGTGTGGTGGATTTTCGCCGCGCCGTCACTGTCGCCTATCACACCGCTCTGGCCCATGCCGGTGCGGTCAAGGCCTTTCGCGATACCCATGCCAGTGGCGAGATTGGCATCATTCTCAACCTGAGCCCCACCTACCCCAGATCCGATTCGGCGGCAGACAGCCAGGCGGCGCGCTGGGCCGACTTGCTGCTCAACAAGAGTTTCCTCGATCCCGCCCTGAAGGGGAGCTATGACCCCGAGCTGATCGACCTGCTGCGCCAGCATGATTTGCTGCCAGAGGTGGAAGCCGGTGACAAGGCGCTACTCAGTGCCGGGCGAGTGGATTGGCTGGGCATCAACTACTACCAGCCACGGCGAGTCAAGGCCAAGGATCAGCCCTGCGCAGGGGCACCGCACACCCCCGAAGATCTGTTCGATTTCTACCAGATGCCGGGTCGCAAGATGAACCCGCACCGGGGCTGGGAGATCTATGAGAAAGGGGTCTACGACATCCTCACCGAGCTGCGCCTTGGCTATGGCAACCCCCGCTGCTACATCTCGGAGAACGGCATGGGGGTCGAGGGGGAAGAGCGCTTCATCGGCCCGGAGGGACGGGTAGAGGATGATTATCGCATCGACTTTATTCGTGGTCACCTCGAGTGGCTGCATCGCGGCCTGCAAGAGGGCAGCGCCTGCTGCGGGTATCACCTCTGGACCTTCATCGATAACTGGTCCTGGCTCAATGCCTACAAGAATCGCTATGGCCTGGTCCGGCTGGATCTTGACAGCCAGACCCGCACCATCAAGAAGAGTGGCTATTGGTTCGCCGAGGTGGCACGCAATCATGGTTTCAATTAAGTGAGATTCAATTAAACCGCTTTCAATCAACTAGCCGTAATCAAGGGGATAAAGAGATGTTCGATATGGACCACATAGAGGCAGAGACCACGACGTGCGATGACATGGAAGAGGTGGTGATGGGGCTCATCATCAACTCGGGGCAGGCACGCAGCCTGGCCTACAGCGCCCTGAAGAAGGCCAAGGAGGGCGACATGGCCGCCGCCCGCCTGCTGATGACCCAATCCCGCGAGGCCCTCAACGCCGCCCACCTGGTGCAGACCCAGCTGATTGAGAGCGATCAGGGCGAGGGCAAGATCCCGGTCACGCTAGTGCTGGTGCATGCCCAGGATCACCTGATGACTTCCATGCTGGCGCGGGAGCTCATCAACGAACTCATCGATGTGCATGAAAAGCTGCTCGGCAAGTAACAGCGGCATCGGCCAGTCATAAGGGGCGAATAATGAGCGTCAAGACCATCCGGGAAAACGAGCTGTTCAATAACAGACCCTTCCACATGTTCATCTACAACAAGCAGGTGAGCGGAACCGGGTTGCATCAGCACGACTATTACGAGTTCACCCTGGTGTTGACCGGCCGTTACTACCAGGAGGTCAACGGCAAGCGGGTACTGCTCGAGCGCGGCGATCTGGTGTTCATTCCGCTGGGCTCATCCCATCAGAGCTTCTACGAGTTCGGCACCACCCGGATTTTCAACGTCGGGATCAGCCGCCACTACTTTGACGAGCACTTCAAATACCTGCTGCCTGAGCACTTCGTGGCGTCCCAAGCCTATCCGCTCAAGCATGAATTTCTGAGTTATATCGAGTCGGTACTGGTCTCCCCCGGTTTTCGGGAAGAGGCGCTGACCGAATTTCTCGAAGGGGTGACCTATTCGGTGATGAACCGGCTGCGCCACCATAAGGACGCCTCGGCCAGCGAGGATCTGCCGCTCTGGCTCCATGAGGCGGTTGAGCGCATGCACGATCGCCCGCTGTTTGCCGAAGATGCCCTGGCCAATCTGATCCATCTCTCCGGCAAGAGCCAGGAGTACCTGACCCGTGCCACCCGGCGTTACTACAACAAGACGCCGATGCAGATCATCAA
Source organism: Aeromonas sp. BIGb0445 (assembly GCF_024809075.1). NCBI lineage: Bacteria > Pseudomonadati > Pseudomonadota > Gammaproteobacteria > Aeromonadales > Aeromonadaceae > Aeromonas > Aeromonas sp. BIGb0445. Next base: position 394,950 of record NZ_JANUES010000003.1, read on the forward strand.
CGAGATCCGGGTCAACTACGCCAAGATGCAGCTGGAAGTCACCAACGACTCCGTGGCCGACATTGCCTTCGAGACCGGCTACAACGATGTCAGCCTCTTTATCAAAAACTTCAAGAAGCTGACCTCCTTCACCCCGGGCAGTTACCGCAAATATCTCTATCCGAAATTTGAGACCCCAGTCTGAGATGGGCTAACCATATTTTTATTTAAAAACAGCGCGTTGTAAAACAGCTGTCCCAGATTGACCGGCCCCTGTCACAGGTGGCTGCGGCCCACTGCACCCCAGATGCAGGGCGGCCCCTTATTCAACCCAATTTGAAAATGATGAAAGAGGTGTTTATGAACAAGACGCTTAAAGTGGTCACCATAGGTGGCGGAAGCAGCTACACCCCGGAGCTGGTCGATGGCTTCATCAAGCGCTACGCCGAGCTGCCCATCGACGAGCTGTGGCTGGTCGATGTCCCCGAAGGCCAGGGGAAACTGGACATCATTTTCGACCTCTGCCAGCGCATGATCAGCAAAGCCGGCATCCCCATGACGCTGCACAAGACCCTGGATCGCCGCGCCGCCCTGCAAGGTGCCAGCTTCGTCACCACCCAGCTGCGGGTCGGCCAGCTGCAAGCCCGGGAAAAAGATGAGCGCATTCCCCTCAGCCACGGCCTGCTGGGTCAGGAGACCAATGGCGCGGGCGGCCTGTTCAAGGGGCTGCGCACCATCCCCGTCATCTTCGACATCATCAGGGACGTCGAGGAGATCTGCCCGGATGCCTGGCTCATCAACTTCACCAATCCGGCCGGCATGGTGACCGAAGCCGTGCATCGCCACACCCAGTTCCGCCGCTTCATCGGGGTGTGCAACATTCCGGTCGGCATGCAGATGTTTGTGCGCGACGCCCTCAAGGTCAGCGCAGAGGACGCCCTCTCCATCGACATCTTCGGCCTCAATCACCTGGTGTTCATCGGCGACGTGCTGGTCAATGGGGTATCGCGCTTCGATGAACTGCTTGAGGGAGTGATAGACGGCAGCCTCACCAGCTCCAGCTCGGTCAAGAACATCTTCGATCTGCCCTTCGATGCGAGCCTGATGCGCGGACTGCGCCTGCTGCCCTGCTCCTACCTGCGTTACTACTTCAAAGAGAAAGAGATGCTGGGGATCGAGATGGGCGAATTCTACAAGGGCGGCGCCCGGGCCCAGGTGGTACAAAAAGTGGAGAAGACGCTGTTTGAGCTCTACCAGAACCCTGAGCTCAACGAGAAGCCCAAGGAGCTGGAGCTGCGCGGCGGCGCCTACTACTCGGATGCGGCCTGCGAGGTGATCAGCGCCATCCATAACGACAAGCGCAGCGAACAGTATGTGATAATTCCCCACCATGGCCATGTCACCAACATTCCGGCCGACTGGACCGTCGAGATGACTTGCCTGGTGGGCCGTGATGGTGCCATTCCCCACCCGCGCCTCACCCGCTTCGACGACAAGGTCAACGGGCTCATTCACCTCATCAAGAGCTTCGAGATTGCCGCCTCCCAGGCTGCCTTGAGCGGCTCCTTCGATGACTTGCTGCTGGCCATGAACCTCAATCCGTTGATCCACTCGGACAACGAGGCAAAAATCGTTGCCCAGGAGCTGCTGCTGGCCCACCGCGAGCACCTGCCCAAGTTTGCCGCCGCCATTGCGGATCTCGCCTGAGAACACTGGGCCCCGTTGATCATCGGCGGGGCAATACAGGAGATAGAGATGCATAAAAGATTGATTATCAACGCCGACGACTTTGGTCTCTGCCCTGCCCAGAGCTACGGCATAGTGGAAGCCTTCGAACATGGGGTGGTCAGCTCGACCACCGCCATGGTCAACTCTCCGGCCATAGAACATGCGGCCTGGCTGGCCAAGCGCTTCCCGGACTTGCCCATCGGCTTGCACTTCGTACTCAGTTGGGGCAAACCACTCTCCCCCCTGCCCTGTCTGGTCAATGCCCAGGGGTTACTGGACAAGAGCATCTGGCAAAAAAGCGAGGATGGCCTGCTGGTCGCAAGGGAAATCCTGGCAGAGTTAAGGCAGCAGTTCGACCGCTTCATCACCCTGTTTGGCCGCTCACCCAGCCACATCGACAGCCATCACCATGTGCATATGCTGCCGAGCCTCTATCCCCTGGTGGAGGACTTTGCCCGTCAGCAGGGCATTGCGATGCGCATCGATCGGGAGGAGGTGCGCCGTCACGGCCTGACCGTCAACCATGAGCTCAGTTGCCAGCGTTTTGACAGCCGCTTCTACGGTGAGTCGCTCACCCGGGAGCTACTGTTGCAACTGCTCGACGACGCCAATGAACAGGGGGCCGATTCCCTGGAGATCATGTGCCACCCCGCCTTTATCGATCTCGAGGTGCAGCGCAGCACGTATCACCAGCCCAGGCTCACCGAGCTCGCCATCCTCACCGACCCGGCCCTGCCAGCCCTCATCGCCGAGCGAGGCTATCGCCTGTGCAGTTATCGAGATTGGTCATCGCAATAATGGCTGACCACCCAAGTACAAAAACATCCAATGCAAAAAGGCCACCCCTTGGGTGGCCTTTTTGGCTTCAATAAATGGCGGAGGAGGTGCCCGCCGCAATCAAGTCCAACTAACTCCACACCAATCCAGTAAGCCATTTACTATCAGTATGTTAGAAACAAATACTGTCCAATCTATCCCAATCACATATTACCACTGCGCACACGCGGTGGCATACTGAGTGGCACATTCAATTCTCAAGGAGGTTACCCGATGGCAATCCTCACCGATACCAAAGCTCGTAGCATCAAGCCTGAAGATAAACCCCTTGCTCATGGTGGTGTCACCGGGTTGACGCTACACCCTTCTACTGCCAAGGGTAGAGGCAAGTGGGTATTCCGCTATGTCAGCCCACTGACGAAGAAACGGCGTAACGCAGGTCTCGGCACTTATCCAGAGATCTCCATCGCTGACGCAGCTCGAGACGCACAGGCAATGCGGGAACAGCTGGCGAATAATCTGGATCCGCTAGAGGTCCGGCTGCAGGAGCAGAACAAGCCGAAAATCCCGACGTTGGAAGCATCTGCCAGATTGGTCTACGAAAGCTTGTTACCAGGTTGGAAGAACCCCAAACACGGTAAACAATGGATCACCACATTGGAGCAATATGCCTTTCCTACCATTGGCGCTATCTCCATTGATGCGATAACTCCAGCTCATATCGCTTCAGTCCTGCAACCGATATGGCTGACGATCCCGGAAACTGCAAGCCGTGTTAAGCAACGCCTACACGCAGTAATGGCTTGGGCATGGGCTCACGGCTATACCTCTGCAAACCCGGTGGATGTGGTGAGTCACTTACTACCGGCCCAACCCAGCAAATCAGTGAGGGTTGAACACCAGCCAGCTATGCCCTGGCGTGATATACCTGCTTTTGTTCAGCAACATCTGAGAACAGCACAACGATACGATGTAACCCGCTCGATGTTGGAGTTCTTGATCCTGACAGCTTGCCGCTCTGGTGAAGTCCGAGCAATGAAATGGTCTGAAGTAGATCTGGAGGCAAAGGTCTGGACCTTGCCTGCCGAACGTATGAAGGCCAAGCAACAACATCGTGTTCCGTTATCTCTGCGTGCCGTTGAGATCCTGAAGGGGTTAAGGGGATTACATGACGAATTAGTATTCCCTTCGCCCCGAGACCAAGTACCACTCTCAGACACTGTGCTGACTATGTTTCTGAGAAGAGCTAAAGCGGAGAGTTGTACTCCTGGTCGAATGGCAACTGCTCATGGCTTTCGTTCGAGCTTTCGGGACTGGTGCAGCGAGCAAGGCTATGCGCGGGATCTCGCTGAACGAGCTTTAGCTCACACAGTTCAAAACAAGGTAGAAGCTGCATACCACCGTACTGATTTGCTCGATCTGCGGCGCCCTATGATGGATGCGTGGACTGAGTTTGTGGCTGGTGATCTACCAAGCAAATAAGAAGGAAGCGGCCATCAGGGCAGCTTCCTTCTATGTTCTTTTTTTAGCTTTTTCTCGCCGATGAGCACACCTTGCTAAACCAATGCTCAAACAGCTTCTGAGGGGGTTGGCAAGGTCTATCTGCAAACCGTGCTGGACTGCTAGAGCCGCCACGCCTGGGGGCGACTCTACACCAGCAAGCTATCGGTGACCTCGGTTCATGTACTCAATGAAACGGTGCTGCCGTTCTTCGAAGCCCATGAGGTACGGGTCTATACCATCCTGTCGGACAACGGGCGCGAGTTCTGCGGGCGACCTGACCATCATCCCTATGAGGTAACCGTTCACCGGCAGGAGCTTGACGCACACAATTCGGCTGGGATGGGGTAATCCGTTTTATCTATGCAGGCTCGGACGATGGCGCGCAGCCACTCCTGGGGACAACGCCCCTGGCGTTTGGCCGTCTCCACCAACGCCAGGATGCGCTGACGAAACAGCTCCCCGCGATGTGAACACACGCCGTAGCTCCCTTTGCGCCACAGCACATAGCCACGCAGCGCTCGCTCTGCCTCATTATTCGTCAGCGGAATATCGTCATCATTCATAAACCGCCACAGCATCTCGTCATCCTTGATGAGCCACTCGCAACGCCCCCGATAGAGCTTTGAGCACAGCATGGCTCCTTGCTCTAACGTCTTTAACCAACTCCCTCGATAGCGCCCGAGCCGGTGCAGATAGCGATCCTTGCTCAAGGAGCCATGCTCATAGCGATGGCGAACCCGAAAGACACTGTTGGCCAGCAGCACCAACCTGGCTCCAACGGACTGATTAACCTGCTCACCACTTTGGGCTATGGAGGCCACATGGCGCAGCACATACGCCCAACAAAGCTGGCGCTGACTCGCGCCGACAAATCGGTAGCCTGCATACTGGTCCGTCACCAGTACGCCGGCCAGCTCCGACCCCAGCAGGCGCTTGGCAGCGTCGATACCAGGGCCGTAAGCGGTCATGAAGCAGACCGCAATTTTGCTCAGTGCCATCCACATCCCGCGCCGCTCGCCACCCCGTTGATGACGGGTCTCGTCGGCATGGATGAGTGAGGCCGACTGGACCTGCTGCTTGATGGCCTGGTGAGTAGGCGTCAGCATGGCACTGACCCGCCCTTGTGCTTCGCTGATAGCCCTGCGACTAAAACCCAGACAAAAGTGTTGCTTCAACTGCTGCTGTATCTGGGTAACGCTCTGATGGAACTGACCACTTTGCAGAGTGATATAACTGAGTAGGTTCGGGCCCATCTGGATGTCGCTGACCGCGTCAGGCAGCGCCGCATCTACGGTGTGAATGCACCAGGTACAGGTGGCACGAAACAGTTGGTGTTCGGTAACGAAGTAGCTTACCTCTGGCAAGTCAAACACCTGATGCGCTCGATAGGGTTTGTCATGAGCCAGCACCTTGCCCCCACAGCAGGGGCACTCCGGTGCCGGGTAATAAGCCTCCACGGACAGACGAGCATCGTGCGAATGACGCTCACGCCGTTGCCCCTTGTGGCCAGGTTGGGCCCCACGTTTTTTACCGGAAGCCGGACGCGGCCTGGCCGGTGGTGTGCTGTCAGGACCATCACTGGAGGGCGGCTTGGAGGAGTTGCCGCTGTGCTGGTTGAGGCGGCCCTCCAACTCGGTGATAGGGTCCAGCAGCTTATGTATCAACTCGTGGGCCTGCTCGAGAGTCAATGGTGGCACTGCCGGTGTCGACTGTTTCTTGGTCATGTCAGCGGGCATGCAACACGGGCGGGATCAAGCAACAGGCAAAGGAGGATCAAGAGATGATCGTCTCTTTTTCCTGTCAAGCCACTCTCGGTGAACGGCTACCCTATGAGTTGTTCCTGCAACTGGAGGGGATTGAACACCGGACAACCAAAGTACGCAGGCTACAGAGCAACGGCTTTATCGAACGGCTGCATCGCACCCTGCTTGATGAACACTTCCGCATCAAAGAGCGAACAACCTGGTATGAGTCGGTGGAGCAGATGCAGGCAGACCTGGATAGCTATCTGGAGCAGTACAACACCAAGCGGCCTCTTCAGGGCAGAATGATGGAAGGGCAGACGCCCTACAGCATGTTCAAGAAGGGGCTGAAATTGATACCGAAGGAAGTACGCGATAACGTAGCGTAAGCAAGACACCGGTTTGAGGCCGGTGTCAGGTGATAACTAGATCTATACACCCAGCCGATAGCTGGCATTGGTTATTGAACGTTACGTTGAATTCTACTTTTCAATTAAATTCTTGCTCAAGCGCAGTAATAATAAAAAACTCAATGGTTTCACTTTTGTTTTTTCCTAGCCTTTCGGATAGTAAAGTTAATTTATTTCTAGCATCTTCGGATAAATAATACGATGATGATTTGTTTTTTAGATTGGGCCTGGCTTTATATTGTCGGCCATACAGTTTTACTTTATCAAGCAGAAGCTCTTTGGCGTTATCATCAATTACATCAAAAGTTGTTATGATCGCTTAATCATAATTATTTTCACCTACATCTACGGCCCACACTGGGGCTCGTCCATTAAAGAAATGAATGACGATATAGCGCCAAGCCCATTCTAATATAGTTCTATTGCTTTCAATCCACTTCACCATTCTTTTATCATTGCTGATGATGTCCCATTTTATTTTTATTGCAGATAATAATGTTTTTTGCCTTTCAACATCCCACAGCAATCCATCAAACTGACTTGTTATGCTTTCAACTATATCCGTAATTGATGCTGCACCATTTTTTAGTTCACTCGGATCACTTCGCTCGTTTAAAGATGATTCAATAGGACCTTGTTGACGTAAATCTATTCGCCTGAAAAACGCATTAAATTCTCTTTCTTGTTTTATACGGGCAAGTATATCTCTCTCGTTTGCATCACTGGAAATATTTCGGGTTCGAATCACTCTTAGCATTGTCCAGACAAAGTTAGCTTTTCTATTTTCATTATTAACAAACTGGCTAATATCATGTTCTTCTATTAAATAATTTTCACATAACGCATTGATTAACTCAATATAATCTGACTGCGATATGTCTTCCGGGATGCTGCGACGTAAAAGCCGTTCCACTTCGCTTCGAAATGTTGTTCGAACACGTCTAGAATTTTTAACCTCATTGAAAAATTCAACAATATATTTTCTGTTTTAATTATAGTCATTACTGGTCATAACATTGCGAGAATAGGAACTAGACAACACACGTTTAATTAGTGCCATTTGTCTTCGATCATATCTTGGGAATTTAACAGTAAACACTGTGTTATTGCTGTGTTTTAACATGTTAGTTATTTCAAATTCCTGTTTATTTCTCTTGTATTCTCTATCATCAGTTAATGCCTCCTTACCTTCCTGTTTGGCCTCAGTATTTTTTTCCTCAATGACAGCATGAGCTATCGGCTCGAAAGAAGATTCCTCATCAAGTACCAACGCAACATCCTTCATACTAGTAAATCTAATTTCATCATCACTCATATCTTAACTACCACGTAGATAAATCTCATAAGCCATGTACATAAAAACCAATCGAAAAGCAATGAAAATTCACTAAAATTGCAGTAAAAAGGTATGTGATATTGTCCCCCCCTCCCAAGGAAAGACACCACTAACACATTTTTTGCTATCTATCGGCATCTAAGAGCCGTCTAGGCTGGTTTGATAAGGACGACCATTGCTTAGCAGGGGGTTATCCGATCTCTTCATCCACAATTATTCCTAGGACAGATCGCGTGCTTTAGGGGGTAAGTTAATAGCTGTGGACGCACTGGAATTAAAGTGTGGATAGAGTCATACCAATCGAAATCTGTTTATTTTAACTGGCTCACCCTTCTGATGAAACAACCATGAACCACGTCATCAGGAGTACACCATGAGCACTGCTATCAAAGTCCTACGCATCAAAGACCTCATCGCTAAAATTGGCATGGCTCGTTCCACCATATACGACTGGATGAATCCCAAGTCCCCTCGCTATGACGAGACATTCCCCAAACCGTTTAAGATAGGCCAGTCATCTATAGGCTGGTTTGAACATGACGTAGACAGTTGGCTTATTCTTCGAAGCCAGTCCTGAGTTATTAATTTTTAGTCGCCATCAGGCTCCTTAACTTCCCGTTATCGTTCGAGCTGTTTTATAGCTGATGACTCGTTCAAATACGCTATTTCTTCTTATATTTTATTTTCATTCTTGGCACGAATGTCGAGGCTTAGCGAGTTTGGGTTTATATATTATTTAATATCACTTCTATACATTATCACTACCTCAGTATTTCCATACCCACTACGTACTCCACGCATTACCACCCAACACCATGGATATCTCAGTATCCTCATGCTACTCCCGTATACCACTACACCACGTAACGTGGTGGTCATGCAGCCTGCATAGCGAATGCCATCCTACTAATTACATCCCCTCTATACGCGTGTGCCAATCACACAGCGTAGGGATAACTCTGCCTAAGCGAGGCCATCATGTTTAATACCGTTAGACTCTTGGATATCCTGCCCCTATCACGCAAACTCCAGCATACGACTTTCCCAGTCGTTATCGTGGCATATACCTCTGCCCGCGAGTTGCATATAGATTGCCTAGACCACTCATTATCGACTTGTCTCTTTAGCGTATTGGAGACCATGCGTGATTATTTCTACTGTCACCCCGAGATATCCTCCGCCCACCCTACCATCGAGCTATTCCTGACACATATGCGAGCAGTGCCCAAGTTACACCTCGCTAGGATGCCCTCTCTCGATAGCCAGACGACCCATAAGCTGGCCGATGCGATCAATAACGCTCTGGGAGCCTTCCTAAGCGCGTCCAAGCGCCAGCCGCACCGTAAGCGGCTCAACAACTTACGACGTGTTGAGAAACGCAATCAGCGCAGCATAGCATAGCAACCTATATCAACAGTCTATTTTCTCAACATGCCAAACTATTATTCATTCGTTTGGATATCGGGTATCGAGAGGCTCACTACCCTCGATTAACGGTGAATAACACCACCCATGACTTGCGTCATTACCTGAGCGAAATACTGCGGCAATTCAAACATCTGGTGGGGTATATCTGGAAAATAGAATACGGTATAGACCGGCGTTTCCATTTCCACCTCACGTTTATCTTCAACGGAGCAGAGCATCAGCAGGATGTCTCATTGGGTAAAGCGCTGGGAGAGCAGTGGGAGACCATCACCGATGGACAGGGGAACTATTACAACTGCAATGGCCGTCGAATCCAGTACCAGGAGTGGGGGACCGATGGGATAGGGATGGTGCATTACGCTGATACCGACAAACAGGCCCTACTACTGAGCGCGCTGGGTTATCTGACCAAACCTGATGAGCAGATATTGGCGGTATTACCCGCAGGCCGTCGCTCCTTTGGCCGCATGGAGAGACCGACAGCCCGTTCTCGCGGGGGGAGGTCACGGAGCATGAGCTATGGAGCTGGGGCTATTCAGTTAGCCAACTGATACAGCCTTCAAGGAATCTTGGATTCAGATTGCACTGAGAATGGTGGGAATGTGATGTTTCGCACCCTATTACCGAATGAGATTCAATAATCTGGATATGAGTGTCGACTGGGTAAGTTGGACGGCTTTAACAATGGTTAATAACAATGGTGATTACATGTTCCTAAACGCTGAGCGGAAAAAAGCACTGCAAGATCTTGAAACTGCTGAAAAGCGCTGCAAAGCCTACGTTGTGCTGGCCCAGCGAGAGATCACTTCTCTCTATGAGTGGCGTGCCAAATGCAGTAAAGAGTTGATGACTCGAGTAGAGAGTTATATCAACAGAATGAAGAATACTCCCATCGAATTCGATAAATCATTCACAGAATTTAAAGCTGAAATCGTTGAGTTTGATGATGTCGTCGAAAAGCTTGAGATGGAATATAACAAATCACATGTTGGTAAGGGTACTGCCGCTGTTGGGATTGCAGCAGGTGCTGGCTTCGCAGCATTTGCACCCACAGCTGCTTTGGCCGTGGCAACTACATTTGGTACAGCATCTACAGGAACTGCTATCGCAACGCTAAGCGGTGCGGCGGCAACTAACGCGGCTCTGGCTTGGTTGGGAGGTGGCGCCCTTGCAGCAGGTGGTGGTGGTATGTCTGCTGGCGGAGCACTGCTGGCACTTGCTGGGCCACTGGGGTGGGGATAGGTGCGGCTGGCATTGCTGGCGGCGCGTTACTCGCTCGTAACAAAAACAGCAAGATTATCGAAGATACTCGAAGCGAAGAGCGTAAACTACTTGCACAATGTAGTGAGCTCAATGTTGTCCAGACCACAGTTAAAAAAATGGTTTCGCTTACCTCAGAGCATTATCACGGTACGGAAAGCATTATCGACGTGCTAAGCAAGACTGCCCCTCACGACTACAAAGACTTTGCTCCTGGCCAAAAACAACAATTGGCCTCCCTGATCAATCACATCAACTCGCTGTCTCAGCTAATCAATAAAAAGGTTAAGTAATGGTAGTGAAGCATGCTGAACCAGTGAAGGATCAAATCATCGGTATTGCTGTTGATCAACTCAATCAGATGAACGAACAAGCCATGAATGTCCAACTTAGCGCACAGGACATTGCTTTTGAAGTGGCTAATGATCAGATGCAGAAGGTACGTGATTTCATTGCCAATCCCAGTGGCATTCTTGGTTCGATGTCCACTAAGCATGGTGAAATTGCCGAGCAGGTCGAGGTGGGGGTGCGCAATGCTCGCCAAGCTATTGAGGAACGACTGCAAGACGAGTCATTGCTTAAGGCTACGTTCGAGGGGGTTGGTCGCACAGCCCCTGTGGACTACATGGCTGATAACATTGCTGTACAGTCGAAATTCATAAACGGCGCCAAAGACAACCTCGAACATATCCTCAGGCATCTCGACAAGTACCCAGAATTTGGCCGCACGGATGAGATTTACCACATACCAAAAGACCACTGGAAAACTATTCGTGATGTTCTGGATGGCAAGTCAGTTGATGACTTGAATGAAAAATCTATCAGGGCAATCCAAGAAAAAGTCGTGGCCATGGAGCAGGCTACTGGACGCTCGTTTGATGATCTAGTCCGCCCTGGAGTATCCGATTACCATGACGTGCAACTAGGGCGGATTGATGACACGCTGGATAAGTATGATCAGGAACTTGCGGATCAAAATCAGCAAAAGAAAACCGAGATTATTGATGACCACCGGCCATCACTCCAAGGCGCGGCGAATGCTGCAATGATAGGAGCCGCAGTAGCTGGCGTGGTGACTTTGGGTACAGGGATCTACAAGAAATACCGTGAAGGAAGGAATATTTTCAAGGGGGAGCTCACAAAGAACGATTGGCAAGAGCTTGGTATGGGTACGGCCAATGGTGCTCTAATCGGAGGAGTGTCTGCGGGAGCAATCTACACGCTGACAAACTTTGCCGGAATGGGAGCTCCTTTTGCCAGCGCTCTGGTCACAGCGGCCAAAGGTGTTGGAAGTCTAACCCTGTCGCTACAAAGGGGGGAAATTGATATCGAGCAGTTCACCGATCTGGGTATGATTGTGTGTGCAGAAGCAGCTGTTGTAGGCGCAATGACAGTAGCTGGCCAAGCAGTCATCCCTATCCCAGTGCTCGGCGCTCTTATCGGTTCAATCTCAGGAAAGATGCTGGTCACTGTTGCCAAAAGTATGAGCGACAAAATGATCGCTGAAATGAATCACAAAAAAGAAGCCCTTATTAGCCGGTTAAGCGAGATTGAGCAACAGGCTTTGGCACGCATTATGGCTGAGTTTGACGCACTGGGTGATTTGACAAAGGCCGCATTCAATATACAGACCAACCAACAACTCCTACTGGCTAGCGTCGAACTGGCCAGAGCGTATGGAGTTAATGAAGCACTCATCATTGCAAGTGAGGACGATCTCGATAGCTTCATGAGTGCCTGACTAATGGGCCACCAAGAAGAGTGGCCCCCTTATTACCGCGAGACGAGCGCCAATTGGTTGGAGATCCAATCATGGAGTTGGCCCGGCGCCGTGATCGCTGTTTCTAACGCAACGCGTTTACTGCAACACTCGACCTCTGGGTATTCCTGCGCTTGGCCGGTCCAAGCGTCATGGTTAGCCCAGGGGTGATTACCCTCGATCGCATCCCAGCTGTACAACGCATCCTTAGTAAAACGGTACAAATGTACTTCCAGCGAAGAACTGCCAGTGTGAGGGTCGTAATCCGTTGCTTCTGGCGTAGCCTCGATGAATGCATCATCAATATTCAAGCGAAAATAGAGTGCGATATCTCCTTTCTGAGCATTATCAGACCCACGACCACGTTGATAGCAGTAATAAGACCGAAAGAGCGGCAAGAAACTCCAGGGAGCACGAGCTGAAGGCTTGGATGTCGCCCTGCCTACGCCATCCCCCTCCGCGCTCCCCCAGTAACGAAAATTGGCGTCAGCAGCTTCACCGGCCAACTTTTCCAGTTGTGGCAGGATCCGTTCATAGAAGCCTTCTATCAGGTGGTGAGCATGCCTGACTTGGGTGACCAGGGACTGTGCTTGGGTTATGTCCATCCGTTATCTCCGTATTCGCGCCAATATTGAAGTTGTTTGAGACCTGCAGCGGGGTCAATAGACTTGGACATATCCACCATAGGCTGCCAGTCCGGGATCATTGGCGCCATGCCGTACAACTCGAATGCATTCTGCCAATCGCGCAGGATCGCTTTATCTTGGCGTGTCGAAAAGTGCGAACTCTGCCGAAGCCAGTGACGGAGAGACTCCCATTCGCAGGCAGCCATGGACTCAAACCGTTCAGGTAACGCGGATTGTTCAAGCACCGTTGGCACCACATTGCCTAACGCGATGAAGTAGACCTTCTTGTACTCGGCATACGCCTGTTCACGCTGCACCGCATCAATCTGATCCAGCCACTGTTTACGAGACTGTCTACCGCCAAACGGAGGCTTCACTTCGATGACAAACAGCTCTCGTTCGAAATGCAGAACGACATCAGGCTCAACTTTATTTTTACTGGGGTTCTCTAAATACGGCCATAATTCCAGCTCGTCAAAATTGGACAGCTCAACTGACCGCCCAACCATAAACGCCAATAACGCAGAAAGAGCCTTACTAGAGAGATAGGGAACGCGGCCAAAAAATGTGGCGGTAAGCAGATCTTCACTACGCTGGAATACATCGCGCCAACGTAACGACTCGCCTTCCAACCCAATACGGCCCGCTTTGCTGCTGAGGATTGCCTGTAGCACCACGCCTCCAAGATTAAAAAAAACAGAAGCGCATATCGTACTACCAGTTGATGCTCACAATTGCCGAATGGGTCACAGCTTGGCTCGGAATGAAAAGGATCTCAGCTATATATCATCGTCATGACACTCAACCGGGGCTGCTTAAACAGCCCCTTTTTCATTGGAGATATTCTATGGCTCACCTTATTGACACCATGGCCTACGTCGGTCAAACGCCTTGGCATGGCCTCGGCAATCTATTGCCCGCACAGCAATCGCTCGATACCTGGCTACATGCCGCCGGGATGGACTGGACCATCGAGCAGAGCGATGTGATGTTTAACAGAGGGCTAACGCGATAGTCCTCACCTGTTTTTCTTGATCAGCCAGCTCCTGTACGAGCGCACTAACCAGTGCCTTTTCCTCGACCCGAATTTCTTCCAAGTACAGACCAAAGAATAGCTACAGCGATGCTACATAAGTCTCATCGCTGTAAGCTCTTCAAGATTGGAGTGCTCCCATATCGGTTCAAGCAGAGGATGAAATTCACCGGCTAATCCGAATCAATGTTAAACGATACCCCTCGGCACTTTCGAAACTGATTGTAAGCTTATCGCTCTAAATCTACAGTCAGCGTTGAAGCCATGCTTTAAGTCGAGCCCAGATACTAATTGACTGGGCAGGAGAACACTGTTCTCGGGGAGGAATAGCATTCGACAACTCAGTACATGATTCATTCAAGACACGGTAATGTGCTGCTTTGGCTTTTTTGTCGCGTAAGCGTTCCGCCTCTATCTGGCCTTGCGACCAAGGTCCCGACTCTAAAACACGTCCTCGCTGAATGATGTAATGCGACCGACATTTCTGATTCCAGTTGCCTACGGAGGGCTGGAGCGAGATGGACTCTCCATCGAACGTCATTCGCCAGTCGGTCGGGGTGAATGGGGTCACCACGCGGTCCCCGCAACCGCAGCAGCATGAGTGCACTGCGGTTGCATAGTCCATCGAGATATACAAGATGCCTGGCTCCAACTCGCGTGGAACATTTCGCACAAAACGATGTTCCAGAGTCTGATAGCGAATCATGTTTGATCTCCGTTGAGCAGCATGCTCCCATCGGTCGTGTACGTGCTGTGATGTTCGCTCTCTAGGTCTCGATAGAATCCGCATAGCTTTTTCCACTTCACGACTGCGAGACAAGCATTCAAGGCGTTAAGGTCGGCCACCTGGATATTGGATGCGTACACGTCCTGACCTCCGCCACCAGCGAAAGAAATTCGCCCTGCGTGGACATGCTCGCGTTTCGCCGGCGTGCTCGTTGTCACCCGCAGAATGCCGCCCAAGCTACCGTTGCTAAGTTCAAGCCCCATCCCGACGTCGATGAATGGCACACCAAGTGCTTCGAGTTTCGCCACCACGGCCCGCTTTTCCTCACCCGCGTCCATGCTGATGAACGCAAATGTGATGCCGTCAAGCAGCCCCAGCGTCTCCGTTTTCATCTTCACGGGGTGAGCCACGATCCCGCGATGCATCCGTTCATAGATGCCCTTCAGGTAGTGCACCTTTTTGGGGGCGTCCCGCAACTCCTCGAGCGATGGAGCCCCGGGCGCGCGGAACGCGTTGTGGGAAAGAAAATCGTCATCGTCGAAGATCCGGATTTCCCTCACCGGCGTTTTCGCGACCAGATCGAGGATGTACCCACCGGTACCACCAGCGCCGAGGATGCCCACCACCTCACCTTCCAGCTTGCTAGATAGCGCGCCCAGGCCTACCCGGCTGGATGCTGTATCGAGATAGTTGAAGACGCTGGGCTCATTCTCATCGTCAGCACCACGGATCAGCCGTGGGCTGACTCCGGGCTGCAGGACGGCCGCAGGGCCGGCCAAGATGGTCGCGTAGGTAGCCATCTTAGTGTAATAGTCCGGGTAGCCATCCGGATTGGGTTTACTGGAAAAGCTGTGCCTTGCGGTGAGCCCGTAACCGAGGTCGGTGTTGGGCGACGCATGGGAAATGCCTGGCAAGGGCGTTCCATTCGCGCTGCAGGGGAAGTCGCCGTCCCAGTGGATTACGTGTGTCTCTGGTTTGCGCGTCCGATCCCCAGCCAAGTCAAGGTTGGACACCAGCGTGCCGGTACGCACACGACATTGAGCGTCGACATAGGGCACTTCCAGCATGACTAGGAGACTCCCCTGAATGCGAACGAAGTAGCCCTCCGTACGCAACCGGGCCAGATCGGCATTAAGACTGAACAGTGCGTGTGACATTGAAAATTGTCCCCTGTTTTTTGACTTCAACGGAGCCACCCTCAGCGAGTTCACCAGCGCGGGGGTGCGAGGCAGCATTGCGGTATGTCATCGAGAACTTGACGTTGGTCTCTGCCGGCGCGTTTGGATGGGACAACTTGACCACCTGCTCGAAGGTGACATGCTTGTCAGGCACAATCTCCCCGACAGCATTGACCACGATGACGTAGCTCTTTTGCGGCTTGCTGGCGGTGATAAACCGCTCAATGCCAGGGTTGTCGAGATTGATCCTGTCATCCGGCTCGATGAGGATGTCTTCGCCGCCCCGTACTTCCAGGAAGATGGCCTCTTCGGGCGAGGCTTCGGCTAGGTCATACAAGACGCGGCCCAGCAGCTCCGGGTGACCCCAGGCCATCTGGCGATCGTTCAAGGAGAACTTGAAGTCGCGGTCGGACTTGAACGCAATGAAGCGCTCAGCACCCTTGCCTCGCAGATCCACTGTCTCGTCGAGACGAACGTCCTCAAAATCGCCCGAGGCGAGAAGTGCATAGAGTAGATAGTCGCTTCGGCGATCGAGCCCCGCGCTGTCCAGGATTTGCCGGCCGGTGGGTACCGGGTCAGGCACGTCGATGTTGCGGAAGGTCAGTCCTTCCAAGCCGAAGCGGATGCGATAGGCGTCGGCCTCTCGCAGTGGACGATCCTCACGGATCGCGTCACCAACGTCGTCAAACGGAGAGTTTTTCATATGGTCCTCGAAAGTGTTGCGACAGAGTTTGTTCTGCCTTCAACTCTCTAATCGGACCCAGCGACTGCCGCCGGTAAACTTTTTTCAGAATTGTTTTAAGAGGGTTCCATAGGGGGCTGCGCCACACACGAAAAAGGCCGGGCAGTTCGGGCAAGTGGCGTCCGAAGTATTTGTTGGGAACTGGCCGCCTCGGATACCGCGGAAAATCTCGCCCAATTTTTCTTGGCGATTGCTCAACTCTTTGGGACTGAGTTTCAATGGCTTGATTTCAGCATCAGCTAGGTAGACCAGTTCCAGCTCAGCACCCGGGAACTCCGCTTGGGCCGCTAGTACAAATACAGCTGCACCAACGTCCTTGCTGTCACGGCTGGGCGCATGGCCAGTTCTCACCCGGCGTATGGCCCGCTTTCCGTCTTTCACGAGGACATCATCCGGTGTTACCTCGATCTCGTGGCCGTCTAGCACAATTCGCAGTGGGGTCGGAGCTTCAACCTGCGCGCCAGCCCTCGATACCAGGAAATATTGGAGCATGGTGGAGGCTATCGTACGGTAGTCATCGATATAGCCATGTTCATGAAGCCCCTGAGTTGCGAAGGCCTGAGAAAGCAGGTCCTCCCACTCACCACTAGAGCTGCCCTGCGCGACGATCTTCCGGTAGACCTCACGAATCGCTTCATGCATACGCATAAATGAACTCATGCCGCGCCGGCCACCCACCTGAAGCAAGTGTGTGTAGAGGAATCGCCGTGAACACGACTCGTAAAGCGCGACCGCATCTGAGCTGAACCGCGGGGTTCCCGAGAAGACGATAGGTATTTGCGTATCGTCCGGGGCAGGAGGTAATACAGTAGTAGGCGTGACGGCGCGCCGTTGAGCTGGACCAATGCGATCCAGGAACTGCGATAGCGGCCTGGCACGCCCATTTGATGTTGAGGTCGCACCGTAAAACGCCAGACGTGTCTTCGCCCGGGACATCGCGACGTAGAACAAGCACTCCTGCTCTTCGTTGTGGGCCGCCCGTGCAATGTCCTCTACGCTCCCTTGACCACCTGCGACCATGCCTACGGGTGGGGGACACTTTGATGCCCGAAGTGCCCCTGGGATGGAGTCCTTATTGACGCCGGCAATGTGAACCGCTGGAAATTCCAACCCTTTCGAGCCATGGATAGTCATCAGGCGAACCGCATCAATCCCCTGGGCTGCCGTGGGTAGCTGCCTCAAATCTCTATCGTCCCGAAGGCGCAGCAGTCTCCTCACGCGGTCAGCAAGCTGCTGGATCGGGAGACCCTGGCCGTTAGGCTGCGCCCGAACGAAGTTCATGAACTGCCAGATTGCGATGCCCTGAGCCTGGTTCGAGACGCAGGCTGAAGACGCTATGCGGGCAGCATGCCTAGTCCGGTCGAGCAGAAGGGTTGCCAGCACGGTCCAAGGTTGGGAGGTCGCGCCGAAGCCTGCAAGAGCTGCATTGAGGTAAGAAAGAGCAGCCTGACCAGCAGGTGTCAGTTCAGCTGGAATGCTAAGTCGCCAAGCGCTAGGTTCCGCGTCGGTACCTCGTAGATGCTCAAAGACACAAACTACATCCTCTAAACTCATGGCGAATTCTGGCCAACAAGCCGTCCGAATCATCCCCATCGCGCGCCGATCCACAAGTAGTGATAGCACCGCGACAAGGTCTTTTACTTCCGGGCGCTCAAACAGGCTGCCTAGGAAAAGCACTGGAATGCCGGCGCGCTCGAGCTCACGTCCAATTTCCGAAAGTCGATCGTTGCCCCGGCAAAGAACTGCCTGGTCCCGATACCGATAGCCCGACTTACTAAGCTCTTGAATGCCATCAGCGATGGCCGAAGTCAGCAGGGGGGCGTTGTTCACTGTGATGATTTCGGGCAGCGTTCCGCTTGGGCCTCTATCCGCCTCAAGGGCCTCTTCTCCATCAGCTGCGGACATACCTGCAGCAAAAGCAGAAAAAGCATGGACAACTTCAGGGGTGGAACGGTAGTTGATTTTCAGGCTGTCTCGTACCGCTCCAGGGAAATCTTGGCAACCGAATCGGGCCATGTTGAACGAAGAGGCGCCGCGGAACCGATAGATTGACTGCTTGGCGTCCCCCACCACCCAGAGGTTATTACCTGACGGCTTCAGTGTCGTAAGAAGCCGAACGCTACTGTGGTTCACGTCCTGATACTCGTCGACCAGAATGTGGTCATAGTCGCTCTGCAACTGCCTTCGAACGGCTTCATCGCTCTCCAGTAGTTGAACCGGGCGCATAACTAGGTCGCCAAAGTCGACACATTGAGCGAGTGTTTTGAGCTCTTCATAGCAAGCGTAGACCTTGGCGACTTCTGTTGCTTTCTCCGCAGCCTCGACTTCGCTCGGGTTACTCGCCGCGTTAGCCATTGCATTGGCTAGCGCAAGATAGGCCGCCGCATCAACAACTTCATCCTTGGCTCGTGAGATCGCGGTCAGGATATCCGCAGCTGTCTGGGATGGATCGTAAAGATTGCGATAGTGGGTCAGACCTAGCCGAGGAAATTCGTTTTCAAGCAGTTCTACTGCTTCGGTTCGGTCCATTAGGCGGGGATCGACCGGAAGGCCACATCGATCGTTGAATCGTCTGAGGATGTCCAAGCCAAAGCTATGGAAGGTCCCGATGCAAAGAGCTGCGGCTTCCGCTGGCCGCGTCAGCGCAATCCGCTCGGACATCTCCGCAGCAGCCTTGTTCGAGAAGGTTAGGAGAAGGATACGTCTTGGATCTACCCCCTCATCCAACAAGCTCTCAACTCGCGCCACCAGCGTACGGGTCTTCCCGGTGCCTGGTCCTGCTTGGAGAAGGAACGCGGCCCCGCGATGGTTAGCTGCTGTTTGTTGCTTCTCGTTGAGTGGAATTTCGACAGGAGCTTCTGCTGCAACTACTGGCACTGGGGGGAGCAAAAGCGCATCAAGCATTTGCTGTGCGACGACCTCGAAGGGAGCCCCCAACCGGTTTGCAATCTCCGAACAGGTCTTCCCTTGAGTGACGTGCAAGTCGAAGACTCGCGACCGTGGCAACAGCAACTCTCTCGCGAAGAGGTCCATCTGAACTTCTCGGCGCTGCCGTCGGCTGTAATCGACCACTCGTTCTATCCCAACTGGCGAGACCTCAGAGGTTCGTGTTGGATCGATTTGAGATGCTGACCCTTCCTCTTCCTCACCGTCGCCAAGCACGGCGTGCCCGATTTCATGAGCTACGAGAAAGGCTTGCTCGAACGGAGTTCCTAAGTCCTCATGAACAATCAGCGGCAAGGCGGCATCAAACGTTGCGCGTGCCCCATCGAGGATTGAAGCACCGGGGACGCATCTTTCAACCAAGATGCCCAGCTTCTCCGCTATGTCTTCGGCGAACCGATAAGGAGACCATGGATCGGTGCCGTGTTGGACAGCTTCATCATGCAACTGTTTCGCGTACTGTCGAGCAAGTTCTATTGGGTCCATGGTAACTCATCGTCGAGCAGTTGCTTTGAAATGCTTGCCTCATCCATTCCCGCCTCTCTTAAAAGGCGTTCAAGCGGGACTTTTTCGGCTAAGGCGGGTTTGTCATCGGACTTGTTTGAACGAACTGATGAAGCCTGCGCAGGCAAAAGGAGAAATGACTGAACAACAGTTACTGATGTTTGTAACTCGTTCGCTAAACGTGTGAGGAACCGGCTTGGCAGCGTCGCAACATCAATTCGTCGCTCGCGAATGGCGACGCCGACTTGTATGGGTAATCCGAGAGCTTTGGCTGCGGCAGCGAAGATCTTTGGCGAAGCAGTCTGCAGCGTTTCCACCGTGACTGTGGACTCGCAGAGCCGATCCATTTTAGCACTTATGGCGGCAAGCTCTTGCACGCTCAGCGGAAGGTCCTCGTCGACTTCCCGAGAAAGCTCTCTGGCAAGATCGACAAGATCGGCAGCAAACTGGGGGTAGTCAACTAGGTAGTGTTTGAGGATGTCAGTCTTAGGCTCGAAATCCATCGCGAAAGCGCTCATGACGTCTTCGCTAGAAATAGGCGAACGCTTAGTCATCACTGTTTCCCCTTGCGTTCAAGGCGCAATCGTAGAGTTGCAAAGGCCTTGTCACGGTGTGTACGGATAGTCTTCTCACTCTTGCCCAACGCTTTGCTTATGGTAACGGCAGAGGGCTCTTGAGAGTCGATGGGAATGTCTTGAAGGAGCATTTCGATGATTCTTCTTTGGATTTCAGGTAGACCATCAATCGCATTGTCGAGCTGTAGCCGGTAAGATTTTTGATCGAGATCGTGAGGGTCAAAAGGATCATAGCCGCTGATTGCCGCCCCAGCAGCAAGAGATACATCATCTGTGAATAACTCTTCACTCCGATTTTCATGCTTCCAATGGCGATTGCTAGCATCCGCACGGTCTTTCGCGATGGCCGAATTGAAGTTGATCTCGTAGTAGTCCAGCCGGTCGTCGTATGACGACCTGTCACTAAGTAATAGATCGATAAATCGGTCTACAACATCATCTCGGATGTTTGCCTTGGTAAGTGAGAGGGTTGATTCATCTGAATTTTCAGCGCGAGGAAGACGACAGTAAACTCGTTGGAGTAAGAATTCGGTTAGCTTCTTTCGATGCCCCCCTTCTTCCAAATTCCGAACAAGATGCACTAATGCTTCCGATGAAACAAAGCAGGGATCGGTAGGTGAGATAATTGACGTTCTGTATTCAAGTTCCGCCTGGCTAACGGTTGCCAACTCTTGAATTTCAGCTTCAACAATTTCACGACGGGAGTACAAGGTTCCATCAAGTTTGCTTTTGCGAAGAGGGCGAACCACAGATATTCCTCTGTTTTATTTATACTCTGGCCCTTTTAGTAAAGGACGCTAAGTAAAGTAATTTAGATGTATTACTACGCTATAAGTACCCGTACAGAGCTTATCATCGCAGTCAGTGCGATTGAATACAATCTCAGATAGATATCATCAGGAGACACCAAGCACAGATCGCCGTAAATCCGCTTGGGAACGCCATTGCGGCCTCCCAAGTTATCGGTCCTGTTATCGGCATCAGTCTGTCATCAATGCGCACTGCGAGCCATTAAGGCGCTAATCGCGCAACCAGTTTATCAACCACCTCCAACAGCAGCGCCCTGTCTGCTGTATCGAGTTTGGCCAACTGCTGACTAAGCACAATACCTTGCTCGGTAGGGCGGTTGCTGGTTTCACGCAGAAAGTCTGCAAGCTCGCATTCAAACAGCTGAGCGAGCTCTGCCAATCGCACCACTGTCGGCACCACGAGACCTCGTTCCATCCGAGAGATGGCCTCCATACCTATCCCCAGGTGTTCTGCCACTTGCTCCTGAGTCAGCCCCACCTGCTGTCGTTGACGTCCTATCGCTTTACCTACGCTCTTGGCTAGCTCTTCAAAGTTGATGTCAGTCATAAGTCCTCCAGTCAACCCGTATGGTTGACCATGGACCCATTGACATTAAGGACCCTTTACGATGAGGATCACCTCAATAGATCTAATTCGTTCAAATACTCACACCAACATCGAAAGGAGTTCAACACGACCTAACCCTCATCCCCCTTCAGTAGTGTTTGGCTATCGGCCAGCACCACCATTAACCCATTGCGTTAATCACTGTTAACCCGACAGGCTTGCTTCGTCGGCCAGGTATCCCTTTGCCATGTTTACCCAGGAGGCATCATGAATCGCACACTGCTTTATCCCTTACTGCTGGCCTGCGGCCTATCAATGAGTGCCTGCAATGCAGAGTCCACCGATAGCCCCGAATTCGACCTTGATGTGTACTACACCGCTATTGGGAGAGCGCAGCTTCGAGCCACCTCGCTTAACGACAACCCGATCCGCATCAGCAAGATCATCGTCAATGACGGTCAGAGCCAATGCCAGGTGCTGGTGAAAAATCTCGGTAGCGGGGAATTCGCAAATGTCTACTACTTACCACGCAGGCTTAATTACATGGAAAGTGCCGTATTCACAATGACAGACCCTTGTCGATTAAAGGACGTCACGTTCATCACCGACCAAGGCAACGCGTCCTACACCTTCGATTAACCCCTATCAAGAGATATCACATGCTCCTCAATCTCAGCAGAACAATCATTTTGGCCAGCACACTTTGTTGCCCCTATTCCTTTGCAGCCCTGTCCCCGTCAGCACCCACTGTGGTGTCGAGCAAACAAAGTCAAATCGAAGGCACGTTGCAATATGCCAGCCTAAAGTACTGGGTAGAGACCGTCTCGGGACAGCAGGTGGAATTGCTTGCTAAAGAAGCAGACGAACCGCACCTGATGAATTTGGTAGCCCAGCACATCACGCTAACCGGCACGCTGAAAACATACTCAAATGGGAGTGTCTATTTCGAGCCAACACTCTCGGCTCCAGCCTCAGCAGACATTGCCATCAACCCACAGGACGATGGCACTATCGTGGTAGCTCATGGCGAACAGGTTCTGTTGAGTACTGACATGTACCATTCCATTACCATCAATCATGAGCAACCATTGGCGCAGGGAAAAGCCGTGTTGCTCGAACTCAACTCCGGTGGCATCGCCTGTCCGGTGCTCTATCAGCTGGCCGTCATCCGACCGGATGCACTTCCCCTGCTCACTCCCACCTTCGGCACCTGTAGTGACCTGGGCAAGCTGAAGCATGACGCCAACGGCTTCACGCTGGTCCTGCCAGGCAACCCCGCCGAAACCTGGGCCTGGGATAGCCGCACCATGGCACTGCGCAAGCAATCCTGACCTGCCGGGTAATCATCTCTCACCTTCCATCATCAAGGGCACCCTCGCGGTGCCTTTGGTCTTTATGCCGTTTGCCATGTAAGGAGTCATGCATGCCATTACCACAATCGGGGGACCACCTCGTGTCACCCCGTATCGGCTATCAGCACCACGGGTTGTTCCTGGGTGACCATCAGGTTATCCACTACCGGGGTGTCAGTGCCGGTGAACGCTCAGGTCAGGTTGCCATCACCTCACTGGCTGAGTTTTGCCAACGCCAAGGCTACCACGTTCAGCACCACGGGATGCGGGCCTATAACCGAGAAGAAAGCATCGACCGGGCTTACTCCCGCCTCGGGGAAGCGCACTACAGCACGCTCTTGAACAACTGTGAGCACTTCGTGCGCTGGTGTATCGACGGCTTTCACTACAGCAAGCAGATTAACCAGCTGATTGCCACGGGGTGTATCGCACATCAGGCGCTTCGCTCTGTGGCTCGTCAGCCTACCCTTGCGGCCCTGCCTGGCATGGCCACCAGCACGGCACTGAACCCATCAGCAACTACCGCTGTGACCGCAGCAGTCGGTGCGCTGCTTGGGAGCTCGGCCACCTCGCTGGCGGCCCCCTACGGCCTCTACCGCGCCTGGCGCTGGTTCAGGGATTAACGCGTCTCACATTCGATACGAAAGGACACACCATGATGACCATGCCATTTCACTTGGTAGGGATGGCCCTGCCGATTTCGCCCGAGCTACCTGACTTGCTGCGCAACATCGTGCGGGAACAGCAGCTCAGTCTCGCCGACCTCTCGACCCTGACTTTTAACTTTCGCAGCCCCGGCTACAGCGCCGCAACGGGTGGCGTCCATCCGGTAGAGCTGCGGCTTATTCGGGGACTACACGGCTGGGTATTCGATTACATCACCGACTTCAGTTACCAGGGGCTAGGCCAGGATGCCGAGCTCTGCAAAGAGCTCGACTTCAACCTCTCCTGTGATGAGCACTATCTGCAGGGCTGGGGACCACTGCCCAGCGTGGAAGCTCGCGAACTGTTCGCCCTGTGGCAGAGTAATTTCATCGCCTATGGCCAGTTGGGGTATTTCACCGTCACAGTCAGCGGGGAGTAGGAGGTGTGTGATGACTAGCGAACTGCCGCTCTCCCATTACTCACGCCAGTGGCTGGGCCTGGTCGCCGCCAAGGCCAAGCTGCTGCCAACTCACCAGGGCGAGCGCTGGTTGCTGCACCTTACTCCTGATAGCCCACATGCCCGCACTGTCACGCTGCATCTGCGCTGGTCTGGCGTGCAGTGGCAACTGCGCTCCCTCACCAATGCTGATGACTGGCGCACCATGAGTCAGCCCGTGGATGAAATCTGCGTTGACCCCACGCGCCGCTGTTTTTGGCGCTGCCAGGCTGGACCGGTCCCGCTCTCTGAGCAGCCCCGCGTGCTGGCAAGCTTCCTGGCTGACCTGCAGCGAATTTGCACCCAGCGCGGCTATCGCGTGGAGAGTGACCCCTTACCCCAAAAGGAGGCACACGATGCCCAAACAACCGATAGCCGTTGAGCTGGAAGCCATCAATCGAGAGGGAGAAACACAAGTGGTGCGTGATAGTGGCCTGACCGTACAGGGCTACAGCATCTACCTGCGGGCGGTAGAGGCCAGCGGATTGGCCCTGGCCACATGGGTAGCTGACTACGAGACCATCAGCCCTGCCTACCAACTGGCAGATCGCTTGAGCCTGGTACTGGCCATCCCGCTCACCGTGCTGGTCCCCGGATCGCTGATGCCGGTGAAGCGTGAATCCACAGCCACGGCAGGAGTCACCACCACTGCCAACTGAACACCCCTTTCGAGCAAACCAACAACACCTCTGCATTTAGCCCCGGTATGCCTCGTGCCGGGGTTTTTCTTTTTCAGGAGACCACCATGCGTTACCACAAACTCAAAGCCGGGGAGTGCCCCGGCACCTATGTCGTCACCGAACCCGTGACCGAGCAAGACCTGCTGCATATTGCCAATCAGATTGCCCGTAAGCGCCTGGCCAAAGGCACCGCCATTACCAGTACCACTGTCGCTGCCGAGCGACTGCAAACCTTGTTACAAGACCGGGAGCACGAGGTGTTTGGTGCACTGTTCCTCGACTCCCGACACCGTGTACTGGCCTTTGAGGAGCTGTTTCGCGGCACCTTGGGCAGCGCCAGCATCTATCCACGGGAAGTGGTCAAGCGGGCCCTTATGCTCAACTGTGGGGCCATCATCGTGGTGCACAATCACCCCAGCGGCGACCCGGAGCCGAGCCACTCAGACCGGGTCTTTACTCAGGCCCTCAGAGAGGCCTTAGCTCTGGTGGATGTGCGGTTGCTCGATCATCTGGTGGTTGGCGTTGAGGGCGTGGTATCGCTGGCTGAACGGGGGATGCTTGTCGGATAGCGCCTAGCAAGAGCACGATACGGGTCTCGGTCTGCGCCTTGTGCTGCGCCGTAGTCCGTACCACGAAAAGCCGTTACCTCTAAACCGAGTTCATTCAACCCAACCCTTCTGTGCCTCAACCCGGATATCAGTCACAACCAGCATGATCCCGATAATCCATCGCGCTCAACAGGGCCACCTCACCAAAGGTGGCCTTTGTCATTTCAAGGAACCACCGACATGTCTGCTTTTATGATTGACCGCAAGGACTACCTTGCCTTTGCCGTACAGTTACACCGTTTCTGCAATGCCCCGATGCCACCCCATTACACCCTGGAACTTCTGCGCACCCTCTGGTGGATGCCGCCAGCAGACACGACCAGTACCTGGGCGTGGCGGGTTGACCGGTTAGCACGGCTGATGATGCTCGCTAATCGCTGGGCGGTCTGGCATCGCTATCAGCGGGGACGCCAGCAAGACAGCAAGGAACCACGTCAGCACCGCTCGACCAAGCTAAGCCAGCTTAAACCAGCCCATCGTTACCACCAGGCGCCACTCACTGATGCCGAACTGGTGGCGCTGTATAAATTCACCTGCTGCGCCCTGTACCAATCGAGCGAATGGACCGGCAGCCCTGAACAGGCCCCCCGGCTAGTGAAGGTGATACAGCAGTTGCAACAAGCTCTCGCCCAAGACGTGCTGACCCGGCTGTCACTGTGGGACCAAGCCCCTTGGGGAGAGATGTGATGGTCAGAACAGTCACTCACACCCTTCTTCATCAGGAGCAATACCATGATCGAATTCAGCGATAGCTTTAGCCAGGCCGCCGTGGCGGAGGCCATATGTGCCCACCCAGCATTCACCAAGCTCATCAGCCAACAGTTGATGCTGCCGAGCTTTGCCTATGCCCACGATGTGGAAGGGAGGCTTATTGGTGGCCCACTGGTCGCCCCTAATCCTGTGCTGCACAAGACCACGCTCTTTGTCAGTCCACGGGATATGCGTGAACACCTGCCACGTGAGATTAACTTCGCCCGCTTCCGCTGCACCTGTAATGCAGTGGGTCAACCGGTCGGCGAGTGGCAACGGGTGATAGTCGGTGCCTACGTTAACCATGGCAGCAACGACGCGCCGGATTGGAGTAGCCAAACGCCCACTGCGCCACCAATGGTTCCAGAGGCCGCTATTACCAGGCTCCGAGCCCATATCGAGGAGTTCATCGCACTGGCGCTGACCCACAAGCTCGATGCGCAGTTGGCCAGTCTGATGCGCTCCGGCGTACTGAACCTGAATAACTGGGACGGGGCAAATCTGGTCCTGCCTCGCACCGTGACCACCGCGCTGCTGGAGGCTGCCGCCGAGCGGGTGATTTGGCACAGCCACCGCCGTCGCTATCAACGAGCCATCAACCGCCTCAAGCAATCGCTATAGACAATCCCCCCACAACTGCACACCACCACCCCATGCAGCCCCTCATACCGAGGGGCTGTTTGCATTTGAAGGAACCACACCATGCACGGCCTGCGTGATTACAAGACCCTGACGCCGAAGCAGATTACAACTGCCATCAGTCAGCTCAACCACAACACTACGCCAAAGATAATGAGCCACCTCGCATTGCGGGCCAGACAGCCGCACCCGCTCGGTAATAGTCGCAGCAGAGCCAAGGCCATCACGCTGCTGCGCCGAGTCAAGAAAGCCCACAAAGCGGGCCGTATCCCGTTTGAACTTACAGTGACCGGCTGCCGCATCGACCGGGGTAGCCATCAAGCAGACCGTTACTACTACGACAGGACGCTACTGGCCCAAGGCTGGCAGCAGTACGACACCGAGGAGGACGCCTGGTATTTCGGTATCTGGATTAACACAGAGAAGCGCGAGACCTTTACCTATGCAGAGGGCGATACCTGCCATGTGATAGCACCGAACGTCGAGGCGTTTTGCTCTGAATTGGCGCGGCTCTATCAGTACCACCCGCATGCCCCAGCATTTATCAGTATCGACCCGGAAGCGGGCGTTGTGGCCCGCCATTTTGAAGCCAAGCCGGAGGTGTGAGATGGCTAAGAACATCACCATCAAGGTGCCTGGCAAACATCCACAAACCGGCGAACTCACCACCTTCGAGCTCAAGGGCCAGCGTATGGATATCGACATCGGCGGGCACACGGTGCCCTTTCTAATTCGCGGGCGGGGAATCGGTACGTCGCTGACTCACATCCCGAGCGGCTATCGCATCGCGTTGCTCGGTGGCTGGCTCACCGCTCGTTACGCAATACCTGAGAATAAGCCCAGCAGAACGGCCTGCGCCCAGATGGCCATCGACCGACTGGTGGCCCAGTACGGCTCGCTGCACCTGCTGGACCGGCTCAATACAGCTCCCGTTATCAATCCATAGCGTCACCCCGCATGATGCTCAACATGGTTATAACAACCATACGGATTCCTGCTCCAAGGCCTTACCTTTCCTTTGCATGAATTGAATAAGTTGCTTTACTGGCATCTCAAAGTCACTGAAGGAGGCATGTCCCTGCATAATTTTGAACTCGCGTTGGGTATCCTGCCAAAGTAACTCACAACCAAATTCAGATAAGAGGTTTTGCCAATTCGGCATCAGCCACATGTGTACGGCACTGCCTAGCCTTGCCCGTATGCGAGCATAGTTGAGCAACCCAACACCATCATAATCAGGAAAAAACCAGATCTCAGGAGCTCGCTGACATTCAGACAACCAGTCGATCACACTGTTGGGCAGCTGCCCACTGTAATAAGCCACGCTGCATGGATCGTTCGAAGGTAACCAATCCAGTCGGTCAAACAACGTTTGGTTTTCTACAAACCACAGGGGATGAGATGTGCACCATGAGTTGCCGGAGTGAATTGCCAATACGGCGGCCCCAAAGTTATCTGTACTTTCGCGCAAATTAAGCTGGTGATTGTGATCATTCTGCCAGCTGACCTGGCCCCCCCCAGCCTTCAACAACAGGTAGGAGATGCTATGGCTATGCTCGGCCCCTTTGCTATTGCGGGTACTGGCAATGTTACGGGCTCTGCTGGGTAAGTTGGCATCGAGATCATCTTGCTCGACTGGCACCAGTTGCCGCCACTGATGTTCCACCACGACTGGCAGAATCACTTCAAAAACGACCCCACTTCCCCTGGACTTCATCACAACGCTGCCAGTTGCTTGGCCAAAACCCTCCAAGGCTCGCCGTTGGCTCGCAGTCAGTTGTGAACTCGGAAGACAATTTCCTGGCGATTGCCGCAGCTTTCTTAGCGCGGCAATAAGAGCTCTACTCATGAGTTCAACCCCCGAGGCAATAAAATCTGCCAGCTTTGCCGATTGATATGATTTTTACCGTCTCTGTGGTGGATGGGAACGCAGTAACGAGCTGTAGCCAGTGGTGCGGGAGAGGCGCAGATCAGCGCAAAACCGAATTGCTCCGCGATATCGATCAGACTCTTCTGATTGCGGGAATCCAAAGCCAATGCTTCGTCCAGATAGCAGACAGTACGGATCTTCTTAGCCTTATGCTGCATCAAATAGAGCATGGCTAGACCAGTTACCAACTTGGCCATCAACACGGTACCGTGAGATGCTGCACTGTCTATATCCTCAAACGATTCTTCTGACATGTCCTGCTTGCCGATGACAAACTCCAGACCAAACAGGTCTTCTACCCTTAGCCCCTGCTGTCTATTACCAACATCGAACAGGTACTTTTTGGCGCGCTCTACATCATCGTTATCCAGAATACTTTGCTGATTGAACAGGTCAAAGCTCTCACCGCTATCCACTTGCGCTGCTGTACTGAGCAACGTATCGATGGCTTTCACTAATTCGATATCGTCTCGTGCTTCGATTTTGAATACCTTGAGGTCAGACAACTGGCGTTGGCTGATCAGCCGATTGAAGTCACGCATTCGTCCTTTGAACGCCTCAAGTCCCTGCTTGAGCTGCTTGAGACTGGCCACCACACTGATCACCGCGCTACGGGCACGTTTTTCTAGCGCTTCTTTCTCTTTTGGCAGAATACGATGAAAATCAAGGATCTTAGCCCACTCGACATCATCACCCTCGCTGAATTGGAACTTGGTCAGTCCACCAGCATGCAACGACTGCAACCCTAGCTGCAGCGTTTTGTGCAACTCCTGCAGCTGTCTACAGTCCACCTGATAATTCTGCAGTCGTTCATCCAAATGATCCAACGTCCATTCAGGTTCCCCTAACCAAGGATGGTGGGGCCGATCTTTCAGGTTGCTAAACATCGGGCCCTGATCCTCACGCCTGCTTCGTTCGGCTTCAATCCGGGTGTGCCTCCAAGCCAACTTATCCTGCTCCTGTGTAAGCGCATTAATCTTATTCTGTAGCTGCTCCCCCCTCTCTACCGATGCATCTAGTTGGGCCTTGAGCAGCTCCAGATCGGCGTTGAGAACCGCTATCTGCGCGGCTCTCTCATCGCTCTGTGCCAGTAATTGCTGCCAGGTATCGAACTCCGCCAACTCTTGTTCCAGTTGCTTTTTATCCTGTTCAAGCTGTTGCTTATACGCTTCTGCTTCATCCCATTTCTCAGCAACCTGTTGCTGCTCCTGTAAACTGGCTATCTCCCTCTCTATGTCGCAGATCCGTTCATCCAGCTCGACTTCACTCATTTGCTGAAACTGGGGGGATAACCCTGCCAGGCTCACCCGCAAACCAGCCAGCTCCAGGGCATCTGCAGGAGACTGCGCCAACTGCTTTTGTAATCGTGACAAATCTAAATCAAACGACTGAGGCCCTAACCCCATGACCCCTGACTGCAATACCCGATTAAGTCGCGATAACTCCGGCTCGGACAATTGGCTGGATAATCGTCGATACAGATTATCTGCTAGTGTTTCCTTCTGCGCCCTCAGACTCTGGCCCCCGGCTTGCCGTTGCTCCATGTCAAGTTTGATAGCCTTCACGCTACGGCTTTTGGCCTGGCCAAGTAGGGTGATTTGCTTTTCCAGTAGCACCTGTAGCGCTGTCAACTGTGTCTCGAGTTGACCTCTGCCAGAGTACAAGGTGAAACGTCGTCCCAGTGCATTTTGCTGTTCATCTTGTCCGGCAAGCACATTACGCTCTTGCTTCTTTGCGTTATCCGCAAGAGTAAGCACCCTATCTCGGCTTTGCTGCTGCCCCTGCTCTTCCTTGAGTTGGCGCACATTGTCCGCCAACTCCTCGAGTCTGCGCTGATAATAGGTCTGCCACTGTTGCAGGCCCTCTTCTATTTTGGGACGCCACGCGACAATCTTGCCCCTGATAGTAAGCCGAGACTCAACCCGTTCAGCCAGTTCCTCAATCCGTTTGGCTTGTTCCAATGCGGCCTGATATTGAGCTCTCTCACTATTAACCTCGCTAAAAGCCTTTTCCCACTCCTGCTTGAAATCAATGGCAGCATCAGTCAAGTCCCGCTTGAATATCTCGAGCAGATATTTTTTGACGTGACCAGAGGTGAGTTTGTCTAGCCGCAAGGTTTGTGTCAGTACCCGACGATAGGCGTCGGCGTCGGACTGGTGCTCGAGATGGAAGAGGGTAAAATCGGGTTCGCTTTCTGAACGCTTCTTTCTACTGCCATAGAGGGCGTCTCGAAATTCGCTGGGGTGTTTGTAGATAGTCACCAACCGTTTGCGACTGGCCAGATGACTCACCAGTTGCGGCTCCGCCACCAGATTTCCATCCTCCAAGCGATAATCGTCCAGTTCTAACTCCCCTTTGTAGGCAAAATACTGGTAATCGTGACTTACCCCCTTACCAACACAGCCCAGTACTACGGTTCCAGTCTGTGGCAGACAAGCTTGTAAAAGGATGTAGGAGCTGTTGTTGGGAAAGTAAAAACGCCTGGATTTCTCGCGATCGTGGGCACCAAAATCCATGGCCCGTTGATCTATGATCAAGAGAAACTGCAGTGCATTGATAAGGCTGGTTTTGCCGGTGTTATTAGGCGCGATGAGGGAGACAGACGCATCGAGTGGAAGCTCAGCTCGCTGATAACCGGCACTGCCCAAGAGCACCAAGTGCTCAAACCCGTACTGGATCATACATATTCCTCCTCATCCTCTGGCTGGTCATCTCCCTCCGACGTTTGCTCCTCGAAAATGCCGTCTTGCATGGACATCAGGGACTCGAAGTGTTCCAGATAGCGATTAACGGCTGGCAGTAGCTGCCAATACCCGTTATGCGCCAGGACGAATCCCAACCTGGTGGCACTCTCTAACAAACCGGTGAATCTATCCAGATCAAGGCCTTCGGCCTTCAACAACTCCTGATGTTGCTCATACGCTTCGGCTATCAACGGCTTGTCGATGCGCCAGTCACCAAAGCGTGATAATGGCTGCCCCACATCTGCTTGGGTGTTGAACAGACACATGAATAGCAAAGCGAACTGGCTGCTCGTCTTGTTAACCGAATTATTCGCCTCATCGGTGTGAAACCAGGCGTAACCTCGCTGTGCGATCCGCAGATCAAATCCCAGCGCGGAAAACAGGGCCTGATAACTATCCTGCTCACGTTCCAGCTCTGCCCAAAGAGCTGGCTCGGCTACGCGATTGAGGTGCTTGCCACTGTTGAACAGACGAAACAGGTCGCTCAAGGCTGTGAGCGATTCCAATTGAGAGACGAAGGCATTCATGATGGTTCTATCCGATGGGGGTGGTATTGGACCTGCACTGCTTGCAGATCGGTTTTGGTACTGTCTCGGTGATGGGTGGCTTTCCAGCTCGGCTCTCTGACTAATTCGTGATAAAGCCGCAGTAAGGTGACATCAGCATGTTCCCCGTAGTGTTGCTGCAGCCAGATCAGCAGGTTTTCCACCGGCATGCTTGATGAAAGGTGCAGCTTGAGCGCGTCTTCATCTACTGCATCCAACGAATATTCATCGAATGTCACCTCGTCCGGAAAAGCGATCAACTGAGGTGTGTAGGCCAGTGCTTCTGCCATCAGTTGCAGGATCTCGTATCCAACAGTCGCCCGCCTGGGACGTTCCTGCCGCCAAACCGGTAAGCCCTCCGATGCTTTACGTGAAGAGAGCCCCCTCATTAAGCCCCGCTTACGTACCTGCCCTAGCAGATAGCTGACCGCAGCCGACAAGCTGTTATGCTCCCTCAGCTCCTCCCGCAGAGGTAATAAGGTACTGGCACATTGCTGTGCCACAATCCGCCCCAATCGCTGCAGCTCCTTGGCTTGATAAGCAACCTGGCGCAGTTGCAATTGGTGAGAATAGAGCCCGCCTTGGATGTTCATGGTTTCGACCGCCTTATCCAGCACCTTTTCTGCTTGCTCCAGATAGGGATAGAAAGTACCTGAGAGCCCGGAGTCCATCATCTCGTTCATCGGCTCAACATACTGGTCATATGCTTCGAGAACCGCCCGATAGCGATACTGGATCGGCTGAGCCGAATCACTGGATTTAGCTTGCTCAGCCAAATCCATGATGGCATGGCGGTCAACATCCAATTGCAGTCCTATTTGGCGAAACAGATCTGAAAGACGAGCAGCCCCTTGACGAATCAGTTCATGATCGAATGGATCCAACCCTTCCGAGGTCTGCATAATCGCCTGCTTAATTCCATCAACCCTGGCTTTGAGCACGGACGAAAGGCCCAGCTCATGTTCACGGGTAAGGCTTCGAACAAACTCCAGCACTACAGGGTTAACTTGCAGTGTTTCTGTGCGATCCAAACATTGCAGCACGTCGCTTTTACACAATGCACGTAACGCTTCTGCCGCCTTATCTGGTTCTCCATCAGGAGCACAGTGAAGCTTACTGATAATGCCAAGAATGGTCTGCTCATCAAAAGCTGGCCATTCCCGGGATAGACGGGCTAACTCCTCTACGATCTCCCAGTGTTTGTGAAGCTGGAGCACTAACCCCTTAGGTGTGGCCATTTCGATTTATCCTGACAGTTCAACAGAAATCATTCTTGTATCAATGAAAACGAGCTGGTACCACATGAGGTGTACATTCTCCTTTGGCACACACTTACAACTGGGTCAGTATATGTAGCCTGGACAGTCATGCCGATACTGGTTACATACACATGTCGCATTTTGGAGCACATATGCCCCCCCAAGAACTCACCTGGGATCAGACCCTGCGTTTTCGCTTGCTGGAAATCGTGTTGCAGTGGGAAGGACGGCTCACCACCAATCATCTGATGACCGTCTTCAGCATCGGCCGTCAGCAAGCCTCGAGGGATATCAACCTCTATCTCAACGACTACGCCCCTGATGGGTTGGTCTATGACAGGAGCCTGAAGGGATACAAACCCACCGACCAGTTTTTGCCACGTTTTAGTGAAGGCAAGGTGGATGAATACCTGATGCTGCTACACCGTGAAAAGCAGCATCAACGCCAACACGAAGCTGGCCTGTTAACCCTACCCCTGATGGATCTGCGTTATGGCCATATCGAGATCCTGGATGTGCCTAACCGCCATATCGACCCCAAGATTGTCCGGGGGTTGGTACAAGCAGCTCGCGGCCAGTTTCGGGTAGATGTCGATTATGTGTCGCTCAGTTCAGAGGAACAGAGTGGCCGTAATATCGTGCCTCACACCCTGGTATATGACGGGATCCGCTGGCACGTGCGGGCCTATTGCGAGAAGAAAGGGGAATATCTGGATTTCGTGATGAGCCGTTTTCGGGGGGAACCGGACCTACTGGATGCCTCCTCTCACGGTCGGGATCAAGATCTGGAGTGGAATACCCAAGTCACTGCGGTGGTCACCCCCAATTCCAGCCTGAGCAAGGGGAAACAGGCCATCATCTCCAGCGACTACGCCATGACGGATGGCCAGTTGTTGATCCACCAGCGTATCCCCCTGATGCACTACGCCCTGGAGCGACTGCAGGTGAGCTATCACGGCGAGCACGAGGGCCAGCCCCTGCTCTATCCACTAGTGCTGGCAAACCGGGACGAGTTGATTGCCAAGGGGTGCATCTTCAAGCTCAAGAGTGCTGATTTGATCAAGGTTTAAGAGATTGGGGAAGCAACTTGAGTTAGCTGCGAGTGATTCTAAAGTGCTGCGAGCGTAATACGGCATGATAGTTGAACGGAACTGATTGTGCAGGAACCGCTCTGTATCCCGTGCGCTGAGTTGACCGTTGAACCGGTAGCGGTCAACAGCAACCCACCCTCACGATATAAAGGGCCAGCCATCTCAGGCTGGCCCTTTATATCGTCGGAGTAATTTCTCATGACCTGTCTTATCACCGGGCTCGAGGTGCATCGCTATGCCCCCGAGCTCAACAAATTACATCTGCGTCATCGGCAGACGCTACCTGCCCCTGCATCACCACCATCAGGCAAGCCAAGGCACGCCTGTTTGGTCGTTGGCAACTAGGGCATCAGGTGACCATCAACGTGAGCCATCCCGACAACATCAATCTCTCACGGCTCTATCGGGGGCGGCAGGCCAGACTGACCGACCTCACAGAGCATCTGACCAGACTGCGCCAGCGCCACAACGTGCCCGGCACCATCATCGACATCTACTTGAGGTATCGCTAATCATGACCACGACAACCACCCACACCAATGCCCAACAACCCGCAACACCAGATCAGCCCACCAGGATTTTTGCGCAGTGGGGCTTGCCCCATACCGTGACGCCGCGCTTTGGTGCCCGTCTTATCCAGGAGTATCATCGCCTGCACTTTCTGTCAGACCGGGCTTCACTGGTAGGCGAATGGGCAGAGGAGGCAATAGACCAGCTGGACGCCGCCTTCCCAGTCATCATTGAGGAATTAGAAGGAAAGCTCTTGAGAGGGGAATTGGATGCCCGCCGCCAGCAGCGCATTACCCTGCAGCAAGGCGGATTCACCTGCGAAGCGGATACCCTCGGCAGCCATGGCTATGTCCACGTGGCGATTTATGCTGTGGCAAGCCCAGGATCTACGCTCTGCGCTACGGCGTGATCTCAGATCCGAGTGTTGTCACATTTCCGCACTTACTCCTCCGTGATAAGTGTGTAGGTGCGAAGGGAAAGGCCAATTCGTGGCCTTTCTTTTGACTTTGAGTCTCCCGTTAGGGGGAGAAACCATAGTCGAATACGCTGTCTGAGGGGGGGGGCGACACTCCTTGCATGTCTCACCTGTCTACATATTACGATCACACTCAAATGAAGCCCTTTATAGCCAATAGGAACGATTACTAATGCCTGACAGCAGTTCAGGCATCGGGTACGAAAACTTGCTACTCCGATGGCTTGATGTGACTCACGCCATGGTCCTGCAAGGCTCATTTGTATAAACTCGATGACTTGTCAGGGCGGGTGGCGATGTTGTCGTTTAGGGTGCCGCAGCGATCTGCAACAGACCAATAACCGGGCTCTCCAAGGGGAATCGTAACTGAAATGAAGATTCAATCCGTTCGTATCAGAAATTTCCGGGCATTAAAAGACGTTACTATTCCTTTTGACTCCGTAACAACCTTCATTGGGCCAAACGGTGCTGGCAAATCTACTGTGCTTCGGGCTCTCGACTGGTTCTTCAACGGCAAGCCAGGTTCGCTGACGGAAAAGGACTGCTCATTTGGGGCGATTAACGAAGACATTGAAGTTCAAGTCACATTCGCTGACCTCACAGTGAAAGACCGTGAGGCACTTGGCAAGTATGCACCAGAAGGAGCTACGACGTTCACCGCATGGAAACGTCGCTCTTCTGATGGCACAGATATGCTCTCCGCCAATGCAAAAGGCTTCCCGGACTTTAACGTTATCAAGGCTGCCAGTGGTGTAGCGGAGAAAAAGGCGTTCTATGCCAATCTCAAAACTAGCCGCCCAGAGCTAGAACTCCCGACAGCCAATACCGGTACGGCCATTGAACAGGCAATGACCATTTGGGAAGCATCGCATACAGATTTGCTCGAAGACGCACTCGAATCGTTGCAAACCAACTTTTTCGGTTTTAACAGCGGCGGTAAAATGAGCGGGCTCTTTGACTTCGTGTTGGTCACAGCCGACCTTAGGGCCAGTGAAGAATCGCTTGATGGTAAGTCGAGTATCATCGGGCGAATTCTTGAACGTTCAGTGGACCGCGCAGCAGCTGATGAGGAGATTGCGAAGATAGTCGAGGAGTCACGAGCACAGCAGCAAAAAGTGTATGAGGAGAAGTTCAAGGGGCAGCTCGAAGCAATAACGTCGCAGCTTAACGAGGTCGTTGCGTCTTATTCGCCGGGGCGATCAGTAACTGTTTCCCCAGCTGAGGTGGAGCTTAAAGCCCCTAAGACTACCTTCGAAGTGGCTGTGCTCGATGGCACAACAGAGACTGCG
Organism: Aeromonas sp. BIGb0445; assembly: GCF_024809075.1. Classification (NCBI taxonomy): domain Bacteria; kingdom Pseudomonadati; phylum Pseudomonadota; class Gammaproteobacteria; order Aeromonadales; family Aeromonadaceae; genus Aeromonas; species Aeromonas sp. BIGb0445. The sequence continues at coordinate 431,569 of NZ_JANUES010000003.1, forward strand.
GTTGACCGACAGGGACATGGCTTTCAGCGGACGATTCTGATCTCAGCGCTCCAGCTTCTGGCACAGTCTGGGACTGCATCAGCAGAAGGGGTCATCTGCTTGGCGATTGAAGAGCCGGAACTCTTTCAGCATCCAATCCAAGCACAGGCGTTTGCAAAAGTGCTTCGCTCACTTGTCGAAGATCCCGACAAGTGCATCCAGGTGACATATGCAACACACAGCCCTTACTTCCTTGAGACCCGTCATTTTGATCAAGTCAGGCGATTGACGCGATCATCAGGAAATACTCCGACTGTGACAATCCACTTTGCCACTGTTGATGATGTGAAGGCTAGACTGCACCAGATAGTGAATGCTGATGTGGTAGAACGTCAGTTAGACGGCGTCGTTTCGGATCAACTGGCCGTAGCGCTCTTTGCTCATCGCGCTTTTCTTGTGGAGGGCACCACCGAGTCATCGATATTCCACGGTATTGGCGACAAGATATCTCTTGGTGCGCTTGAAGCCACTGGCATTTCCATCGTCCCCGTTGGAGGCAAGACGTCGATCCCTCTTGTCCATGCAATCCTGTCCGCGATCGGTATCCCTGTTTATGCGCTCTTCGATGCCGACAGAGGATGTGAGGCACGAGCGAAAGCTAAAGGAAAGCAGCAAAACAAGATCAATGAAGAACTGGCAAAGAATGCCAAAGAGAACCGGACAATACTGAAATACTTCGGTATTGCAGAAGAGGATTTTCCGGGAGCTACCGTTAGTGCCACAGTTGCCATTTTTGAAGACCATCTGGAGTCGTTTCTCATAGCTAACTGGCCTGAGTGGCTAACCGCCTGCAATGAATTAGAGGCAGCCACAGGCGTTAGTCTTGTGAAGAATCAACTCGCATACCGGACTGCAACACTCAAGGCCGAAGGGGCTGTACCAGACATGCTCCAACAAATCCTGGCCAAGACTGAGGGGAAATAATCATGCACGAGATCATCTGCCCACACTGTAGTAAGGCCTTCAAGATAGATGAGGCCGGGTATGCAGACATCCTGAAGCAAGTTCGCGATAGCGACTTCGAGCAGCAGTTGCACGATCGGCTAGAACTGGCCGAACAGGACAAGCGCAACGCTGTGGAACTTGCAGAGGCCAAGGTTACCAGCGAATTGCAGAAGGCCGCCTCAGCAAAAGATTCTGAAATCCAGAAGCTTAAGGCCGATCTCGAAGCTGGCGCGGTTGCGCAGAAACTTGCTGTCAGTGAGGCGCGGAGTGCAGTGGAAAAGGACCGCGATGCTCTGGCGAGTGCGTTGGAGAAGATAACACAAGAGAAGGAGGCTGCCGCTCAACTGGCCGAAGCCAAACTCCTGAACGCACTGCAGAAAGCGGCTGCCACCAAGGATTCTGAAATCCAGGAATTAAAGGCCAGGCTCGATGCTGGTGAGGTTGCACAGAAGCTCGCCGTCAGCGAGGCACTGAGCGCCGTGGAAAAGGATCGCGACGCGCTGGCGAGTGCGTTGGAAAAGGCGAAGCACGAGCAGGACGCGGCTGCTCAACTGGCCGAGGCGAAGCGCCTGAGTGACTTGCAGAATGCAGCCGCCCTCAAGGATGTAGAGATCCAACGCCTGCAAGCCAATCTTGAATCGGGTGAAGTCGCACAAAGGCTCGCGCTTATCGAGGCGGTCAGTGTGGTTGAAAAGGAGCGCGACGAACTGAAGAACGGGCTTGATCGGGCTGCACTTGAAAAACAGCTCGCCGAGACGGCACTCAAGGACAAGTACGAGACACAGCTTAAGGATCGCGACGATGCAATCGATCGTTTGAAGGATCTGAAGGCGAAACTATCGACCAAGATGGTCGGTGAAACCCTTGAACAGCATTGCGAGATCGAGTTTAACCGTCTCCGGGCCACTGCCTTTCCGATGGCCTACTTCGAGAAGGACAACGACGCGCGGACTGGTAGCAAAGGTGACTATATCTTCCGCGATCTGGATGAAGCAGGTACCGAGATTGTTTCAATCATGTTCGAGATGAAGAACGAGAACGATGAAACGGCCACTAAGAAGAAGAATGAAGACTTCCTAAAGGAGCTGGACAAAGATCGCACTGAGAAAGGCTGCGAATATGCGGTACTAGTATCGCTGCTTGAGCCCGACAATGAGCTCTACAACGCCGGGATCGTCGATGTGTTTCACCGCCACCCGAAAATGTATGTCGTCCGTCCACAGTTCTTCATTCCGATCATCACCCTGCTGCGCAATGCAGCGATGAAGTCACTCCAGTATAAATCGGAGCTAGCCCTGGTGAGGGCGCAGAACATCGACATCACCAACTTCGAAACTCAACTCGACGACTTCAAGACCACATTCGGTCGCAACTGGCGTCTTGCTTCAGAGGGATTCGAGGAAGCGGTCAAGCGCATCGATGAGGCCATCAAGGATCTGGAAAAAACGAAAGAGGCGCTTCACAAGTCGGCCAACAACCTGCGGCTCGCGAATAACAAGGCCGAAGATCTCACAGTCAAGCGCCTGACTCGCGGCAACCCAACCATGGCGGCAAAATTTGCCGAACTCAAACATAATGCTGCGTCTGAGGCGGAATAAGCCAACTCTTTTAGCCGCTGCGACAAACTGATGCTGACCACTGGCGATGAGCTGAACCGCTGGAGGCGATGCCTACATCGCTGGAAGCGCTCAGCAATGAGCATCTGCAAGAGCAAGCCATCAAGGCCCGCTTTACTGCTTGTATCCTTAATGCCCACTTTCTGGCGCAACGTAGTGAGCACCCGGCACGTGCTCAACCCGTGGTGGCGCCTATCAAGGTCAATCGCAACGAGCCGTGACCCTGTGGCAGCGGCAAGAAATACAAACAGCGCGGTTTACACTAACCGACAACATAGATAGCAAGTAGAGGGCCAGTGGCCCTCTACTTGCTTTGGGTAACTTGAAGGGAATAGTGGCAATGGCCTGTCCAAGGTAGTGCTATCAAGGAGTAGGACAGCCAACGTCAAATGGCATACTCACTGGCATACCAAAAATCATAGATACAAAAAAGCCCAACCGAATCAATCAGTTGGGCTATATAGATGGCGGAGGAGGTGGGATTTGAACCCACGGATGGTCACCCATCGCCGGTTTTCAAGACCGGTGCATTCAGCCGCTCTGCCACCCCTCCGCAGCAGTGCGACGGATATTACCCATGCTCGGTGCCCTTGTAAATCCCCTGTCAGACTGTTTGCTGTTTTATTGGTCTATTTGGCGCATCTGGTAGACAAAAAGGTCATAATCCATGCTTTTTCAAGCAGATGGCTTGACTTGGGTTATGGCTACACCACTATAGGCAACACTGTAAAAATGCCAGGAAAGATGGAATGAAGACGATCAAGCATGCCCTGTTTTGCGCCCTGGCTGGCGCCTCCCTGCTCGCGGCCCCCGTCCAGGCCAGCGAACTGACCAAGTCCGATGTCGAACAGATAGTGCGTGATTATCTGGTCAAGAATCCGGAAATCCTGGTCGAGATGTCCAACGCCCTGCGTGCCAAGCAGGAGGGACAACAATCCGCGAATGACAAGGCGATGATCCAGTCCCATGCCAAGGAGCTCTATGCCGCCAAGGATCCCGAAACCGGTAATCCCAAAGGCAAGCTGACCGTGATCGAGTTCTTCGATTACAACTGCGGCTACTGCAAACGGGCTCACCCCCTTATCAAGCAGCTGCTGGCCGAAGACAAGGACATTCGCTACATCTACAAGCAGTTCCCCATACTGAGCCCGACCTCCGCCTATGCCGCTCGCGCAGCCCTCGCGGTTGAGCTCAGTCAGCCCGAGAAATATCAGGCCTTCCATGACGCTCTCTATGCCCATCAGGGCCCCCTGGCCAGCGAGGCTCAGGTCAAGCAGATCGCCGAAAGCGCCGGGGTCAACTGGAGCAAGGCCGAGGCCAAGTTCAAGGATGACAGCATAGACAAGGCACTGGGTACCAACCGAGCCCTTGCCGAAGCCATGAACATCTCGGGTACCCCGGGTTTCATCATCGGCGATCAGATCCTCCGTGGTGCGCCCCGCGACATGGCCAGCCTGCAAGACGTGATCAAAGATGTGCGCGCCGGTAAAGCCATCCAGTAACGGGTTAGTCACACTCTCGCTGTCAAACTAAAACGCCCCGACCATTGGTCGGGGCGTTTTGCTACTTGTCTTGCAGATCAGTCGGCGGTCAGCCCTTATACCCCTCGGGGTTGCCGCTCTGCCAGCGCCAGGTATCTGTCATCATCTGTCCCAGCCCACGCATTGCCTGCCAGCCGAGTTCGGCACTGGCTTTATGAGGTTCTGCCCAGCACTCGGCGATGTCGCCGGGGCGACGCGGTTTTATCTGGTAGGGAATGGTGCGACCACTGGCGGCCTCAAATGCGGCGATCATCTCCAGCACCGAATAGCCCTGACCTGTGCCCAGGTTGTAGGTGAACACCCCGGTGTCGCTCTGGATGCGGGCCAGTGCCTTGAGGTGGCCGATGGCGAGATCCACCACATGGATGTAGTCACGCACTCCGGTGCCATCCGGGGTCGGATAGTCGTTGCCAAACACCCCCAGTGCCTTGAGCTTGCCCACCCCGACCTGGCTGATATAGGGCAGCAGGTTGTTGGGGATGCCGTTGGGGTCTTCACCGATGAGGCCGCTCTCGTGGGCGCCGACCGGGTTGAAGTAACGGAGCAGGACGATGGCCCAGCGGGGGTCGGACGTGGAGAGATCCCGCAGTATCTCCTCCACCATCAGCTTGGAGCGACCATAAGGGTTGGTGGCGCTGGTGGGGAAATCTTCTCGCAGGGGCACAGAGGCGGGATCGCCGTAGACGGTGGCCGAGGAGCTGAACACCAGCCGGAACACGCCGGCCCTGGCCATCTCCTCACACAGCACCAGGGTGCCGGTCACGTTGTTCTGGTAATAGGTGAGCGGGATCTGGCCGGACTCCCCTACTGCCTTCAACCCGGCAAAATGGATAACAGCGTCTATCTGGTGCGAGGCAAACAGCCCCTGCAGGCAGGCTCTGTCGAGAATATCCCCCTCGACGAAGGTAACGGCCTTGCCGGTGATCCGCTCAACCCGCCTGAGAGACTCAAGGGAGGAGTTCGACAGATTATCCAGTACCACCAGTTGCTGCCCGGCATTGAGCAGTTCAACCAGGGTGTGAGAGCCGATATATCCGGCGCCGCCCGTGACCAGTATTGTCATTCTTTTATTCCGTGTTCTGGTGAAACTGGCCAGAGTGTACTCGCCCTGACCCGGCGGGAAAAGAGTGAGATACTAATGAGCCCTCAGCAATCCAGGCCAATATCTCCCCGGGCCGTGCAAGAGCAGGCCAGCACCACTCCCTGCTCCAGCTCAGCCGGAGTCAGGGTCGCCACGCTCTGGCGATCTATATCCCCCGTGGTGGTACAACGGCAGCTGCCACAGACCCCGGCCCGACAAGCGGCATTGATACGCTCCCCAGCCTCTTCCAGGGCGGCGAGCAGGGTCTGCCCCGGCAGTATCTTCACCTTCTTGCCGCTCTTGGTGAGGGTCAGCCAGAAATGGTCGTCAACGGCCGCAACCGGCGCCGCACCCGATGTAACAGCAGGCAGGCCGAACGACTCCTGATGCAACTGCGCCGCCGGCAGCCCCAGCTCTGCCAGCATGGTGCTCACCGCCACCATGTAAGGGGCCGGGCCGCACAGATAGACGTGGCGGCCGAGCAAGTCCGGTGCCAGCTCCTTGAGCATGGCGGGGCTGAGCCGGCCCACCCAGGGATGATCCACCGGGGCATCTTCCTGCACTCTCTCCAGTACTAGGGCATGGCGCACGCCTGGATGAGCCTCGGCCAGCGCGGCCAGCTCGGTGGCGAAGATCACATCCGCTGGCGATCGGGCGCTGTGGACAAAGCGGATGTCCGCATCGGGCCGTCTGGCCAGCTCGTCTCGCAGCATGGCCCACATGGGGGTGATACCGGAGCCCGCGCTCAGCAGCAGCGGCCGCTCGCAGGGCAGCGCAGTCAGATTGAAGTCACCGAAGGGGCCGTCGGCCCGGATCTGGTCCCCCACCTGCAGGCTCTGGTGCAGATGGTGGGAGACCCGCCCCACGTCCTTGATGGTGATCTGCCAGCACGCGTCCTGCGGGCTGGAGGAGAGGGTGTAGGCCCGGCACTGGGGCTGGCCGTCTATCTCGGTGTGCAGGGTCACGCACTGACCGGCCAGCACGGGGGGCAAGTGGCCATCAACGGCGGCGAACTGCCAGCTTGTCACGTCGTGGGTGTCGGTGCGGCGGCCAATGCAGCGCAGGGAAAGAGAGGTGGAAGTCATCGCAAGGCTCCTCTTTTTTAAAAGGCATCTCAGTGAAAAAAGGCGAGCCGGGGGCTCGCCAAAGGCTTACAACATGGTGGGCCGCACCCGGATCAGGCCGCCAGTATCTCGGCCAGATCCGCTTCGGCCGTGGTGGTTCCCTTGAGACCGGACTATGTCTCCAGCACCTTGATCAGGCAGCCAGGATCTCGGCCAGATCCGCTTCGGCCGTGGGGGTTCCCTTGAGACCGGACTATGTCTCCAGCACCTTGATCAGGCCGCCAGTATCTCGGCCAGATCTGCTTCGGCCGTGGTGGTTCCCTTGAGACCGAACTGCTCCTCCAGCACCTTGAGCAGGGCCGGGGTGAGGAAGGCCGGGGCGGTCGGGCCGGTGCGAATGTCTTTCACCCCGAGTGCCAGCAGGGTGAGCAGGATGACGATGGCTTTTTGCTCGAACCAGGAGAGCACCAGGGTCAGCGGCAGATCGTTGACGCCGCACTCGAACGCCTCGGAGAGCGCCAGTGCCAGCTGGATGGCGGAGTAGGCATCGTTGCACTGGCCCACGTCCAGCAGACGGGGGATACCGCCGATGTCGCCAAAGTCGAGCTTGTTGAACTTGTACTTGCCGCAGCCCAGGGTGAGCAGCAGGCTGTCTTTGGGGGCGGCCTTGGCAAACTCGGTAAAGTAGGCGCGCTCGGCCTTGTCGCCGTCACAGCCCCCCACCAGGAAGAAGTGGCTGATTTCACCGGCTTTCACCTTGTCGATCACCGCCGGGGCGGCCTGCATCAGGGCGTTGCGGGCAAAGCCTATGGTGATGAAGTGCTCGAGCTCGGTGTGTTTGAAACCGTCCAGCGCCAAAGCTTTCGCCACCACGGCAGAGAAGTCATCCCCTTCCAGGTGCGTCACCCCCGGCCAGCCGACGATGGAGCGGGTGAAGATGCGATCGCTGTAGTCGCCCACCTTGGGATCGATGATGCAGTTGGAGGTCATCACCACGGCGCCGGGGAAGTTTGCGAACTCCTTCTGCTGGTTCTGCCAGGCGGAGCCGTAGTTGCCCACCAGGTGCGGGTACTGCTTGAAGAAGGGGTAGGCCAGCGCCGGCAGCATCTCGCCGTGGGTGTAGACATGGATGCCAGTGCCCATGGTCTGTTCCAGGATGAGCTTGAGATCCATCATGTCGTGGCCTGAGACCAGGATGCACTTGCCCGGGATCGGGGTGACCCTTGCTTGAGTCGGTTCCGGATGACCGAAGGCGCTGGTCTCGCCCAGATCCAGCATCTCCATGACACGGAAGTTGAGCAGGCCGATCTCCATGGCGCACTTGAACAGGGGATCCAGCTCGCTCGGGTCCGTGCTGAGCCAGCTCATGATGCGATGGAACTCGGCCGCCACGGCGCTATCCTGCTGACCCAGCACCCGGGCGTGCTCCATGTAGGCGGCGGCGCCCTTGAGGCCGTAGAGGCAGAGCAGACGCAGCCCCATGATGTCTTCGTGCACCTCGCTCTTGCCGCGATTGACCGCGGTTTGCGGCGCATGGGCCAGCTGGGCGAGCAGCTCGTCACCCGGCTCGAAGCCGGCAGCCTCGGGCAAGCCGGTGACTTGCACCGCCAGCGCGGCCAGACGGTCGGCCAGTTGCTGACGATGAGCCAGCGCCTGGTTGACATAGCCGACGATGCGGGCGGAGTCGAAGTTGACGTTGGTGAGGGTGGCGAAGAAGGCCTTGGGCACGAAGGCATCGATCTCGTTGTCGATGACGCCGTGCTCGCGAGCGGCCAGCGCCCAGGCACTGAGGCCCTGCAGCGCATAGATCAGCACATCCTGCAGATCCGAGGTTTCGGCCGTCTTGCCGCACATGCCTTGTGCATAAGCACAGCCATTGCCTGCCGGGGTACGAATTGTCTGTTCACATTGCACACAAAACATCATGCCTCTCCTAATTGGACATTTCAGTTACTTGTTTTGTGGCGATTCTATGCCCCTCGTGAAAAACTTAATAGGCATTCAATTTGCCAATTAAGTTTTCATTGATGCAGATCAAAAACAAAAAAGCCGCCCAAACAGGGCGGCAAGCGGGTGGATAAAAGGAGAGACAACTCGGGTTTACAACAAAGGTTTACAACAAAGGTTTACAACAAAGGTTTACAACAAAGGTTTACAACAAAACTCGCTTCAACAAAGGATCAGGCCAGATAGGCGCGCAGCATCCAGACCAGTTTTTCCTGCTGCTGCACATAGTCGGAGAGGATGGACGCCGTGCCCTCGTCACCGGCCTCAGCGGCCTGCCCCAGGATGCGGCGCTGGGCCACCAGCAGCTCGCGGAAGCTCTCCAGCAGCGACTCGACACAGGCACGGCCGTCGTGCAGTCCCTTCTGCTCGGGGATGGCGGAGACCTTGAGATAGTCGCTGAAGCTGTGCATGGGCACCCCATCCAGGGTGAGGATGCGCTCGGCCAGGGCATCGACCTTGAGCAGCAGATCGTTGTAGATCTCTTCAAATTTCAGGTGCAGCTCGAAGAACTGGTTGCCACGGATGTTCCAGTGGAAGCCACGCACATTCATGTAGAGGATCTGGTAGCTGGCCAACAGCTGATTCAGCTCGGTTGCCAGGGCTTGAGATTGGGCGGTATCCAGACCAATTGGATTTTTCATCATGCACCTCCAGATTTGAAAACAGGAGTAGCTTATCGCCAGGCAGACTCAAAAGGTAATCGTTGTTAACTAAGCCGCTGATAGGAATTGGCTATCAGTGCGCTCTCCCGAGGATCATGATGAGGCTCGGGAGGGCGCAGTGGTCTCCTGCCGCTCGATATAGAGGATCACCTCGCCGAGGTGAATGCCAAACTTGCTGATCTCGGCCCGGTTGATGAGGCGATCCTCATCGAGCAGATACATCCAGTCATCGAAACTGACCCGCACCACCTGGTCATCCGGCAGCACCAGATCGAGTTGATAGCGCCAGTTGAGGGCAAAGCCTGCGGTTTTGCCCACCGCCTCCCCCACCACATCGCTCGCGGTGCCGTGCCAGTGACCGTCGGTTCCCCTGACGAGGTGCCAGGTACGGATCTGTCGCCGACCGTCATCGAAATAGAACTGCTCGAACAGCTCCCCCTTGCCATCCTGCCAATGCCCCTGCATCTCGACCCGGAAGCGACTGGTCACCTCGCCGCTACGGTCGGTCACCAGGCCATGAGCCACCAGCTTGCCGTTGAAGAAGCGGGCAAGATCCCAGTCTGGTCCCTGGCCGCGATAGGTATCGAGGCTCACCCCACAGCCGCCGAGGCAGGCCAGAAGCAGCAAGAGAATGATGCCGCGCCCGCGGCCATGATATCCAGTCATAACGGACTCCTGATGGTGGGACTGCAACCCCCTGGCACTGTGTGGCTCTTGTCTGGAGCCTCCATCACAGGGATCGGGTCAAGCCCGGTGTCAGTGATGCTGACCCGGGCTATGCCTCACAGATGAGATACGAGGATGCAGCGACGCAGGATCGCTACCCGCATCAGGGTTGACCACGCAGGCGGCGAGTCAGGGCCGGATCCCGACTGTTGTCGGCGAGCCAGATGGCGAGAAAAGCGTCAGGAAAGCCAGGTTCTGTGATGGGGCCCAGGGGGGCGTCCCGCAGCCAGAGTTCACCCAGCCCCTGCTCGTTGACATAGAAGGTGAGCCTGTCACCCTTGTTGACGTCGGGCAGCAGGCTCGACAGCGCCCCCAGCCAGCGACCCTGCTGCTGCGCATCCCCAAGACCCAGCCGCTGCCACTCCTGGCCGGTAGCATCCAGAATATCCTGCCTGTCTATGTCCCGGGCATAGGTGAGGGAGAGCGCCTGAGGGTAGCGGCGCGCCACATAGCGGCCATCCTGGCTGTAGAGGGTTGCGTCATAGAGCTTGAACCAGAGCCAGTGCATCTCCCCCTGCCCCACAGTTCGAAGCTGCTGCCAGGGGGCCGCCCAGCTCACAGCGCTCCAACAGAGCAGGCTAATGCCAGCCCATGTGCCAACGCGCAGGATCTTCCAGTTCATGCCAATCTAGCTCCTGTTCTTGCAAGGTATTGATGTCTTGCAAAATGACCCTGTTGAGCTGGCCCTGGCCGTCCCGCTGGCAAGAGATCACCAGAAAGAAGCGCTCGGCCTGTTCGAACTGAGTCTCCTTGGTCCATTTTGAAAAAAGCAGTGTCTCGGTCGAAAAGGTGTTCATCTTGACTCACCTCCAAAGCATGACCCTTAGCCTCACCAGGAGGGGCAACAAAAAGCTCCATATGAGCAGTAAAATGATGCCACCTGACCAGATGCCCCCATCCCCGATGCCCCATCCTCCTATTTCAGATCCTAAGTGTACTGCGTCAAGTTTGGCACCGATAAGATAAGAGCCGGCGCCACCCAGCCCCCCTAGCACGGCCTGTTGCCAGCGGGGCAGATTGGCCAGCCAATCCAGACCATGGGCCAGGGTGAGGGCAAACCCGAGCCAGAGCAGGGCGAGCCAGGACGGAAAGCCGTCATCGAATTCAAAGAGCCCAAGCACCATCAATCCATAGTCCAGGGCACAGCCGAGCAATGCCAGAGGCAACAACCGCAGATCCCGCCAGGGGGTTGGCGAATAGAGCAGGTGTAGTGCCAGCAAGAGCCCCAGCGGCCAGATCAGCTGCTCACTGACCGCCAGCCACCAATAGAGGTTGAACCCCAGCAGCTGACCCCAGCGCCAGATGGGCGCCCCCGTGCGGGACAAGGCGTTCAATCCCCGACCGGCGCGCCGCCGTGCCAGGCCGTCGGGCCCGGCTTGGCGGCCTCAAGCTGTACCAGACTGATGGCCCGCTCCCAAAACCCCCCCTCGCAATAGGCGAAATAGAAGTGCCACAGCCGGATGAAGTCCTGGCTGTAACCGAGCCGGGGCAGCTCGGGGGCCAGGGCGAGGAAGCGTTCACGCCAGTGGGCCAGGGTTCTGGCATAGTGATGACCGTGATCATGCAGCCGCACCAGCTGCATGTCGGTCTCCCTGGCAATCAATGACGCCATCTGGGAAACACTCGGCAGACAGCCGCCGGGGAAGATGTAGCGCTGGATGAAATCGACGCTGCGCAGATACTGGGCATGGCGCTGATCGGCGATGGTGATGGCCTGGATCAGCAGCCGACCACCGGGTTTGAGCAGCCGCGACAGCTGGCGGAAGTAGTCCGGCAGGAAGGCATGGCCCACCGCCTCGATCATCTCGATGGAGACCAGCTTGTCGAAGCGCCCCTCCAGCTTGCGGTAATCCTCCAGCAGCAGGGTGATGCGATCCCCGAGCCCCTCCCGCGCTATCCAGTCGCGAGCGTAGTCATGCTGAGCCTGGGAGATCGTCGTCGTGGTCACCCGGCAGCCATAATGGCGGGCGGCATAGATGGCGAGCCCCCCCCAGCCGGTGCCGATTTCCAGCAGATGATCATCCGGGCCCAACGCCAGCCGCTCGCAGATGGTGCGCAGCTTGGCCTCCTGCGCCACCTCCAGGCTCGCCTCCGCGTGGGGATAGATAGCGCTCGAATATTGCATCTGGCTATCGAGAAAGCCCTGATAGAGCCGATTGCCCAGATCGTAGTGAGCCGCAATGTTGGATCTAGACCCCGTAAGCGTGTTGCGATTGACCCAGTGACGCACCTTGTTGAACGGGAAGCTGAGCCAGCTCAAACGCCGCTCCAGCTTGTCGAGCAGCGCCATGTTGCGCACCAATAACCGCACCAGGGCGACCGGATCCGGGCTGGTCCAGAGCCCTTCAACCCAGGTCTCCCCGGCGGCGATACTGCCCCCCAGCAGCAGGCGACGGTAGAAGCCGGGATCGTGCACCACCAGCTCGCACTGCAGCTCGGCAGCGGGTTCGCCGAAGCTGAACTGGCGCTCGCCATCGCGCAACAATAGATGGCCCTGTTCCAGCCTGGGCAGCAGGCCAAGCACCAGGGTGCGGGCCCAGCGATCGATAAGCGTCATTGAGGTCGGGGATTGCACCAGTTCCATCAGCGAGTCTCCGGATGGCTAAAGAGTGGGGTTCGTTTGATAAACAGACGCAGCGCCTGCCAATAGATGCCGAGCAGTACCCGCATGGTCATCCAGGGCCAGCGCAGCAGCAGCCTCATCAGGGCGCCACGTTCGAACGGCTGCCGGGCCAGCGCCAGGGTGGCATCGAACAACTTGGCCTCCCCGGTGTCGGGATGGCTCTCTATGTGGATCAGGGTGTGCTCCCCCGGGGAGCGAATGCGCCAGTGATAACGCATCGCCAGTCCCATGAAGGGGGAGACGTGAAAATCCTTGGCATGGGGGGCCAGGGCGGCGAGGTCGAGCAGGTAGTAGTGGCGCTCGTTCCAGGGGGTATTGGCCACTTCGGCCAGCAGATAGCGGGCCGCCGCCCCCCGATAGCAGAAATAGAAATTGACCGGGCTGAAGTAGAACCCCAGACAGCGCACGTTGCCCAGCAGCAGCACCCGCTCATCGAGCTCGGCTTCGCCGCCCAGCTCCCTCACCTTGGCCCACACAGCCCCCTTGAGAGAGCCCTCGCTGCCAGGCAGATAATCCCGCCGACAAAACGACAGCAAGCCTGCCCGCTCGACCCCGAACCAGGGGCCCCAGTTGAGGGTTGGCAGCTCATCCAAGTCCAGCCCCAGCATGAAGAGGCCATAGGAGAAAGCGTGGGCCCGGGGGGCGAAGCGGCGATGGCGCACCGACCCTTGCCAGAGGGCACTGTGCCTGATCGCATCGGCCGCAGTCATAGGTCCACCCCGAAGCGGCGGGTCACGTCGAGGGCGCTGCGCACCCCGTCTTCGTGAAAGCCGTTGTACCAGTAAGCGCCGCAGAAATGGGTATGGCGCTGGCCACAGATCTGCATCCTCTGCTCCTGAGCCGCCAGGGACCCCAGATTGAAGACGGGATGCTCATAGACAAAGCGGCGCAATACCTTGCCCTCATCGACCTGTCCCTGGGGATTGAGACTGACGCAGAGCGCCTCTCTGGTGCGGATCCCCTGCAAGATGTTCATGTTGTAGCTGACCAGGGGGCGCTGGGTCTCGCCCTCCCCAAGCTGGTAGTTCCAGCTCGCCCAGGCCTTGGGGCGGGTCGGCAGACAAGTCGCATCGGTATGGAGCCAGACATCGTTGGCCTGATAGGCCATGGCGCCAAGCAGGCGCTGCTCATCCGCGCTGGCATCCCGGAGCAGGCCGAGGGCCTGGTCGCTGTGACAGGCGAGGATCACCTCATCGAACGCCTCCTCCCCGTGGCGACTGTGGATCCTGACTCCCCGCTCGGTGCGAAAGATGGCCTGCACCGGACTGGCGAGCCTGACTCGCGCCTGCCAACCCCGAGTCAGGGGCGCTATGTATTGCCGTGAGCCCCCGGGGATCACGTACCACTGGGGACGATTTGCCACGTTGAGCAGGCCGTGATGATCGAAGAAGCGCAGGAAGAAACCGAGAGGGAAGCCGCGCATGTCCGCCAGGGTCGATGACCAGATGGCCGCCCCCATCGGCAAGATGTAATGGCGAGCGAAGTAGTCGCTAAATCGCCCCTCTTGCAGGAAGCGCCCCAGGGTCAGTCCCGGCTCTGCCTCTTTCCCCTCCTCGGCCAGCCAGGCCTTGGCCTCGCGATTGAAACGCAAGATCTCCCTGATAAAGCGGTAAAAACCGGGTCTGAGCAGATTGCGGCGCTGGGCAAACAGGGTGTCCAGGTTGTGGCCGTTGTATTCGAGCCCCGTGGCGCTCTTGACGGAAAAACTCATCTCCGTGGCCTGGCGGGCCACACCGATGCGATCGAGCAGGCGCAGAAAATGGGGGTAGGTGCGGTCATTGAAGACGATGAAGCCGGTGTCGACGGCATGACTCTGCCCATCCAGGTTAACATCCACGGTCGCCGTGTGGCCACCGAGCACGGGGGCGGCTTCGAACAGGGTGATCTCATGATGGCGGTGCAGCAGGTGGCCCGCGGTCAATCCCGAGATCCCCGCGCCGACGATGGCGATTTTTTTCATTATCCGAGTCCTTTCGAGAGCCGTAACCAGAGCCCGGTCGGCAAGGCACCCAGCAGGCGCAGCAGGCCGATGAAGCCATTTGGGTAGTGAATATTGTGCAGGCCCCGCGCCAGACCACGCCGGGTGGCGCTGGCGGCCTGGGCCACCGTCATCAGACAGGGCATGGTGAAGCGGTTGCGGGCCGTGAGCGGTGTGTCGATGAATCCCGGACGGATCAGGCTGACCCCTATCCCCGATGCCTTCAGATCCAGGCGCAGGCTGGCCGCCAGATAATCAAGCGCCGCCTTGGAGGCGCCATAGGCCTCGGCCCTTGGCAGCGGCAGCCAGGTGACCGACGAGCTGACGATGGCCAAGCGGCCACCGGGACCGAGCTGGGGCAGCAGGGCCGCCAGACAGTGGCCGGTCGCCACCAGATTGGTCTCTATCACCCGGGCGAACAGGGCCCCATCGAAGCGTGGCAACTCATCCAGGTATTCGCAGCTACCGGCATTGAGGATCAACAGATCCAGCCCATTCAACTGCCGGGCCGCCCCCTGGCAGGCCGCAGGATCCCGGGTATCGAAGCAGAGCGTCTGGATCCCGAGGGCCGCCAGCTCGGCCAGCCGCCCCTCATCGCGGCCACAGGCCCACACCCGCCAACCATCGGCGTGATAATCCAGCGCCAACTGGCGACCGAGTCCCGAGCTGGCCCCCGTGATCAATACCCCCTTGCTCATGGCCCCCACCTCCTTGTGATGACAAAAGAGACAATAACAACAGGAAGAGAAATCGCTAACTGAAATAATGAGTTAGCCATCATTTTCCCAACCTTCCCTTGATGATGCGGACCAGGGGGCCGAGCAGGGGCAACTGCTCGTAGAGCATGGCGCCCAGGTCGAAATAGTCTTGATGCAGGCGAACCTGGCCCGCGTCATTGAACTCCAGCGCTGTGGCGCCCCGCACGCTCACCGGTGCCCCCCGGGCCAGCCTGGGGTGGCGCAGTGTCATGGTCCAGCCGAGCCAGGCACAGTCGCCCTGCTGCTGACTGCGTTCTATCTCGAAGGTGCAGGATTCGAGCCCGCCATACAGCTCGGCGAAGTAGTGTTCGAGGGCTGCCAGCCCCTGGATGTGATGGGCCGGATCCACGAACAGCACATCCTCGGCATAGACCTCCCGCAGTCGGTGGAGCTGACGCTTGTCGAGCCCCTGATAGAGCGAGATAAAACGATCCAGGGCCGCGCTCATGTCAGCGCTCGGTCAGCGCAGAAGGCCAGAAACGAAATAACAGAGTGACTCATCAAGGTTTCTCCAGATGACGGAACATATCGATGGCCACCAGCCTCGCTTTGCCGTGGTCCACCATGGGAGCCGGATACCCATCGCGCCCCTTGGCTCTTAACCACTCATGGGGTTGATGCAGGTATGGCTCCGGCACATCAATCAGCTCTGTTACCCAAGTACGCACAAACTCCCCTTGTGGATCAAAACGTTGGCCCTGAGTGGTCGGATTGAACACCCGAAAATAGGGGGCGGCATCGGCGCCCGTCCCCGCCGCCCATTGCCAGCCACCGTTATTGGCAGCCAGATCGCCATCGATCAACTTGCTCATGAAGTACTCCTCCCCCAGCCGCCAGTGAATGTGCAGATCCTTGGTGAGAAAGCTCGCCACTATCATCCGCAGCCGGTTGTGCATCCAGCCGGTGGCGTTGAGGCAGCGCATGGCGGCGTCGACGATGGGAAAACCGGTGCGCCCCTCGCGCCAGGCGGCGAAGGCCAGCGGATCCCAGCTCCAGGGCAGGGCCGCTGTTTCCGGTTTAAACGGCAAGTTCATGGAGAGGCCCGGCACCTTCACCAGCAAGTGACGGTAGAACTCGCGCCAGATGAGCTCACTCAACCAGACATAGCCGGGTTGCCCTTTGGCTTGAGGCCGATGACCGAGCCGCTGCTGCAATGCCGCCACGCACTGACGCGGGCTGATGATGCCCGCAGCCAGATAGGGGGAGAGGCAGGAGGTGCCCGGCAGGGCGGGAAAATCTCGCGCTGCGGGATAGTCCAGCACCCCCTGCTCGAGGAAGAGGTGCAGACGGCGCTCGGCCTCCTCCTCTCCCACCGGCCAGTGGGCGTTATCCCAGGGCTTGGTCAGCCCGGACGACACCAGGGATGTCCAGGCTAATGGCTCGCCCCGGGGAGGAGGGGCGCGGTGAATGACAAAGCCCTCCTCATCGAGGGCCTTGAGCCAGGCCCGGCTAAAGGGGGTGAATACCTTGAACATCTCACCACTGCCGGTCAGCACTCGCCCCGGTGGCAGTACGCAGCAGCCGTTGAACCAGTGACAGCCAATGCCCTCCTGCGCCAGCCGCCCGCTCACGGCGCCATCGCGGCGCAGCTCGTCTATCTCTATGGCCTGATTGGCATAAAGATGGGTGACCCCCAGATCGTGACTGAACCTGGCCAGCGCCTCGGGGAGCTCGGCGAAGGTCTCGACTTCGAGCAGGTGAAGGCGGATGCCGAGGGCTGCCAATCCTTGGCCCAGGGTATCGAGCTGCGCCAGCATGAAATCCCGGCGAATGTCGGCCATATGATGCTGGCGCCACTGCCCCTGGCTGATGACAAAGAGGGCGGCCAGCTCGCCCGGTTCGGCGCAGGCGTGGCGCAGCGCCGGGTTATCCCGCAGACGCAGATCGTTTCGAAACCAGACCAGCTTCATGGTCGCTCCTGTTTCAATTCCATTAAAAACGCGATGAGAGAGGGAGTCCCCCTTCACCCTTTGGCTGCGGACTTGCCTCTGGATTGCCCCCCGGAGCCTCTGCCGGCAGGGACAGGGTCCGGCTGCATGGCGAGCCAGTCAGCCAGGCTCGGCTGCCAGGCAAGGGCCTGCAAGGCATCGATCTGGGGCGGCTCAGGGTAGAGACGGCCCAGGGGGCCCATGGCCTGAGTACCCACTGGCCAGGGGGTCGTCAGCTCCCCCCTGGGAATGGCCGCGCCCATCAGCACCAGCCAGTTGTCATGGCTGCGACCGGCAAGCAGTTGGGCGAGCCTGGGATCGCAAGGGCCGATGAGTTGCACCTCATAACCCTGATTGATCAGTTCATAAGCGTGCCAGAGCAGTGCGAGTGGCCCCACCTTGCCCCAGCTCGCCAGCGTGAGTGGCCGCCCCTTCCCCTGACCGACCAGATGGCGACCGAAGTAGTGGGCGAGCCAGTCTAGCCAGTGGTGACGCAACAGATCCGCATCCGGCCTGTCGGTCATGGCCATCAGTCGATCCAGCACGGGTTCGAGCAGCTGGCTGCGCACCAGATCGAACGGGTAACTGGCGATCAGATCGTTGAGCCCCTGTTCCAGCTGGCGGGTCTTGAGATCGAGCAGCAGCTGCCAGAGGCTCTCCTGGCTCTGTTGCCAGTGATCACTTGGCGCCACACTCTGGCTATCGCCAAGCAACCCCTTGACCTGACCTATGCTCACCCCCCGCTCCAGCCAGCTCAGGATCGCCTCTATGTGCCGGATATCCTGTTCGCTGTAGAGGCGATGCCCCTTCTCGGTGCGGGCCGGCTGCACCAGACCGTAACGGCGCTGCCAGGCGCGCAGGGTCACGGCATTAACCCCGGTCAGGCGGGATACCTCGCGGATGGGGTAGCGCGCCTCCCCCGAGGCCGCCTCCCATTCCTCCCCCTCTTGCGAGGCTGTCTGTTGTGATGAAACGGATGGATCATGCATGAGTGAGTTCACCTTGCGGGCTTCCCGGGGTTCAGAGCCCATATCGGAGCCTGAGCGCCTCGGGATGCGGATTGAGATAGACCTGATCGGCGAGATAGGCATTGGGATATTCGCGCAGGTAGTGGCGGATCAGGGTGAGCGGCACCAGCAGTGGCAACAGACCGGTGCGGTACTTCTCTATTGTCTCGGCCAGCTCCTGCTTCTGGCCCTGACTCAACACCTGTTTGAAGTAACCCTGCAAATGCATCAACACATTGGCATGACCACGGCGATTGGCGCGCAGCTTGAGCGCCGTCATCAACCCCTTGATATAAGCGTCGGCACTCTGGGAGAGGGTTTGTTGATGCAAGTTGCCGAGCAACCGGCCGAGGGCCTGGTAGTGGCTGGGGGCATGGGAGAAGACCAGATATTTGTAGCGGGAGTGAAAGGCAATCAGGCTCGCCTTGCTGATCCCGCTGGCACACAACTGTTGCCAGTCGTGATAGGCGAACACCCGCAACACGAAGTTCTCCCGCAATATGGGGTCGCAAAGGCGGCCATCTTCCTCCACCGGCAACAGGGGGTTGGCCTCCATCAGCGCCTTGGCGAACAGGCCAATGCCCTCCTTGGCACTGCCCTCGTTGTTGGTCGAGTAAATGCGCACCCGCTCCATGCCGCAGCTCGGCGACTTGGCGCAGAGGATGTAGCCGGCGATGTGGTCAAGCTGGCGCACCTGCCGTTCACTGAAGGCCGTCAGGGCGTCGGTGACATCGAAGCTGCCATTGCTCGCCTCGGCGCGCACCTCCCCCTGGCGCTTGACCAGGCGGATGGCGGCCCGGGGCGAGCCCAGTCCTATGGCCATCTCCGGGCAGATAGGCTGGTATTCGAAGTGGACGCCAAGATCCCGTTCGCAGAAACTGGAGCGCTTGTGGCCCCCGTCGAAGCGCACTTCCTGCCCCAGCAGACAGGCACTGATACCGACCTTGATCTTGTACATGATTGCGCCCCTTGTATAAGCATTGAACCAGTTATAGCAGTTATACAAAAAAATGAAAGTTGTATAACTATTACGGACCGATACGACACAAGGGGGAAAACAGGATCACCGGAAAATAAAAAGCCCATGACACTGTCACGGGCAAGCGGCTTACTTGGGGGAAATCCAGTATGAACAAGGGGATCAGAAGCTGTACTTCACACCCAGGCTGGTAATGGAGCCTTGCTGCAAGTCCCAGTGGCGATAGGTGTAATCGGCGGTCAGGGCCAAACTCTGGGTGAGCTTGTAGGCAGCGCCGACCTTGAAGTCTTGCATGTCGTCGGTCATGTTGGCGTAGCGATAGGCGGTAGAGAGTTCAACCTGACCCAGGTCGTAACGCATGCCCACTTCACCATAGAGACTGCCGCTCTGCTTGCGGGCCACGGAGTCCCAACCCTCGACGTCATGGCTCAACTCGCGCTCCAGGCTGTAACCCATCAGGCCGGTCTCCCCATAGAGGTTCAGGCCGGTGCTGATCGGCGTGAACACACCCAGGCCCAGGCTGGAGATGGCCATGCTGTCGTTGCCGTCATTGCGGGAGCTGTATTCGCTGCTCAACCGGCCATAGAAGTTGCCTGCAAAGGACTTGGACAAGTCCAGGCTCAGACCACCAAAGTCGCGATTGTCATTGTCCTTGCCACCCACAAACTCGGACTTGGTATGGGCCCAGGTCGCGGCCCCTTTGGCATAACTGAAGGCATCCTGCGCCATGGCGGAAGCGGAAGAGCAGGCGGCCAGCACCATGACGGAAAGGGTAAGTTTTTTCATTTTGATGACTCCTCGTTGAGATGGCGTCATTGTGCCCATCTCCCCTCCCGGTGCCGAGAGCCAAGCTGTTGCCAAACCATGTCAGATGTAAGCAACTGTTGCTGTCAGATTTAACCGACTGTTTTTAGGCATAAAAAAACCTCCCGCAGGAGGTTTTTATCGACAACAGGACTCAACGGAACAGCACTTCCTCTATCTCGACCCGCACCAGAGGCTGGTCACCCTGCCCGGCCGGCCTGGCCATCTCGATCTCGAGGGAAGGACGCTTCTCGCCCTTGCGCAGATAGGTCTCGGGCAGGCGGTTCTCGGCGACCCAGAAGCGGGCCTCCTGGCGCGCCAACTGGACACCCTGACCATCGAACAGGCTGACATAGCCCCGCACACCGACCACGTTGCGGGTCCCGGTGTTGTGCACCATGAAATGCAGCCGATAGGGATCTTCCGCCACCAGGCTGTCCAGGCTCACCACCACACCATCCCGGGATGCCTCACTCAGCAACTTGGGATTGGCCAGGGCCTGCTCGGTCAATACGGGCACAGCCACGGCGCGAGGGGTCCTGGTCTGCGTCGTCGTTGTGCTGCTCTTTGCAGGCTTGATCAGCAGGTACTCCCAGCTGAAGTCATCGTTGAGCTGTACCACGCGGCCGTCGGCCAGGGTCACCTGAGTGAGCGGCGCGGCCTGGGCCAGCACTGGACCGAGGGAGAGGGCGAGCAGCAGGGGAAGGGCTTTCATGGCATTCCTGTCAGGCAGATGCAAAAAGGGGCGCCAGTATAAACAGTCGCCCCCTGCTTGCCTATGACGCCGCTCACACTGCTGGCGTCACGACCGGTCAACCCGCGATGTCATGGCAATTGGGCAGGGCCATGTCCAGGGTGACATAGTCAAAGGCCATCCCCTTGAGGGCGCGATAGATGTCGAGTTGACGATCGAACCCATGGGCGCGCTGATGGGATGGCAGCCGCACCCTGGCCAGGGTGATGCTGTCATCGCTCAGGGTGTGAAAATGCACCTCCGCCTCGTCGAGTCCCATGTCGGCCAGGACCTGCTCCGCCATGTCGATCATCTGTACATGGCTTCGATCCATTTGGCTGATGTGCTGGAATCGGCGATTGAGGTAGCCACCGCTGGCCTTGCCCCAGCGGTCGAGTTCACGCTTGTGGAAGCCGTAACGGAAATCCCTGTGGCACATGCCCTCCCTGGCGAAGAGCCAGAGAGTCCGTGGCGGCGCCTGATGAAAGCGCCCCAGATAGGCCTGCATCTCCTCGACCGACGCCGGGATCAGCAGCGGCAGATGTTCCCAGCCCGCCTGTTGCGCCTTGGCCTCATCAATGACACGCACCGGATCCCGCGCCACCTTGGGCGGCTGCTCGATATCGCAAAACAGCATCTCGTCGGTCTTGAGGACGCGCTGCTCTATGTTGTAGCGCTGGCAGTAGCGATGGGCGCGGGCCAACTCACGTCGGCTGAGCAGTGGATTGTCCAGGGTCAGGGCACGGATGCGCGTCCCGCTGGCGCGACAGAGATCCATGCCATAGCAAGATTCCAACCGTCCCGAGAAAGAGACGACCAGCTCGTCATAGGTGGACAGGATGTCGATGAGGCGCTGCTCCCTGGCCTGAAAAGTCTGATCATATCCCTGATTCAGTAGAACAATGTTGGTATCCATGGATGCCTCGTCTGTGAATCCAGGAGGGCATTTTGACCCGTGGATCCTGAATGGGCCATAAATGAGACATCAGAAAAATGACACTTCCATCGTCAATGGCTATTAATCATGATCCAGATCAACCTGCCCATATCAGCGAATGCGACCCTGTCCACAGCCGCCAATGAGCATCCCCTGCTGGCAAGTTTTACTTGCATCACATCGGCAAATCCCTTAAAGCTAGGGCATTGACATTCCAAGGCAGTCCCATGCATTCACTATTCCTCTTTCGCTTCTCGTTTATCCGGCCCACCTGAGGGAAGGCCAATCGTCGTATAAACCGGAAACTAAAGACGAATCGAGCCTCCCTAGCGGAGGCTTTTTTATGAATAATATCAATGGCATATCTGGACAGGTACGTATCATGGTAACCCTAGACGACATCAGGCAGGACATCACCCAGTTGGATCAGGAGCTGCTTGCCCTGCTGGCCAAGCGCAAGGCCCTGAGCATAGCGGTCGCCCGCGCCAAGCAGGCCAATCCGCGCCCCATTCGCGATCATCAGCGGGAACAGGATCTGCTGGTCGCCCTGATCCAGAAAGGGCGGGTGCTGGGTCTGGATGCCCAGTATGTGACCCGTCTCTATCACACCATCATCGAAGATTCGGTGCTCTCCCAGCAGGCCTACCTGCAAGGGCTGCTCAACCCTGAGCAGCAAGAGCCCATGACCAGCGTCGCCTACCTGGGGCCCCGTGGCTCCTACTCCAGCCTGGCGGCACGCAAGTACCTGGCCCGCTACAAGGATCAGGTGGTCGAGGTCAACTGCCAGAACTTCCGCGAAGTACTGGACTCCGTGGAGTCAGGCCGTGCCGCCTTCGGGGTGCTGCCCATCGAGAACACCAGCTCGGGCTCCATCAACGAGGTGTATGACGTGATGCAGCACACCAGCCTCTCCATCGTCGGCGAGCTGACTTATCCGATTGAGCACTGCGTGCTGACGGCCGTGCCGACCGGGCTCGAACGCATCAAGACCTTCTACGCCCATCCCCAGGTGTTCCAGCAGTGCTCTCACTACCTGAGCAAACTGGAGGGAGCCCGCCACGAGATCTGCGACTCCTCCTCCAGTGCCATGATGAAAGTGAAAGAGCTGGCCAGCCCCGAGGCGGCGGCCATTGGCAGTGCGGATGGCGGCGAGTTGTATGGCCTGACGGTGCTGGCCGAGCAGTTGGCCAACCAGAAAGAGAACTACAGCCGCTTCATCGTCGTGGCGCGCAAGCCCATCGATGTGGCGTCGCAGATCCCGGCCAAGACCACGCTCATCATGTCCACCTCGCAAAAGCCGGGCTCTCTGGTCGAGGCGCTGCTGGTGCTGCGCAATAACAGCATCAACATGACCAAGCTGGAGTCCCGCCCCGTGCAGGGCAACCCCTGGGAGGAGATGTTCTATCTGGATGTCTCGGCCAATTTGCAGAGCGCCGAGATGCAGGCGGCCCTGGTCGAGCTGACCCAGATCACCCGCTACATCAAGGTACTGGGCTGCTACCCGAGCGAGGATGTCAAACCCACGGCCGTGCCCCCCGTTATCTTGGGATAAGCCAAACCAGGGGTTCAGGCGTCAGGTAGGGGCGGCAAGATAGCGCCGCCCCGCACCATGCAGGGCACCTGAATCGACAAGCAACATGCCGCGAAAAAAAACAGGCGACCCATGGGTCGCCTGTTTGTTTTCTACGCAACTGGTTGCTATCTGCCTATACCGTCAATAGAGACTGATGCTCAGTATTGCCCCGCCATCAACTGATTGAGATGGTAGAGGTTGCGAGTATCAAGCTCCAGCTCGGTGGCATAGGTGTTGCCACGGGGATAGGTCGCCACCACCCGGGCGCCACGCACCATGCCTGCCACCGAGACATCCAGGGCATTGGAGACCTGCTTGAGATCCTGATAGCGGGAGCTGGCACTGACCTGCTGGCCATTGAGCTGCTCGGCCAGTTCACGATAGGCATCCATCTTGGAGGCGCGAATGGCTTGCAGCATCCGCTCGGACTGGGAGGGGCCGGGCTGGATGTCGATCACCGCATATCCCACCGCCTTGAGCACGGGGAAATCATCCGGCTCACTGACGTTGTTGCCATATTCCACCACACGGTTGCCACTGCATGCGGTGAGCAGCAGGGCGAGCAGGCATCCAAACAGGGTCTTCATCTTGCTTACTCCATCTTGGCTTGGGGGCGCACCGGCGCCGCACCCTCAGGGGGTCAGGTTGACCAGGTGGCCCTGAGGGGTTGTCCCCGAGCCGCGCTGCAACAGGCCCCGGTTGACCGAGGCACGTCCGAATGAGTTGCTGGCACCAGAGAGGTACTGCAGCGGGATCAGGCTCTGGGCCGTGGTCTCCACCATCTTGGTACGCAAGTCTATGATGCGGGCGTTCACTAAAATGCCCTGCTTGTTGCGGCTGAAGGTGCCGGTCAGGATGCGGGTGATGGGCAGCCTGGCAGAGAGATCCTTGTAGTTGCGGCTCATCACGAAGTCCCCTTGCGGGGTCACCTTGATATTGCCGGTCATCTTGAAGTCGACCACCACCTCACCGCGCCGGTTCAGCTCATAGATGAAGCCCTCTTCTATCTGCTGGCCCATCCAGTTGGTGTCCTGCAGGGTATCGAGATCGACGAAGGAGGAGACGGCAATGGGCTCGGTCAGGGTGGAGAGGGACTTGCGCTCCATCAGCTGATCGGTCATGCGCGCCACCAGCCAGTTCAGCTCCATACCGGGCGCGGCCTGGCGGGGATCCCCCACCTTGCGGTCTATGGGCTCGGAACCACAGGCAGACAAGGCCAGGGCAAGGGCCAACGCCGTGATCAATCTATTCATGGATAAGCTTCCTATTCTGCATCTCACCTGTTATCGGACGAGACTGACAAAGCTTGAGTGTGGAATAAGGCACGACTCTTGCTTTATTTTCGCCAGCATCCACACCCGAGTCGGCATGGGAACTCCCTGCCCCCTGCAAGGTTCATGTTATGAGAATAATCAAAACGTCGCTGCTGCTTGCCCTGCTGCTGGTCACCACTGGCCTGCGAGCCGAGCTGATCGAGGCCCAGGGCAGCGCCGCCATCCTGGATGGCGACGAGGCCTATGCCCGCGAGGAAGCCACCCGGGATGCCCTGCGCCAGGCGCTGTTGGCCAGCGGCGCCGCCGTCTCCAGCGTGCAGCGCCTGGAAAACGGCAGCCTGAAATCCGAGCAGATCCAGATCCGTTCAGGGGGGGACATTCGCCACTATCGCCTCAAACGCGAAGAGGTGCGCAACGGCCGCATGTACATCACTGTCCAGGCCGATATCCAGGCCCAGCGCCAGATCTGTCCGAGCCAGGAGTACGCCAAGGATTTGACGCTGGTCCGGCTCAGGTTGCGTCATCCCGAGCAGGCGAGCTATGGCGCCCTCGACGATCTGCCCGCCAGCCTCTCCCGCCGCCTGTTCGAGCAACTGGCCGCCGCCCCCAAAGGGGTGCTGGCACATCAGTGGCTCGATGAGAACCTCGCCATAGACCCGCTGCACCTGCAACAGGGGGATCGCAGCGCCCTGGAGGAGATCAAGGCGCTGAGTCTGCGCACCGACAGCCAGTATCTGGTGCTCGGCAGCCTGGACGATCTCTCCCTCGAGCCTCAGGGCAACCAGCTGACCAGCTGGTACCGGGATCCGGTGCGCAGTTTTCGCATGCAGCTCTATCTGTTTGATGGCATCAACGGCAGCCTGATGGGCCGCAAGGAGTACCAGGGACGCGCCGACTGGACCTTCGCCAAGCAAGACCAGGTAGGCAGTGACAGCAGTGAATTCTGGCGTTCCAGCTACGGCCAGGAGGTGGATTATCAGCTCAAGCAGGCGGTGCAGGACATCATCAGCCAGCTAAGTTGCGCCCCGGTCACCGCCCGCATCGTCGCCATGGGCGAGCGCGGACCCCATATCAATCTGGGGCGGCTAAATGGCGTCAAGCTGGGGGATCAATTCCGCATCCAGCACAGCGCCGACTTCACCGATCCCTACGGCAAGACACGCATGCAACGCAACCCGGCCAATGGCCTGTTCGAGGTGGTTCAGCTGTTTGACGACGGCGCCATACTGTCGACACGGAACAAATATTCGCCATTTAACATCCAAGTCGGCGATTTTGCCCTATTGGAATAGAAATCAAGAGTTTAAAAGTGCGGTGGTTTTTGTATAATGCCCGCCACTCGCTCCCGTAGCTCAGCTGGATAGAGCGGTCCCCTCCTAAGGGACAGGCCACTGGTTCGAATCCAGTCGGGAGCACCAGATACAACGAGGGATTAGCATCTTTATGATGCTAATCCCTTTGTCATTTTCGGCCCGTTTCCCCTCTCGGCTACACGCGATTACCCCAAGGCCTGATGCAGAGTGCTTGCGGCATTGTGAGGGAGTAACAAGGAGCATTCAGGCAAACAAGGTCGATAAGCCTCAGTCAACGATCTCTATGAATCCTATCTGGGAGATAGCCTATTTGAAGGCGCACTGCGCCGGGTCAAATACCGCTTTCCAGTCCTTTTTCATGTCGACCACTGTCCAGCCATATTTGGGCGCCAGTTTCAGCCCCTCCACCAGAGTACCGCTGCTGGGGGGATGGCTGTCATAGGCATATTCCCGCTTCTCATCCGTATGGCGAACAATCAGGCCAAATGGCTTGAAGTCAGGATTGCTCGTGGTGTACTGCAACATAGGAACATCTCCGTCACTGTTGCCAAATGCACCCACCGGACGCTGACCCATAAAGAGGTGGATAGCGGCAGGTTTGGCGGCCTCATCATCGTAATAGGCCCCCTTCATCGTCTTCCTTATCGAGGTGCCATCCTCTGCCACCGCAAACTCGCCCAGCGCAAAGGAACCCACCACTTGCTCGGGGGGAATGCCGTACATCTGCTCGGCGAAGACGCGCATAAAATCGATGCCACCACCGGAAACTATCCAGGTTTTGAAACCATTATCCCGCAAATATTCAAGCAGTTGTTTCATGGGCAGATAAGCAAGTTGGTCATAATGGCAACCAAAGCGTGGATGCTCGCTGTTATCCAACCAGTGTCGAACCCGCTTGGCATATTCCTCTGTGGTCATGTCACTGTGAGTCAAGGTCAGCAACTGCAAGAGCCCTTTCTTGCCCGACTTGACCAAGGCCGGCATGTCATTGGCCAAGACCGCCTTGACGATGGCATCTTGCTGCCACTCGGGATGTTTCGGGGCGAGCCGCTTTATCTCATCGATGGCAAACTGCAACTGGAAGGTCAGCGGAGCCTCGGGCCAGAGGGTGCCATCGTTGTCAAAGACGACATAACGCTTGTTGACCGGAATGAAGGTGTTGGCGCCCGCTTGGGTCGCGCCAGCCACCCAGGCTTTGATGGAGCCCTTGGCCGCCGTCTCTTGCCAGGCCGAGAGAGGGTCGGGAACGCTTTCGGCATTCGCACAAAATGCCGTGCCCAGGATCAAGGCGCAGAGTATGCGGTTTAGCTTCATCTTCATTTCTCCTTCGTAGTCGGGATGAGATCGGGTAAGGGAACAGGATCCCAGAATCGTTTTATGGCGGCCTGGGCAAACAGCCAGCTACACCGGAGCGGACGACGTGCCAGGTATCCGGCACCAGCCAAGATGATGAGTATTGAGATTGTCAGTGCATACCACCATGGGTGAGCCTGGGCTGAAGCACGCAACACAGCTTCCCGACCGGCGGCCCGGGGGGCCCCTATCTGGTAATCGGCTCCGGGAAGTTCGGCCAATTGCCACTCTTGCCGCTCGGTATCCCACCACCTCAAGGCGAGCGGTGGAAGAGTGATGGTGCCTTGTTGCACGGGCAGATAGCGCAAGCGCTCTTCGCGTTGGCCACCAAGGAAGTCGCCTCGCCCAGACTCCAGCAGCCCACTCACGGGGGTGAGTCGCTGGGTTTGCGTTCCTTGGATGGCGTAGAGCAGTTGCGGTATTTGTGCGGGCACGGCTCCTTCTGCCTTCACCGTCACCTGACGCTCGATCGCGTCGCCGGTATGCAGGCTATCGCCCTCTCCTGCGCGATAAAGTGCAATCTGCTGGGTCAGCGTCACCTTGCTGGCGGGCAGAAAACGATCCGGTTGCCGGACATCCGCAGGCCAGGCGATCGCTTGCTCTATGGCAGGCAGTTGAACCGTATGAGGCGCCTGCCCCGCCGAGGAGAGGGTCACCTCCATCGGTGCAAACCTGAGGCTACCCTGATCCCAGGCAGCCACCAGTTTCTCCAGCCGAATACCACTCCAGCTCTTTCCCCCCTCCTGACGCGTCAACAGCTGATTGGGAAGCGGGGTGGTCAGCAGGGCACCATTCTCGACGACCATATCGGGCCAGCTTGGCGGCGGGTTGAACCAGGAATCTGTCCAGTAAGTCACGGCAATGCGCAACGGTTGGCCCGGCACGACCTTGGCAGGTGCCACCAGCTCACGGCTGATATTCATCTCGCTGTGCCCTGGAAAACTGATGATCAGCAGTAGCAATAGCCAGTGTCTCATTGGCCCTCCGGCGCGTCGGCCTGATAAAGATTGCGCAGCAAGCCCGCAGGAGAAAGTTGCACATTGTCATACCACTGCTCCAACTGGGGATTGGCAGTGTCCCCTGGTTGGATATCCTGCTGATTGACCCCCTCCCCTTTTTTCAGATCATCTTTGATCTCATCGGGATCAATCCCCTCTTGCTCCTCTTGTGAGGCCTCTTTATCCCGCTCTTTTTTACGCAGTTGCATGATGATCTCGGCTATCTTGGCACGGTTGGCCTGTGCCATCTCCCAGTCGGGGCGCAGACTGAGGGCCTGATCATAACTGTCTATCGCCTGTTGCCAGGATTTCTGCTGGGCATAGCTGTTACCAAGCCAGAGCAGAGACTCCGGCGTCGCTGGCGCCTGGCGCAAGGCGGTCGAAGCCGCCACATAATCCCCGGCGTAATAACTGGCTAGCCCCCGGCGCAAGGGCTCCTCAAACTGTTGCGCCGCCTGGGCATAATCCTGGCGATCAAACGCAAGCTGACCTTGCTGATCCCCTGTCAACCACCAGTTGATCCAAGCTGCCTCACTGTGGCCGGAGTAGAGGCCGAGCGGCAAGGCCACCAATGCCACACACAGCAGTTGCCTGCGCCAAAAGAGCAGCAGCACCAAGATGGGAATCACCAACCAGTAGCCACTGTCTTTCCACTTCAGATCCTGGCGTGCATTGTTCTGCGCCTGCACCGCATGGGCGATGTTGCCCGAGATGGCGGCGATATCCCCATCATCAGCACTGGCCAGGGTGACCGGGATGCCGGCATCTTGCAGGGACTGAAACTGGTCGACATTGAGCCGGGTATCGATACCGCGATCGGCATAAGCCGCCGGCATGGTGCCCCCTCGCTCTGTGCCCACGACCCAGACCTGCACGGGGAGTCTGGACCCGGTCAAGAAGGTCGCCTCCTCGGCCGTGATGGCATCCGCGACGATCAGCAAGCTGTTTGCCCCATCCGGGGTATCAGGTAAGTTTTTCTGCGCCAGATCAATGGCTTGACCCAGAGCCGAACCGTCCCCCTTGGGCATCAATCCCGGATCTTGCGCGTCGAGAAAGAGGGAGAAGAAGTCCGGATCCTGGGTCAAGGGCGTGGTCAGGTGCGCAGAACTGTCATAGGCGATGAGCCCAAATCCAGTGCCGGGGGAACGCGACACCAGCGACATTATCTTGTGCTGCATACGTTGGTGGCGACTGGGGGTCAGATCTTGCGCATACATCGCCAGATCCTGTTGAAACAACACCATGACGCTGCTCTGTGGCGACAAGGCTGCGGGCAGCTGCTTCTGCCAACTCGGTCCCGCCAACCCAATCACCCCCAACACACACAATAGGGGTAACAGCTGCAGCAAGGGCCTTGTTTGCCCGATGATCAGTGCCTTGGCCACCGGCTTGTCCATGACCTGGTACCAGGCACTTCGCGAATGGCGGACCACAAACCACAGGCCCACGCAGAGCAGCAAGCCCAGCAGACGCCAGGGGTAGAGGAAATGAAAATCGCTCATGTCAGGCTCTCCTTGCGATGAGCCACCAGGGTCGAGAGCAACAAGAGCAGCAGGGCCAGCAACAAGGGCCATTGGTATAAGGGCTGCTGCCAGGACCAGCCCAGGGTTTTCACCTGTACCGGCGTCAGCTCATCAATGGCTTGCCAAGCGCTATCGAGGGCCGCGCCCGTGCGCGCCGCTTGCCAGCTATGCCCCCCGGTGATGTCGGCTATCTGCTTTAACAGGGCAAGATCGACCTTGTCATCGCCCTCACTCTGTTCATCCCCAAAGGCGATGGTGTGGATCTGCACCTGATGCTTGGCGGCCAACTGGGCGGCCAGGGTCGGCGCCAGCTGCGAGGCAGTATCATTGCCATCCGTCAACAAGATGGCTAACTTGCTGGTGTCCCCATCTTGTCCCTTGTCTAGCATCTTGACAGCAACCCCGATGGCATCCCCAATGGCAGTCTGCTCCCCTATCATGGCGGGAGCGAGCTGGGTGATGCGAGCCTGTAGCGCATGCTTATCCGCGCTGATCGGCGCAAACGGGTAAGCGTTGCTGGCAAAAATAACCAGACCCATTCTGTCTTGTTTTCGTGCCGAGACAAACTTGGCGACAGAATCCTGCATGGCTTTCAAGCGGGTATCCCCCCCTGGCAGATCATTTTTCCCCATGGACCCAGAAACATCGAGGATCAGCACCATGTCTCGCATCGGTTTGGTGATGTGCTGAGGCGGGGTCAGCAACTCGGGGCGAGCCAGTGCACAGACCAACAACCCCCAGATGAGCCAAAACAACAGGCGCTGCCACACACTGGATTGTGGCGGCGCCGCCTTGAGGTTCAGCTCTTCGATCAGATGAGGGAGAAAAGGGACCCGTACATACTCTGCAAGTGGCCGCTCTTGGGGTAGCAAGAAACGACTGATGAGGGGCAGCATTATCAGCAACCAGGCCCAGGGCCAGGCAAAGTCAAACCGGGATAGCCAATCAGACATGAGGCAGGCTCCCTATCCAGGTTGCGACCTGCTGAACCAATCGGGCATTTTGTTCATCAGACAACTGATTATCCTGTTGGCAGTAACGCTCGCACAACAGGGATCGCAGTGCCTCGTCGATGGGAACGCCATCCAATAATTGCACCGGCGAGAGGGCTTTCGCTATGTCGGCGCGGGGTCGATGCATGAGTAAAATACGTTTGATCATGGTGATCCAACCATCGGCATCTTCCAGCGTGGTAAGCAGCTGGCTTGCCTCACGCCGCCACAGGTTTCGCCGCCAACGGGCGAGACGGCTTATCAGCATAACAAGCGCCCCCAGCAGCAGCAGGGTAGCCAGCAGATACCAACCTGGGGCCTGTGGCAACCAAGAGACACTGGCTGGCAAGGGGGGGTGCAGCAACTCGGGTACGGTAAAGCCTTTTTCAAGCATTCATGCCCCTTTCTGGAGTTGCCGAACCAGATCCTGGCTGGTCACAATATGATGAACCCTGGCACCTAACCTGCTCAGACGCTGCTCCTGATCTGCCAGCCGCTGGGTGATAGCCCGTTGAATGTCCTGGGTCATGGAGGTCGAGAGCGACACTGTGGCATCGAGTCCCTGATAACGGGCTCCCACAGTCCCCTGAGTGGGGAGCCGCAGATGGAGATCGTCATAGACGACGAAGGCATTCACCTCACAGCGGCGCCTTAACCCCGCAAGGATGGCTTCACAGCGCGTATCCAGATCGTGAAAATCACTGATCATTGCCAGCCAGGCTCCCGGCGGGATCAAGCGATGCACCTGCTGCAATACCTCGGCCAATCCCAACTCTTTCTGGGGCTCGGCAGGGTAGCGCTGTACCAAGGCTTGATTGAAGCGGCTGATGTCCTCAAGCACCGGTCCCAGATTCTGTTTCGGGGAGCGGCAAGGGTGGACAGCCAGATCCTCATCGCTAAATACCACGGCCCCCAAGCGGTCGCTGTCATGCCAGCTGCGCCAGGCAAACAGGCCAGCTATCATGGCGGCCGCCACCGACTTGGTTTTGCCTCGCGTGGTGAAATACATATCCAGGCGTTGGTCAATCAACAGGAAAACGGGCCTCTCCCGCTCCTCGTTATAGAGACGAATCCAGGGAGTACGCAGGCGTGCCGTGGCTTGCCAGTCAATAAGGCGCACGTCATCACCCTCCTGATAGCGGCGCAGCCCTTCAAAGTTCAAGCCCCGTCCCTGCTGACGGGAGACTCGCTCCCCGGCAAGGGCTCCTGGCGAAAGCCGCTCGGGGGCATTGTTGAGCAACTTGGCCTCCCCTGCCAGCGCCATCAATGCGGCGCGATCGATGCTGAATAATGGTTCCATCAGGCGACAACGGTCTCGAGCAGTGTCCGGATGGCATCATCTGCCGAGAAACCGTCCGCATTGGCCTGATAGCTCATCATCAGACGATGGCGCAACACGGCAGGGGCAATATCCTTGATGTCTTGTGGCAAGACGCTGTCACGTCCTGCCAACCAGGCGTTGGCTCGGGCGCAGCGCTCCAGTGCCAATGTTCCCCGTGGACTGACACCGAGGCTGATGTAGCTCGCCAGGACGTCACTCACCCCTTGCGGATGGCGGGTCATGGCCACCAGGTTGACGATATAGTGCTCCATGGCCGGGGCAACATGGACTCGGGATACCTCCTGCCAACAGGCCTGTAGATCCTGTTGCGCCACCAGTTTGTCTGGCATCACAGAGGGCGCACTGTCTGTGCCGGGGCTGATGCCCTCATACTTCTCCCGCTGTTCTGCCCTGACCAGTTGCATGACAAGCTGTTCGTTCTCTTTGGAGGGATACTCCACCAACACTTTCATCAAGAATCTGTCCAACTGGGCCTCTGGCAGTGGCCAGGTCCCCTCCTGGTCGACCGGGTTCTGAGTGGCCAACACCATGAAGAGCCCTGGCAATGGCCAGCTTTTCCCAGCCACGGTCACATGGCGCTCTTCCATCGCCTCGAGCAAGGCCGACTGCACCCGGGCGGAGGCGCGGTTGATCTCGTCGGCGAGAATGATATTGCCAAACACGGGGCCAGGTCTGAACCTGAACAGCTCTTCCTCCGTGGTCGCATGCTGCTGGTAGATTTCGCTGCCGGTAATATCCGATGGCAGCAGATCAGGCGTGAACTGAATCCGGCTATATTCCCCTTCTATCTGTCGGGCAAGCGCGCGCACCGCGCGGGTCTTGGCCAAGCCTGGCAAGCCCTCCAGCAGCACGTGCCCATCGCACAGCAACGCGATGATCAGCATCCTGACCAACCCCTCTTGCCCGATCACCTGTTCATTCATGCGCAACTCAAGCTGGCGCAGCTTCTCCCTGTGACTCATGAGCGAGCTCCCGATTGTTCGTTTTGCAAAATAGTGGCAATCCCCACCACCATGGGCTGGGCGAAGTCGAAGAAGGCCTTGATGCCCGGGCAGAGGTAGTTGAGGCCCAACTCGCCATCAGGGGTTCTCACTATGCGATTTTTAGGGCACTCCCCCCAGCACAGGCTGAGGTAAGGACAACGCTTGCAGTAGTCAGGCAGGGTATCTTTCTTGCCGAACCCAAAGGCTTTCTGACGCTCGGAAAAGGCCATGTGCGCCAGTGGGGTGGTCTCAATATTGCCCAACTGATATTCCGGATAGACGTAGTGATCGCAGGAATAGATATCGCCATTCTTCTCAACGGCCAACCCCTTGCCACAAAACTCCGAGGTGATGCAGATCTGGGCAGGCATCCCCATGGTCTGGGCAACCGCCGTCTCGAACAGATTGACCTGCACACGGCCCAGATCGTTGTTGACCCACTCCTCAAACACCGCGATCAGGAAGCGTCCCCAGTCATCGGGATCGACCGACCAATCCGTCACAATAGAATCCAGATCTCCCGGTTTGGCCCGTCGCGATCCCGTTACGGGAATGGTGTCGTCATGCCAAAACTGCGGCGCGGTTGACTTAAAATCGACAGGTTCAACACAAGGATTGAACTGGATGTAAGTTGCCCCAAGCTCCTGAGTCAGAAAACGATACACCTCGAGGGGGAAGCGAGCATTGGTGCGGTTGATGGTGACGAGGGCATTGAAAGGAACCTGATGGCGCTTGAGCGCGGCAACCCCATCCATCACCTTGTCGAAGGTGGGCTTGCCACTGCGGGTCAGGCGATATCTGTCATGTAACTCACGGGGCCCATCGATGGACAGACCCACTAAAAAATGGTGTTCCTTCAGGAACTCGGCCCACTGATCATTGATCAGGATGCCATTGGTTTGCAGGTCATTCTCGATGCGTTGACCCGGCTTTTTATATTGCTGTTGAAACTTGACGACCTTGTGGAAAAACTCCAGGCCCATCAGCGTTGGTTCACCGCCTTGCCATGAGAAGACAACTTGTTCTCCATCCTGGCTGGCAATGTATTGACGGACAAAATTTTCCAGCACCTCATCGCTCATACCGGTATGGCGATCCTGATGCAGCAACTCTTCTTTATGCAGGTAGAAGCAGTAGGTGCAATCTATGTTGCAGGTTGAGCCTGTCGGCTTGGCCATCACATGAAAACGCCGCACCCAAGCTGGTCCCTTGCCGATATATTTCTCTGCCGACGCCAAGGCTTTAACAGGCAATGTTGTGCTGTGCTTCATAATGCTCCCTAGATATGGGTGGGGTTTCCCCCACCCTGAACAGCAGTCAATTAATTGTTCTTGTTAGTGCCTTGCTCAATGATCGCACTCACATCAGAGACGGTGAAGGAACCCGGTTTCTGGCGTGGTGGGAACTCTTTGAAGCTCTGGATCATCTCGGTAGCGTACTTCTGTGCGCCGCCGAGCAGGTACATACGATCGTAGAACCAGGTGTCATAACCCATGCCGTCACTGCCTTTCTCCAGGGGATCCACTTCCAGGTCGAAGATCATCGGCGCACGCAGTTTGACAAACGGGTAGCGCCACAGATCCAGCCCGGTGTGCTCCTGGATCATGAAGTGGGCCTTCCAGCGACCGTAACGCATGGCAAGCAGATCGCCATCATCGCTCCAGTAGAAGAACTCTTTACGCTGGCTCGGTGCTTTTCCTTGCAGATAGTCGAGCTGGTTATAGCCATCCAGGTGAACCTTGTAGGTTATCGCCGGGGTCTTGTATCCCTTGAGCAGCTTGTCCTTGATATCAGGCTCGCCCGCTGCGGCCACCAGGGTCGGGAACCAGTCATTACTGCCGAAGATATCGTTGATCATGGTGCCCGGTTTGATGTGCCCCGGCCACTTGGCCATTGCAGGTACCCGGAAGCCCCCTTCCCAGCCAGTATTCTTCTCGCCGCGGAACGGTGTAATACCGCCATCGGGCCAGGTCGCCGTCATGGGACCGTTGTCCGTGGTGTAGACGACGATGGTGTTGTCTTCGATACCGAGGTCTTTGATCTTCTTCAGGACCTCGCCAACCATCTTGTCGTGCTCAACCATGCCATCTGCGTAATCACCCAAGCCAGTCACACCCTTGCTGCCATCTTTCAGGTGAGTCTTGTTGTGCATGCGGGTGGTGTTGAACCAGGTGAAGAAGGGCTTCTTGGCCTTGACCTGACGCTCCATGAAGTCGTTGTTGGCGGCCAGGGTCTCTTCATCGACAGTGCCCATGCGCTTGACGGTAAGCGGGCCTGTATCTTCAATCTTGCCATCGGCACTGCTCTTGATGACGCCGCGCGGGCCAAACTGCTTGCGGAAGGCGGGATCTTTCGGGTAATCCGAGTTTTCCGGCTCCTCTTCCGCATTCAGGTGATAGAGGTTGCCCAGGAACTCGTCGAAACCATGGGCGGTCGGCAGGAATTCATCGCGATCCCCCAGGTGGTTCTTGCCAAACTGACCAGTCGCATAACCCAACTGCTTCAATACATTGGCGATGGTCGGATCTTCTTTTTGCAGCCCCTGAGGTGCCCCGGGCATCCCTACCTTGCTCATCCCGGTACGAAACGGCATCTGACCGGTAATGAAAGAGGAGCGGCCTGCCGTCGAGCTCTGCTCCGCATAGTAGGAGGTGAACTTGGCCCCCTCTGCAGCAATGCTGTCAATATTGGGGGTCTGGTAACCCATCATGCCCTGGTTATAGGTACTCAGGTTCCAATAACCAATGTCATCACCGAAGATGACCACTATGTTGGGTTTCCCCTTATCTTGCTCTGGGGCGGTTTTGGCCGCGTCGGCAGCATGTGCCGAAGAAGTAGCACCAAAGGCCAGCGTCAACATGCTGGCGATCAAGGTCCTTTTGGATGGTAGGCTGTTCAGCATTCTCATGACTCCATTTTTTAGAAGGTCGGACTCAGTGTATAGACAAAGCAACTTAGGATGGTTGCCTTTGTTTATAAAACACACCGTTTCAGCCACCCGACATACGAAAGTGCCACATTAAAATGAGCACTAACACAAAGGGTTAACTCCAGCAGACTCGATGCATCGCTGGATCCCGGCTCGGCGCTGGTACTCATTTTTATGCTTGCAGCGTATGACGACATTGTGATGGCAGCACTGTCATACTGTGTCACAAATGAGCCACCATCAACCATGATACGGCCTGAACCAGAGGTCACTTCTGAGGCCCCAGCTTTGTGATATGCCTCGCAAAAGCGTGAGGGAAGCGTCTGGAGGTTGGGGGGCGCCGGGCGGTTCAGACCGCCGCCAGGGGTAAACCTCGGGTCAATCCAGTTGGCAGGAGCAGGTTTATCGAGCAAGAGTCCGTTTGACGCTGCTTTAAGGATGTGATCGAGATTAACTAATACAAATAAAAACAATTATCATTTGTTGTCATGAAAAAAATCCTCGGATAGAATTCGGGCTCCTTTGCTCGAGAAGACTCTTGTGATCCCTAAGCTCCACAGTGCCTACCCCTCGTCGGTCATACATTTAGCACTATTAATCAATATGTTATCCATGGGTAGCATGATGATGGTGATGCCGCTTGGAGCGGATCTGGTGCTTTATCTGGGCATGGCACCCGAGCTGACCGGTTACTTCAGTGGTGGCGCGACCCTGGGGGCGGCCCTGGTGGGACTCCTCGCCGCCCCCTGGCTGGATCGCTTCAATCGACGCCCTGCTCTGCTGCTGCTGCTGACCCTGCGCTTCCTGCTGCTGATTGCCTGCTCCCTGGTACAAAACAGCCAGCAACTGCTGATCCTCTTCATTCTCTCCGGCTGTGTCGCCGGCCCGCTCTCGGCCATCTTGATGGCGGCCGTGCTGGATCTGGTACCCCCGGCCGAACGGGGCCGCAAGCTGGCCTATGTCGGCATGGCTTTTTCCCTCGCCGCCATATTGATAGTGCCTCTCTCCCTGACGCTCTCTCAATGGTTCGGCTGGCAGAGTCCCTTCCTGTTGCTCGGCGGCGCCGGGCTGCTGCTGGTGTTGGCCGCCTATCTGCTGCTGCCCTCCCTGCCGGTCAGGCAGGAGCCGAGTCTGGTTGGCATCTGGCGTCTGGCAACATCCCCCCTCTGCCTGGGAGCCCTCACCGTGCTTGCCCTGCAGATGGCCGGCCACTTTCTGCTCATTCCGCACTTTGCCAACTACTTCCAGTTCAACCTGGCTTTCCCCCGGGAACAGATAGCCGCCCTCTACCTGTGCGGTGGCCTGGCTAGCATGGCAACCATGCGACTGTGCGGTGTCTGGATTGATGGCGGCCGCGCTCAGGGTGCCATCCTGATCACCAGTCTGCTGCTCGCGCTGGTCACCTTCGTTGGCTTCGCCCAGCCCTTGGGGCTGCCCATCTATCTGCTATTCACCCTGTTTATGGCGCTGAGCTCGGCCCGCTCCAGCACCACCCTGGCCATCACGGCGGCCATCCCCGCCCCCCAGCAGCGCGCCGCCTTCATGTCATTCCAGGGGACGGTCACCAATATTGCCGCCGGGCTCGCCAGCCTGGGATCGGCCCGCTATCTGCAATCGGATGAACAGGCCCGTCTGCTGGGCTTCGACACCCTCGCCTGGCTCAATATCGCCTGTACCCTGCTGGCTTGCCTGGGTGTGGTATTGCTGCTCAGGGCACTGAAGAATTCACATAACAATAATAAGTCTGACAAGCAGGTCAGAC
Source organism: Aeromonas sp. BIGb0445 (assembly GCF_024809075.1). Taxonomy (NCBI): domain Bacteria; kingdom Pseudomonadati; phylum Pseudomonadota; class Gammaproteobacteria; order Aeromonadales; family Aeromonadaceae; genus Aeromonas; species Aeromonas sp. BIGb0445. The sequence goes on from NZ_JANUES010000003.1 coordinate 469,039, forward strand.
AGGGAAGTTAGTGAGCCTAATAAGCTGTTTTTCCTCAACAATAAATACGTTTAAATGGAGTTTTGACATGCAGTTCACCCCCGGCTTTCCCTTGAACCCGTTGCAAACCAGCCTGATCTCCCTCGGCCTGCTGGCGATGCCAGCCCTGGCTCAGACTGAGCCAACCAAAGCCAACGAGACCATAGTCGTCACTGCGACCCAGACCAAGCACACCGAGTTCACCGCACCGGCCAGCGTGTCCGTGGTGAGCCGCGCCGATCTGGACAAGATGAACGTCAATAACATTGGCGATGCGCTCAAGCATGTGCCGGGTGTCAACATCATCGCCACCAACCCCACCGGCCGTAACGAGATCAAGATCCGTGGCATGGGGGGCGACTACACCCTGCTGCTGATCAACGGCAAGCGCGTCAACGCCCGCGAGACCCTGGGCAGCGCCTACGGCAACGACTTCGACCTGAGCTCCATCCCCATGGCGGCCATCGAGCGCATCGAGGTGATCCGTGGCCCCGTTTCCTCCCTGTACGGTGCCGATGCGCTGGGCGGCGTGGTCAACGTGATCCTGCGCCAGGCCAAGGAAAAAACCGAGGCAGCCGTGGCCTACACCCACACCATGCCCACCAAGGGTGAAGGTGGCGATGCCAACCAGGGCAGCGCCTTTGTCTCTGGTGCCCTGATCGACAACAAGCTGCTGGGCAGCGTGGTGGTCGAGGGATATCAGCGTGACAACTGGAAGAGCGAGCAGAGCAACAACCCGGATGCCGATGCCCTGGAAAAGCGTGAAGTGGTCAACGTGCTCTCCAGCCTGAAGTGGCTGGTCAGCGACAACCAGGACATCGATTTCGATCTGGGCTACAACCAGAACGACATGGACAGCTACTTCAACAACGTGCCGCGCGCGCCGACCGCACCGGCCACCCCGCACAACGTGCAGGAGCTCGATCGCCTGAGCCTGGGGCTGACCCACAATGGCCGTTGGCAACATTTCGACAGCCGGGTCCGCTACTACTTCGAGCAGACCGATCTGATGGATGACTCCCAGCTCAATGGCGGCGCCGCCGATGTCACCCAGACCAACAACACCGTCGACGGTCAGGTCAGTGGCTACCTTGGGGATCACCTGCTCACCTCCGGCGCCGAATTCCGCGATACCGAGCTCGAGCACAGCCGCAACATCACCACTGGCAGCGTCAGCGCCAGCCAGAGCGCCGTCTATCTGCAAGACGAGTTCAGCTTCGGCGATCTGGCCCTGACCCTCTCCGGTCGCCTCGATCACCACGAGACCTATGGCAACGAGTTCAGCCCCCGTGCCTATGCCCTCTACACCCTGACCGATGAGTGGGTGCTCAAGGGCGGTATCGGCAAGGCGTTCAAGGCCCCGACCCTGGCCCAGTCCAGCGAAGGCTTCTCCACCACCGCCTGCCGTGGCGCCTGCCAGGTGATCGGCAACCCGGATCTGAAGCCGGAAACCGCGGTCAGCTATGAGTTCGGTACCGCCTACGAGGCCGATCGTTTCGGCGCCGGTGTGACCGGTTTCCACAACGAAATCGAAGACTTGATCCAGAGCGATCAGTGGGGCCCTGGCTACCGTCCGACCGTGATGACCTACCTCAACGTCAAGAAGGCCCGCATCAAGGGTCTGGAACTGACCGGTTGGGTCGATGTGCTGGACAATGTGCAGCTGGGCGCGAACTGGACCCTGCTTGACTCCGTCGATCGCAGCACCGGCGACGATCTGGCCAAGACCCCGGATCACACCGGCAACCTCAGCCTGGACTGGCAAGCGTCCGACGTCGTCAGCGCCAACCTGGCCTGGCAATATGTGGGCAGCCAGATCATCAAGGTGCCGGCGCGCAACGCCCAGGCGTTCAAGTCCGAGAGCTACCAGACCCTGGACGTCAACACCAACTGGACAGTGACCCAGGCCCTGGACTTCAAGCTCGGCATCACCAATCTCACCAACACCCAGCGAGACGAAGTCGCCACCGACGCAGACTTCATCCTGGAAGGTCGCTCCGTCTATGCCGGCGTAGAGTACAAGCTGTAATAACCCCTGTATGCGGGAGCCCAAGCGGGCTCCCTTTTTGCGTTTCTATCGTCTCGATTTAAAGGAGTCTTTGAGTGCTCAGGTACCAAGCGAAGCTGTTCTGGCTCGGAGTGCTGCTCCTCTTCCTGCTGATTTCTCTGTCACTGGCCACGGGCGCCGGTGTCTATGGTGGCCGCGAGGTCGCCGGTTTCCTGTTGGGCGATCCTCTCCTCGTCGCCGATGAAAAACTCGCCATGATAGTCAATACCCTGCGCCTGCCCCGCACCCTGGCGGCCCTGGTGGTGGGTGTCTGTCTCGCGCTGGCCGCCTCCATGCTGCAAAGTGCCACCCGCAATCCCCTGGCCGAACCCGGCCTGCTCGGCGTCAACGCCGGCGCCGTGTTCGCCCTGGTCATCGGCCTCACCTACTTCGGGGTCGAATCCGCCTACGGTTATCTGCTCTGGTCCGGCATGGGCGCCCTGCTCGGTAATGTCATCGTACTGGGCCTCGGCCTGATGGTGGGTAAATCCAACCCGCTCAAACTCATCCTGGTGGGGGTCGCCCTCTCCGCCACCTTCGGCGGCCTCTCCAACTTCCTGCTGCTCTCCAACAAGGTGGTGCTTGAGCAGTTCCGTTTCTGGAACTTAGGATCCCTGGCCGCCTCCAGTCAGGATGCGGTACTGACCGTGCTGCCCTTCGCCCTGGCTGGCCTGCTGCTGACCCTGGCCCTGTGCCGCCAGCTCACCCTGATGCAGATGGGGGACAACCAGGCCCAGGCGCTCGGCATCCGGCCGACCCGGGTGCGCATCGGCGTGCTCTTGGCCGCCACCCTGTTCACCGCCTGCGCCATCGCCATCGCCGGTCCCATCGGTTTCGTCGGCTTCCTCGCCGCCTATTGCGCCCGTCTGGTGGAGCCGGTACGCCTCGCCATCCAGGTGCGCTTCTCCGCCCTGTTTGGGGTGCTGTTCCTGCTCGGTGCCGACATACTGGCGCGCTGGCTGCTGCAGCCGTTCGAGCTGCCGAACGGGGTGATCCTGGCGCTGATCGGCGCCCCCGTGCTCATCCTGGTGGTGCGCAGCGGCGGTTTCCGCTCCCTGTTGGCCGTGAAATAGGGCATCTCATGACGCATACAATCAACAAGACTCCCTCGCCCGCCCTGCCAAGCGGCACCTTCTGCCTGCGAATGGGCAGCCGTACCCTGCTGCTTGAGCGCCGCGCCTGGTTCATCACCCTCGCCCTGGCGGTGGTGCTGGTGCTGCTCTCCCTGTTGGCGCTGACCCTGGGCTCGGGCAAGATCACCATGTTGGGGGTCATCCAGACCCTGCTGGGCGAGGGGAGCCGGCTCAGCGAGGTGACGGTGTTCAAGATCCGGTTGCCACGCATCGTCGCCGTGCTGGTGGCGGGCGCCGCCATGGGCCTCTCCGGCTGCCTGGTACAGACCCTCATTCGCAACCGCCTCGCCACCCCGGACATGATCGGGGTCAACGAGGGGGCCTCCCTGGCCATCATCATCTTCTCCCTCTACCTGACCCTGGGCAGCTGGCCCTGGTGGGCCGCGCCGCTCGGCGCCCTGTTCGCCGCGGCCGTGCTCTATGCCCTGTGCAACAAGCCGGGGGAGCAGGGTTACCTGTTCGTGGTGATCGGCATCGGCGTCTCCGAGCTGATGAACGCCATCGGCCAGTTCGCCATGTCCACCCAATCCCTGGTGCACCTCACCAGCCTCTATCTGTGGAACATGGGCAACTTCGTCGGCCAGGGCTATGGCACTGTCGTACCGGTGGGAATACTGATCCTGCTGATCTGCCCCTGGATCATCTACCTCTCCCGCGCCCTCGGCGTGTTGCGCCTAGGATCCGTCACCGCCCAGACCCTCGGGGTGAATGTGAACCGGGTGCAGCTCGGGGTGCTGGCCCAGGCCATCATGGTGGCGGCGCTCGGCACCGCCATCGGCGGCCCGGTGGTGTTCATCGCCATGGCCGCCCCCATCCTCGCCTCCTGGCTCAGCCGGGATCGCACAGTGCCGCTCTGGATAGCAGCGCTGTCCGGCGCCCTGCTGCTGCTGGCGAGCGATACCCTGGTGCGGGTGCTGGCCAGCCCCCATGAGGTCGCCACCGGCATCATGACCCGTATTCTTGGCGGCATGCTGCTGCTGTTCATTCTGATCAAAGACAGACAACGGGCGGACTGATCATGACACTCATCCATTTCCAAGACAGACCGAGGGCCGCCTGATGACGCTCACCACCCATAACCTGCATTTCGGCTATCAGCACAAGACGGTCTTCAACGACGTCTCCTTCACCATTCCCAGGGGCAAACTGGTGGGCATCGTCGGCCCCAACGGCGGTGGCAAGTCCACCCTGCTCAAGCTGCTGGCGGGCCAGGAGCAGCCCCAGAGCGGGGAGATCCTGCTCAAAGGCAAGCCCCTAGGGAGCTATGGCATGAAGGCCCTGGCCCGGGAGCTGGCCTACCTGCCCCAGCGGCCGCTGATGCCCGCCGGTATCCGGGTCGAGCAGCTGGTGCAATATGGTCGCCACCCCCATCAGGGCTGGTTCAATCAGTGGAGCGAGGAGGATGCGCGCATGGTGCGCTGGGCCCGGGAGCAGATGCAGCTCGATGCCATCTGGCAGCAGAGTGCCAGTTCGCTGTCCGGCGGTCAGGCCCAGCGGGTCTGGCTCGCCATGGTGCTGGCCCAGGATGCGGACATCATCTTGCTGGACGAACCCACCAGCGCGCTGGACATCGGCCACCAGACCGAGGTGATGGAGGCCATCCACCAGATCACCGCCGAGGGCAAGACGGTGCTCATCGTCATTCACGATCTCGCCACCGCCGCCCGCTACTGCGACGAGCTGATCGCCCTGGGAGACGGCGGCGTTCAGGCCATGGGGCCCGCCCGGGAGGTGGTGACCAAGGCGCTCATCGACCGCCTCTACCAGACCGACGTCGATATCCTGCACGCCCCCGGCGACGGCGCCCCGGTGATAGTGCCGCGCAGACGCACCGAAGCGGCTTCGCAAACGGATAACCCTGCGGCCAGACAGCAGGCCTGAATGAAAAAACCGCCCATCCGGCGGTTTTTTACTGTCTCATCCCTTATGTCTTGCCCCCATCCGCCGTCAAAGTGCCAGCAGGGTGAGCAGACCCCCGGGCAGCCGTTGCCAGTGCAGGGTGCAGTGCCAGCCAGCGGGCAAGTCCGGGGCAAGCGCCGTCTTCAGGCTCAAAGTCAGAGATTGGGCCCCCATGGCCGACCAGCTGGCATCGAGAAAATCGAAATAGCGCCCCACCCTGGGATGGAGCGCCTTGAACAGGCTCTCCTTGGCCGAAAACACCAGGGTCAGCCCCTCTGCCACGCTCAGATCGGCAGCGGTGGCGCTCTCTGCCAGCCTCGCCCACTCCTCCTTATCGACGATGCCGGGCCAGAGCTGCGCGGCCTGGTCGGCATCGAGCCAGGCCTCCAGATCCAGCCCGAGCCCGGCGTGGCCGGGGCGCACTGCACAGAGCGCCATCCCCTCCCCCAGCAGCTGGCTGTGGCTGATGCTGCCCTCCATCCCCGCGGGCCAGCAGGGCGCTCGATCCTGGCCTATGGCCACCACCTGGTCCCCCAGGCCGTAGGGGCTCAGGGCATGGCGCGCCGCCAGCCGACCCGCCAGAAACTCTCCCTGACGCTTGCTCACCGCCCCCTGCAGGGTCGCGGGCAACAGGATGCCGTGCGCCGCGAAGCAGGCCGGGCTGAAGGCGGCGGCATCGAAACAGACCCGGTGGATCGGCAGCTTGTCCATCCCCGCCACTGTCAGCAGGTCGGTGTGGCGGATGAACTCCGTGGCGGGGAGAGCCGGGGGAAGGAAAGGTAGCATCAGCACAATCTCGCAATGGGGAGCCCATGGTAGCAAAGCGCCGCCATGGCACAAATACAAATGACAACGTTTCTCAATTAACTTGTGGTAGCATAGTCCCGCCCATTTGGGGCCGATAGCAGACGGCTCATTCAGGCAACGCGTTCCGGTAATCAAATAGTGCCCGCAAACGGTGGCGCCGATTTCACCCATTAAGGATGTAACCATGACGATCCCCTCCCCCTTGGTAGCCGCGCTGGTACTGGCCAGTGTGATCGGCTGTCAGGCCCAGGCCCAGACTGACACCCGTCAAGTGACCGATGCCGATGGCAACACCCTGAGCGTGCCCGCTCACCCCAAACGGGTAGTGGTGCTGAGTGAGCTCGATCTCGACACCGCCCTGACCCTGGGGGTGCAACCGGTCGGTACCGTCAACGGCCGTGGCCAGGCTACCCTGCCCCGCTACCTGCAAGGCAAGGCGGGCAAAGATATCGCCGTGGTCGGGGATCTGGACAATCCCAATCTGGAGCGCTTGATCGATCTGGAGCCGGATCTCATCCTGACCAATCAGACCAAGCCCGAGCTGCTGAGCCTGCTCAAGGAGATCGCCCCCACCGTGGTCACCGGCAACTGGGGTCAGCCCTGGAAAGAGGTGTTCAGCCGCAGCGCCCTGGTGCTCAATAAAGAAGCCGAAGGCAAGGCCTTCCTCGCCCAGTATGAGGCCCGTCTGCAACAGGCCCGCACCACGCTTGCCCAGCATCAGGGCGAGCGCTTGAGCATAGTGCGCTGGAATCCGAAGGGACCGAGCTACATGCACGGCGGCACCTTCGCCAGCAGCGTGGTGATGGAGATGGGTCTGGCCCGCCCGCCGCACCAGATAGGCGACAAGAGCCCCCACTCCCCGGCCCTGAGCCTGGAGTCCCTCAATCTGCTGGACGGTGACTGGCTGGTGATCGGCACCCTGAGTGCCAGCGGCGATGCGGTGGATGCCATGCAGCAGGCCGAACAGACCCCGGCCTTCCAGCAGCTAGGTGCCATCAAGGCCAAGCGTTTCGGCGCCGTGGACGGGTCGCTCTGGACCTCCACCGGTGGTCCCCAGGCCGCCCTCAAGGTGATCGACGATGTCGAGCAGCTGATGAGCAAACCGGATGCGCTCCCCGTCACCCGCTGATCCTGCCCGTCCCCCCGTCAAAAAGAGAAGCCCGCATCGCTGCGGGCTTCTTGTTTATCGGCTTCTTGAGTTGTCCCGTCGCCTCACTCCGGCAAGGGCAGCGCCTTTCTGTCCAGTTTCCCGCTGCCGGTCTTGGGCAGGGCATCCAGCAGGATAATACGTGCCGGCACCATATAGTGCGGCAGGCTGGCCTGTAGCCCCTTGCGCAGGGCCAGGCGATTGAGGGTCACCCCGGCTTTGGCCTCCACATAGCCCACCAGCATGGCCTCGTCCCCTTCGCCAAGCAGCCGCACCGCCGCCTCCTGCACCCCGGGTTGACGGCGCAGGCCCGCCTCAACCTCGCCGAGTTCGATGCGAAAACCGCGCAGTTTTATCTGATCGTCCCGCCGCCCCAGATAGCGGAAGCTATCCGCCCCCAGCTGCCGCACTCTGTCGCCCGTGCGATAGAGGCGATGATTATCGAGCCGCAGGAAGGCCGCAGCGGTGAGGGCGGGTTTGCGCCAGTAACCCTCGCACAGGGCCGGACTCTCGATGCAGAGCTCGCCGCACTCCCCCTCTGCCACCGGCTGCCCCGTCTCGTCCAGCACCCAGTGGCGATAGCCGGGCAGGCTGTGACTGATGGTGATCTGCCCGTCGATCGGGGGCCAGCGCACCTCGCTCACCAGAGACCAGACGGTGGCCTCGGTCGGGCCATAACAGTTCCACAGCCGCCGGGTGCGGCTGCATAGTTGCTCGGCCAGCCCCGGATCCAGCGCCTCCCCCCCGCACAGGGCGGTCAGGCTATCACTCCCCTGCCAGCCCGCTTTGAGCAGCATGCGCCAGCAAGCCGGGGTCGCCTGCAGCCAGTTGATGGACGAGTCCGCCGCCAGCAGCGCCAGCATCCCCAGGGGATCCTTGTTGTGCGCGTTGTCCGCCACCGTCAGCCGGCCACCGCTCCAGAGCGGCCCCAGCATCTCCAGCAGGGAGATGTCGAAGGCCGGGGTGGTGATGAACAGCCAGTGACAAGCCGGGGTCAACCCGAGCCGCTCGCGGATCCCGTCGAGGAAGCAGAGCAGCGCACGCCGACTGATCACCACCCCCTTGGGTTCACCGGTCGAACCCGAGGTGAACATCATGTAGGCCGCTTGACTGTCATCCACCCGAGGCCAGAACATGGCCGCGTTCTCGTCGCCGGGTGCCAGCCGCGACAGCGGGCGCAGCGGGCAACCAAAGTCGGGCACCCCTTCGGCATGGTTGCAGATCACCGCCGAGAGCCGGGCCTGCCGGGCGATGCCCTGCAACCGCTCCACCGGGAAATCCGGCTCCAGAGGCACGAAGCAGAGGCCGAGCCGCAAACAGGCGAGCAGGCTGGCCACCAGATCCGGCGTGCGATCCAGATAGAGACCTACCCGCTCCCCCACCGCCAGCCCCTGCAGGCTGGCGGCAATCTGGTCGACCCGGCCACTCAGCGCCCCATAGTCTTGCCAGACTCCATCCATGGCGATGGCCGGAGCCAGTGGTGTGCCATTGAGCATGCTCGTCAAGCGAGCACTCAGCCCCTGCCCAACCACCTCGGCATGTGGCGGGGTTGTCCCCGCCTTGCTGGCTGCCAGCAATGCCTGCGCCGTCATGACACCGCCTCCGGCAGACGCACCAGCCAGTGGTTGAACAGTGCGCTGGGTGAGGCATGGGCCTTGAGATCCCGCAGGGTCAGCGGCTGGTGATCCGCCGCAAAGGCCCGATTCAGCGCCGCCAGCAGGGTGAGCTGCTGCACCGAATCCACCCCGAGCCCGGCCAGGCTCTGCTGCCAGCTCGCCCCCTCGCCGCAGTGTTGCTGCCACAGGGCCAGCAGACGACGGGCCTGGGGATCCTGGGGCAAGGCATCGACCGGACAGGCCTCGCACTGCGCAGGGGCCAGGCTCGGAGCCACTGCACGGGCCGCCTCGACGCCCGCCAAACGAGCGGGCTCGGTCAAGGAGACCTGTGCCAGCCATTCAAGCTCCGCCATCCACTGCCCCAGGACCGCCTCGGCGCGTTCACGCCCTATCAGCTCGCCATCGTATTCGAAGCGCAGATTGAGTTGCCCGCCACGGGCATTCACCACCAGGGAGAGCGGCAGCTCCACCTTCTCGACCACGCTGCCAAAGTGCGGCATCAGCTGATGGGGCTCCAGCGTCCGGGGCCGCGCCGGCATGGGGTAGTTCTCGAACACGAACAGGCTCTGGAACAGACGAGCCCGGCCCTTGGTCAGGGCGGCGAGGGACTGGGTGCCGTGCTGGTTGAGGGCCAGCGAGTCCCGTTGCAGCTGCGCGATGTGCTGCCCGAGGCTCGCCTCGGTGCGCCAATCCAGGGCGAGCGGCAGGCTGTTGATATAGAGCCCGACGCTGTCGGTGATCCCCTCGATGGGGAAGTCCCGGCCCGGGGTCACGTTGCCGACCAGGGTGACCTCGTCGCCGCACTGGCGAGCGAGCAGCCGATGCCAGGCATACTGGGCCAACAGCCCGGCGGTCACGCCGAGCTCGCGGGCCCGACTTTCCAGTTGGGTAGAGATACCTGATGCCAGGGTCTGGCCGCAGACCTCGGGTCTGTGCTGGGTCAAGTGCGGCTCCAGTGCCACCCCGAACAGGGCGGCCAGATCGTTGGGCCGTGCCAGCAAGTGGGCGCGCCCCTTCCAATAGGCCTCATGCTCGGCTCTGTGACTGGCGATATGGCGGCCGAATTCGAGCCAGGCCCGGTCCGGACTTGGCTGCGGCAGCCGCTCGTCGAGCTCGGCCTGCTGCATCCCCTGTTGATAGTGACGATGCAGGCTACCCAGCAGCACAGGGCCGCTCCAGCCATCCAGCACCCCATGGTGAGCGCTCAGGATCACCCTATGGTGATCGGGGGCCAGTTTGAAACAGGCGATGCGCAGCAGCGGGGCTTTGTCCAGCGCAATGGGCCGGGCCAAGTCCTGCTGGCGATAGGCCGCGATGTGTGCCTCGGCCTGCACGTCGCCAGACAAGTCCTCATAGTGGAGCGGCAGCTCGGCGTGGCGCAGGATACGCTGCAGGGCAACGCCCTCCTCCACCAGCAAGGCGGCGCGCAGCACGGGCCAGCGGGCGAGCTGCCCCTGCCAGGCGGCCTGGTAGACAGTCACATCCAGCCCCTGGTGATAGTCCATCTCGGTCTGCAGGTGGTAGGCGCTATCTCTGGGGGCCAGCGCCCTGTGATAGACCATGCTCTCCTGCAAAGAGGTCATGGGCAGCAGGGTCTCGACCTCGCCCCCTGCCAGCCGCGGATCCAGTACCCGATCCAGCGCACTCTGGCAGAGCGGCAGCCCGGGGAAGTCACTCGGGGTGTGGCGCGGCGACTGCACCGCGCAGCAAGCCTCGACCAGCGCCGCCAGATTGGCCGCCAGGGCCGTCATCAGGGCGTCGCTCGCCCCTTGGTTGAGGGCACCGACCTGACGCAGGGTGAGGCAACCGCCGTAAACACCGCCGTGCAGACTGATGAGCTCGCGCGGCAGGTTCTGTGGCGCCGAGGGTTGGCCCGGCGCGATGGGCAATGGCTGCCAGGGGGCAGGCGTGCCTCTGTGGGAGACCCCCAGATAGTTGAAGACGATGGCAGATTGCGGCAAGGCGTGGGGCAACCCCTGACCACGAGGGTGGTGCAGGCCCAGGGCGTTGAAGCCCACCCCCTTGTCCGGCACCGCCCGCAGCCGCTCCTTGGTATCGCACACCAGATCCCCCCAGTTGCCCTGGTTGGCCAGCGCCAGCGGATAGGTGCTGGTAAACCAGCCGAGGGTGCGGCTCACATCCAGTCGCGGATCGATAGCTTCACGGCCGTGCCCCTCCAGCATCACGCACTGCTTGGCGCCGTAGCCGAGATCGCAGAGGGTGCGGGTCAGGGCCGCCAGCAGCAAGTCCGGCACCTGGGTGAAGTGAGCCCGATTGGCCTCATCAATGAGGCGAGCCGTGGTATTTTCATCAAGGCGCAGCAGGCTGGCGGCTGCGCGGCCATCCGGGGCCCGCTGCGCCTCCAGCAGCCGCTGATCCATACCTTTCCCCTGGGCCTGCCAGAATGCCAGCTGCTGCTCTTCACGCAAGGCATAGGCCTTGAGCCCCTCGCCCCACTGGCGGTAGCTGCTGCCCTTGGGTGCCAGTTCTCTGCCCTCGGCGAGACGCACCAGATCTTCGGCCAGGATGCGCCAGGAGACGGCATCGATGACCAGATGGTGGAAGGCGATAAAGAGCCCTTCAACCGGCGCTGCGTCCGCCTCGCTCGCGAGATTGCAAAGCCGGGCCCAGGCCAGGGTCTGGCCGAGCTCGGGCTGGAAGGAGCCCTGCCAGCGGGTCAGGCGAGCCTGCAACTCGGCCTCATCCAGTCCGGCCGCGTCCAGCACATGTAGGGGGGGCAGCGCCAGTTCGGGCAGATAGCGTTGGCCTGTCTCGGTCACGGCCAGACGCAGGGCGTCATGGTGAGCAGTCAGGGTATTCATCCAGCCAGTCAGGGCGGCGTCGTCGATACCGGCGGGCAGGCGCAGGATCACCCCCTGGTTCCAGTGACCGGACTTGGCGAAGCCCTGCTCGAAGAACCAGTGCTGGATCGGGTGCAGGGGGAATTCCCCCTCGAGCACGCCCTGCTCCGTCAGGTGGTTGACGACTTGCTGTTGACCGAGCTGGCGGCAGAGGCGGCGCACCGTCTTGGCCTCGAACACATCTTTCACGCTGCAGTGCAGCCCGGCATCCCGCAGCCGGGTGGTGAGCTGGATGCTGAGGATGGAATCCCCGCCGAGGCGGAAGAAGTCATCCTCGACCCCAAGGGGCTGCTTGAGCACCCCTTGCCAGATGGCGAGCACTTGTCGCTCCAGCTCATCCTTGGCCTCGCTCTTGCTCTGCTGCCAGTCGATGGCGGGCAGGCGGCGCAAGTCCAGCTTGCCGTTGGGGGTGAGCGGCATCTCGGGCAGCCAACAGAGCTTCACCGGCACCATGTATTCCGGCAGCTGTTCACCGGCCCGTTGCAACAGCGCCTCGCCATCTGGCTGCGTAGCGCCTGACTGCAAGCAGGCATAGGCCAGCAGGCGACCCTGTTGCACCACCACCTTGATCTGGCGGATGCCTGGGCACAGTGCCGCAATCTGGGTTTCTATCTCCCCCGGCTCGATGCGATAGCCGCGCAGCTTGATCTGCTCGTCCAGTCGGCCCAGATAGCTGACATTGCCATCGCGGCGCAGCAGCGCCCGATCGCCGGTGCGATAGAGGCGATAAGTCTGACCATCAAGAGTGAGCTCGACGAAGGCCTCATTGGTACGCTCCGGCAAGTTGAGGTAGCCACGGGCCAGGCCGAGCCCGGCCAGGCAGAGCTCGCCGGGTACCCCGACCGGGCAGGGGTTGCCTGCCTCGTCCAGGATCAGCGCTTTTAAATTGCTGATGGGCTGGCCTATGGTGATGGGCGCACCCGGGCTGAGCCGCGCGCAGAGCGCCGTGACGGTGCACTCGGTGGGGCCGTACATGTTAAAGAGGGCGACCCTGTCTCCCCAGCGCTCCACCAGGCTGCTCGGGCAGGCTTCGCCGCCAAAGCCGATGGCCTTGAGGGAGCCGAGAACCGCTGGCGGCAGCAGGTTGGCGAGCAGGGCGGTGGGCAATATCATATGGCTGGCGCCGCACGCCATGGCCGCATCGATCACCCCCTCCCCCGGCTCGCCAAAGTGCAGGGCCGCGCCGCAGTAGAGCGGCAGCAAGGTGGTCATGTTGCCCGCATCGAACGAGAGGGACATGCAGTTGAACATGGCGCCGTCCTGATCAAGGGCGATGCGCTCTGCATGATCCGCCATCAGGTTGACCAGGCTGCCCTGCTCCACCATGACTCCCTTGGGCAGACCTGTGGAGCCCGAGGTGTAGATGATCTGGGCCAGCATGGCGGCATCCCGGGGGATGGCGGGGGCGCTGGTCGGCAGCCCATCCAGCGCCAGCCGATGCAGGTTGTGGTAACCGGCAGCCGTGCCCGCCAGCGCCTCCCCAAGCCGCGCATCCGGCTCGCCCCCCAGCACCAGCGCGATGCCAGCGTCGCTCAGGATATGGGCCAGCCGCTCGGCAGGATAGGCGGGATCGAGCGGCACATAGGCCGCCCCCACCTTCCAGCAGGCGAGCAGGGCGATGACGAAGGCCGCGTCCCGCCTGGCCTGAATGCCGATGGCGGCGCCCGGGTTTACTCCCTGGGCCTGCAGCCAGTGGGCCAGCCGGTTGGCGCGCTCTTCCAGCTCGCCGTAACTCAGGGCACCCTCGCCGTCACTCACCGCCAGGGCGTCTGGACGGGATGCTGCGCGACGTTCGAACTGGCAGAGCAGGGTGTCGCGGCTGGGGTAGTCCTGCGGCAGGCTGGCCAGCTCGGCGGCGAGCGCGGCACTGTCTGTGCCCGCTTCCAGGGGCAGTTGCCAGATATCGGTCTCCGGGGCCGCCACCACGGCGCGCATCAAATGCAGCAGGCGATCGGCGTAAGACTCAATGGTGGCGCGCTCGAACAGGGCGGTGGCAAACAACCAGTCCACCCTGACGGAATCCATAAGCTCGGTCACCTTGACCGAGATGTCGGTCTTGGCGGGCAACACCGGCGAGGTCTCCTCCAGCAGCTGGCAGCCGGGGATGAGATCGTTGAAATCCACCTTGGCCTGATAGACCAGCATGATCTGGAAGATGGGGTTGATGGCGGTGGTGCGATCGGCGCCTATTGCCTCGGCCAGCGCCTCGAAGCGGTAGAGCTGGTGATCGAAGGCCGCCAGATCCTCCTCCCGGCACTGCTGCAGATAGTCGATAAAGCTGGGCTTACCGCTGAGTTGAGTGCGCAGTACCAGGGTATTGACGAAGAAGCCCACCAGAGACTCGATTTCGTGGCGCTCGCGATAGGCAAGCGGGGTGCCGATGACGACTTCCTTCTCGCCGCTCTGGCGCACCATCAACAGGGCGAACAGGGCGTGCAGACCGATAAAATTCGAGGTGTTGTGGCGCTGGCACAGCCGCTTGAAGCTCTCCCACAGGGCGTTGTCTATGGTGGAGAAGACCAGCTCGCCGCCGCTGGCCTGATGGGCCGGGCGCGGCTTGTCCAGCGGCAGGCCGTGCACTTCGGGGCTACCACCCAGCCTGTCCACCCAGAACGGCTTGAACTCGGCGTGATAGTCAAGAAAGCGCGGTGAATTGAACCAGCGGGCATAGTCGAGGTAGGTGAGCGGCAACTCGGGCACGCTCAAGGCTTCCCGGTTCTGGTGGGCCAGGAAGGCGCGCTTGAGATCGGCGAACATGTTCTTGACCGACCAGCCGTCGGAGATGATGTGGTGCTGGGTGATGAGCAGCACGTGCTCATGGCTGCCAAGGCGGATGAGGTGCACCCGGCTGAGATCCCCCTGAGTCAGGGAGAAGGGGCGCCCTATCTCTTCGCGCACCCGGCGGGCCACATAGGCCTCGCGCTCGACATCAGGCTCTGCACTCACGTCCTCAATCTGCAACTTGAAGGGCGTATGGGGCAGGATCTCCTGGGCCCCCCTGCCCGCCTCGTCCTTGACGAAGCGGGTGCGCATGCTGGGGTGGCGGGCAAACAGGTGATCGAAGGCAAATTCCAGGGCGGCCGTGTCCAGCTCGCCACTGACCCGGAAGTAGACCGGCATGTTGTAGAGGTGGGAGGCCTCCTCGTACTGCTCGATAAACCAGAGCCCGCTCTGGGAGGAGGAGAGCGGCCCCTGCTGGGCGCCTTTCGTTTCAATCTGGGCAAGGATGGGGGCCTCGAAGGCGGCGCGCGCGCCTAGGCAGCGCACCAGCTCATCCTTGTGCGCCTTGATGAGGGCACCGATGGCCGGGGTCACCGCCTCCTTGCTCGATTGGGAGATGAGCTGACCCTTGTCGTTCAGGGCCAGTTTAACGCCCTGGCGCTCCAGCTGCTGGAGCAGCGCAATCATATTGTTCATCTGTGTTCAGACCTCAGGCACTCAAGGTGGCGCCGCCGTCGACGACCAGATCCTGCATTGTGATGTGACTGGCCAAGTCAGAGGCCAGGAAGAGGACGGTATTGGCAATCTCGCGCGGGGTGGCGATCTTGTTGAGCGGTATACCGAGCTTGAACTGATCCGGCAGCCCTTTGATGGTGCGGGCCATGGCCCCCTCATCCGGCAGCATGCCGCGCAACATCTCGGTATCCGTCGAGCCCGGTGACACCAGGTTGACCCGCACGCCGAAGGTTGCCAGCTCCAGCCCGACCGTCTGGGTCAGGCTGGTGACCGCCGCCTTGGAGGCGCAGTAGGCCGCCATCTGCATGCGCGGCACATGGGCGGCGTTGGAGCCGATGGTGACGATGGCGCCGCGCCGCTGGGCCTTGAAATGGGGCACCAGGGCTCGCAGCAGGTAGAAGACGCCGCTGGCGTTGACCCCTATGCAGTCATCCCAATCGCTGTCGCTCAAGGCTTCGGTGGGGCCTAGACGCAAGACCCCGGCCCCGTTGACCAGCACATCCAGCCCGCCATCGGCCAGCAGCCGTTCACAGCAGGCATTGACCGCCTGCGAGTCACGGATGTCGAGCTCGCGGGTGGCGAAGGGGTAATCCGCATGGGGGAAGGCTTGATCCAGCCCGATCACCTCGGCGCCGGCGGCCACGAACTGCTGTGCCACCTCATACCCTATGCCGCGCCCGGCCCCGGTCACCCAGACCCGCTTGCCACTGAAATCAAAGTTCATCATCTGTTCGCCTTTCATCACCACACCATCTCCACGCTCTCTTCGTCTTCAGTCAGCTTGCCGTCGAGGAAGCGGCAGAAATCATCGAGGCGCGGGTGATCGAACACGTCGGAGACCTTGACCTGCACCCCGAACTCGGCGCCGAGCCGGTTCACTATCTGTATGGTCTGCAGGGACTGGCCCCCCAGCTCGAAGAAGTTGTCCGCAGGCGCCATGGTGGCCAGCCCCAGGATCTGCTGCCAGATGGCGCCAACCCTGTTCTCGGTCTCACTGCCCAGGGTCAGGGCTTCCCCGCCCGCCTGGTACTGGGCCAGCAGCCCCTTACGATCCAGCTTGTTGGAGCCGGTGCGGGGCAGTTGATCAAAGTGGCGATAGTCGGTGGGGATCATGGCGGCGGGCAGCACTTTGGCGAGCTGCCCCTTGATGACCCGGCTGTCGCGCTCGGCCCCGGCCACGAAGGCCACCAGCCGGCGCACATTGCCGATGCTCACCCCCTGCACGCAGGCCTCAT
Organism: Aeromonas sp. BIGb0445; assembly: GCF_024809075.1. Lineage (NCBI taxonomy): Bacteria > Pseudomonadati > Pseudomonadota > Gammaproteobacteria > Aeromonadales > Aeromonadaceae > Aeromonas > Aeromonas sp. BIGb0445. The sequence goes on from NZ_JANUES010000003.1 coordinate 485,258, forward strand.
CCACCCCGGGCAGGGCCAGCAGCTGGGCCTCCACCTCGCCGGGCTGGATGCGATAGCCGCTTATCTTGAACTCGTTGTCACGGCGCCCCAGGTAGACCAGACGACCGGCCACCCAGCGCACCCGATCGCCGGTGCGATAGACGGGCAGATCCCCCTCACCGATCCTCAGGGTGCCAAAGCTTCCCGTAACGCCGCCCACATAGCCGTTGGCGAGCTGCGGGCCGAGCAGCACCAGCTCCCCCTCCTCGGCGGGTTGCTCCCCTGCCCCCAGAATGAGCGCCTGCATGCCGGGCAGCGGCAGGCCGATGGGCAACTGGGCCTGGGTCGGATCTTCCCCTTGCAGCTCATGAGTAGTGACCACCACCGTGGTCTCGGTGGGACCATAGGTGTTGAACAGGCGCACATCAAGGCGGCCCTGGCGCTGCCACTGGGCCAGCTGCTCGGGGTAGACCGCCTCGCCACCGATGATGACGGTGGCGAGCGTGGCCGGAATATGGGCCTGACCCGCGCCCAAGGACACCACCCACTCGTTCCAGAAGGCGGTAGGCAGGTCGAGGTGGGTGATCCTCTGCTGCTCTATCCCGGCCACGAAGGCGGGAATGGATTCGAGCAGGGCGTCGGTGCGCAGCACCAAAGTGGCGCCGGCACTCAGGGTGGCGAACACCTCCTCGATGCTGGCGTCGAAGTTGAAGGGGGCGAACTGCAACATCCGCGCCTCTTCATCCAGGTGATAACGGCAGCGGGCGGCGGCGGCGAAGTGATCCAGCGCGCCGTGGCTGATGGCTACTCCCTTGGGCAGACCTGTGGAGCCGGAGGTGAACATCAGATAGGCCAGGGAGGTGCCGCTGGCGGGCTGGCAGAGGCGATCCGCGCTCACCAGATCCCCGGCCAACAGGGTGCGGCCTTCAAACAGGCTGGCCAGCTTGTGGCGATATTCGGCCTGGGTGATCAGGGTCTTCACCTCCCCCAGCCGCAGGATATGGCCCTGACGCTCCAGGGGCTGCTCGGGATCCAGCGGCACATAGACGGCGCCGGCCAGGAGCACCGCCAGCTGGGCGAAGATGGCCTGGGGGCTGCGCGCCAGCATGACCCCGACCCGCTCCCCTGGCTGCACGCCAGCACCTTGCAGGGCCGCGGCCATCTGCTCGGCGCGGGTCAAGAGCGCCTCATAGCTAAAGCGGGCTTCCCCCTGCTCCAGAGCGATCTTGTCCGGGGTGTGCGCCGCGAAGTGACAGAGCGCGTCCAGCACCGGCTGCACCTTAAGCTGCTCGTGGGCGGGGCCGCAGATAAGGGCCCCCTGACGCTGCTCGGCCAGCCAGTCGGCCTTGAGGGTGCCCAGGGTCAGGGCTGGCTGGGCCAGCCAGCGGCCCAGCAGGGTGAACAGGGTATCGGCGATGGCCGCCAGATCGGTCTGCTGGTAGCAGCCGGGGTTGGCATCCAGATCCAGTCTGGGCTGGCCATCGACGCCGACCTGGATTTCGATGGTGAGATCCTCCACCGGCCCGGCGCTGATGTTGAGGATATGGGCACTGAGCGGCCCGAAGCGGCGGGCATGATCGAACGGCATGATGTTGACCAGGGGGCCAAACAGCCGCTTGTCGCCCCCCACCAGACCAAGGTCGCGGCGCAGCAGCTCGTAGCGATAGTGTTGATGCTTGCGCACCCCGCGCTTGGCCTTGGCCACGGCGCCGGCCGCCCCCGCCAGATCGCTCTCATCATTGAGTGCCAGCGCCAGGGGAGTGATGTTCATTTGCATGCAGGGCACGGTCAGGGACGCCGATCCGATGCGGTTCATCATCATCAGGCCGAGCAGGGTCTCGCGCTGGCCGCTGGCAAGGGACAACTGGGCCGAGAGACCGGCCAGCAGCAGATCGGGCCAGCCCAGCTTGTGCTCGTCGGCAAAGCCGGTCAGGGATTGCCACAGTGCCGCCGGCAGCGGGCGGCTCTCGCGAATAAACTCGGCGGCGATGGGGGCGCGGGCCTCGCCAAAGGACTTCACCTCGGGCCAGTCCTGCAACTGCTCCTGCCAGAAGCTGCGGGCGGCGGCGTTCTTGCCGTTCTCTTCCCGGGTCACTTCTTCTGCCAACACCTCATCCAGCAGGCCGAAGGGGGACGGCGACAGCATGGCCCCCGTCAGCCCTTCCCCATAGAGCTCGGCGATGCGCTGAAACAGCAAGGTGGTACCAAAACCATCTAGGGCGATGTGGTGCACACAGCTGTAGAGATAATCCCGCTCCAATCCACGCAGCAGGGCGAAGCGGCAGGGGGATTCGCGGGTCAGCTCGAACGGACGGCGCAGATCGGCCCAGGCCCAGGCGCGAGCGGCGGCCTCGTCGTCACTCGCAAGGTTCACCTCGCCATAGGCGAGGGGTGCCTCGTGGGAGACGAAGCAGACCGCCTCCCCGTTCTGCTCGAAGTGGCCCTTGAGCGCCTCGCACTCACCCACAGCCCGGGTGAGCGCGGCCACCAGCAGGTTGCCATCGACCTTGCCATCGAAGGCGATGCACTCGGCGGTGTTGAACATCGCCTTGTCATCATTGAGCAGATGACCGGACCAGAGCCCCTGCTGGGGTATGGTGAGGGGGAAGCGACTCATGGGGTCACCTCCAGGTTTTTTTGCTCAGCCAGCTTAGACTCCACCAGGCGCCACCAGCCGTTGAGGGTCGGCAGCTTGGCCAAGTCCACGAAGCCGAGCTCCACCCCGGCGGCGCGCCACTCGGTGAGCAGGCCCATGATGCGCACCGAATCCAGGCCGTAGTCGATGAGGTTCTCGTCCGGGTCAAACTCCCCCTCGTCCTCGTCGATATGGCTCAGCAGTCTGGCCTTGAGCCCTTCATAACTCAGCAAGGGGTTCAGCCCTTCTGCTTGAGCCGCCTTGGCCGCTGGTGCTATGGCCAGCACCTCCTCGCAGGGCACTACCTTGCCGCAGCGGGTCGCCACATAGTCCAGCGCCATCTGGTGATCGGCCAGGGAGAAATCCGCGATCCCGTCTGCCAGGAAGAAGGGCTGGATGTCGCGCATGAAGGCGTCGCAGGCGGTCATCATGCAGCCGATATGGCCGTAGATGCCGCCGATGATGAGCTGATCCCGGCCTTGGGCCTTGAGCATCTGCTCGAACTCGGAGCGCTGGAAGGCGCTGTAGCGCCACTTGACCAGTACTGTGTCGTCGCGCTCCGGGCGCAGCGCTGCCACCACCTGTTGCAGCTCGGGACTCTTGTTCAGACCCGGGCCCCACATGTCGTTGAGCAGAGCGCGATCCTCTGGCGCCTGATCCTTGGGCTGGGCGGTGTAGAAGACCGGAATGCCGAGGGCCTTGCAGTGCAGGCGCACCGCCGCCAGGCGCTCGGTCAGGGCCGCGATCAGCGGGCTGTGCTCGCCATAGAAGGCGGTGAAATACTCCTGCATGTCGTGGATGAGCAGGGCGGCGCGCTTGGGCTCCAGGGTCCAGCTGACCTTGTTGGCCTTCCATTGGCTGGGCATGGCGTAATTGTTCAGAGTAGGGATAGCCATAACGTCATGATTCCTTTTAGTTTTAAACTGTGAATGTGCTGTCTGCCTGGCTGCTGGCAAGAGAGTGGGCGATGCGCTCACGCAGCCCCTGCTTGTCAATCTTGCCCACCGCCGTCATGGGCAGGGCGTTGATCATTTCGAACCTGTCCGGCAATTTGAATTCGGCGACACCGCGCGCGCGCAGGAACTTGCGCAAGATAAGCGCCTTGAGGCCCGGCTCTGTGGTGACGATAAAGGCGCAGCTCTTCTCCCCCATGGCGCTGTCCGGCATGGAGACCAGGGCCGCCTGGGTGATGGCCGGGTGGTGCAGCAGCTGATTTTCCACCTCTTCCGCCGCTATCTTCTCGCCGCCTCTGTTGATCTGATCCTTCTGCCGACCCACCACGGTCAGGTAACCATCGGGGTCTTGCACCACCAGATCCCCGGAGCAGTAGAAGCCCTCGCTATCGAAGACCCGGGCGTTATGGGCCGGGCTCTGGTAGTAGCCGCGGAAGGTATAGGGGCCGCGGGTGTGCAGGGCGCCGGGCTGGCCCGGGGCGACCGGATTGCCCGCCTCATCGAGGATGCGCACCTCGTCATCCGGGCTCATGGGGCTGCCCTGGGTGTGAATTATCTTGTCGTCGGGGTCAGAGAGCCGGGTGTAGTTGACCAGGCCTTCGGCCATGCCAAACACCTGTTGCAGCTGGCAACCGAGCAGCGGACGGATCTTTCTGGCCACCGCCTCGGCCAGCTTGGCACCGCCCACCTGCAGCAAGGTCAGGCTGGCGAGCTGGCGACGCACGGACGGGTCCGCCTCGGCCGCCTGCAACCAGAGGGAGACCGCGGGCGGCACCAATGAGGTCAGGTTGACGCTGTGGCGGGCCACCAGCGGGAAACAGCTCGTGGGACTGGGATCTTGGGCCAGCACCACGGCGCCGCCCGCCTCGAACACCCCCAGGGCGCCGGGGGAGCTCAGGGGGAAGTTGTGGGGGGCCGGCAGGGCGCACAGGTAACGGGTATGGGGGCCGAGGCCACAGATCTCGTTGCTGCGGCGCACGCTGTAGAGATAGTCGTCGTGAGTACGGGGAATGAGCTTGGGAGTGCCTGTGCTGCCGCCGGAGAGCTGGAAGAAGGCCACCTCGTCCGCCGGGCTCGGGCCATGGGCCGGAGTCTGGGTCGGGCTGACATCCATCTCACCGAGCCAGTGGGCCAATCCCAACGCACCGCCTTCACCATCGAGCAGCACCAGCTCGGCGCCCATGGTTTGCAGCAATTCACCACTGCGATCTCCGCTTGCAAACAGGGGATGAGCGAGCGAGCCGATAAACAGCCTGGGACGGATCTGCTCGGCGTAAGAGGCCAGCTCCAGCCGATTGTGGCTAAAGAGCGCATTGACCGGGGCTATGCCGACTTTGAGCAGAGCGAAGAAGACCTGATAAAACTCGGCCACATTGGGCAGTTGCACCAGGGCAGTATCGCCAACCCTGAAGCCATGGCGGGCGAGCCGCGCGGCCAGCCGGGTCGAGCTGGCATCGAGTTCAAGGTAGCTGAGGCTGCGCTCGCCGCAGACAATGGCAGTGGCATCCGGCGCCGCGTCGCACTGGCGGCTCAGCATGGCGGTCAGCGGTTCACCCCGCCAGTAACCCTTGGCGCGGTACGATTCGGCCAGCTCGGTCGGCCAGCGGGTGTAGGGCAGGAAGCGGTTGGATTGACTCATAACGCCACCTCGGTGCCGAGGCCCAGGGCTTTTAGCATGGTGCCGAGCTTGGTGCCGGTCTCGGCCCACTCCATGGCGGGATCCGAGCCCGCGACTATGCCGGCCCCGGCGAACAGCTCCACATGGTGGCCATCGAGCACGCCGCAGCGGATCACCACGGCCCACTCGCCGTTGCCCTGGCTGTCGCACCAGCCGACGATGCCGCTGAACAGGGCGCGCCTGAAGGGCTCCTGCTCGCGGATGAACTGGCGCGCCAGATCCGTGGGATAACCGCACAGGGCCGGGGTGGGGTGCAGCTGGCAGGCGAGGGAGAGCACCGAGGCCTCTCCCCCGTGCAACTGGCCCGCGATGGGGGTGCCCAGATGCCAGAGGGTGTCGGTGCTCATCAATGAGGGTGACGGGGGAATGGTCAGCTCACGGCAGTGAGGGGCCAGCACCCGCCGGATCTCGTCGATCACCAGCCGGTGTTCATGCTGATCCTTGTGGGAGGCCAGCAGCTTGCTCGCCACCGCCTCATCCTGCTCCGGCTCGCCGCCGCGCTTGGCCGAACCGGCCAGCGGATGGGTGAAGACCGCGCCCTCACTGACCCGCAGCAGCAGTTCGGGGCTGGCGCCGATAAGGCGTCGGCCCTGCCCGAGCGGCAAGGAGAAGTGAAAGGCGTTGGGGTTCTGGGCCATCAAGCGGGCCAGCACCTGCTCGGGGTCGGCGGGCTGGCTCAGTTGCAGCGTGAGCTTGCGCGACAGCACCACCTTGGCGAGGGTGCCTTGCGCGAACGCATCGAGGGCCGAACTCACCGAGGCCTGAAACTCGGCGGCGGTGGGGATGCTGCGCACCGAGATGGCCTGGTTAGAGACCTGGGGAGAGGGCGCGCTGACCCGGCGCGAGCTGCGCTCAACGCGGCCAGGCACATAGAGGCAGGAGGCCTCGCCAGGATCGAAGGCAAAGGCGCCGATCAACAGCGGGTTAGCCTGGCCTGCGGCCTGCGCTGCCGCCAGGGCCTGGGCTATCTGCCGTTCCAGCCGCGACCATTCACAGGCTGGCGTCCTGATCGGCTGGCCCAGATCATGAGCCCGGATCTCTCCCAGGCTCGACGTAAACAGGATGTCGGGGGGCGCGGCCTGAACCGGCGCACGGGTTTCCATCACAAGAGTATCCATATCACACCCATCTAATACGACTCAAAATGATAATCATTATCAGTTTGTATTTATGCGGCGCTAAAATACTCGCTTTGAAATCCCCAGGTCAATGGAATTTACTCGGGACATAACTGGAACCTTTATACGGGTATAGCCATGCCGGGGGCCGGGTGCGACGAACGGCAGGACAGCTGCCCCTGAGCCAACTCCTTCTTCAATCCGGGGCTGCGACAGAGAATGACCGACTGACGTCCGGGAAGGGCGCCAAACCGTCAGGCGCGAGCAAGTGGCCGCCCCTGGCGAGGTGTCAGCCAAATCACACTCTCACAGGCAATTGATAATAATTTTCATTTGCCTGAGAATAAGCGCCATTGTCAGCCAGGAGTCTTCCCATGTCCCAGCCCGTCCCGGTCAATCGTCCCCGTCTGCTCACCGTCAAGGGGGTGCAGGATCTAACCCCTCATATGCGCCGAGTCTGCCTGACAGGCCCCGATCTCGCCGACTACCCCTTCACCTGTGGTGGCGCCCATATCAAGATCATGTTGCCGCAACCCGGGCAGCCCCATGCCGTCTTGCCAACACCCACCCCGCAAGGCCCCCGCTGGGAGGACGCGAGTCAGAAGCCCATCATGCGCACCTTCACCATTCGCGCCTTTCGCCGCGAGGCGCTGGAGCTGGATATCGATTTCGCCCTCCATGGCGAGACAGGCCCGGCCAGCCGGTTCGCCCTCCATGTCAAGCCGGGGGATAGCCTCGCCATCTCGGGCCCCGGTGGCCCCAGCCCCATGCTGCAGGTGGCCGATAACTACTACATGGTGGGGGATCTCACCTCCCTGCCCGCCATCTGCGCCATGGCCGAGGTGATGCCAAGCCAGGCCCGGGGACACATAGCCCTGCTGGTGCCCCATGAGCAGGAGATCCAGGATATTGCTCTGCCAGCCGGCGTCAGCCTGCGCTGGTTCATCGGCAGCCCGGATCAGACTGCGGCCCTGGTCAGCCACTTCACCAGCCTGCCCATGACGGGCGAGCAGAGTTACTTCTGGTTCGGTGGTGAGGAGGGCCTGGTCGTGCCCATGCGTCGCCACGTCAGGCGCACCCTGGACGTGGATCGCAGCCGCGTCTATGCCGTGCCCTACTGGCGCCATGGTAAAGACGAAGAGGCCTACCACCATGACCGTCACGACGTGATGGACAGCTAATCCTCCATCGGTTCCTGTCAGGGCCCGCGGCACACCAGCCCGGGCCCTGCTTGTTTCGGCCATCCCCATTCTGCTCTCCCCCCTCGTTAGTGCTTGCATGTCGGGCACAAAACAAGATAATGATAATCACTCTCAATTGAGGCGCTGGATAGCCCATGAGCAACACCAGATCTGTGTTGTATCCGGCCCCTTATCTTTCGTTCGCATCACAAGGTAACCCTGATGGCAGTCTTGAACTCGGTAATGCGTGCCTGCGCAGTGGCAGCACTCCCCACCCCGGCCGAACTCTTGGCACAACAACCCTGCCCGGCCCCCATGCAGGCCCGGATAGCACAACATCGTCAGCAGGCCAGCAACATTCTGAGCGGCGCCGACGACCGCCTGCTGGTGGTGATAGGCCCCTGCTCCCTGCACGATCCCAAGGCTGCCCTCGACTATGCCAAACGGCTGGCCCCGCTGGCCGAGCAGTATGGCGATCGTCTGCAGATCGTGATGCGGGCCTACTTCGAAAAACCGCGCACCACTGTCGGCTGGAAAGGGCTGGTATTCGATCCGTACCTAGATGGCAGCCATGATCTCGACCAGGGCCTGCGCCTGGCGCGCCAACTGCTGCTCGACATCGGTGACCTTGGCCTGGCGACAGCGACCGAGTTCCTCGATACCACCAGCTTCCTCTATCTCGCCGACCTCATCAGCTGGGGCGCCATCGGCGCCCGCACCACGGAGTCCCAGGTCCATCGTCAGCTTGCCTCGGCCCTGCCCTGCCCGGTCGGCTTCAAGAATGGCACCGACGGTAATGTCAGGGTTGCCATGGATGCCATTCAGGCAAGTCAGGCCTCTCACCTGTTCACGGCGCCAGGCAGCGAGGGCGGCATGGTCGTGATCCGCAGTGAGGGCAATGAGGCAGGGCACATCATCTTGCGGGGGGGCGCCCACCCCAATTACCACAGAGCCGATGTGGAGGCCGCCGCCGCGCAGCTGCGCCAACAGGGGCTCAACGGGCGATTGATGGTCGATTGCAGCCATGGCAACAGCCAGAAGCAGCACAAGAACCAGCTCAGGGTGGCCGAGGCCCTCTGCCATCAGCTGGCCGATGGCAGCCAGGCCATCGCCGCCGTCATGGTCGAGAGCTTCCTGATCGAAGGCTGCCAGGCCCCCGCCCCCTTGAGCGAGCTCACTTACGGCCAGTCGGTGACCGATGCCTGCCTCCACTGGGACGACAGCCTGCGCCTGCTCGCCATGCTGGCCGATGCCGTGTCGGATCGGCGCCGTCAGCACCTGACCCAGAGAGCGCCACAGCCCCAGTGGGATGCCCAGCTCGCCGGATAACTTCAACCGCTGGCGCCGCCCGAATGAAAGCGGCGCCAGCCACCCGGCGGCCATCACCCCTCCCCATCACGACCCCACGCCAGACCCGGCGCAGATGGCGCCCTCCCCTCTATACTTGGCCGATGCCCCCTTCACCCAAGGCCTCCCATGCTGCTGCGCGTTACCCTCTGTCTGCTGCTCTGCCTCACCTTGGCTCCCCTGCCCGGGGCAAGCCCCCTCAAGGTCGAGATAGTGCACAAGGGGTTGGTACACCCCTGGGGCCTGGTCTTTCTGCCCGGCGGCGATCTGCTGGTGAGCGAGCGACCCGGCCGCCTGCTGCGCATCCAGGCCGATGGCCAGCGCCAGAAGGTGTCAGGCCTGCCCGAGATAGCAGCCCAGGGCCAGGGTGGCCTGCTCGATCTGGCACTGGATGAGCAGGGCTGGCTCTATTTCAGCTACAGCGAGCCAGGCGCCGGGGGCAGCAGTACCGCCGTATCCCGCGCCAAGCTGAAAAATAATGCGCTGGTCGAGGTGCAGCCTCTGTTCAGTCAGCGACCCAAGGTGGAAGGGGGGGCACACTTCGGCTCGCGCCTGGTGCTGGGGAGTGATGGCCTGCTCTACATTACCCTGGGCGATCGCTTCAATTACCGCAGTCAGGCCCAGCACCTCGACAATCACCTCGGCAAGACCATTCGCCTGAACCGGGACGGTAGCCTGCCGCCGGATAACCCCTTTATTCACACCCAGGGTGCCCTGCCCGAGATCTGGAGCCTGGGCCATCGCAACATGCAAGGAGCCGCCTGGCGGCCCGAGGTCAACCAGTTCTGGACCCACGAGCACGGCCCCCAGGGCGGGGATGAGGTCAATCTCATTCTGGGTGGTCGCAACTATGGCTGGCCCAGGGTCAGCTTCGGCGAGGAGTATGGCGGCGGCAAGATTGGCGAGGGCAGTTCGGCCCCCGGCTTGACGAGCCCGCTCAAGGTCTGGGTTCCCTCCATCGCCCCCTCGGGCATGGCATTTCACTCGGGCGCTCACTACCCCCAGTGGCGGGACAAGCTGTTTATCGGCGCCCTGCGCGGCCAGTCACTGCGAGAGCTGACCCTGGCCGGTGACATCATAGTCGGCGAACGCACCCTGCTCGGGGAGCGGGGGGAGCGGATCCGCACCGTCAAAGAGGGCCCGGATGGCGCACTCTACCTGCTCACCGACGGCGCGGCGGGCAAGTTGCTGCGGTTGACCCCCTGAGCGCCCCCTCGGCTAGACTTGAGGCGACCGGCATCCCCAACCTCCACAAGGAGCACAATGATGAAAACCCTGACGATTATCCTCTGCTGCGGCCTGCTGTTCGCTTGCAATACCATGAGCGGCATGGGCAAAGATGTCGAAAAGGTCGGCGAAAAGATTCAAAAGAGCGCCGACAAATAACCCCAGCCGGGCGGTACCCTGCCGCCTGGCTCCCTTCTCTGGCCGCCCCGGCTTGCCACAGCGTTTGTGTTGCCACTTCCCATTGCTCCGCGACCAGACAGGCATCCCGCTCGCCCGCGTCATCGCCTTCCCGTGCCGAGGATCCCCTTGCGCTTGTTCACTGCGCCAGCCCCCGTTAACAGAGAGCGGCTGGCTGCCAAGCAGGAGGCTCATCCTGGCGATCCACGGTTCCAGCTGTGACCGACCCCTTGACTCAGTTACACTCTTGCTGTTGGCCGTCGATGCAGGCGGCCCTCCTCCACAGGGATCAGACAAGAGAAGGGAATCATGGGTAACAAGAAGAAAGCCAAAGCTGAACAATCAGTGCCGACAACGGCCCGTGAACAACTGGGTAACAAGGAGTACGCAAAGGAGCTACGCCGCCTGCACGTGGAGCTGGTGAAGCTGCAGCAGTGGGTCGTGCATAAAGGGCTCAAGGTGTGCATCGTCTTCGAGGGGCGCGACGGTGCCGGCAAGGGGGGCACCATCAAGGCGATCACCGAGCGGGTCAGTCCCCGCGTGTTCAGGGTCGTGGCCCTGCCCGCCCCCACAGAGCGGGAGAAGAGCCAGCTCTATGTCCAGCGCTACGTCCCCCATCTGCCCGCCGCCGGCGAGATCGTCATCTTCGATCGCAGCTGGTACAACAGGGCGGGGGTGGAGCGGATCATGGGGTTCTGCACCCCGGAGGCGAGCGACAAGTTCCTGGCCAGCACGCCGCAGATGGAGTGGTCCATGGTCGATTCGGGGATCATCTTGCTGAAATACTGGCTGGAAGTGAGCCCGGAGGAGCAGGAGCGGCGGCTGCGAGACCGTATCGATGATGGTCGCAAGACCTGGAAGCTCTCCCCCATGGACATCAAGTCATTCGATCGCTGGGATGACTACACCCAGGCGCGGGATGCCATGTTTGCCGCCACCGACACCACCTGGGCCCCCTGGTTCGTGGCGCGCTCCGAGGACAAGAAACGGGTGCGACTCAACATCATCTCCCACCTGCTGGCCCACATCCCCTACGAGGATCTGCCCGCCGACACGGTCAAGTTGCCCAAGCGCAAGATTGGCAAGGTCAAACCCACCGACCATCCGTTCCGCTATATTCCGGAACTCTTCTGAGTACCAGCAGGGGAGCCTGTCGCTCCCCTGTACCACGGCTATTGACCCTCCCTTGAAGCACAGGTGAAGCGCAGACGACGAGCCCGATAGCGCCCCGAGGCGCTTAGCCGCGCCCAGAGCCCTCTCTCAGACCCCGTCAGGGCCACTAGGCGCTGGCCTGAGCCAGGGGATCCCCATCCAGGCTCACCAGAGATAGCTGAACCCCGTGCTGGGCCAGCATATCGCGGGCATTCTGGGCCAGTCTGTCATCGGTGATCACCTGATCGACCGCCTCCCAGCCCACCACCTTGAAGGTGCCCACCTTGCCATATTTGGACGAATCACAGATGAGGATGCGGGTCGAGGCCGCCTCGACCACGGCGCGCTTGACCGGCACCTTCTCCTCATTGGGGGTCGAGATACCATGCAAGTCCCAGGAGGAGGAGGAGAGGAAGGCAATATCCAGATGCAGATTGCGCAGGAAGTGGGCGGTCGCCTCCCCGGCACAAGACTGGTTGTCACGGATCACCATGCCACCGGTGTGATAGAGGCGACCCAGACCATGTTCGATCAGGTAGGCGCACACCATGAAGTCATTGGTCACTATCATGAGGTCGTCGCGCAGGGCCAGCTCCCGCGCCAGCTCCAGGGAGGTGGTGCCCGCATCCAGATAGACAGTGCAACCCGCAGGTACCTGATCCGCGGCCAGGCGCGCGATGGCGAGCTTGGCCGCCTGCATCAGGCTGCGCTTGGCGGCGTGGGAGGGCTCGCTCTTGATCCGCTGGGAGAGGCTGACCCCGCCCGAGACCGACAGCACCCGCCCCTGTCGCTCCAGCTTCTGGATATCCCGGCGCACCGTCATGTGAGAGACGCCGAGCCGCTCGGTGAGCGCCAATATGCTGACCACGCCGCGCTCGGTCAGCAGTTGCAATATCTGTTGCTGTCGTTCTATGGGGATCATCGGGGCTCCTCCCTGTTGAGCCGCCATTCTAGCCCAGCTAAATGGTAAAAAATGATAAAACTTCATCACAGTCACCAAAATTAACATTTAGTCACACACATGACGTCATAAAACGGCATCGACAGGGCTTCAACCGAACCAAATCACAAAAAATAACACCAATTAAGTTAAAAAATGTGAGTTAAGCCTGATATTTGACCGGCGTTAATCCCTACTATGAGCCCATACGCCGTCTCATAGAGGAACTCAGCATGTCTCACCCTTATCAGGTTGCCGTCATCGGCCTTGGCGCCATGGGCATGGGCGCCGCCCTCTCCTGCCTGCGGGCCGGGCTCCACACCCATGGCATAGACCTCGACTCATCGGCCCGTGAACGACTGGCCGCCGCCGGTGCCACCAGTGTCGGCGCGGATGCCCATGCCATCGCAGACCGGCTCGATGCCGTGCTGCTGCTGGTGGTCAATGCCGCCCAGGTGCGCCGCATCCTGCTCGGCGAAGAGGGGCTGGCTCGCCGCCTCACCCCCGGTACCGCCATCATGATCAGCGCCACCATCGCCAGCGAAGAGGCGCAGGCCATCGCCGCCGAACTCGGCGCCCTGAACCTGCTGGTGCTGGATGCCCCGGTCTCCGGCGGCGCCATCAAGGCCGAAGCTGGCGAGATGACGGTGATGGCCTCCGGTAGCCAGGCCGCCTTCGATCGCCTGCAACCCGTGCTCGATGCGGTAGCCGCCCATGTCTTCGCCATCGGCGAGCGTCCGGGTCAGGGCAGCACGGTCAAGATCATCCACCAGCTGCTGGCCGGGGTACATATCGCCGTCGCCGCCGAGGCCATGGCGCTGGCGAGCCGCGCAGGGGTGCCGCTGGATCTCATGTATCAGGTGGTGACCCAGGCGGCAGGCAACTCCTGGATGTTTGAGAATCGCATGCCAAGGGTACTGAGTGGCGACTACAGTCCCCGCTCTGCGGTGGACATCTTCGTCAAGGATCTCAAGCTGGTCGCCGAGCAGGGCCAGGCTCTGAATTTCCCGCTGCCTCTGGCGAGCGCCGCCCTCAATCAGTTCCTCAGCGCCAGTAACGCCGGCCACGGCCAGGAGGACGACAGTGCCGTCATCAAGGCCTACGCGGGCATTCAACTGCCGGAGGCCGCCCAATGAAACTCGGGGTCATCGCGGACGACTTCACTGGCGCCACCGACATCGCCGGCTTCCTGGTAGAGAACGGCCTCGCCACCTTGCAGCTCTCGGGAATCCCGGACCACGCCGAGCTGCCCGCGGCGGACGCCCTGGTAGTCAGCCTCAAGAGCCGCTCCTGCCCGGCGCAAGAGGCGGTGACCCGCTCCCTCGCCGCCCTCGCCTGGCTGCGCGAACAAGGTTGCGATCGCATCTATCAGAAGTACTGCTCCACCTTCGACAGCACCCACGAGGGCAACATAGGGCCGGTGACGGATGCGCTGCTCGATGCCCTGGGCGCTGACTTCACCCTGATCTGCCCTTCGCTGCCAGTCAACGGCCGCACCGTCTATCAGGGCAACCTCTTTGTCGGTCCCCAGCCCCTGTCAGAATCCGGCATGCGCCACCATCCCCTCACCCCCATGACCGACAGCAATCTGCTGCGACTGATGGATGCCCAGGGTCGCGGGCGTACCGGACTGGTGCCCTTCAACACCATAGCGGCGGGGCCCGAGGCCATTGCCGCCGCCCTGACCACCCTCAGGGAAGATGGCTATCGCTACGCCGTGGTCGATACCCTGACCGAGCAACATCTGCTGGATATCGCCGCCGCCGTCAGCGACTGGCCGCTGGTCACCGGTGGATCCGGGCTCGCCATCGGTCTGGCCCGGCTGTTTAGCCAGGGCCAGGCAGAAACGGCCCGGGCGTCGGGCCATCCCATGCCGGGTCGCTGCGCCATCTTGTCCGGCTCCTGCTCCCAGATGACCAATCGCCAGGTCGCCCACTACCGCGAACAGGCACCGAGCCTGGCCCTGTCGGTCGAGGAGTGCCTCAAGGACCCGACCTACCCGGCCAGACTGGCCGATTGGGTGCTCAGTCAGGGCCCAGGCCCGGCCCCCCTGATCTACGCCACTACCACCCCTGAGGTCCTCGGCGACATCCAGCGCCAACATGGGGCTCAGGCCGCCAGCGAGGCGGTGGAAGCCTGCTTCGCCGCCCTGGCCGAGCGGCTGGTCGCCGCCGGGGTGAGCAACCTCATCATCGCCGGTGGCGAGACCTCGAGCCGGGTCACCCAGGCCCTCGACATCAACGCCTTCCACATTGGCCCCCAGATAGCGCCGGGTGTGCCCTGGGTCAGGGCCACGGACAGACCCCTCTCCCTGGCACTCAAGTCAGGCAATTTCGGCGATGAGGGCTTCTTCTCCATCGCTCAGGAGTTCTTTTATGACTGAACAATCACTGCGCGACACCATGGTCATGCTGGGGGCCTCCCTGTTTGCGCGAGGCTATGCCACGGGCGGGGCGGGCAATCTCTCGGCCCGGCTACCGGATGGCACCCTGATCGCCACCCCGACCGGCTCTTGCCTGGGTCGCCTCGAGGCAGACCGCCTGGCCAAGGTGAGCCTGGATGGCCGTCATCTCGACGGGGATCGCCCCTCCAAGGAGGTGGCTTTCCACCTGGCCCTCTATCACAACAACCCTGAGTGCCAGGCGGTGGTGCACCTGCACTGTACCCATCTGACCGCGCTCTCCTGCCTGGATGGGCTGAACCCGGCCAATGTGATCCGCCCCTTCACCCCCTATTACGTGATGCGGGTCGGCAGCCTGCCGCTCATCCCCTACTACAAACCCGGGGATGCCCGCATCGCCGAAGAGCTGGGGCGGCGCGCCCAGGAGGCGGGCGCCTTCCTGCTCGCCAACCACGGCCCCGTGGTGATGGGCAAGAACCTGGTGGAAGCGGTCAACAACATGGAGGAGCTGGAAGAGACGGCTCGCCTCGCCCTGTTGCTCCATGGTCAGCCCATCCGTTACCTGAGCGAGTCCGAAGTGGCCGAATTGAGGAGTCTGAAGCCATGAGCAAATTTGCCGCCAACCTGACCCTGCTGTTCACCGAACTGCCCTTTATCGAGCGCTTCGCGGCGGCCCGCGCCGCCGGTTTCGAGGCCGTGGAGTGCCTCTTCCCCTACCAGTGGCCCGCCGCCGAGCTGGCCCGCCAGTTGAGCGAGCATGGCCTCACCCAGGCACTGTTCAACATGCCCGCCGGAGACTGGTCGGCCGGGGAGCGCGGCATGGCCGCCATCCCGGGCCGTGAGGCCGAGTTTCGCGCCCAGCTGCCCAGGGTGCGTGACTACGCCCTGGCGCTCGGCTGCAAAAAGGTGCATGCCATGAGCGGCCTGATTGATCCGGCCCACTCCCTGGCCGCCCATCGCCAGACGCTGATTGACAACATTCGCCACGCCGCCGACTACCTGGCGGCGGACGGCATCAAGGTGCTGCTAGAACCCCTCAACAGCCGGGACGTGCCCGGGTACTTCCTGGCCCACCAGCTCGATGCCCTGGCGCTGGTGGAGGAGATAGACAGGCCGAACGTGGCGGTCCAGCTCGATCTCTACCACGCCCAGATCATGGATGGAGACCTGACCCGGCTCATCGACACCCTCGGCCAGGCCATCGGCCATGTCCAGATAGCCTCGGTGCCGGATCGCCACGAGCCGGATCGGGGGGAGATCCACTATCCCCACCTGCTCGCCGCACTGGCACGGGCCGGCTATCGGGACTGGATTGGCTGCGAATACCACCCCAAGGCTGGCACCCAGGCGGGCCTTGGCTGGCTGACGCAATGGCAGTCGCAATAACACAACAAGAACGACACACACACGAACGAGTCTGAGGATAACAAGATGCAGATCATCATCACGGGGGGCGGCGGCTTTCTCGGCCAGCGCCTGGCCCGAGCCCTGTTGCAAGGACCTCTCCCCTTCAGCGAATTGCTGCTGGTGGACATACAGATGCCGATGAGCCCGCTGCCCGATCCCAGGGTGCGCTGCCTGCAAGGGGATCTCACCGTCCCCGGGGTAGCCGAGACCCTGATCACCAAGGAGACGGGGATCGTCTATCACCTGGCCGCCATCGTCAGCAGCCATGCCGAGCAGGATTTCGATCTCGGCTGGCGGGTGAACCTGGACACCACCCGCACCCTGCTGGAGGCGTGCCGCCACGCCAGACCCGGCATCCGCTTCGTGTTCACCAGCTCCCTGGCGGTCTACGGCGGCACCCTGCCCGAGCAGGTGGACGACAGCACAGCACTGACGCCCACCAGCTCCTACGGCGCCCAGAAGGCGATGGGGGAGCTGCTGGTCAATGACTACAGCCGCAAGGGGTATGTGGATGGTCTGGTGCTGCGCCTGCCCACCATCTGCGTGCGCCCCGGCAAGCCGAACCGCGCCGCGTCTTCGTTCGTGAGCGCCATCATTCGCGAACCACTCCAGGGGGAAGCCACCCAGTGCCCGGTCGATCCCGCCCTGCGACTCTGGCTGTCGAGCCCGGCGACAGTGGTGAGCAACTTCCTCACCGCCGCCACCCTGGAGGCCCCCAAGCACTGGCGCAGCATCAACCTGCCCGGCATCAGCGTCACCGTCGACGAGATGCTGGCCACCCTGACCCTCAGCGGCGGCCAAGCCGCCCGGGACAGGGTCACCATGACGCCGGATCCCGCCATCGAGCGCATCGTCGCGAGCTGGCCCGGTCGCATCGACAATAGCCGCGCTTGCGAGCTCGGCTTCATGGCGGACAGGACGTTCGCCGACATCATCGACAGCTTTATCACCCATGACATGCAGGAGGCATCATGATCGATATACCTACCCCCATCATAGGGCTCATCATCGCGGTATTTGCCCTGGTCTTCCTGGTGCTGCGCACCCGGGTTCACGCCCTGATCGCCATGCTGGCCGCGGCCTGCATCGCCGGGGTCACCGGTGGCATGAGCATCGACAAGACCCTCACCGTCATCACCCAGGGCTTTGGCTCCACCCTCGGCAGCATCGGCATCGTCATCGGCCTCGGGGTCATGATGGGTCGCCTGCTGGAGGTGTCGGGGGCGGCCGAACAGATCGCCTACAGCTTCATCAAGTGGCTCGGCAAACGCCGGGAAGAGTGGGCGCTGGCCATCACCGGCTATATCGTCAGCATCCCCATCTTCGTCGACTCCGCCTTCGTCATCCTGTTCCCGGTCGCCAAGGCGCTGGCCAAGAGTGGCAAGCGCTCCCTGCTGACCCTGGGGGTGGCCCTGGCCGGTGGTCTGGTGGTGACTCACCATACGGTACCCCCCACACCGGGTCCGCTCGGGGTAGCGGGCCTGTTCGGGGTCGACATCGGCGCCATGCTGCTGACCGGCATGTGCCTGGCGGTGCCCTGCGTCATCGGCATCGTGCTCTACGCCCAGTGGCTCGACAAGAAGTACCCGGAGTTTGGCGAGCAGGCGATCAAGAGCCAGGACGAGCTGCAAGTCACCTATGAGCAGTATCTCAAGGAGAAGGAGGGCAAAGTGCTGCCCAGCCTGACCCTCTCCCTGCTGCCGATCCTGGTGCCCATCGTCCTCATCTTCTGCAAGGCGATGCTGACCACTCTGGCCACGTTCGAGGGGTTTGAATCCCTCGGCAGCAACCCGCTGGTGCAAGGAATAGGCTTCATCGGTACCCCCATCATCGCGCTGGCCATCAGCGTCTTGCTGGCCGTCTATACCCTGGTGCCGCACCTGGATCGTCACGCCACCGCCGAGCGTCTCGAAGAGGGTCTGCAGTCCGCGGGCATCATACTGCTGGTCACCGGTGCCGGTGGCGCCCTGGGGGCCGTATTGCGCGACAGCGGGGCTGGCAACCAGCTCGCCGAACAGATAGCGGGGCTGCCCATCTCCCCCATTCTGATCCCCTTTATCGTCGCCACCCTGGTGCGGCTCATCCAGGGCTCGGGCACGGTTGCCATGGTGACGGCGGCCTCCATCTCGGCCCCCATACTGGCGCAGATCCCCGGGGTCAACATGCTGCTCGCCGCCCAGGCCGCCACCATGGGCTCGCTCTTCTTCGGTTACTTCAACGACAGCCTGTTCTGGGTCGTGAACCGCATGATGGGCATCTCGGACGTGAAGCAGCAGATGATCGTCTGGTCCATCCCGACCACCATCGCCTGGGCCATAGGTGGTACCGGGGTCGCCCTGCTCAACCTGCTGTTCGGTTCGGGGGGCACCTGGTTCGACCCCGTGCTGCCGCTGCTGGTGCTGGCCCTCATCATCTGGGGGGTGCGTCGTCAGCCGCTGGGGTTGCCTGGCCCGGCGCCGGTGCGTCAACCTTGAGTCAGGCTCGGGCAACTCGCCTGGCATCACAGACCGGCGAATGAATGGATGAAAAAGCCTGCCCAACCCCAGGTCGGCAGGCATAGGAGAGAGGGGGCCCGTCTGCTAGACTGGCCCCCTCTCTGGCTTCTCTCACAAGGATTGGAAGATGTCTGGTTCGCCCCTGCGCGATCGCTCCACCGGTTTTGCCCTGCTCACCATCTTGCTGTGGGCCTCTCTGGCCGCTCTCACCTCCAGAGTCACCAGCGTGTCACCTCTGGTGCTGGTGGGCCTGGTGCTGCTGTTTTGCGGCGCAGGCGCCCTGCCATTCTGGCGCCAATGGCGCGCCAGCCCCGTCACCTGGCTGGTCACCATCACCGCGCTGCTGTTCTACCACCTGCTGCTGTTTATGAGCTTTCGCCACGCCCCCGTGCTTGAGGCCAATCTCATCAACTATCTGTGGCCGCTGTTCATCATACTGTTCACCCCGCTGTTGCTGCCCGGTCATCCCCTGCAGGGTCACCACCTGCTGGCGGGGCTGCTGGGGCTGGCCGGCAGTGTGCTGGTGATGGTCAATGGCGAGCTGCAGCTGCAATATGCCTATCTGCCCGGCTATCTGCTGGCCCTGGGCGCCGCCATCATCTGGGGCGGCTATTCGGTATTGTCACGGCGCCTGCCCGCCGCCCCGGCGGTCATGGTCGCGGCCGCCTGCCTGCCCGCAGGCCTGCTCGCCCTGCTGATGGCCTGGCAACTGGAAGGCCCCCTGCCCCTGACGACCATACCAACCGGTGACTGGGCCCTCATCATAGGCCTGGCCCTTGGACCCATGGGCGCAGCCTTCGTCACCTGGTATCTGGCGCTGCGGGACGGGGATCCCCGCCGTATCGGGGCCCTCTCCTACCTGACGCCACTGCTCAGCACCCTGCTGCTGGTCTGGCTCAATGGGGAGGAGCTGACCCTGCGCCACGTGCTGGCCGGCACCCTGATCCTGGGGGGCGCCCTGCTCGGTCTCAAGGCCAGCCCGGCCAAACATGAGCCACTCCTGCCCAACGCAACCCCCTGAGTCCTTGTCATCAAACTGCCATCAAGCCTGCTTAAGCTGACGCCGTTCGTCGTTCAAGCAGGACTCTTTTGGTGAATATCTCCCGTTACTCCGCCCTCGCAGCACTGGTTTTGATCTTGCTCGCCAGCGTGCTCAGCGCAGCCCTCGGCTATGGCTGGCGCCAGCTCAGTGTGAGCGAAGCCAACCAGCATCAGCATGATCGCCTCGCCCAGCGGCTCACCAGCACCCTGCAAGGGGCACTGCGCGACTATCTGGCCAGCGGTGATCCGGTGCGTCTCGCCAGTGCCGAAGGGGCGCGCCGCCAGGCCCTCAATCAGCTGGATCACCTGGATAGCCCGCAAACCATGCCCCTCAGAGCCGAGCTTGAGCTAATGGGCAAGAAGATAGCGAGCGACTATCTCGCCGCCGGCAAGCTCTCCGGCAACAGTCAGGGTTTGCTGCAAAATGCCGAACGCGAGCTGACCGAGCAGGCCAAGATGCTGCTGCGCTACGGCCAGGGCAGCGATGCCCCGAGCGCGGCCGCCTATCGCCAGGGCGCCGCGGACATGCTCGCCGCCCTGCCCCACCTCATTCATCTGCGCCAGCAATACATGGCCCAGGGCAGTGCCCAGCAATTAGAAGCCCTGCAGTTTGAGCTCGCCAGCCTGAGCCGCCAGGCCGACGCGCTGGCCGCCCTGCCGCTGCTTGGGCTGCTCGAGGCGGCTCCCGCCGAAGAGGAGTTCACCCTGGGCGAGCCCGAGCGGCGCGATCTGGGCCAGCAACCCCGCAACGAGTTGCAGAGCCTGCTGCGTCGCTACCCTCAGGAGCTGATCAACAGCCAGCAGGCCCTGGCCCGGCAAGAGGCGGCCCGTGAGGCGGTCAATCGGGATCTCGACAAGATGCTCGCCGCCTTGACCCGGATGGGGGATGCCCTCGGCGCCGAACGCCAGCAGGTCAATGGCCAGCTGGCCACCGTGCTGGGCAGCCTGGCCCTCGCCCTGGTCATGACGGCGCTGCTGTTCGCCTGGTGTCAGCGGCGCTGGATAGTCGGCCCTCTGCATCGGTTGCGCGCCGCCTTCATCCAGCTCGAGCAGACCGGCCTGGCCGAGCCCTTGCGGCAGGGGCGCGAGCGTAACGAGCTGGCCGACATAGTGGCAAGCTACAACCGGTTGCTCGCCCACAAGCAGCAGGAACAGTCGCACAAGGAGGGCCAGCTCGAGGCGGTCTCCCTCAGTTTGCAAGGCATGGTCAGTCAGGTGCAGGACATCCACCAGCGCACTCACACCACTGAGCAGGCGGTGGACGAAGGGGAGCTGATGATGAACGAACTGAACCTGCTCGCCAGCGAGGTGCATCAGGTGGCCGCGGATATCGCCCTCCATGCCCAACACAACGAACAGTCGATGACAGACAGTGAACAACTGGTGGGAGGCATGCTGCAGGCGACCGAACTGACCGGCCAGGCTATCCATGAGAGTGGCGATGCCCTGACCGAACTGCGCCGCTCCGTCGATGACGTCACCGCCATCGTCGATGTGATTGGCCATATCGCCCAGCAGACCAACTTGCTGGCGCTCAATGCCGCCATCGAAGCGGCCCGGGCAGGGGAGCATGGCCGGGGGTTTGCCGTGGTGGCCGACGAGGTGCGCCACCTCTCCGGCGACACCCAGCGCTCCCTTGGCCAGATCACCGAGATATTGCAGCGCCTCACCGGCTCGGGAGAGCAGATCACCGCAGTCCTTGGCCGCATTCATCGCGAGTCGGCCCAGCAACGCCAGCAGGCCGAGCAACTGCGCCAGACCACCCAGCAGGTACGGGACATGGCGCGCAGCACGGCCGTCATCGCCCTGCAGGGAGCGGACAACGCCAAGAGCCAGGAGCGCAAGCTCGCCACTTTCGCGGCACTGATCGGCAAGATCAGCCAGCATGCCCACCAGGTCAGCCAGCTCTCGGTCCAGGTCTCGGGGCACATACAACATCAGGCAGGGCAGATCCCCAAGATCCTCGGCCATCAGCCCTGAATCACAGGCGCCAGCGCCGCTCATTTTATTCGGCTCGCCTCGCGCGAGCTTTTTTTGCGGCACAAAATTAACTGTTAAATACTGGTTAACATACAAAGTTCGGCACAAGCCGCCTGCCACCGCACCGGGGCGACACAATTACATCTGAAAACGTTATCTTGCCAGTCATACCGCCGCCTGAGCGACTTCCCCCTTAATGATACATTTATTTGCACTCGGTCATATTTTTGAAACTTGGCGGGAACTTTTAATTGATATTTCGCACCGCGAACGTACTCTTGCCTTATCCGATCCGCCAAGGTCGGTACACAAAAAATAAAAGTTGTACAGAGCCAAGCACTGTTCGCGATTGATGAGCCAAGACATCGAGGCAGAACAGCGAGAGAAACGTCTTTTTTTGCCCTTAGGGGTTTTGATTGCAATGCCAATACCGTGCGACGGCCTGATGCCAGATCGCCGGATAAAAAAGCTAAGTCCATATAATCAGGAGCAATTTAAAATGGAAAAAGTGATCTTCAAGCGTGCTGCCTTGAGTACTGCGGTCATCGCCGCGCTGCTCTCCCCCGGTTTGGCATTGGCTGCCGATGAAGTCAGCCCCGCCTATAAAGCGGCTGCCAGCAAATTCTACGAAGAGGGCAAGCTCAACGGCGGTCTCTTCTACTTCCAGCGTGACCGTGTCCGTAAAGAGGGCGCCGGTGACGGCAAGTACCACGATAACCTGGCCCACGCCACCTCCCAGATTTCCCTGAACTACAACTCCGGCCATGCCTGGGATGTGGTCGGTATCGATGTGGGTGGTTTCGGTGCCTATGACCTGTCTGTCGACGAGAGCAACGGCGTCAACGAGGAGAACGAATTCTCCTTCATCGGCACCAAGTGGGGCGACAAGATGGACGGCGTGCCAGAGGGTGGCTTCAGCCTCTCCAACGCGGCGCTGAAACTGCGCTTCATGGACGGTGCCATCACCGCCAAGGGTGGTCTGACTCAGCTCTACGTACCGGGTATCCTGGGCGTCAACTGGTCCTATCAACCCGGTACCTACCGTGGTGGCCAGATCGAGGGTAACTTCGGTGGTCTCTACCTGACCTACGCCATTGCCGACGAATACAAGGCCCCCTGGTTCAAGGAAACCGCTGGTTTCTCCAAGAAGACCATGTATGCCGGCAGCGATGTCGCCTTCAATGACGAAAACAGCATCGACTACATCCACGGTCTGGCCGCTCGCTACACCTTCGATGGCGGCACCGCGGTCACTGGCTCCTTCGGTCAATCCCAAGGCTACATGGACAGCTACCACTTCAAGCTGGCCCACAAATTTGACGTACTGGGTGGCCTGAACACCAGCTACCAGTTCTACGGCTCCAACACCGACAACGACGACTACGACGGTCTGGCATGGCAACAGGCGCTGACCGCCAGCTGGGCCATGGGTCCTTACGGCTTCCGTGCCGAGGGTCTGTACACCAAGGCTGATGGTGACCTGGGTAACTACCTGCCCCGTCTGACCACTGGCTATGCCAACTCTCAGGGTGCGAACGAGATTTGGTGGGATTCCCGCTCCGACTGGAACGAGAACGGCGAGATCGCCCTGTTTGCCGGTGTGACTCGCTCCCTGGATGACCTGGTCGGCGCCCCTGGCTGGACCGTCGGTGTCTCCGGTGCCTATGGTTGGGGCGCTCAGAATGGCGACAAGAGCCTGGATGAAGACGGCAAAGAGTGGGCCGCCAACTTCGACGTCATGTACACAGTGCAAGACGGCAAGCTGAAAGGCACCCTGTTCAAACTGCACTACACCGATTACAACAACGAACAAGACGAGAAGGGCAGCTGGTACTACCCGAACATGTTCACCTCCGAGCATGACGTCAAGTTCCACATCATCATGCCGTTTACCATTCTGTAAGCTGCTGACCATAAAGAAAAACCGGGCCAATTGGCCCGGTTTTGTTTTATGGGGTTGCGCGCTACTATGACGCCTTCCCTTCCCAAGGAGAGTGCCATGTCCCGTTTCGTGCTGATCACCGGCTGCTCCAGCGGCATAGGCCTGGCCGCCGCCCGGGCCCTCGGCGCTGCCGGCTTCACGGCCATTGCCTCGGCCAGACGCCCCGAAGACGTGACACGTTTGCAAGGGGAAGGTCTGCTGGCGGTGCGGCTGGATCTCGATGATGAAGCCAGCATTGAGGCTGGCGCCCGCGAGGCGATGCAACTGGCCGGAGGCCGCCTCTATGGCCTGTTCAATAACGGCGCCTACGGCCAGCCCGGCGCCATCGAAGATCTGCCGACCCCTGCCCTGCGTGCGCAATTCCAGACCAATCTGTTCGGCTGGCATCATCTCATTCGCCAGGTGCTGCCAAGCATGCTGGCCGCAGGCGAGGGCCGCATCGTGCAAAACAGCTCTGTGCTGGGACTGGTTGCCATGAGATATCGCGGCGCCTATAACGCCAGCAAGTTTGCCCTTGAGGGTTACACCGACACCCTGCGCCTCGAACTCAGGGGCAGCGGCGTCGAGGTCAGCCTGATAGAGCCGGGTCCTATCGACACCCGTTTTCGCGCCAATGCCCGCGCCGCGTTCTTGCATCACCTGGGCTCGGTCCGCAGTCGCCATGAAGGGGATTATCGCCTGACCCTCGCCAGGTTGGAGAAAGAGGGACCAAGCGGGCGCTTCACCCTGCCAAGTGAGGCGTGCGTGCCGCCCCTGCTCCATGCGCTAGGGAGCCGGCGCCCCCGCCATCGCTACGGGGTGACGCTGCCGACCAAGCTGTTTGCCATCTTGCGCCGCCTGCTGCCGAGTCGCTGGCTCGACGCCCTGCTCGCCAAATCCGCCTGATCTCCGTCAGCCTGGGGTAAACAGGAGCAGGCCATTGCCCGTGGTTAACCGAAGTCGGGGCGGCTCCGCACAGTGACACCCTCAGTAATGCTCGCCGTTGCTGTAGTAGGCTGATTTGTCGATGGGCAACACCTGCACCACCACATAGGTCTGCTCCCCCAGCGCCTGCTTGAGATGGCGGGTGATGAGCGCCGCCGCCTCATCTTGTTGCGCCTGCGGGCGGGCAAACCAGACCAGCTCGACGAAGGGGTTGCCCCGCGCCTGCGCCCCGTCGCGCACGAAGGGATGGGTCAGGCACTCCAGGGTGACAAACTCGGGTTTACCGCCGGTCAGGGTGCAGAGATCGGCAACGAGCCGAGTGCTGATCCCTTGTACTGTCTCGATGTCGACGGCGCGAAAACGCAGGTGGGGCATGGGAAAACCTCTTGGCTGATAGTGATGAGGCCTTATCATAGACCCAAGCCATCCCATGAATCATGTGCAAACTGCCCACCGTTAAGGAGTTCCATGCCCACCCCCCGCCTGCTACTGCCCCTGCTCCTCTGGCTGCTGCTGCCAACAAGGCTGCTGGCCGAACCCGCCTTCTATCAGCTGAGCAAGGGGGACCAGCAGTTCTGGCTGCTCGGCTCCATCCATGCCGCCGAGGCGAGCATCTATCCCCTGCCGACCAGCATAGAGCGCGCCTGGGCCCAGAGTCGGGCCCTGGTCGTCGAGGTCGACATGCAGAATATTCCGAGCAGCGAATGGCAACAGATGGCGAGTCTGACGCGCTTGCCGAGCGGCCAGACCCTGGCCAGCCAGGTAGAACCTGCGCTCTATCAACGCACCATAGTGGCGGCCAGACAGTTGGGCCTGCCGGATGGGAGCCTGGATGCGCTGCAACCCTGGTTTGCCGCCATCACCCTGACCCAGAGCGCCCTCGCCAAGACGGCGTTTAGCGGTCAATACGGCATCGATCAGCACTTCACCACCCTGGCCGCCAAGAGCGGCAAGCCCATACAGGGGCTGGAGAGTCTCACCGAACAGCTCGGTTACCTCGCGAGCGTGGCCGAGCATCAAGACCTGATGCTGAGTGCCACCCTGGACGAGCTACCCGAACTCGATGTCAGCTTCGCCGCCATTCTCCAGGCGTGGCAGGATGGCGATCAGGGCCAGCTGATTGCTCTGCTCAAGGCCGACATGGCCCCCCCCGAGTTGCAACAGTGGCTGGAACAGACCCTGCTCGCCAAGCGCAACCACAACTGGCTCACACGTCTGGGCAAGCTGCCAAACGAGAGTTTCGTGGTGGTCGGCGCCCTGCACCTCTATGGCGACCAGGGACTGCTGGCCCTGCTTGAAGGCGCGGGTTGGCGCATTGAAGCCCTGACCGAGGCCAGGTTCCAGGGCTAGGTGCAACCATGCTCGTGAGTCTGATCACAGAAGTCAGCGTCGATTAAATAAGCGACATGGGAGTTGATCGAGATCATTCCTGCCCTCTAAAGGGGTATCTATCATGCCTGTCATCGATGGATGGCAGGAGCAGATAAGATGGATTTTTGGTTGAACCTGATGTTTGGTCACCCGGTGGGGTGGATGTCCATGCTGGTCATACTGGTGACGGCGGCCCTGATCAGCTTCTATGCCGGCTACTTCATCTACAAGGTACACAAGGCGCAGCCCCCGATAGAGGAGGTGCAGCCAGATACCAAGCCGTCCCACCACTGAACCCGTCCCAAATATCCGCAATAAAATGATATCCAGAGCAAAACGGGCGCCAAGGCGCCCGTTTTGCTGCCTCTTTGCCACGCGGGACATGCACCGCGCCGCCTGATGGCTGCACCATTGTCAGGCCTGTGTTGCGATGGCGATGACCTGCCATCCCTGAGCGCGCGCCGCCTCCTCAATCCGTCGTCACTGAGCGTGACAGCTTACAGGCCAGCATGCCGATGCGATGGCGGGCTAAGCCAGGGATGACCGGCAGGCAACGACCCCTGAACACCGATGACTGACCAGGCGGGTGCTGGCCCGGGCGCCGGGGCGATGCTAGCATCAGGGCGCCCGCCCTTGCCAGGAACGGGGCTGCCCACGGGCAGCAAGGACCCAAACACAATAACAAGGACCCTGTATGTCATATCAGAAGCTTGCACAGCACCAACAGCAGTTGCACCGTCTGGCACACCTTGGCGCCATCTGCGGCTGGGATCAGGCCGCCATCATGCCAGAGGGGGGCAATGAGGCCCGCGCCGAGGCCATGGCCGAGCTGGAGGTGCTGATCCATGGCAAACGCACAGCGCCTCAGATAGCAGACTGGATTGCCGCCGCCGAGGGCGAGCCGCTCGACGAACTGCAAGGCGCCAACTTGCGCGAAATAAAACGCCATTGGCAAGATGCAAGCCTGCTGCCGAGCGATCTCGTCGAGGCATTGTCGCTCGCCGGCAGCAAGTGCGAACACGCCTGGCGCAGCCAGCGCAAGCAGAACGACTGGGCCGGTTTTGCCCCCAACCTCAAGGAGGTGGTGACCCTGTCGCGGGAGGTGGCCTCCTTGCGCGCCGAGGCGCTTGATGTCCGTCCCTATGACGCCATGCTGGCGCTCTATGAGCCGGGCATGACGAGCGCACGACTCGATGGCATCTTCGGCGATCTCAGCGCCTGGCTGCCGAACCTCATCCAGACGGTGAGCGCACGGCAGCAGAGTGACGAGCTGCTTGCCCCGCAAGGCCCCTTCCCCATCGCCACCCAGCAGGCACTTGGCAAGGAGGTGATGGCACTGCTCGGCTTCGATTTCGCCCACGGCCGCCTCGACGTCAGCAGCCACCCGTTCTGCGGCGGCGTGCCGACGGATGTGCGGATCACGACCCGCTACAACGAGCAGGAGTTCGTCTCCAGCCTGATGGGCATAGTGCACGAGACGGGCCACGCCCGTTATGAGCAGGCTCTGCCACGCAATCTGCTCGGTCAGCCGGTCGCCGAGGCGCGATCCATGGGTATCCACGAGAGCCAGAGCCTGTTTTGCGAGATGCAGCTCGGCCATGACCCCGCGTTCTTGAATCTGATCGCCCCCCGCATCCAGCACCATTTCGGCACTCAGGCCGCCCTCGCCCCCGCGAATCTCGAAAAACTGTACCAGCGGGTCGAACCCGGCCTCATCCGTGTCGATGCGGACGAAGTGACCTACCCGGCGCACGTCATACTGCGCTACGAGCTGGAGCGCGATCTCATCGAGGGTCGCATCGAGGTCGCAGACATCCCCGGGTTGTGGGATATGAAGATGCAGCAGTGGCTCGGCCTGTCGACCAAGGACAATTACCAGAATGGTTGCATGCAGGACATCCACTGGACTGATGGCTCATTCGGCTACTTCCCTAGCTACACGCTCGGCGCCATGTACGCGGCGCAGCTGCGCTTCGCGCTGGAACGCAGCCTCGGTGAAACCCTGGGCAACCTGGTTGCCCAGGGGCGACTCGCCGAGGTGTTCGGCTGGTTGCAGCAAAACCTGTGGCAACACGGCAGCGCGTTCGACACGGACGAGCTGATCGCCAGGGCAACGGGCGAGGCGCTGAACCCGCAATGGCTGCGTAAACACCTCGAGCAACGCTACCTGCGCTGATGTGCGCGCCCAGCCACCTTGAGCCAGGCCCAGCCAACACAGACGCCCCCGGGCGTCTGTTTTTTTATATTGCTGTCCGATCCTGGCTAGTATCCGCCCACGACCCCGCTTACTCTGCCTATAGCAAACGCGAGTGATGGGGCCATCCCCCACCCTCGCCACCCTATTCCCAAGGCAATATTCGTGCTGCCGCACAGTCACAGGAGCCGCCCCATGGCCAGTTCAGATCCCGCGAAGCGTGCCGTTTCCGCCAGCACCGCCGCCCATGTGGTGAGCGAGGGGACCGCACCGGGCACGGATCATGCCGAGGCGCACGAGCAGGCCCGCATCGGCTTGAGTCGTGCCGAGTGTCTGGAGGCGCGGTTGGCGCACGATGCGCGTTTCGATGGCCGCTTCTTCACCGGCGTGCTGTCGACCGGCATCTATTGCCGTCCCATCTGCCCGGCGCGCGCGCCGCTTGAGCGCAACGTGCGTTATTTTCAGAGCGCCGCGAATGCGGAGCAGTTCGGGCTAAGACCCTGTCTGCGCTGTCGCCCCGAGCTTGCCCCCGGCCTACAGCAGGTGCTGCCTGAGGTGCTGACTCGCGCGCTCAGGGCGATAGATAGTGGCATGCTCGCCGAACAATCCCTGGCACAACTCGCGCGCGCGCTCGGCGTCACCGAGCGCACGCTGCGCCGCCAGTTCGAACAGCATCTCGGCGCCGCGCCGATGCAGATAGAGCAGACACGGCGTCTGCTGCTCGCGAAGCGTCTGCTCGCCGATACCCGCCTGCCGATCACCGAGATAGCCTACGCTGCCGGTTTCACGAGCATTCGCCGCTTCAATGATGCCTGGCAACACGCCTATGGCATGGCGCCGCGCACCCAGCGGGCCGCCTCCTCTCACCCATCCCTTCCCGAGCTCAAGGGGGAGACGACCTTGACGCTGCGCCTTGCCTACCGGCCCCCTTATGACGTGCACGCCATGCTGGCATTTTATCGGCTGCGCGCCATCCCGGGGCTGGAGCGAGCCGGAGCGGATTTTTACGAGCGACGCCACCGGGTTCAGGGCAGTGAGGGGTGGATCCGCGTCGAGCCAGGCCTGGGCCACAGCCTGAACGTGACGCTGAACGGTGTGACGCTGCGCGCCCTGCCGGACATCTTGCACAGGGTGCGGCGCATGTGGGATCTGGATGCAGATCTGGGACAGATAAGCGCACATCTGACCCGGGATCCGCTGTTGGCACGGCTCGCGGCGCACAGCCCTGGCGTGCGACTGCCCGCGGGCTGGAGTGATTATGAGGTGCTGCTGCGCGCCATCGTCGGCCAGCAGGTATCGGTCAAGGGTGCCATTACCATCATGGGGCGGCTGGTGGCTCGCACCGAGGCACAATTTGGCGAGGCGGCGCTGCCGACTCCGGCACAGTTGTGCGCACTGGATCTCGATGGCATCGGCATGCCCGGCAGCCGCATTCGCACGCTGCAAGGGGTCGCCGCCGCCATGGTGAGCGGCGCGCTGGTGCTGGAGGGGGATTGTGATGAGGCGTTACTCGCCCTTCCCGGCATAGGTCCCTGGACGATTGCTTACTGGCGCCTGCGCACCGGTCGCGATACGGATGCGTTTCCGGCCTCGGATCTCGTGTTGCAAAAGGCGCTCGGCGCCGGACAAAAGCTGCCGGTTCCCGAGATGGAGACGCGCAGTCAACCCTGGCACCCCTGGCGCGCTTACGCCGCCAGCTGGTTATGGCACGCCATGAGCGTTGCCCCTGAACTGCTTGGCATCGAGAGTGGCCCCAGGCCGAAACGGCCCAAGCGCGCCCCGACCGCCGCAACCCCTGACAACCCGGAGACAACATCATGATCCGTTACGACCTGCTGACCACCGACTGCGGTCCTTTGCTCATTGCCATCAATGCGCAGGGTCTGTGTCATGTGGATTTTCTGGAAGGTGAACGCCCCCTGGCCATCCAGGATGAGTGGCAGCAAGATGCCGCAGCCCTGGCCCCCTATCTGGCGGAATTTCACGAGTATTTTGCCGGGGAGCGCCAAGAGTTCACCCTGCCACTCGCGGCCAAAGGAACCGAGTTCCAGCAAGCGGTGTGGCTGGCGCTGCGCGACATTCCCTATGGCGAGACCTGCAGCTATGGGGAGATAGCGCGTCGCATCGGCAGGCCCAAGGCGGTACGCGCCGTGGGCGCCGCCAACGGCCGCAATCCGCTCTCCATCATAGTGCCCTGCCATAGGGTGATAGGCCAAAATGGCAGCCTGACCGGCTACGCGGGGGGATTGGCGATCAAGCAGGCGCTGCTCAAGCTGGAGGGGATAGATAGTTAACGCATTGAAGCATCCTCCCCCTGGCTCCGACCTCGTTGCACAGGCAGGAGCCAGGGAGATCGTCAGTGACAGATGACCCCGTGCCGAGCTGTCGCCGATAGATGGCCCATTACCTGACAGGTATCGCCTTCGCCGCACTGCTGATTGGCATCTGGGGGGGATCCTGGACTCAGGCTCCCACTCTGGGCCCGGCACTGATCATTGGCATTGGTACCGTCGTGGCGCCCTTCCTGCTCATGCAGCCAGGCATGGGCGCCGGCATCGCCGCCTCCCGCACAACGCACCCGACCTCTGCCCGGATCCAGAGTCTCATCGCCCATGGGGTGTTCGGTCTTGGCTTGTATGCATCAGGCTGGGCGATAAAGCTGCTTCATTGGGTATGAGCCTCAACAGAGGGTCAGAGCACCACTTTCAGCGCCAGTCCCAGCAGCACCAGGCCACTCAGTTTGTCGATGACGGAGGATTTGGCCTTGAGCCAGGCCAGCACGGGGCCACGGGAGAGCAGCAGGGCCACCAGCACATACCAGAGCGCGTCTATGCCACCTGCGGTCAGCATCATGATGCTCCCCTCCCGCCAACCGGTATCGGCGTGGACGAACTGGCTGAACAACGCCAGGAAGAAGATGGCAAGCTGGGGGTTGAGGAAGGCAACCATGAACCCTTCGAAGGCCCCCTGACGGCCCCGGCTCTGATGCTCACCCGCTTCGACGCCAGTGGCCTGGGGTTTGGCAAGCAGCGCCTTGATGCCGAGCCAGGCGAGGAAGGCGGCGCCGCCATAGCGGATGAGATCAAACAGCAGCGGGGTCTGAGTGATCAGGATGGCGAGGCCGAGGGCGGTGATCAGCGCATAGATCCCGACCCCCAGACCATGGCCGAGCGCGGTCGCCACCCCGTGCCGCTGCCCACCCTGTACCGTATTGCGGATGATCAATGCCAGACTGGGCCCCGGGCTGATGGCGCCCATCACGCAGATGGCAGCGAGGGCCAACCAGCTTGTCAATTCCATATCAGTGACTCCGAAAACCCATAGTGCTGGTCAAGGTAGCGCCATACCCACCATGCCAGTAGTGAAAGTTATGAATAGAATCCATAACCGATGGCTATAGCGGATCGGGTCGCACCAGTTCAGCACCCGATGCATGGGCGGTAGCCGCAACTGGCGGATGCACCGGGCGCCAAGATCAGGCCCGGCTGGCCCTCATGGTGCGCTGCAGATGCTCCTTCAGAAAAGGAAAAGCGAGTTCGCGAAACCAGCGATGTGCCGGATCCTGATGGTGACGCTGGTGCCACATCAGGTGGTACTGCTGGAAACTTGTCTGAAATGGCAGTGAGACAAAACAGAGCTGATGGCGCTGGCTCAACTGCCAGGCGATATGTGCCGGAGTCGTCATCAGGCAATCGGTGCGCAGCAAGACCTCGAGGGCAGCCTGGAAAAAAGGGACCCGGGCGAACCAACGCCGCGTCAACCCCTGCGGGGCCAGTACTTGCTCCACCGGGCTGTCTTTATCGCCGCCGCCACTCACCTGCAAGTGGGGCCAGGCCAGGTAATCTTCCAGGCTGAGCGCTCGCCCGGCGAGGGGGTGATGGCGTCCCATCAGCACCGCCAGCTGGTCCTCTCCCTGATGCAGACCCCGGATCTGATCCGGTACCAGATCCGTGATGGTGGACACGAGATCCAGGTCGGATTGCCACAATTCGGGTAACTGACGCTTGTCCCACAGGTTGTACTCCAGCGCCGCTCCCGGCGCCTGTCGGGCCAGTTCGGCACAAATATCCGGCAATATGTACTGAGCCACGTAGTCCGAGGAGGCCAGCTTGAAGACCCGCTCGCAGTCGGCGGGGGCAAAGGTGGGGGATGCATAGAGCCGCTCGATCCCGGCCAGCGACTCTCCCAGCACCACCGCAAGGGCCTCGGCCCTTGGCGTCAACAGCCAGCGTTGTCCCTCCCGAACCAGCAACGCATCGCCAAACTCCTCCCGAAGCTGGCTCAGCTGCTTGCTGATAGCCGGTTGGCTCAGATGCAAAAGCTCCGCCGCCCGGCTGAGATTGCGGGTTGCCAGCAGCACTTTCAGGGTGGGAAGCAGGTTCAGATTGGGGCTCATACTTGATGTCACGCGCGCACTCCTTGTCGGCCAAGTCCATCTTAATCCAGGGCGGCGTCATTCCCTAACCCGAGCCGAAATAGCCAACGACCTCAAGCACCTGCAACAGTTTGCAACCGGTAATCCAACCCGACGCAGCGCTTCATCCCCATGCCCCCCCAAGATGACCACTGGATGACAGATCCCGGCCATTACGCCATAATTGCGCCACTTTTCGCCTCATGCTTCGCCCGATTGAGGGCCCTCAGACAAGTGGTCACACCATGAATTACGCCAATATCACAGGTTGGGGAAAATGCCTGCCCCCCGCAGTGCTGAGCAATGACGATCTCTGCACCATCATGGCAACATCGGATGAGTGGATCCACTCCCGCACCGGCATCAAGGCCCGCCGAGTCTCCCATGTCAGCACCTCTGCCCTCGCCACCCTGGCCGCTCGTCGCGCCCTGGCCTGTGCCGGCCTCGATGCCGACCAACTCGATGGCATCATACTCGCGACCGCCACCCCGGGGACGCTGGTACCGAACGGCGCCTCAGCGGTGCAGCAAGCGCTGGGAGCGCACAATGCCGCCGTATTCGACCTCAATGCCGCCTGTACGGGATTTGTCTATGCCCTCTCGGTGGCCACCGCCCTGGTGCAGACCGGCATGATGAAGAAGGTGCTGGTGATAGGCGCCGAACGCCTGACCACACTGCTGGACTGGGCCAAGCGGGACACCGCCGTCTTGTTTGGTGATGGCGCCGGGGCCGTGGTGGTCGAGGCAAGCCACCAGCAAGCTGGGCTCATCGCCAACAAGCTGGGGTGTGACGGCGAGGCGCGCGAGATCCTGCACATCCCGAACTTTGGCACTGATCGCATCCGTTTCGCCGATATTGATGGCCTGTTCACCTTCAACTTCGAAGGTCAGGAGATCTTCAAACGCGCGGTACGTGGCATGGGTGAGGCGATCGGCGCCGTGTTGGCCCAGGCCAATATCAGCCCGGAGCAGGTCGACCTCATGGTGCCCCATCAGGCCAATATCCGCATCATAGAGACCCTCGCCAAGCGCATGAATGCGCCCATGGACAAGGTGATGATCAACATCGAAAACTATGGCAACACCTCCGCTGCCACAGTCCCTATCGCCCTGTGCGAGGCACTGGAGCAGGGCCGAGTCGCCCCCAACAGCTGGCTGCTCACCGCCGCCTTCGGCGCAGGCCTGACCTGGGGGGCCGCCCTCATCAAGTGGGGGGACAGGGTCACCCCGCTTCGCCACTGTGATGCCGAGCTCCCTCCTTGCGAGCTGACGGGCCTTGAACTCATTGCCCATGCCGTCGCGGGTTGCCAGCAGGCCGCTCGCCCGGAAGGATCCGCGTCGTAGCGAGGCGCTCCTCTGCAAGCGTCAGTCGCGGGTTTTCTGCAAGCGCTCCTTCACGAAGATAAGTTCCATAAGAGGATGTCCCAGTGCCATCCTCTGCCTCACCCCTCCCCCGGTTCATCCCCTCTCCACGCTTTATCTTGCTGATCCCTTGCCTTTTTTCTTTTTGAGCTACCATTACTGAGCAATCGATTATTAATGGCCTTTGCTTGTGCTTCCCAGCCCTTAAATAAGTACCGGTTGCTCCCCTCGTGTTCACGGATGAGCTCACGTATGGCAAAACAAAACGCTATCTTCCCCGGTCGGGCGCCCCTCTTCTGGCTGCTCACCATGGCAGTGATCAACGGGATCCTGCTCTGTATCCAGGCCCAGGGGATACCTTATCCCTATCTGGCCCTCAACCTGGCATCGGCTCTGATCTTTGGCATCTGGCTCAGTCGCCACCAGACCAGCGCACAGCAACCTGCCCCTGAGAACCTGCAACCTGTGGTGGCGCCTGCCCTGGCTGGACTGGAGCAGGTCTGCGAACAGGCCGTCCCCATTTGGACCAAGCAGATCGAGAACTCCCGCCAGCAGAGTGAGGGAGCCATGATCAGCCTCACCGAACGCTTCGTCGGCATCTCCACCAAGCTCGAAGAGGCGGTCGCCGCGTCCCATCACGCAGCCGGGGACCTGGCCGGTGAAAACTCGCAAGGCATGGCCGCCGTGCTGACCGAGAGTCAGCAACAGCTCAATGCCGTGCTGGCCAGCATGCACAGGGCCCAGCAGAACAGGGACGCCATGCTGGCGGAGATCAAGGGGCTCACCGCCTATACCCAGGAGCTCAATGCCATGGCCCTGGATGTGGCCAAAATAGCGTCCCAGACCAATCTGCTCGCCCTCAATGCGGCTATCGAAGCGGCCCGGGCCGGCGAGGCGGGCCGCGGCTTCGCCGTGGTTGCCGGTGAGGTGCGCACCCTGTCGCATTTGTCGAGTGAGACGGCCAAGAAGATGTCCGGCAAGGTCGATACCATCAACACCGGCATTGGTCAGGTGCTCCAGATAGCCGAGTTGGCGGCAACCAAGGATCACGAGTCCGTTGCGAACTCGGAGCAATCCATAGAGCAAGTGTTGGCCCGCTTTCGCAGTGCCACCGCCAGCCTGGCCGAGTCTGCGGCCCTCTTGCAACACGAGAGCAGCGGCATCCATGCCGAGATATCTGACGTCATCGTCTCTCTCCAGTTCCAGGACAGGGTCAGCCAGATCCTCAGCCATGTTCGCCAGAACATGGAGAGCCTGTCTGACCACCTCATTGCAGCGAAACAGGCTCCAGCCCATGAACGGCTCGCCATCGATGCCGAGCGCTGGCTGTCGGACATGGAGCTCTCCTATGCCACCGACGAACAGCGCAATATCCACCATGGCAAGCACGCCGCCGCACAGAAAACAGACACTGACATCACCTTTTTTTAGGAGCTAAGCATGGGAAAAACCATCTTGATCGTGGATGACTCGGCCACCATTCGTCAGGTTGTCGGCATGACTCTCAAAACCGCTGGCTACGATGTCATCGATGCCTGCGATGGTCGGGATGCCTTGCGCAAACTCGATGGCAAGAAGATCAACCTCATCATCAGTGACGTCAATATGCCGAATATGGACGGGATCAGCTTCGTCAAGGAGGCCAAGAAGCTGCCCAGCTACAAGTTCACTCCCATCATCATGCTGACCACCGAATCCCAGGACAGCAAGAAGCAGGAAGGGCAGGCAGCCGGGGCCAAGGCCTGGGTCGTCAAGCCGTTCCAACCGGAGCAGATGTTGGCCGCCGTCGCCAAACTCATCATGCCTTAGTCAGAGGTGCCTATGCCGCTACATGCCGAACGAATGTCAGACAAGATCGCCATGAAACTGGAAGGAGAAATGACCATCTACCATGCCCGCGAACTCAAGGAACAGATGAGCGAATGGCTGGAGCAGCCGCAAGAGATTGAGATGGACCTGTCCGGTGTCAGCGAAATAGACAGCGCCGGCCTGCAACTGCTGATCGCCGCCAAGCAAGCGTCCCAAGCCAAGGGGCGTAGCCTGCATCTGCTGTTTCACAGTCAGGCCGTGCTCGATGCCATAGAGCTGTGCAACCTCTCCGGCTTCTTCGGCGATCCCACTCTGCTGCGCTACACCCTCAACGACTAGACCGACAAGGAGCCCGAGCATGGATCTGGATCAGGCGCTACAAACCTACCTTGTCGAGGCACGGGAGTTGCTGGAAGAGATGGAATCTTCCCTGCTGCGCCTGGAGTCGACCCCGGACGATGACGAACTGATCGGTGCCGTATTCCGGGCCGCCCACACCATCAAGGGTTCGGCTGGCCTGTTCGGGCTGGCCCCCATCATAGGCTTTACCCACATCGTCGAGGACATACTCGATCAGGTGCGCAATCACCGGCTCGCCATCTCTGCCGAGCTGATCAAGCTGCTGCTGGAGAGCTGCGATCACATCAATCTGCTGGTCAATATCGTGGTCGAGCAGGGGGATGAACCTGGGCCGGCCGAGCTTGCCCAGGATGGGGCGCTGCGTGAGCGCCTGCAGATCTATCAGCAGGATGATATAGCCCCCCTGGCAATGCTCCCCAGGAGCCAGCCCAGCCCCGTCGAGCGGCAAGACCAGGGTCCGCAGGCCATGACCGGGCTGTGGCATATCTCCCTGCGTTTTGGACAAGAGGTGTTCAAACACGGCATGGAGCCCACCTCGTTTCTGCGCTACCTCGCCACGCTGGGGGAAATAGTCTCGATAGAGACCATCACCATGGCCCTGCCCGACTGGCAAGGGTTCGACCCCGAGAACTGCTATCTCGGTTACGAGATCGACTTCGACTCCACCGCCAGCAAGGAGAGCATCAGCGAGGTGTTCGAATTCGTGCGCGACGACTGCCAGATCCTGATACTGCCTCCCCACAGCAAACTGGCAGAGTACCTGGCGCTGATCGAGGCGCTGCCGGAAGACAACGAGATGCTGGGCCAGTTGCTGGTCAAGACAGGGGCCCTCACCCAGCTCGAACTGGAGGCGGCCCTGCGCCTGCAGGATCGCCATGGGCAGATCCCTCATGCCCGGCTCGGCGAGATCCTCATCTCCCAGGGCGCCGTGGACGAGGTGGTGGTCGATGCCGCCCTCAGGAAACAGAGCCAGGGCAAGGAGCAGCGCTTCGTGCGGGTACACGCCGACAAACTGGATGACCTCATCAACCTGGTCGGCGAGTTGGTGGTGGCAAGCTCGGGTGCCAATTTGCTGGCCCAGCGTTCCCGCGACAGTCAGTTGCTGGAGGCGACCTCTGTCATCGCCATGCTGGTCGAGGAGATCCGCGACGGCGCCCTGCACCTGCGCATGGTGCCCATAGGCGAGACCTTCAACCGTTTCCAGCGGGTGGTACGGGACGTGAGCCAGGAACTTGGCAAAGAGATCACCCTGCGCATCTCGGGGGCCGATACCGAACTCGACAAGTCGGTGGTGGAGAAGATTGGCGATCCCTTGATGCACCTGGTGCGCAATGCCATGGATCACGGCATCGAATCGGCCGAGCGCCGTCAGCAGGCTGGCAAGCCGAACCAGGGCATCCTCACCCTCAACGCCTTTCATGACTCCGGCAGCATAGTCCTCGAGATCCAGGACGATGGCGCCGGGCTCGACAAGGAGCGGATCCTCAAGAAAGCCCTGGAACGCGACATCATTGTCCCGGGGCAACAGCTCAGCGAGCAGGATATCTACCAGCTCATCTTCGAGCCGGGTTTTTCCACCGCCGAGGCAGTCACCAATTTGTCCGGGCGCGGGGTCGGCATGGATGTGGTCAAACGCAACATTCAGGCGCTGCGTGGCAGCGTCGAACTGCATAGCGAAGCCGGCAAGGGCACCCTGGTCCGGATCCGCCTGCCCCTGACCCTGGCCATCATAGACGGCTTCCTGGTGCGGGTTGGCAGCGCTCACTACGTCATCCCCCTGGACATGGTGATCGAGTGTGTCGAGCTGACCGAGGATGCACTGCAAGACACCCTGGGACGCGACTACATCAACCTGCGCGGCGAGGTACTGCCCTTCGTTCGTCTGCAACAGCATTTCGACATCCAGAGCCAGCCGGGACGACGGGAAAACATAGTGGTAGTGAGCCATGGCGGTCAAAAATCCGGACTGGTGGTGGACGAACTGCTGGGGGAGCTGCAAACCGTCATCAAGCCCCTCGGCAAACTGTTCAACCATCTGCGCGGCATCAGCGGCTCCTCCATCCTCGGAGGGGGCGACATCGCCCTGATCCTGGATATCCCCGCCTTGATGCAGTCGGCCATCCAGCGGGAGTTGCATCAGCTGGGCCATCAGGGCGCGGGGCATGTTCCGTCCCCATCGAGTATCAACTGAATAGGAGCAAGCCATGTTCAAGGATGCCACCATCAAGACCCGCCTCTTTCTGCTGCTCGGCGCGCTCTGCGCGTTGCTATTGCTGCTGAGCAGCCTGGGCCTGTACGGCATGCACCACGGCAATCAGGGCCTGCTGCGGGTCTATCAGGACAGGGTCGTGCCCCTCAAGCAACTCAAGGAGATATCGGATCTGTACGCCGTCGCCATCATCGATAACGTCAACAAGGCAAATGCGGGCCTCATCAGTGCCGAGGTGGCACTCAAGGAGCTTAACGATGCCCAGCAGCAGATTGAACAGGTATGGCAAACCTATCAGGCAACCCGTCTCACCGAAGATGAACAGCGGCTATCGGCCCAGACCATCAACCTGTTCGAGGCGGCAAACCGGGATCTCAATTTGCTCACCCACCGCCTGGCGACCCAGCATGGCCTGGTAACGGGGACACTGGATGAGTTCGATGGCCGCCTCTATGGGACCATAGATCCCATCAGCAGCAAGGTAACCGAGCTGGTCAATCTGCAACTTGAGGTTGCCAAGGCCGAATTTGAACGGGCTCAATCCGCTTATCACAGCCTGCTGCCCACTGTGGTAGTGGGCATAGTCCTGGGGCTGATGGTGGCCATCTGGTTTGGCCTGCGCCTCATTCGCAGCATCACAGGCCCCATCAATCAGGCACTCAAAGCCGCCCGTCAGTTGGCCGAGGGGGATCTTGACGTCAAGCTGGAGATCCACTCCCGCGACGAGGCGGGGCAGCTGCTTGAGGCCATGCAATACATGGTCGACAAGCTGGGGGCCCTCATCAACGACATAGAGCAGCAGGTGAGTGCCGCCGTGGAGCAGGGCGACTTCAGCTACCGTATCAGCCTGGAACAGCGTCAGGGGTATGTGAAGCGACTGAGCGAGCTGCTCAATCGCCTCTCCGAGGTGACGGATACCATCCTGGGAGATGTGATGCGCATCGCCACTGCCTTGGCCAAGGGAGACCTGACCCAGCGCATAGAACAGCCCTATCCGGGCGTGTTCGGTCGCACCAAGGATGGTCTCAACGACACCATCACAGCCCTCACCAACATCATCGACGAGGTACGCAGCGCCACCGACAACCTGAGCAATGCCTCCAATCAGGTCAGTGTCACGGCCCAATCCCTGAGTCAGGCCACCAGCGAGCAGGCGGCCAGCGTCGAGCAAACCAGCGCGGCCGTCGAGCAGATGAGTGCCAGCATCAACCAGAACACGGACAACGCCCGCCAGACGGATGCCATGGCCGGTCAGGCGGCCCGGGAGGCGGGAGAAGGCGGTGCCTCTGTGCAACAAACCGTGACCGCCATGCAGCAGATAGCGCGCAAGGTGAGCATCATAGATGACATCGCCTACCAGACGAATCTGTTGGCCCTCAACGCGGCCATCGAAGCGGCCAGGGCGGGCGAACATGGTAAAGGTTTTGCCGTGGTGGCCGCCGAGGTGCGCAAGCTGGCCGAACGCAGCCAGGTCGCCGCTCAGGAAATTAGCGAGCTGTCGAGCAGCAGTGTGGAACAGGCCGAGCTGGCTGGCGAGCTGCTGGTACGGATAGTCCCCTCCATTCGCAAGACCTCGGATCTGGTACAGGAGATCAGTGCCGCCTCCGGCGAACAGGCGGGCGCAGTGACCCAGATAAGCCAGGCGATGAACCAGCTCAATCAGGTAACCCAGCAGAACGCGGCCAGCAGCGAGGAGCTGGCCGCCACGGCCGAAGAGATGAGTAGCCAAGCCGGGGATCTGCAACAGACCATGGACTTCTTCACCCTGGCAAGCGCCCCCGCCCGCAGCGTGGGTGCCAGTCAAATCAGAGTCAAAACCGCCCAACCCCGAGGCCACTTTCTGACCCCACCCCAGAGCGCACCCACGGGTCACAAGAGCCCGGTGGATGACGCCGACTTTATTCGTTTCTGACCGGAGGCCCCATGAATCCATCCACTGCACTGACCCTTGCCTCTCCCCTGCTGCCCTCCGTGGCCCAGGGAGATGCCCAGTACCTCACCTTCGTCATCAACGGCGAGATGTTTGCCATCAACATACTCGGGGTCAAGGAGATCCTCGAATACGGCAACATCACCCCCATCCCCCTGATGCCCGACTTTATTCGTGGTGTCATCAACCTGCGCGGCGCCGTCGTGTCCGTGGTCGATCTCAATGCCCGCTTCGGCAATATCGCCTCGACCATCACCCGCCGCAGTTGCATCGTCATCATAGAGGTCTTGAGCCAGGAGGGAGAACATCAGGGGGAGACCCAGGACATTGGGGTGGTGGTAGATGCCGTCTCCGAGGTGCTCACCATACCGCGCAACGAGATAGAGCCGCCCCCCAGCTTCGGCGCCAAGATCCGCGCCGACTTCATCAGCGGCATGGGCAAGGTCAATGGCAGATTCGTCATCTTGCTCAACACCCAAAAGGTGCTCTCCATCGACGAGATGGCGCAACTTCACGATCTATCCCATCGCCCGGACGCGGCCATGGCAGTGACCCAATAGTAAGGTACCCAACTTCTATCACCTGAGTGTCAGCACAAGGATAAGGCTCATGACTCAATCATTTTTCGGCAAGCTGTTTGGCAACAACGACGATCACCCCCAGCTGTTGTCCCAGTTAACCCAGACCCTGGGCGATGTCAGGGCCATCAACCTGGCCGCAGCCAGTGGCCAGTTCGAGCAGCCCTTGCCCCTCACCGGGCTCGGTGGCCCCTTGCTGGAGCTCTGCCAGGAGTTCAATCTTCTGCTCGATCGCCTCGGCCAGACGGTGCGCAACAACCTGGCCGAGGCCCAGACCAGTCAACAGCTTCATACCGAAAACTTCCGGGTGCGCAAGGCCCTCGACGGTGCCACGACCAACCTGATGATCGCCGACACAGACCTCAACATCATCTACATGAACGAGGCGATCAAGGAGATGCTCAGCCTGGCCGAAAGCGACATCAAGAAGGAGCTGACCGCCTTTGATGTCAAGCAACTGATGGGCAAGAACATCGACAGCTTTCACAAGAATCCTTCCCACCAGCGGGCCATGCTGGCCAAGCTCGACAAAACCTACCGCACCCAGATAGCCCTGGGTGGTCGCATCTTCTCCCTCATCGCCAGTCCCGTCGTCAACAATGAAGGCGATCGACTCGGCACAGTAGTGGAGTGGAACGATCTCACCAAAGAGGTCGCCATCGAGAACGAGATCAAGGCCGCCAACACCGCCGCCAAGCTGGCATCCGAGGAGAGCCTGAGGGTGAAGAAGGCGCTGGACTGCGCCACCACCAACGTGATGATCGCCGACAACAACCTCGACATCATCTATATGAACGAAGCGGTCGGCACCATGCTGCTCGACGCCGAGCCGGACATCAAGACCGATCTGCCCCACTTCAACGCCAGTCAGTTGATGGGTAAAAACATCGACATCTTCCACAAGAATCCGAGCCACCAGCGCACCATGCTGGCCAAACTCGCCAGTACTCACCGCGCTCAGATACTGCTCGGCGGGCGCACCTTCGCCCTGGTCGCCAACCCTGTGTTCAGCGATAGTGGTGAACGGCTCGGCACCGTGGTTGAGTGGAACGATCGCACCAAGGAGGTCGCCATCGAGTTGGAGGTCAAGGCCGCCAACGCCGCGGCCAAGCAGGCATCCGACGAGAGCATGAGGGTCAAGAAGGCGCTGGACTGCGCCACCACCAACGTCATGATCGCCGACAACGACCTCGACATCATCTACATGAACGAGTCGGTCAAGGTCATGCTGGCCGAGGCCGAGCGCGATATCAAGACAGAGCTGCCCCACTTCAACACCAGCCAGCTGATGGGCAGTAACATAGATACCTTCCACAAAAACCCCAGCCACCAGCGCGGCATGCTGGCCAAATTGGCCAACACCTATCGCACCCAGATCCAGCTCGGCGGGCGCACCTTCTCCCTGGTCGCCAACCCTGTGTTCAGCGATGCGGGCGAGCGACTCGGTTCAGTGGTGGAGTGGGACGACCGCACCAAGGAGGTCGCCGTCGAACGGGAGGTATCCGACATTGTGCAAGCCGTCATCGATGGCGAGCTGAGCAAACGCATGGCCCTCGGTGACAAGGCTGGCTTCTTCAAGAACTTGGGGGAAGGCATTAACAAGATTGCCGAGGTCATCGACACCAGCCTCAAGGACGTGATCCGGGTGGTTCAGGCCCTGGCCGAAGGGGATCTGACCCAAAAGGTCGAGGCGAACTACCCCGGTGTCTTTGGCACCACCAAGGATGCCCTGAACCAGACCATCACGGCCCTCACCACCATAGTCACAGAGGTGCGCAGCGCCTCGGACAACCTGTCCAGTGCCTCGGAACAGGTCAGCGCCACCGCCCAGAGCATCAGCCAATCGAGCAGTGAACAGGCCTCGAGCATGGAGGAGACCAGCGCCTCCATCGAGCAGATGAGCGCCAGCATCAACCAGAATACCGAGAACGCCCAGGTCACCGATGGCATGGCAAGCAAGGCCGCCAAGGAGGCGATAGAAGGGGGCGGCGCGGTCAAGCAGACGGTGGATGCCATGAAGCAGATAGCCAAACGCATCAGCATCATCGATGACATCGCCTACCAGACGAACCTGCTGGCACTCAACGCGGCCATAGAAGCAGCCCGGGCTGGCGATCATGGCAAGGGATTTGCCGTGGTGGCGGCCGAGGTACGCAAGCTGGCAGAACGCAGCCAGGTCGCGGCCCAGGAGATTGGCGAGCTGGCCTCCAGCAGTGTCGACATGGCAGAGCGCGCGGGAGAGTTGCTCGATCAAATCGTGCCCTCCATCAACCGAACCTCGGATCTGGTGCAGGAGATCAGTGCCGCCTCGGCGGAACAATCCACCGGGGTCAGCCAGATCAACAAGGCCATGAGCCAGCTCAGCCAGGTGACCCAGCAGAACGCATCCAGCAGTGAGGAGCTGGCCGCCACCGCGGAGGAGATGAGCGGCCAGGCCGAACAGCTGCAACAATCCATGGGCTTCTTCACCCTGGCGCAGCACAGGACGGTGACCGAACTCAAGGTGCCGACCCCACGAGGAAACAGCCGCGGCCGCTTCCTCAATCAGGAGGGATCGCCGCAGGAGATCTCGGCCGCTCATGGCAAAAGTCAGAGCGACGGTGATTTTGTGCGCTTCTGATGCGCCGTTGAGCCAGGAGGGCGGGGAGCCAAGGCTTCCCGCTCGCTCCGGTCAGCGACCGGATACACCACACAAGGAAGGCGAACTTGCTGGAACATGCCGCCCTGAGCGATCAGGAATTCAGCCAATTTCAGCGCTGGCTGCATCAAGCCACCGGCATCGATCTCTCCCCTGCCAAGAAGACACTGGTCAGCAGTCGGCTGGCCAAACGGCTCTCCCACTACCAGTTGCCGAGTTTTGGGGATTACTTTCACCTCATCATGGGCGATTCGGCCAAGCTGGAGCTGCAACTGGCCCTGGACTTGCTGACCACCAATGAGACCTACTTCTTTCGCGAACCCAAACATTTCGAATTCCTGAGCGAGCAGATAGTGCCCCACTTCCCGCGGGAGCGTGCGCTGCGGATCTGGAGCGCGGCCAGCTCCTCGGGGGAAGAGGCCTACAGCCTCGCCATGACCCTGGCAGAGCGCCGCGCCGCGGCCCCCTGGGAGATCATCGCCTCCGATATCAGCTCCCGGGTTCTGGCCCAGGCCAAGGCTGGCCTCTATGCCATAGAGCGGGCCCACAACATACCGACCGCCTACCTGATGAAATACTGCCTCAAGGGCATAGGTCAGCAAGAGGGCACCTTCCTCATCGACCGCAAGCTCAAGGAGAGGGTGCATTTCAGCCAGGTCAACCTCAACAAGCCGCTGCCGGATCTCGGCCAGTTCGACCTCATCTTCATCCGCAACGTGATGATCTACTTCAACCGGGAGACCAAGGAGCAAGTGCTCGCCCGCCTGCTTCCCCTGCTGCGTCAGGGGGGCTATCTCATCATCAGCCACGCCGAGAGTCTGCATGGCCTCCAGACTGGCCTGCAGCTGGTCTCCCCTTCCATCTATCGCAAACCCTGAGCCCCATGAGAGAGGTGACTCTGCAACCCGGCGAGGCCCTGTTTAGCCGGGAGCCTATGGTGATGCGCACCCAGCTCGGCTCCTGTGTCAGCCTGACACTCTGGCACCCACGCCACCACTGGGGCGGCATGTGCCACTTCATGCTGCCGAGTCGGCGCCATCGCGATCGACCGCTGAGCCAGAGGCAGATGGCACGGCAGAGGCCTGACTCGCTCAATGGCAAGTATGCGGATGAGGCGCTGGCCATCTTGCTGCAAGGGGTTGCCAAAGCGGGCTCAGCCCCCGGGGAATATGTGGTCAAGCTGTTTGGCGGCGGCAACATGTTCCCCCAGTTGGGGGGACGTCATGCCCCGGATATCGCCAGCCAGAATGTGGCGGCCGCCTGGGCGCTGGTCCGTGCTCAGGGCCTCGAGGTCAGCGCCCACGATCTGGGCGGCACAGGCCACAGGGCGCTTGTCTTCGAGCTCAATACCGGCCATGTCTGGGTCAGGCACAGTCCGTTGATACGGGATCCGGAGCGGGTCGATGAGCGTCGCCGCACCGGCCAATGAGGCCACAACAGCGCTG
Organism: Aeromonas sp. BIGb0445; assembly: GCF_024809075.1. NCBI lineage: Bacteria > Pseudomonadati > Pseudomonadota > Gammaproteobacteria > Aeromonadales > Aeromonadaceae > Aeromonas > Aeromonas sp. BIGb0445. The sequence goes on from NZ_JANUES010000003.1 coordinate 530,144, forward strand.
AACCTGCGGAAGCCGCCCCGCTAGCGGCCACGTTATGCGAATGAGGAGAGAGAGATGAAACAGATCACCGTCATGCTGGTCGATGACTCCGCCGTGGTCAGGCAGGTATTGCAGAGCGTGCTGGAGCGTGAGCCGGATATCAGTGTCATCGCCACCGCCTCGGATCCCCTCTTTGCCCTAGAAAAACTCAAGCGGGCCTGGCCGGACGTGATAGTGCTCGACGTGGAGATGCCGCGCATGGATGGCATCACCTTCCTGCAGAAGATAATGACCGAGCGACCGACCCCGGTCGTTATCTGCTCCTCCCTCACCGCGCGCGGCGCCGAGACCACCTTGCAGGCCATGGCGGCCGGTGCGGTGGATATCATCACCAAGCCGACCATAGGCCTCAAAGACTTTCTGCAAGAGTCCGCCCAGGATCTCGCCATGGCGGTACGGGCCGCGGCCATGGCCAATGTCAAACAGTTGCGCAAGGCACCGCTGGCCGTGCCCGCCAAGATCAGCGTTGATGCCTGGCTACCGGCGGGCGGCCAGGCCCTGGCACAGACCACGGAGCGCATCGTCGCCATGGGTACCTCCACCGGCGGCACCCAGGCCCTGGAGCTGGTACTCACCGCCTTGCCCAGGGTCAGCCCCGGCATCGTCATCGTGCAGCACATGCCGGAGAAGTTCACCGCCTCCTTCGCCGAACGGCTCAACGGCCTGTGCCAGATAGAAGTGCGTGAGGCCAGACACAATGACAGGGTGATCCCGGGGCTGGCCCTGATCGCGCCGGGTGGCAAACACATGCTGCTCAAGCGCAGCGGCGCCTACTACCATGTGGACGTCATGGATGGCCCTTTGATCAATCGCCATCGCCCCTCGGTCGATGTGCTGTTTCGCTCAGTGGCCAAATACGCTGGCAAGAATGCCACCGGCATCATCATGACCGGCATGGGAGATGATGGTGCCCGCGGCCTCAAGGAGATGCAGGAGGCGGGGGCCATCACCTATGCCCAGGATGAGGCCTCCTGCGTGGTATTCGGCATGCCCAAGGAGGCGATCAAGCTCGGCGCAGCCCGCCATATCGTCCCTCTCGATCAGATCCACCAGATTATTGCCAAATGAGAGACCCCGCTGTGGCGAACCGGCAGCGGGGTCTGATGGCGTGGCATCGCTGACTGCCGCGTTACGCCGCCGGCATGGCATCGAGCAGACTGAACAACCTGTCTATTTCGGCATGGGTGTTGTAGTGCATGCAGCCGATGCGCAGTACCCCTGCCTCACCGACCCCCAGGGCCGCGATCAATCCCAGGGCATAGAAGTGCCCCGCCCAGCTGCATACCTGATGCTCCCCCAGATAGACCGCCATCTCGGCCGGCGTGTGGCGACTCGAGGTGAGGGCGAAGGTGGGCGTTCGCCCCTGCGCGCCGTGGATACCATGCAGGCTCAACCAGGGACGCTCCGCCAGCTTGGCCAATATCTGCTCGCTGAGCTGCTGTTCATGCCCCTGGCTGCGGGCAAAGGCGAGATCGAGCCGCTCTTCCAGGGAAGCCTCCTCCGCCTCCAGACCAGAGAGGGAGGCCAGGTAGTCAATGGTCGCCTCCAGCCCGGCCAAGGCCTCCCAGCTCTGGGTGCCCGTCTCCCACTTATAGGGCGAGACGTTCTTGGCCGGTTCCACCTTGTAGGGGGTCAATCGCTCCAGATGGCGATGCTTGCCATAGAGGATCCCCAAGTGCGGACCGAAGAACTTGTAGGCCGAGCAGCCGAGGAAGTCGCAATCCCAGGCTTGCACATCGATGCGCTCATGGGGCGCAAAGTGCACCGCATCCACATAGAGCAGGGCACCAGCCTGGTGTACCGCATCGGCGATGGCGGGAATGTCCACCAGAGTTCCCGTGGTATTGGAAGCGGCGGTCACGGCCACCAGCCGGGTACGCGGGCCAAGCAGGCTCAGCAGATGATCCATGTCGAGGCCGCCGCTGGCGGTATCCACCCGCACCTGATGGACGATGGCGCCGCGATCCTCGGCCGCCTGCTGCCAGCTGGAGACATTGGAGTAGTGATCCAGGGCGCTGACGACTATCTCATCCCCCGCCTGCCACTCACGGGCCAGGGCACGGCTGAAGGCGAAGGTGAGGCTGGTGAAGTTGGCGCCAAACACTATCTCCTGCCAGCTGTCGGCACCGAGCAGGGTGGCCGCGGCCTTGCGGGCACGCAACGCCTGTTGCTCCGTCTCCCGGCCCGAGAAGAAGGTCCCCCCCAGATTGGCGTTGAAGCGCCCCAGATAGTCGGTCATGGCCCCCAAGACACGATGGGGAACCTGGGCACCCCCTGGGCCGTCGAAGAAGAGTGGGGATTTGCCATCGATCAACTGGTTGAGGGCAGGAAACTGGCCGCGCAGGACGGCGACATCGAGAGGCTGCATAGGATCACGTTCCATGTAACAGTTAGATAACATGGCGAGATTAAGATCAGGTAGCAGCAAAGTCCACACCCAAACCCATCCGCCATCACATTCACAGAACAAAGAGAGTAAACCAGCATAAAACACTACCAACAATGACTGTCAGCCGAGATGACAAGGCGACAGCCTCGACTTCCGGCCCGGTTAGCTGTGTTATTTTTGTTCTGAAGCCTATGAAAAGATTGAATTTTGAACGACCAATATCAAAAAATGAGCGACTCGCATATTTTTCTACATTGATTGCAAGTTTGGGGTTCACAAAGCCGTGGGATCTGTTAGTATGCGCCTCGCACTTGAGGAGGGGTTCCCGAGTGGCCAAAGGGATCAGACTGTAAATCTGACGGCTCTGCCTTCGAAGGTTCGAATCCTTCTCCCTCCACCATTCAAGTGTGATGAGATAGTACAATCAGGAAAATACCCCGTGGAGGGGTTCCCGAGTGGCCAAAGGGATCAGACTGTAAATCTGACGGCTCTGCCTTCGAAGGTTCGAATCCTTCTCCCTCCACCATCTTCCTGAAATAAGTGGCTTTTAATATCCCTGTGGAGGGGTTCCCGAGTGGCCAAAGGGATCAGACTGTAAATCTGACGGCTCTGCCTTCGAAGGTTCGAATCCTTCTCCCTCCACCATCATTCAAGAAAACCCGGCCTAGCGCCGGGTTTTCGCTTTCTGTCCCTGTCAGATCTGACAATTGCCCGTTATGTAAACTGCCCGGATAGTAAGCCCTGATATTCGCAAGGCAGGCGCATCATGCTGGAAGTGTGGGATGAACAGGGTTATCACTCAGGCCTGAGCCTGGAGCAGTTGCAGATCCATATCAGTCGCTACAGCGGCGAACTCATGGTGCGTTATCGCAACCGCATCGGCCTGTCGAGCACCCTGTTTCTGACCGTGCGTAATGGCCAGCCGTTGCAGCGCTTCAAACAGAACAGCCCTCCCCTTGATTGGCACTGGTTGAGCCTGGCCCTGCACCCTCAGGCCCCGACCATGCGCCCCACCACTCTGTTGGTCAGCCCCCCGCAGTAACGCGGCTCACTGACACCGACAAGACAATCCTCTCTCCTTCACCTACCCGGGTTAATTGCGCCCGGGGAGCGGCAAGAGTACAATCTCGCACCCTTATTGGGATGTCATGGCCTTAACCCTCCAGAGGGTGCAGCGCTGTGCCGTCATCCTTATTGCGATGCCACTCGGTGGCGTCGCCCTGATTTGCAATCAGACCAGCGAGATAATCATGTTCAGACCAGAATTGCTCTCCCCCGCCGGGACCCTCAAAAATATGCGTTACGCCTTCGCCTATGGCGCCGATGCCGTCTATGCCGGCCAGCCGCGCTACAGCCTGCGGGTGCGTAACAACGAGTTCGACCACGACAACTTGCGCCTGGGCATCAACGAAGCCCACGCCCTCGGCAAGCAGTTCTATGTGGTGGCCAACATCCAGCCCCACAACTCCAAGCTCAAGACCTTCGTGCGCGACATGCGCCCGGTGATCGAGATGGGACCGGACGCCATCATCATGTCAGATCCCGGTCTCATCATGATGATGCGCGAAGCCTTCCCCCACATGCCCATTCACCTGTCGGTGCAGGCCAATGCGGTCAACTGGGCCACGGTAAAGTTCTGGCATCAAATGGGCCTGACTCGCGTCATCCTCTCCCGCGAACTCTCCCTGGACGAGATCGAAGAGATCCGCATGCAGGTGCCGGAGATGGAGCTGGAAGTCTTCGTGCACGGCGCCCTGTGCATGGCCTACTCCGGCCGCTGCCTGCTCTCTGGCTACATCAACAAACGCGACCCCAACCAGGGTACCTGCACCAACTCCTGCCGCTGGGACTACAAGGTTCACGAAGGCAAGGAGAATGAGGTGGGTCAGATAGTGCACCGCCAGGAGCCCATTGCGGTGCGCCCGGACAACACCCTGGGACTCGGCAAGCCGAGCGATGCGCTGGTACTGCTGGAAGAGGCCAACCGCCCCGGCGAGTACATGACGGCGTTCGAGGACGAGCACGGCACCTACATCATGAACTCCAAGGACTTGCGCGCCGTCGAGCACGTCGAGCGCCTGACCAGGATGGGGGTCCACTCCCTGAAGATCGAAGGCCGCACCAAGTCCTTCTACTATTGCGCCCGTACCGCTCAGGTCTATCGCAAGGCCATCGACGATGCCGTCGCCGGTCGTCCCTTCGATCCGACCCTGATGGGCACCCTGGAGAACCTGGCCCACCGTGGCTACACCGAGGGCTTCCTGCGCCGCCACAACCACAGCGAGTACCAGAACTATGACTATGGCTACTCCATCTCCGACACCCAGCAGTTCGTCGGCGAGATCACCGGTCGCAATGGCGACATGGTGGAAGTGGACGTGAAGAACAAGTTCCTGGTCGGCAACAGCCTGGAGTTGATGACCCCCCAGGGCAACCTCAGCTTCAATCTGGAGCAGATGCAAAACCGCAAGGGCGAGCTGGTCGACACCGCGCCGGGCAACGGTCACATCGTCTATGTGCCGGTTCCCCAGGAGATCGACATCAGCCACGGGATACTGCTGCGCAACCTGGGCGATCGTCAGGACAGCCGCAACCCCCATACGGCAGCCTGAGATGGCGCTGCTCATCACCGACAAGTGCATCAACTGTGACATGTGCGATCCCGAGTGTCCGAACCAGGCCATCAGCCTGGGTGAGGCCATCTACGAGATCAATCCAGACTTGTGCACCGAATGCGTCGGCCACTATGAGAAGCCCACCTGCATCAGCGTCTGCCCCATCGACTGCATCATCTGGGATCCCCAGCGGGTGGAGAGCGAAGCGCAGTTGATGGAGAAGTTTGTGAAGCTCCATCGCAGCTGACTGGCCAGAGATGGGCAAACAGTGAGGCCGGGCAATGCCCGGCCTCACTGTTATCCGCCACCATCATGGCTGGCCCGCCTCGCGGCCATCCCAGCCACGACGCTGTCATCGCACCGAATAGAGCCATCCGCATACACATAGAAGTCCCCTACTCTGAGCAAGGCGTCAGCGGAGCCAGGAGGCAGTCAGTGTTCACTTACTCTTGCTATCGACCAGGGCACGCAAGGCTCCATTGTGGATCTGCTCCTGCTGGTATTTGGCCTGAGCCTCATCGAGCTTGGTCTGCTTCTTGGCGATCTTGTCCGGCTTGCCCTCTACCCGGGCACTCTGCAGCTCACTGAGCCGTTCGTCGACCTTGTCTTTCAACTCGGCCAGCTTGCTGTCACTCTCTTTGAGCAAAGCGCCATCGTCACAATAAGCCTCGACATTATTGAGCGCCTCCTGCAAGCCAGCGACCTGGCGATCGTTGTCATGGGCGCGAGCCTCGCTCAGAGCCGAGACCAGGGCATCACGCTTGGCAGCACACCCCACCGCAGGGGCCGCCACCACAGGTCCCGCCAGCCAGAACCCCAATGCCAGCACGGCTATCCTCTTGTTCATTTTCCACCTCTCGTTCACCGTCGTTCCGTGAATGATGCTCATCCAACTTCAAGCACACTGCTCATTCACCACCTTTTAAATGATGCTCATCTGACCTCAAGGGCACCTCGCAGGTCAAGACTGCACGAAAGTGGTGCGACACGGTTTGCGCAACATCATGATGGGGATCATCAGGGCGATCTACAATGGGGCTTTGTCATCAGGAGTCTCCATGAGCCAACAGATACTGATCATCGCCAGCGGTGCCCCCTATGGCAGCGAGTCCCTGTTCAACGCCCTGCGCCTCGGCTTGGCACTGCAGGAAGAGGGGGCCAGCCTCAGGCTGTTTCTCTTGTCGGATGCGGTGGGGGCCGCCATCGCCAGTCAGGCCCCGGCCGAGGGCTATCACCTGCGTCAGATGCTGGACATCTTGCTGGTGCAAGGGGCCGAGGTGCGATTGTGCCAGAGCTGTTGTGATGCCCGCGGCATTGGCACCCTGCCGCTTATCGAAGGGATCCGCATCGACCGCCTGCCGACCCTGGCCCAATGGACAGTGGCCGCCGACAAGGTACTGACCTTCTAGATTGCCAGGGGTGAGTCATCACTTACCCCTGAGCTAGCCTGCCTTGACCCCTTGACACTGCGCGGTCAAAAAACAAGCCAATAGTGACTAATCAATAATCATTTCGCTGTGTGGTTTCATGCGCAACAAGCCTTGACTTCCCCCCTTCCCGTACATAAAGTGCCCAGCCTTTGCAGCCCTTTGAGGCCTATGGAACCCCCTGTTCCCATGCCCAACAGGGCGATTTTTTTGGCCAATGGCATCCGTTACACAAGCCTGGCCCTGCACTGACAATAAAAATGAACCGGTCGCCTCAGGCGGCCGTTTGGCTATTTCGGGATGAATAAGCGAAACCTTACTCCCTCGACCCTGGGTCGAGTCTTTCTGCCTACCGTTCCGGAACAGCGATGTCATTGATGAACATGAATATTGGTAAGAAGCTGAGCGTCGCCTTCGCGACCTTCGGCCTGATGATGGTCGCCATCGGCGGCTTCTCTCTGTTGCAATTTGACCGCATCAACAGTCGCTCACTCGAGCTGACCGATGCCATCATTCCCAGCATCAATCGCGTCAATGACATGGGGCAGACGGTAGCCAACTTGCGTCGCTTCGAACTGAGCTACCTGCTGGTCGATGAGAACCCAGCCCGTCAGGCGGAGTACGGCAACCAGATGCGCAGCGAAATAAGCAAGATCACGGGACTGCTGGACCAGTATGGCAAGACGCTGTTCGATGCCGAAGAGACACGCCGCTATCAGGCAGTCAGCGCCAACTGGCAGCGCTATCTGGCATTGCACGATGCCGTCATGGCACAACTGGCCCGGGGGGAACACGCCGCGGGTACGGAGCAGTTCCTGGCAGGCGCCCCGACCTATGTCGCGCTCCATGATGCGGTCGAAGGGTTGATTGCCCAGAACCGCTACTATGCCAAGCTCGGCCGTGATGAGTCCCAGAGCACCTACGAGAGTGCCCGCACCGTCCTCCTCCTCACCCTGCTCCTCGCCATCCTACTGGTCATCGTCTTCGCCACCCTGCTGACCCGCCAGATCCGCGATCCCATCGTGCTGTTGGCCAAGCAGGCCAAACTGGTTGCCGGCGGTTATCTGGGCCGAGGCGAGCTGTGCGATTACATCGATGCAGGCAAGCTCAATCGGGATGAAATCGGCGAGCTGGCCCTGTCGGTGCGCCAGATGAAGGAGGGGCTCAGCGATCTGGTCAACGAGATCGCCACCTCGGTCAGCCAGCTCAGCACCTCGGTAGGCGAAGTGAGCGCCATCTCCGAACAGTCCGCCCTGGGGATACGCCAGCAACAAGGCGAGATAACCCAGGTGGCAACTGCCATGAACGAGATGCAGAGCACTGTGTTCGAGGTGTCCCGCAACACCACTGATGCCGCCAACGCCGCCCAGCATGCCTCCCAGGCTTCCATGGCAGGCCAGGCGGTGGTACAGAGCGCCATCGGCAGTATCGAGCAGGTCGCGGGCAAGATGGGTGAGGCAGGTCAGGTAGTGCAACAACTCGAGCAGGAGAGCGCCAATATCGGCCTGGTACTGGATGTGATCCGCAGCATCGCCGATCAGACCAACCTGCTGGCACTCAATGCCGCCATTGAAGCCGCCCGTGCCGGCGAACAGGGCCGAGGCTTTGCCGTGGTCGCCGATGAGGTTCGTACCCTGGCCAGACGCACCCAGGACTCCACCGCCGAGATCCATAAGATGATAGAGAGCCTGCAGAGCCGTGCAGCGCTGGCGGGCCAGGCCATGCACAGCAGCCATGCCCAGATGCAGACCAGCGTCGAACTGGCGCAGGATGCGGGCCAGAGCATTGCCAGGATCCATGAAGCGGTCACCCGGATCACCGACATGAACACTCAGATTGCCAGCGCTACCGAGCAACAGAATTCGGTCACCGCCGAGCTCAACCACAACATAGTGAACATTCACAATGTCTCGGATGAGAATGCCAAGGGGGCACAACACACCGCTCAGGCCTGCACCGAGCTGAGTCAGCTGACCAGCCACCTGCAGCAGCTCACCCTCCGCTTCACCCTGTAAAGCATCCAGATGAGTAAAGGCCGGGATCTGGGATCCCGGCCTTTTTCATGCGGTCTGATGGGGCCTCAGCTATTCGCGGGCGGGCACCGACTGCAGCTCGGTCGGGCGCGGCATGCGGGTGCCCCACTCATAGAGCGCCAGGATGGCGAGGCAGAGCAGGGCCATCAGCCCGTAGAGCCAGCCACCGCCCCAGTTTGCGATCATCCAGCCCCCGAGCAGGGCACCTATGGCGACCCCCATGCCAGACATGGAGGCCGCGCCGAAGTAACTGCCTTTGAGGTGTGCCGGTGCCATCTGATCGATCAAGACATTGAGCAGCGGGAACAGGATGCACTCCCCCACGCTCAGCAGCACCACAGCCACCAACCAGTGCCACCAGATGGCGGTATCGCCCAAGGCAAACAGCAGCTGGGCGCCGAGAAAGAGGGCGACCCCGAGCTGCAACCTGTGCTTGATCCGCCAACTTGCGGTCAGGTGCAGCAGCGGGAACTGCAGTATCACTATGGTCAGCGCATTGGCGGTCACCAGCAGGCCGATGAGCCGCTCCACCTCCGGTGTACCCGCCCGGGTCAAATATTGGATAAGCGGCGACTCGAACTGGGCGTAGACCAGCATCAGCAACACGTTGGCCAGGGTCAGCAGCAAGAAGCCACGATCCCGGGCCAGCACCCTCAGCACGGCGCGCATGCCGGGACCGGCCGTGCTGCCAGCCCGGCAACGGGCCAACCTAAAACCGATGAAGAAGGTGACTCCGAGCAGCAGATAGCTGATGCCAAGCAGCAGGAAGGTCTCCTGGCGCGCACTCAGGCCATAGGTGACCCCAATCAGGGGACCAATGGCCGCCCCCAGATTGAGTAGAAAATAGCGCAGGTGCAGCGCCAGTTCGCGGGCCTTGGGTTCGGCCAGGCTGTCGGCCATCAGCGCCTTGCCCGGTGAGTCGATGAGTCCGTAGGAGAGGCCGCTGCCAATCACCCCGAGTGCCAGCCAGGCGACTTGGTGGGAGAGGCCAAGCAGGCCGAAGCTGAGCGCAGAGACCAGGCAGCCGAACAGCAGTATGTTGCGCCGCCCCCACTTGTCCGACAGCCAGCCACCATAGAAGCTCACCAGGGTCGAGAGGGCCGCAGTGGCCCCCAGGATGAGGCCGATCAGGGTCGCCGAGAGCGCATAATCGCGATAGAGCAGGATGGAGAGGAAGGGCCAGACCATGAAGAAGCTGGTGCGCACCATGAAGGTGCCCAGGATCACGATCCAGACCAGCGGGGGAAATTGCCTGAGATAGGCCCACGACATACTGCAACTCCTTATGACAGCTTGAGAGCGGGTCGTCCGTTATAACAATGGGCTTCAAAAGAAACAATGAAATTGGCACAGATAACATCCAGACACAAAAAAGCCGACCCTGAGGTCGGCTTTTTCACAGCACAGATGCCTTACTCGGCAGCTGGCTCTTCGGTGGCGGCAACGGCCACATCGGCGGCCGGAGCGGCAGCCTCGGTCGGTGCATTCGCTTCCTTGATGGAGAGACGCACACGGCCTTGACGATCCACTTCCAGTACCTTGACCTTGACCACGTCACCTATGGTCAGGTGGTCGGCCACGTTCTGTACGCGGGCATCGGTGATCTGGGAGATATGCACCAGACCGTCTTTACCCGGCAGAATGTTGACGAAGGCACCGAAATCGGCCAGACGCACAACCTTGCCTTCATAGATGCGGTTCACTTCGATCTCGGCGGTGATCGCCTCGATGCGACGGATGGCTTCCATGGCGGCTTCGTTGGCAACGGCGGAGATGCGGACAGTACCGTCATCATCCAGCTCGATGTTGGTGCCGGTCTCTTCGGTCAGGGCACGGATCACTGAGCCACCCTTGCCGATCACATCCTTGATCTTCTCAGGATTGATCTTGATGGTGTGGATACGCGGTGCGAAATCGGAGATCTCGCTGCGCGGAGCCTGGATGGCTTCGTCCATGACCTTCAGGATGTGCAGACGAGCGCCACGAGCTTGCTTGAGGGCAATCTCCATGATCTCTTTGGTGATGCCTTCAATCTTGATGTCCATCTGCAGCGCAGTGATGCCCTGGGTGGTACCGGCAACCTTGAAGTCCATGTCACCCAGGTGATCTTCGTCACCCAGGATGTCGGACAGCACCACGAAACCTTCTTCTTCCTTCACCAGACCCATGGCGATACCGGCAACGGAGGCCTTGATCGGCACACCCGCATCCATCAGCGCCAGGGAGGAGCCACAGACGGAGGCCATGGAGGAGGAACCGTTGGATTCGGTGATCTCAGAGACCACACGCACCACATACGGGAACTCGGCGGCGCTCGGCATCACGGCAGCAACGCCGCGCTTGGCCAGACGACCGTGGCCGATTTCACGACGCTTGGGGCTCCCCATCATGCCGGTCTCACCGACGCAGTACGGCGGGAAGTTGTAGTGCAGCATGAAGCGGTCGGCACGGTGGCCGGTCAGCTCGTCAATGTTCTGGGCGTCACGCTCGGTACCCAGGGTCGCAACGACCATGGCCTGAGTCTCACCACGGGTGAACAGGGCGGAGCCGTGAGCGCGCGGCAGTACGCCGGTGCCAACGTGCAGGGCACGGATCATCTCTGGATCGCGACCATCGATACGCGGCTCACCACGAACCACACGACCACGGACGATGCGGCTTTCCAGATTGTGGAAGGCTTCACCAATCTTCTTGGCATCGGCTTCCACGCCGGAGGCGATAACCTGCTCGACCACACGCTGCTTGATGGCACCGATGGCGGCGTAGCGCACGGCCTTCTCGGTGATGCGGTAGGCTTCACCCAGTTCAGCGGTTGCCAGCTCGGCAATCTTGGCCTTAAGCGGCTCGTTGACGGCAGGCGGGGTCCAATCCCATGGCTGGGTAGCCACGTCGGCGGCGAATTCGTTGATGGCATTGATCGCAACTTGCATCTGCTCGTGGCCATAAACGACCGCGCCCAGCATCACTTCTTCAGAGAGGATGGCCGCTTCGGATTCCACCATCAGCACCGCGTTGGCGGTACCGGCAACCACCAGATCCAGATCGCTCAGGGGCAGTTCGGTGGTGGTCGGGTTCAGCACATACTGGCCGTTCATGTAACCGACGCGAGCAGCACCGATAGGGCCGCCGAACGGGATGCCGGAGGTGGCCAGGGCGGCGGAGGCACCGATCAGGGCAACGATATCAGGGGACACGGCCGGGTTCACGGACATGACGGTGGCAACCACCTGAACCTCATTGAGGAAGCCTTCCGGGAACAGCGGGCGGATAGGGCGGTCGATCAGGCGGGAGATCAGGGTCTCACCTTCGCTGGGACGGCCTTCACGACGGAAGAAACCACCCGGGATACGACCAGCAGCATAGGTACGCTCCTGATAGTTGACGGTCAGCGGGAAGAAATCGCGACCGTGGTCGGCCTCTTTCTTACCAACAACGGTCACAAATACGCAGGTATCGTCCATGCTGACCATAACGGCCGCAGTGGCTTGACGGGCCATCACACCGGTTTCCAGTGTGACGGTGTGTTGACCGTACTGGAATGACTTTACAATAGGATTCACGTGAATTTCCTTTTGACAATTTGGCTCTTTAAATTCGCGTGCAAGTATACTTGATCCTAACCAAAAGGTAAGCGCTTACCTGAATTGAGTGATAAGACAACAGCTTGCGAAGCAATAAAAAAGGGGAACCTCACGGTTCCCCTTTTTCGCAAAATCTGATTGTCGATTAACGACGCAGACCCAGCTTGGCGATCAGAGCAGCATAACGCTGAACGTCCTTACGCTTCAGGTAGTCCAGCAGCTTACGACGCTGGGAAACCATGCGCAGCAGACCGCGACGACCGTGGTGGTCTTTGGAGTGCTGTTTGAAGTGACCTTGCAGATGGTTGATCTGGGCAGTCAGCAGGGCAACCTGAACTTCAGGAGAGCCAGTGTCGTTGGCGCAACGAGCGTTGTCAGCAACGATGGAAGCTTTGATCTCAGCATTTAGAGACATAATGTTACTCCGATAGAGTGTTTAAAGAATCACAGCCAATCTCTAATTCAGCCGTGAAATGAGGGCGGTATCATAATCGCAGCGACCGGCTAACGCAATGGTTAACTCGGCCCCCACCTTATCCGCCATTAATCTTCGTCGTGATAGCGCACCAGACGCTTGGGAGCGACTCGCCCTTCGTCGTCGATCTCGCCTACCCCGATAAACTCGCGCTCCGGGCCGACCGTCATGCGGACCTGACCACTTTGCGGGCTACCTGCCACCTGCACCGCCTGACCCTGGTTCACGTAGGCGGCGACGGCCGTCAGCATGTTCACCTCGGGCAGGGCTGCGACCGCGGTATCCATCGGCAGCAGCAAGGGATCGAGCTGCTCGCGGGGTGGCACGCTCTCGGCCTTGGTCTGCTCGAAGATGCACTCGAGCTGCTCCAGGGTCAGCATCCGATCATAGGGGTACTGCGCCACTTGCGTGCGACGCAACGCGGTGACGTGCGCGCCACAGCCCAGCACCTCACCCAGATCATCGACCAGGGTACGAATGTAGGTGCCCTTGCTGCAATGCACCTCAAGCTTCACTTCATCGCCCTCAAAGCTGAGCAGCTTGAGTTCGAAGATGGTGATGGGGCGCGCTTCCCGCTCGATGACGATGCCTTCACGGGCATATTCATAGAGCGGGCGGCCATTGTGCTTGAGGGCCGAGAACATGGATGGCACCTGCATGATGGGGCCGCGGAATTGATCCAGCGACTCTATCAGGGTCCCCATGGCCACGTTCACGGCACGGGTGGTGACCACTTCGCCGTCGGAGTCGCTGGTATTGGTGCGCTCGCCAAGCTTGGCGGTCACTTCATAACGCTTGTCCGCTTCCAGCAGATACTGGGAGAACTTGGTGGCCTCGCCGAGGCAAATCGGCAACATGCCAGTCGCCAGGGGATCCAGGGCACCGGTATGGCCAGCCTTGGCGGCGTTGTAGATGCGCTTGACCTTCTGCAACACATCGTTGGACGTCAGCCCGGTCGGCTTGTCCAGCAGCAGGATGCCGTGTACGTCACGGCCCTTGAAACGACGTTTACGAGACATCTCAGGCTTTATCCTCTGTGCTGTCATCGGCGGCGGGCGTTTCGTCTTCACGGCCGGCTTCGGCCATGCGACGCTTGTCGTCACGCACGGTATTGGACACCAGGTTGGAGATGCGCATCCCTTCGACCAGAGTCTGGTCGTAGTAGAAACGCAGCTCGGGTACCACGCGCAGACGCATGGCACTGCCGAGCAGGCTGCGGATGTAACCGGCCGCCTCGGTCAGGCCCTTGAGCCCTTCCTTGATACGCTCGCCGTCATTCTCCAGCTGCAAGAAGGTGACATACACCTTGGCGTAGTTAAGGTCCTTGGACACTTCCACGTCCGAGACGGTTACCATGCCGATACGTGGGTCTTTCACCTCACGTTGCAGAATGAGCGCAATTTCGCGCTGGATCTGCTGGCCGACCCTGTTGGTCCGGCTGAATTCTCTGCCCATATTTCTATCCTGCGATAAAAGGGGGCCGCAGCCCCCTATTTTGTCGTGCTCTCGGCTTACAGAGTCCGTTGAATTTCAACAGTCTCGTAAACTTCGATCTGGTCGCCTTCGCGTACGTCATTGTAGTTCTTGACCGCGATACCACACTCGTAACCGTTGCGGACTTCGTTGACGTCATCCTTGAAGCGGCGCAGGGATTCCAGCTCGCCTTCATAGATGACCACGTTCTCACGCAGTACACGGATACGGTTGGAGCGCTTGACCACACCTTCGGTGACCATACAGCCGGCAACGGCGCCGAACTTAGGTGACTTGAAGACGCTACGCACCTGAGCCAGACCGATGATCTCCTGACGATATTCAGGAGCCAGCATGCCGCTCATGGCCTGCTTCACTTCGTCGATCAGGTCATAGATGACGGAGTAGTAACGCAGATCCAGGTTCTCGGCTTCGATAACCTTGCGAGCGGAAGCGTCGGCACGGACGTTGAAGCCGACCAGGATACCGCTGGAAGCGGCAGCCAGGGTGGCATCGGTCTCGGTGATGCCACCGACGCCGGAGCCAACAATCTTGACCTTGACCTCTTCGGTGGACAGCTTGACCAGCGCATCACAGATGGCTTGCACTGAACCCTGTACGTCGGCCTTGATCACCACGTTCACTTCGGACACTTCGCCCTCGGTCATGTTGGCGAACATGTTCTCCAGCTTGGCCTTCTGCTGGCGAGCCAGCTTGACTTCGCGGAACTTGCCCTGACGATAGAGCGCCACTTCACGGGCTTTCTTCTCGTCACGTACAACGGTGGCTTCGTCACCGGCAGAAGGCACCCCGGACAGACCCAGGATTTCGACTGGCAGGGAAGGACCCGCTTCCTTGATCTCACGACCCAGTTCGTCACGCATGGCACGAACACGGCCGTATTCCAGACCACAGAGCACGATATCGCCCTGGCGCAAAGTACCTTCTTGTACCAGTACGGTCGCAACAGGGCCGCGACCCTTGTCCAAGAAGGACTCGATCACGACGCCGTTGGCCATGCCATCGACCACCGCTTTCAGCTCCAGTACTTCGGACTGAACCAGGATGGCTTCCAGCAGATCGTCGATGCCTTCGCCAGACTTGGCGGAGACGTGCACGAACTGGCTGTCACCACCCCAATCTTCGGACATGACGTTGTAGCGGGACAGCTCGGTCTTGACGCGATCCGGATCCGCTTCTGGCTTGTCGATCTTGTTGACCGCAACCACGATAGGTACACCAGCCGCCTTGGCGTGCTGGATGGCTTCGATGGTCTGCGGCATGACGCCGTCATCGGCCGCCACGACCAGGACAACGATATCGGTCGCCTGAGCACCACGAGCACGCATGGAGGTAAAGGCCGCGTGACCCGGGGTATCCAGGAAGGTGATCATGCCACTGTCGGTTTCGACGTGGTAAGCACCGATATGCTGGGTAATGCCACCGGCTTCCCCTGCGGCAACCTTGGCTTTACGGATGTAGTCGAGCAACGAGGTCTTGCCATGGTCGACGTGACCCATGATGGTGACCACGGGAGCGCGCGGCTTGGCTTCGGAGGTCTCGTCACGATCGGACAGTACCGCCTCTTCCAGTTCGTTCTCACGGCGCAGCACAACCTTGTGGCCCATCTCCTCGGCAACCAGCTGAGCGGTTTCCTGGTCGATGACCTGGTTGATGGTGGCCATGGCGCCCATCTTCATCATTGCCTTGATGACTTCGACACCCTTGACGGCCATCTTGTTGGCCAGCTCGGCCACTGTGATGGTCTCACCGATGACGACGTCACGGTTGACCACGGCAGCCGGCTTGTTGAAGCCGTGCTTCATGGCGTTGGGCATGGCCATCTTGCCGCGCTTGCCCTTGCGAGCACGCGGGTCACGGGAGTTGCGATCATCTTCGCGGCGACCCGGTTTCTTGGGCGCACTCTTGGCGGCGGCGGCGGTACGACGGCTGGTCTCTTCTTTGCGATCCAGTTCGTCTTCGGCTGCTTGCGCATGCTTGTTGGTGGTCAGGTGGTAGTCGCTGCTCTCTTTGGCGCGAGCGGCTTCTTCCTCGGCCCAGCGGGGGCCGTTCTGTTCCGCCATGATGCGAGCCTCTTCGGCTTTCTTCGCGGCGAGTTCTTCAGCCTTGGTCAAGGCTGCTTGTTCCTGTTGGCGCTTCAGTTCTTCTGCTTCGCGCTTGGCCATCTTTTCTGCCTCTTGCTGAGCTGTGCTACCGGCTGCTTTAGCGGGCTGTTGAGCCTGCTTGGCCTTTGATTGTGCCTCGGTGCGCGCCTTTTCCTCAGCTTCACGACGAGTTTGCTCAGCCGCCAGGCGAGCCTTCTCTTCAGCCTCACGGCGAGCCTTTTCTTCGGCTTCGTGACGGACTTTTTCTTCTGCTTCCAAACGCGCTGTTTCCTCGGCTTCCGTCTGGCGCTGCTCATCTTCGAGCGCCGAACGTCTTACATAGGTGCGAGACTTACGCACTTCTACCTGCACTTCTTTATTCTTGCCGCCAGTACCTTGAACATTCAGGGTGCTCTTGGTCTTGCGCTGCAAGGTCATGCGGGCAGGTGCGAGCGTCTCATCACCGCCATGCTGTTTCTTCAGATGGGCCAACAGAGTCTGCTTCTCAGACTCGCTGACCAGATCGTCGGCCTTGCTCTTGCTGATACCGGCGTCGACAAACTGCTGGAGAAGACGATCAACCGGTGTGTCGATGTCAGTGGCAAGTTGTTTGACTGATACTTCTGCCATTCATTATCCTCCGTTTGATCTTAACTAGACTGCTCTTCTCCGAACCAGCAGATGTTGCGAGCAGCCATAATCAGCTCCCCCGCCTTCTCCGCGGTCAGTTCTTCAATATCAGCAAGGTCATCGATGCCTTGCTCTGCCAGATCTTCCAGATTGCCAATACCACGGGCGGCCAATGCATAAGCCATTTCGCGGTCAAGGCCTTTGAGACCGAGCAGTTCTTCGGAAGGCTCAACACCTTCGAACGATTCTTCTTTGGCCAGGGCCTGAGTGGTCAGAGCATCCTTGGCACGGGTGCGCAGCTCTTCGACCATGTCTTCATCCAGACCGTCGATAGCCAGCAACTCGTTGACCGGTACGAAGGCAATCTCTTCCAGCGTCGAGAAGCCCTCTTCCATCAGCAGACCGGCGAAATCATCGTCGATGTCCAGGGTGCTGGTGAACAGGGTCAGGATGCGGTCGTTCTCGGCCTGGTGCTTGGCACGCATGTCCTCGACGGTCATGACGTTCAGCTCCCAACCGGTCAGCTGGGACGCCAGACGCACGTTCTGACCGTTACGGCCGATGGCCTGGGCCAGGTTGGCCGCTTCCACGGCGATATCCATGGTGTGGTTGTCTTCATCAACGATGATGGAGGCCACATCCGCCGGTGCCATGGCATTGATCACGTATTGAGCCGGGTTGTCATCGTACAAGACGATGTCAGCGCGCTCGCCGCTCAGCTCGGCGGAAACCGCCTGCACACGAGCGCCACGCATGCCGATACAGGCACCGATAGGATCGATACGACGATCGTTGGTCTTGACCGCGATCTTGGCGCGGGAACCCGGGTCACGGGCGGCGCCCATGATTTCGATCATCTCTTCACCGATTTCCGGTACTTCGATGCGGAACAACTCTTTGATGAACTCGGGGCTGGAACGGCTGACGAACAGCTGGGAGCCACGCGCCTCAGGACGTACCGCATAGAGCAGACCACGGATACGGTCGCCGGGACGGAAGGTCTCGCGCGGCAGCATGTCGTCACGGAAGATCACGGCCTCGGCATTGCTGCCCAGATCCAGGATCACGTTGTCACGGTTGCTCTTCTTGACCACACCACTGATGATGGTGCCTTCTTTGTCCTTGAACTGATCCACGACCTGGGAGCGCTCGGCTTCGCGCACTTTCTGCACGATAACCTGCTTGGCGGTCTGGGTGGTGATACGGTCGAAGGTGACAGAGTCAATCTGGTCTTCAACATAGTCACCGATCTGGATCTCGGGGTCATCAATCTGAGCCGCTTCCAGGGTGATCTCGCCGTAGGCGTTCTCCATGGAAGCCTGATCGGCGACCACAACCCAGCGACGATAGGTATCATAGTCACCGGTCTTGCGGTCGATCTCGACGCGAACTTCGATCTCGCCTTCGTATTTCTTCTTGGTCGCCGTCGCCAGCGCAGTTTCCAGCGCCTCGAAGATCTTCTCGCGGGGCACGGCTTTCTCGTGTGACACGGCGTCAACGACCAGCAAAATTTCTTTATTCATATCCGATAGCCTCGTTAACCAAAGTTCGGCACTATGTTCGCTTTTTGGATATTGGTGAAAGCGAACAGCTCGTCCTTACCATCCACCGTCAGGGTGATGGTATCCCCCTGCACGGCTTTGATTACGCCTTTGAACTTGCGGCGGTTATTTGTTGCCATTCGAAGCTGCACCGCCGCCTCCTGGCCAACGTATTTTTCGAACTGGGCAACCTTGAACAGCGGGCGATCCAGACCGGGAGAGGAGACTTCCAGGTAGTACTCCTCAGTGATGGGATCTTCAACGTCCATGATGGCACCGGTCTGACGGCTCACCTCGGCGCAGTTTTCAACGGTCACACCCTGCTCGCTATCGATATAGACACGCAGGGTTGAGTGTTTACCCGCACGGATAAACTCCACACCCCAAAGTTCAAAACCCAAGGCTTTGATAGGCGCCTCGAGCAGATCGGTCAAACGCTGTTCCAACGTAGCCAAAGTTACCCTCCGAAAAAAACAAAAAAAGGGCATATAGCCCAGATGAAGTACAAAGTCAGAGTAAATTGCACATAACAAAAAGCCCCGATGTCAAATCGGGGCTTGGCGCTGTACCCTGATTGTCGCCTCGCAGCGACCGCTTTCCTGAGCGAAGGAATGCGTGAAATTTGGTTGCGGGGGCCGGATTTGAACCGACGACCTTCGGGTTATGAGCCCGACGAGCTACCATGCTGCTCCACCCCGCGTCCGAAATCGTGCGAGATTATAGCCTTATCAATCTTTTCGTACAAGAAAGAAGGGCCATAATATACTTGGTTACCCAAGCTCACTACTAAATTGGTGCCGTGGGCGGGACTCGAACCCGCACACCCTAGAGCACTACCCCCTCAAGATAGCGTGTCTACCAATTCCACCACCACGGCAAAACTCACTCAGTTGGGAACGTCGGAATCTTTCTTAACCGGCGTTTCAGTCTGCTCAACCTGTTGGGTTTGTTGCAGATTTTCCCACTCGCTACCCTGTTTCGCTTTATGACCGGACATAGATCCAAGCACCAAGCTGATAACAAAAAACAGAGTTGCCAAAATTGCTGTTGTACGGGTCAGGAAATTACCTGAGCCGCTGGAGCCGAATACGGTATTCGATGCCCCTGCGCCGAAGGAGGCGCCCATGTCAGCCCCTTTACCTTGCTGTATCATCACCAGACCAATCAGAGTCAGTGATACCAGCAGATAAACGACTAAAAGAATTTCGTACATTTAACTTGCACCCTTTGCCGCTTCAACAATTCCTAAGAACGCCTGGTCATCGAGGCTTGCTCCACCAATCAGACCGCCGTCAACGTCGGGCTGGGCAAACAAATCTCTCGCATTGGCCGGTGTCAGGCTCCCACCATAGATGATTCTAACTTTATCACCTATTACCGGAGTATCCTCCGCCAAGCGACCACGAATGAAGGAATGAACCTCTTGTGCCTGCTCGGGTGTGGCGCATTTACCTGTGCCTACAGCCCAAATCGGCTCGTAGGCGATGATAGCATTATCGAAAGCCATCGCGCCATTCTTCTCTAGGACTATGTCCAGCTCCTCGGCTATCACCTCGAAGGTACGCCTCGCCTGCCTTGCCGCCCCTGACTCACCCAAACAAAGGATGGGGATCAAGCCTGCCGCTCTGACGGCCGCGAACTTCTCCGCGACTATGAAACTGGTTTCTCCAAAGAGACGCCTACGCTCGGAGTGCCCTACAATAACGTATCGACACCCTGCCTCAATCAACATCTCACACGAGACTTCCCCCGTATAAGCGCCTGATTTGTGCTGACTCACACTCTGAGCCCCCAACTTCATCAAATGCTGCTCTGCGAGCAGATTCGACGTGAAGTCAAGATGCACATGGGATGGACACAACACAGTTTCAACGTCATCACTCAACCCCTTGAGGCAAGCGGTGGTGAATCTTTCTAACTGCGACCTGCTACCGTGTAACTTCCAGTTGGCTGCTACAAACGGCTTCCGATTTCCCATCGGCAAACTCCCTTGCGAAAGCGAGGCAGATAATATCCAGAGGACATTGAACTGACAAGCGCTATTTATGATTTTTCGAATCGTTTGAACAAGATACAACCAGGGCGGTGTAAAAACCGCCCTTATCGCTCATTAAAACGCCGATTTTACCTGTTGGGCAATGCGTTCGGCCATGTCACGGACCTGCTCTTCTTGCTCACCTTCCACCATGACACGGATCAAAGGCTCTGTACCTGACTTACGTAGCAGTACCCGCCCACGACCAGCCAGCTCTTGCTCCACCCGCTTCACCTCGTCGAGCACGGCGGGCGAGGTCAGGGGATCCTGCCCTTCGGCAAAGCGCACGTTGACCAGTATCTGGGGGAACTTGCTCATGCCAGAACGCAGTTTGGCAAGAGGCATCTCGGCGGTACACATGGCGGTGAGCACCTGCAGGGCGGCGACGATGCCATCTCCGGTGGTGGTTTGATCCAGGCAGATGATGTGGCCCGAGTTCTCGCCGCCGATGCGCCAACCTTTCTCGTTGAGCATCTCCAGTACATAGCGATCACCCACCTTGGCACGGGCAAACGGGATCCCCAGGGTCTGCAGCGCCAGCTCCAGGCCCATATTGGCCATCAGAGTACCGACCACACCGCCCTTGAGGCGGCCGTTACGCAGGGCGTCGCGCGCAATGATATAGAGGATCTCATCCCCATCTATGATGTAACCCGCATGATCGACCATGACCAGACGGTCACCATCACCATCAAAGGCGATACCCAAATCAGCCTTGGTTTCCAGCACCTTGGCGACCAGGGCCTCGGGCGCGGTGGAGCCAACCCCTTCATTGATGTTGAGGCCATCCGGGCTGCAACCGATGGCGATGACTTCGGCCCCTAACTCGCGAAATACGGAAGGCGCGATGTGATAAGTGGCACCATGACCACAATCTACCACCATCTTGAGCCCTTCCAGGCTGAGATGGGAGGGGAAGGTACTCTTGCAAAACTCGATGTAGCGACCGGCGGCATCCTCGATACGCACCGCCTTGCCAAGCTCTGCCGACTCGACGCACTTGAGCTCGTTGTCGAGTTCGGCCTCGATGGCCAATTCGACCTCATCTGGCAACTTGGTACCGTCGGCGGAGAAGAACTTGATGCCGTTATCATAGAAGGGGTTGTGGGATGCACTGATGACGATACCCGCTTCGGCGCGGAATGTGCGGGTCAGATAAGCCACCGCCGGTGTGGGCATGGGGCCCATCAATATCGCTTTGAGGCCAGCGGCCGAGAGGCCAGCTTCCAGGGCCGACTCCAGCATGTAGCCAGAGATACGGGTATCCTTGCCGATCAGCACCTTCTTGGTGCCCTTCTTGGAGAGCACCTTACCGGCGGCCCAACCCAGCTTCATCACGAAGTCCGGAGTGATAGGGTATTCACCCACCTTGCCGCGCACCCCATCGGTGCCAAAGTATTTTCTAGCCATGGTTTGTTCTCGTTATTTTATTTGGAGATAAAATCATTTCCCGTCATTGCCAACCAGCCGATGCGTAGCGCATCCATGGTAGCGCGCACGTCGTGCACCCGTATGATGCGAGCCCCCTGTTGCATCCCTATCAGGGCGCAAGCCAGACTGCCGGCGAGGCGCTCGTCGACATGGCGACCCAGCAAGCTCCCTATCATAGACTTTCGCGACATCCCCACCAAGAGCGGCAGCCCATAATCGAGCAAGTCAGCTTGCCTGGCGAGCAGTTGGTAATTGTGCGCGAGAGTCTTGCCAAAGCCGTAGCCGGGGTCGAGCAACAACTGCTCGCGGGGGATGCCAACGGCGAGACAGGCGGCAATACGCTCATCGAAGAAAGCCCTCACCTCCCCCAGCAGATCATCGTAATGAGGCTCGGCCTGCATGGTTCTTGGCTGTCCCTGCATATGCATCAGGCAAACGGGCACGTCAGCCTGCGCCGCAGCGGCCAGGGCTCCGGGCTCCAGCAGGGCACGCACATCATTGATGAGGTGACCGCCAGCGGCGCACCCCTCGCCCATCACTATGGCCTTGGAGGTATCGAGGGAGATCATCACCTCCAGCTCGCTGGCGATCCGCTCTACCACAGGCACCACCCGATCCAGCTCTTCTTGCTCGCTCACATCGGGAGCACCGGGGCGAGTCGACTCTCCCCCTATGTCGATCAGGGTAGCGCCATCGCTCACCATCTGACGGGCGTGATTCAGCGCCTGCTCTATCTGATTGAAGCGGCCACCATCGGAGAAAGAGTCCGGAGTCACGTTGAGGATCCCCATGACATGGGGACGGTCGAGGGAGAGGCTGATCCCCTTACTGGATAACTGCATGATCGAGTCCATTTTCATCAATGAAAAAACCCCGGGCGAGCCCGGGGTTTGAGAGAGATAAATCTTATTTGGCCGGAACGTCGTTGGCTTTGTCTATATCGACATTCGCCTCTTTCGGCTCTTCGGCTTTCACCTCTTCAGGCTCGGCCTTGGTCGCACTGCCACCGTTTGGTGTGTCGCCACTGTGATCGTCATGCCAGTTGCTGGGGGCACGCACCTCGCGACGGGCCATCAGATCGTCGATCTGCTTGGCGTCGATGGTTTCGTACTTCATCAGCGCATCCTTCATGGTGTGCAACACATCCATGTTGTCCATCAGGATCTGCTTGGCACGATCATAGTTGCGATCGATGACCAGTTTGATCTCGGCGTCGATGACCCGGGCAGTATCATCGGACATATGCTTGGCCTTGGCCATGCTACGGCCGAGGAACACCTCGCCATCTTCCTCTGCATAGAGCATGGGACCGAGACGCTCGGACATGCCCCACTGGGTCACCATCTTGCGTGCGATGTCGGTGGCGCGCTCGATGTCGTTGGACGCACCGGTCGATACCTTCTCGGCACCGTAGATCAGCTCTTCCGCCAAACGGCCGCCGTACAGGCTGGAAATCATGGACTC
Source organism: Aeromonas sp. BIGb0445 (assembly GCF_024809075.1). Taxonomy (NCBI): domain Bacteria; kingdom Pseudomonadati; phylum Pseudomonadota; class Gammaproteobacteria; order Aeromonadales; family Aeromonadaceae; genus Aeromonas; species Aeromonas sp. BIGb0445. The sequence goes on from NZ_JANUES010000003.1 coordinate 553,382, forward strand.
CAGATGCTGCTTGGAGTGGCTCCAGCGATCTTGCTCCGGCAGGTACATGGTCACACCCAGGGCACGGCCACGGGGGATGATCGAGACCTTATAGACAGGATCATGATCCGGCACCATACGACCGATGATGGCATGACCAGCCTCATGATAGGCCGTCATCTCCTTCTCGGACTCCTGCATCACCATGGAGCGGCGTTCGGCACCCATCATGATCTTGTCCTTGGCCCGTTCGAACTCGGACATGGAGACCACACGGCGGCTCTCACGCGCCGAGAACAGGGCGGCTTCGTTGACCAGGTTGGCCAAGTCGGCACCGGAGAAACCCGGGGTACCCCGTGCAATGACGGCCGCATTGACGTCATCGGCCAACGGCACTTTACGCATGTGCACTTTCAGGATCTGCTCGCGGCCACGCACATCCGGCAGACCAACCACGACCTGGCGGTCGAAACGGCCCGGGCGCAGCAAGGCAGGATCCAGCACGTCAGGACGGTTGGTGGCGGCGATGACGATGATGCCTTCATTGCCCTCGAAACCATCCATCTCAACCAGCATCTGGTTCAGGGTCTGCTCACGCTCGTCGTGACCACCACCCAGACCGGCGCCACGCTGACGACCGACCGCATCAATTTCATCGATGAAGATGATGCAGGGCGATGACTTCTTGGCTTGCTCGAACATGTCGCGTACCCGGGAGGCACCCACACCAACGAACATTTCGACAAAGTCGGAACCCGAGATGGTGAAGAAAGGCACCTTGGCCTCCCCCGCAATGGCCTTGGCCAGCAGGGTCTTACCGGTACCGGGCGGGCCGACCAGCAACACACCCGTCGGGATCTTGCCGCCCAGCTTCTGGAACTTGGAAGGATCGCGCAGATAGTCAACCAGCTCCTTCACCTCTTCCTTCGCTTCGTCACAGCCTGCGACGTCACCGAAGGTGGTCTTGATCTGCTCTTCACTCATCAGGCGAGCCTTGCTCTTGCCAAACGACATGGCACCCTTGCCACCGCCGCCTTGCATCTGACGCATGAAGAAGACCCAGACACCGATCAGCAACAGCATCGGGAACCAGGAGATGAAGATGGACGTCAGCAACGACGGCTCTTCCGGCTTCTCACCCATGACCTTCACATTGTGATTGAGCATGTCGTTGAGCAACTGGGGATCCGGCGCCGGAATGATCGTCTGGAAACGTTCACCGGTGCGCTTGACGCCATTGATGACCTTACCGTCCATCCGCACTTCACGGATCTGCTCTTGGGCCACTTCTTTTACAAAGCTGGAATAGTCCAGCTGGCGACTGGTGGTATCACTGGGGCTGAAGCTGTTGAATACCGACATCAGCACGACGGCGATGACCAGCCACAGGATTAAGTTTTTCGCCATGTCACTCAAATCAGTAACCTCGCAGACTGACAGTTAACGCTAAAAGGTAGGGTACTACAGTTTAAAACCGGTAGCCACAATGTACACTTCGCGCGAGCGGGCTCTTGATGAGTCCGGCTTGCGTATCTTGACTGCTGTAAAAAGTTGTCGTATTTCATTGAGATAGATATCGAATCCCTCTCCCTGAAACACCTTGGCCACGAAACTGCCATTAGCGCGCAGCACCTGGTTGCACATGTCCAGCGCCAGCTCGACCAGATACATGGCTCGCGCCTGATCCACCTGCTGAGTGCCGCTCATGTTGGGCGCCATGTCAGACATGACCACGTCCACCTTGTCCGGCCCCACCCGCGCCAGCAGCGCAGCCAGGACAGTTTCCTCCCGAAAGTCCCCTTGCAGGAAATCGACACCGGCGATGGAATCCATCGGCAAAATGTCGCATGCGATGACACGTCCATTGTCACCCACCTGATCGATGGCAAACTGGGACCAGCCACCGGGAGCGGCGCCAAGATCCACCACCGTCATGCCAGGCTTGAGCAACTTGTCCTTGTCCTGGATCTCGTCAATCTTGAACACGGCACGAGATCTCAACCCAAGTTTCTGGGCTTTTTTGACGTATTGGTCGTCGAAATGCTCTTTCAACCAGCGCGTTGAACTGGGGGAACGTTTTTTCTGGGTCATGGTGATCGGCTTTAAAAAACCACAAGGGTTATTAGTATTAAGGGCTAAGTGGGGGTAGAATACGCCCCTTTCAACCCTGACTTATGAAGAATTTTGCCATGATGCTCAACAATAAACAGAAACAGTACCTCAAGGGCTTGGCCCACAGCCTGAAACCCGTCGTACTGCTTGGCCAGCACGGCCTGACCGAAGGCGTTCTCGCCGAGATCGATCTCGCACTGGCCCATCACGAGCTGATCAAGGTGAAAGTTGCCGCCGAAGATCGTGAGATGAAGGCGCTGGTGATGGAAGCCATCGTTCGCGAAACTGGCGCCATCAAGGTGCAGAGCATGGGTCATGTGCTGACCATCTATCGCAAGGCCAACGAACCCAAAATCCAACTGCCCCGCAAGTAAGAGAGAGCACTGCTCTCTCCCTCATTCCCCCTCTTCCTAAGTCGCTTGCCAAAGTAGTCGCCGGGGCCTTAACCTGCGATGAATACTTGGAAACGACGCCATGGATCACCAGCAGATACTCACTGACGAAGAACTGACCATGTTGCGGGAGCTGGGGAAAGACCAGGAGTCGGCCGCCGGGCAATCCCTGAGCGGCTATCTGGATACCCCGCTGCTTGGCCTGCTGCAACGAGCCGACATGCTGGCCCTGGAGGCCCGCTTCGCCGGTCATCAGCTCCATTTCCCTCTCTATTTCACCCAAGGCGATGACGGCTTTCTCGAGCCACGCATCGCGGCCCCCGTCATTCAGGAACTCAGCCACGAGCATCCCCGCGCCTGGCGCCTGGATACGGAAGGCTGGCTGCAACACAACGGGGAGGATTATCGGATCACCAGCCTCTCCCTCAATGGTCTCATCGTCCAGCAACTGCCCAGTCATCTAAAGCGAGGAGATGCCATCGGTGCCATCCTGAGGCTGGATGAGTTGGCACCTCTGACGCTCAGTGGCGTCCTGATCCGGGAGGTGCGCGAGCAGCAAACCAGCATAGGCTGGGCCATCAACTTTCAGATGAACGAGACGGATCAGGAGCTGCTGCGTGGCTGGATGTTCCAGCACCACCAGAGCACCTTCACCCAGGCTTATGCGCCGCCCGCGGAGTGAGGCAGACGCACAAATGACAAGAGGGGAGCCAGGCTCCCCTCTTCGCTGTCACGCTGCCTATTACAGGTAGTCGACGCTCAATACTTCATATTCCACATCGCCCGCCGGGGTTTTGACGATGGCGACATCATCCACTTCCTTGCCGATCAGGGCACGGGCTATGGGGGAGTTCACCGAGATGAGGTTCTTTTTAATATCAGCCTCATCGTCACCGACGATGCGATAGGTCACCTCTTCTTCCGTCTCCGACTTGAGCAGATTGACGGTGGCACCGAAGATGACGCGACCATTGTTGGCGATCTTGGTGACATCGATGATCTGGACATTGGAGAGTTTGGCTTCAATTTCCTGAATGCGGCCTTCACAGAAGCCTTGCTGCTCACGGGCGGCATGGTATTCGGCATTCTCTTTCAAATCACCATGCTCACGGGCATCAGCAATCGCTTCGATAATCTGCGGACGCAGCTCGGTCTTAAGATAATCGAGCTCTTTGCGCAGCTGCTCGGCGCCGCGCACAGTCATCGGAGTAGGATTCATAGTCAAAACCTGAGTTGCTTGAAAATGAGACAGCGGCTATCAAGGGAGAGCCGCTGCCATCGGTTTGGATGAGGCATCTTAATATGAAGTCAGGGGAAAATCCATGGCCCCCCCTAGCCCCACCTTTATCCTCTCTCCGGCTTATTTAACCTCGTTTGGCAGTGCAATCGGCGTTGAAGTGCTCGGCTTGCCTTGCATGATGGCAATCTCGACCCGGCGATTGGTACTGCGGTTCTCGGTCGAGTTATTCGGTACCAGCGGCTGAGAGTCAGCCATGCCTTGCACCACGAGTCGGCTTTGATCGAAACCTGGCACCTTGATCATCTGATGCGCAACCGCCACCGCCCGCTGGGAAGAGAGCTCCCAGTTGGAGTTAAATAGCTCATTCTCGGTCGCGACGTCATCGGTATGACCGGAGACGGTAATCTCCCCCGGCACATCCTTGAGCAGACTGGCGACCCTGCGGATCACCGGCCAGAACTGGGGCTGCAGGAAGGCAGAGCCCGCCGGGAAGGATGCCTTCTCACGGATGCGAATGATGATCTGCTGGCCGAGGGACTCTATTTCGATGGCGCCATCCTGGATCTGATCCTGAAGCTGCTCCGCCAGCTTCTTGGCCAGCTCATTGGATTGGGCCTGTTGCTGCTGTTGCTGCTCTTGCGCCTGCTCGCTGGTCTTGCCTCCGGTCAGGTTACCCGCATCCTTCTGCTGGCCACCGGACTGATCGGACTCCCCCGGCTGGAACTCCAGCTCGGTCTGGGTCATGTCGATGGTCTGCTGCATGATGGTGTCTATCGGGGTTGGCTCGGGTCGTCCCGGCCTGAACTCCTGGGCGATGACAGAGGTTCCCTTGGGGATATCCTTGACCTCCAATAAATTCTGTACCCCGAAGGCATACTTCATGGAGCCCGCGATCTGCTTGAACTTGAGCACATCCATCTCGGCAAAAGAGAGCAGCAGCACGAAAAAGCACATCAGCAGCGACATCAAGTCGGCGAAGGTACCCATATAGGCTGGCAGGCCGGGAGGAGGACAGTTGCATTTAGACATGGCGACTCCTACTCGGTGCCTGCGTTGCGTTTGGACTGATGCAGGTAGTTTTGCAGCATGGACTGGATCACCCTGGGGTTCTGGCCATCCTGGATCCCCATGATGGCGTCCAGGATCAACGCCCGTGAGAGGCGCTCCTCACCGCTGCGCAGCTCCAGCTTGTCGGCAATGGGAATGGCAAACATGTTGGCCTGGATGGCGCCATAGAGGGTGGTCAGCAAGGCAACGGCCATGGCGGGGCCGATGGATTTGGGATCGCTCATGTTCGACAACATGGCAACCAGCCCCACCAGCGTGCCTATCATCCCCATGGCGGGTCCGAGATCGCCCAGGGCCCGAAACACCTTGATGGCGATGACGTGCCTGTCCGAGGTGAGCTCCATGTCTTTCTCCATCACGGCACGCACCACCTCAGCATCATGACCGTCGACCAGCATGTCGATGCCCTTCTTCATGAAGCTGTTGGGGATTTCCGCCGCCTCCAATGCCAGGAAGCCCCCCTTGCGCGCCGCATCTGCCAGTTCGACCGCCTTCTGGATCAGATCGTCGATCTTCTCGCTTTTGTGAATGAACGCCTTGCCCGCAATCTTGAAGGCACCGAAGAACTGGCCAACGTTGAACTTCATCATGGCAATGAAGATGGAGCCCAGCACTGTGATACAGACAGAAGGCACATCAACGAACATGCTGAGGGATCCCCCCAGCACCATGCCGTAGATCACCACCGAGAAACCGAGCACTATGCCGATAAGACTACCTAGATCCACGCCGCAACTCCTGTCAGCCGATTCTTGAATTCACTATATTTCATTGAATTTTCTGCTATTGCATCCCGAGCAGCAAGCTCGAAAGTGCGCACTTGACCCCAGTCGCCTTATATATCGGCAGCGGTGGCCAGAGTTTGAGGCAATGACGCTTTCACCCTCCCCCCCAGGGGTCGAGGATGTTAAGATGAGCCGTTTTTTCAATCCTCGAGGATGAACATGGCCGTTAAGAAAATCGACCGACTGAGTTTTGATGCCACCTTGGAAGAGCTGGAAACCATTGTTCATCAACTCGAGCAGGGCGCGCTCCCCCTTGAAGAGGCACTCAAACAGTTCGAGCAGGGTATCCATCTGGTGCGAGCCGGTCAGCAGAAGCTGGAGCAGGCCGAGCAGAAAATCCACATCCTGCTGAGCCAGGCCGATGGCAGCGAGCAAGCTGTTCCCTTCCAACCCGAACAAGGAGCCTGAACCGTGTCGCTGGATAGTTTCTCTCGCCTCCATCGCCAGCGTATCGATGATCGGCTGTCACAACAGCTCGATGCCCTGCCCCCCATGGCGCCGCGTCTGCGCGACGCCATGAAATACGGTCTGCTATTGGGTGGGAAACGGGTGCGCCCCTTCCTGGTCTATGCCGTCGGCGAGATGTTGGCCGTTGAGGCTGATCTGCTCGATGGTCCGGCGGCGGCGGTAGAGTGCATTCACGCCTATTCCCTGCTGCACGACGATCTGCCCGCCATGGATGACGACGATCTGCGTCGTGGTCAACCCACTGTGCACAAGGCGTTCGACGAAGGTACCGCCATCCTGGCGGGAGACGCCCTGCAAACCCTGGCGTTCTCTATCCTGGCAGACCACCCCATGCCTGGCGCATTGATGGCAAACCGGGTCCGAATGCTCAGTACCCTGGCCCGCGCCTCGGGCTATCTGGGGATGTGCGGTGGCCAGGCACTCGACCTGCAAGCCGAAGGTCGGCAGATAAGCTTGACCGAACTCGAGCAGGTACATCGCCACAAGACCGGGGCGCTCATCGAATGCGCCGTCACCCTGGGGGCCCTGTGCAAGGCTGATATCGATGCACAGACCCTGAGTGCGCTGCAAGCGTATGCCGCCGCCATCGGTCTCGCCTTCCAGGTGCAAGACGACATACTGGACATCACCGGGGATACCGCCACCCTAGGCAAGCCTCAGGGCTCGGATCTGGCACTGGCCAAGAGCACCTACCCGGCGCTGCTCGGCCTGGAGCAGGCCCGTGAGCTGGCTCGCGAACTGCACGGCAAAGCCTTAACAGCCCTGCACCCTTTGCCCTACAATACCGATATTCTGGAAGCGTTTGCCGATTACATCATCGAGCGAACCCACTGAACGCTGGATAACAGTAACAATATGAGCGTTGATATAAGCAAGTTCCCCAACCTGGCCCTCGCTGACACCCCGGTTGAGTTAAGATCCCTGCCCAAGGAGCGCCTGCCCGTCCTGTGCAACGAGTTACGTGAGTACTTGCTGCGCTCGGTGAGCCGTTCCAGCGGGCACTTCGCCTCTGGTCTTGGCACGGTCGAGCTGACGGTCGCCCTGCATTACGTCTACAACACCCCCTTCGATCGGCTGGTGTGGGACGTGGGCCATCAAGCCTATCCCCACAAGATTTTGACCGGGCGGCGCGAACGCATTCATAGCATTCGCAAGAAGGATGGTCTGCACCCCTTCCCCTGGCGCGGCGAGAGCGAATATGACGTGCTCTCGGTCGGCCACTCCAGCACCTCCATCGGCGCTGCGCTCGGCATGGCCGTCGCCGCCGAAAGCGAAGGATTGGGTCGCAAGGTAGTGGCGGTGATCGGCGATGGCGCCATCACCGCCGGCATGGCCTTCGAGGCACTCAATCATGCAGGGGACGTCCACAAGGACATGTTGGTGGTGCTCAATGACAACGAGATGTCTATCTCGGAAAATGTCGGCGCGCTGAATAATCACCTCGCCCGCATCATGTCAGGCAAGCTCTACACCACCATTCGCGAAGGGGGCAAGAAGGTGTTGTCCGGCCTGCCTCCCGTCAAGGAACTGGCCAGGCGCGCAGAGGAGCACCTCAAGGGCATGGTGGTGCCAGGCACCCTGTTTGAAGAGTTCGGTTTCAATTACATAGGTCCCATCGACGGCCACGATATCGATGCCCTGGTCGAGACCCTGCGTAACATGCGCAACCTCAAGGGTCCCCAGCTGCTGCACATCAAAACCAAGAAGGGCAAGGGCTACGAGCCTGCCGAGAAGGATCCTATCGGTTATCACGCCGTGCCCAAGTTCAACCCGGACGAATGGGCACTGCCCAAGTCAACCCCGGGCAAACCGAGCTTCTCGGCCATCTTCGGCCAGTGGTTGTGCGACATGGCCGCCGCAGATGAACGTCTGGTCGGCATCACCCCCGCCATGCGCGAAGGTTCAGGGCTGGTCAAATTCAGCCAGCAGTACCCCAACCGCTACTTCGATGTGGCCATAGCCGAACAGCATGCAGTGACCTTCGCCGCCGGGCTCGCCATCTCGGGCCAGAAACCCGTGGTCGCCATCTACTCCAGCTTCCTGCAACGGGCCTATGACCAGCTGATCCACGACGTGGCCCTGCAAGAGCTGCCGGTGCTGTTCGCCATCGACCGCGCCGGTCTGGTCGGTGCCGACGGCCCCACTCATCAGGGCGCGTTTGACATCAGCTTCCTGCGCACCGTGCCGAACATGGTCGTCATGACCCCGTCCGATGAGAACGAGTGCCGCCAGATGCTCTACACCGGCTATCAATGCAACCAGCCTGCGGCGGTGCGCTATCCGCGCGGCAGTGGCTGTGGCATCGAGGTTCAGACCGAGATGCAGGCATTGACGCTGGGCAAAGGTCGCATCCTTCGCGACGGCAAGGGGCTCGCCATCTTGGCGTTTGGCACCCTGCTCCATCAAGCCAAGGCCGCCGCCGAGGCGCTGGATGCCACCCTGGTGGACATGCGCTTCGTCAAACCCATGGATGAGGCCCTGGTGCTCTCCCTGGCTGCCAGCCACCATGAGTTCGTCACCATAGAGGACAACGCCATCATGGGCGGTGCCGGCTCTGCGGTGAACGAGCTGCTGATGCGGACCAGGCAGTGCAAACCGGTACTCAATCTTGGCCTGCCCGATCGCTTTATCGAACAGGGCACCCAGGAGGAGATCTACGCCATGCTGGGTCTCGACAGTGCAGGCATCCTGGCCAGCATCCAGGCCTGGCAGCAGGCCTGATGAGATGACCTACGAGCAATAGAGAAGGGCGCCTTATGGCGCCCTTCTTGTTTTACCGCTAACCCGAGTTAACCCTTGTAGATTTTCGGGTTAAACACATCCCGCAGCCAGTCACCCAGCAGGTTGATGACCAGCACCAGCACCACCAGACAGATGCCTGGGAAGGCGGTGATCCACCAGGAGCCGGAGAAGATGTAGTTGAAACCGACACTGATGAGCGACCCCAGCGAGGGCTGATCCACCGGCATGCCGAGCCCCAGGAAGGAGAGCGCCGCCTCACTCATGATGGCATTCGCAACCTGTACGGTAGAGATGACCAGGATGGGCGACAGGCAGTTTGGCAGTATGTGACGGAACATGATGCGCGGGGCACGGAATCCCATCACCTGCGCAGATTCCACATACTCTTTCTTCTTCTCCGCCAGCACGGAGGCGCGTACCGTCCGGGCATATTGCGGCCACTCGGCGATGCCGATGATCACCACCAACATGATGATGGCGAACTCGGCATAGAGTTCGGAGCCAAAACTTGCCTGGAAGATGGCAGAGATGATGATGGCCACCATCATGGTGGAGAATGACAACTGCACATCGGCGAAGCGCATCAGCAGGCTGTCGATACGGCCACCGTAATAGCCGGCGATGAGGCCGATGACGATGCCCAGCACCAGTTGCAGACCCACCGCGAACAGACCTATGGTCAGCGAGATACGGGCGCCATACAAAATGGTGCTCCAGATATCCCGTCCCTGGTTATCGGTGCCCAGCCAAAAACGTATGTCTCCCCCTTCCAGCCAGGAGGGCGGCAGCTCGGCATCCATCAGGTCGAAGCTGGTCAGATCGTAGACATTGTGCGGCGCCAGCCAGGGTGCCAGCAAGGCGGCCAACACGAATGCCACGAAGATGGCAAAGCTGAACATGGCTACTTTATCGCGCAGGAAATAGTAGACGATGTCGGAATTTTTAAAACGCGCCCAGCGGCTTGGGCTTGCAGTCACAGCGTTAGTCATGCTTACCCCTTGGCAGTCAGGTTAACGGTCGGGTTGATGAACCCGTAGAGCAGGTCGACCAGGGTATTGGTCACCACGAAGATAAGACCCACGAAGATGACATAGGCAGTGATCAGCGGGGTATCGACCCGGTGGATGGCTTCCAGGAACAGGAAACCTGTCCCCGGCCACTGGAACACGCTCTCGGTCAAGATGGTGTAGGCCACCATGGTACCGATCTGCACGCCGCCGACGGTGATCACCGGCAGCATGGTGTTCTTCAGGGCATGCTGGTAGTAGACCTTGTTGTTATCCAACCCCTTGGCACGGGCAAACTTCACGTACTCGGAAGAGAGCTGCTCCAGCATTTCGGAGCGCACCAGCCGGATAAACAGCGGCAGCATGATGGAAGAGAGCGACACCGCGGGCAGGATCAGGTGCAAGATGCCGTCCCAGGTGAAGAAACCTGATTCCCAACCCAGCAGGTTATAGGTCTCGCCACGGCCATAGGCGGGCAACCAGCCAAGTTGGATAGAGAAGAGGTACATCAGCATGATAGCGGTCAAGAACACAGGAATTGAGATGCCTATGCTGCTCACTGCCATGATGATTTTGGTCATTATGCTGCGCGGACGGATAGCGGAATAAACGCCGAGCGGAATAGAGACCACGACTATGATGAGGGCCGCCCCGAACACCAGTTCGAGTGTCGCAACCAGCTTGTCGAGTATGACTTCGAGGGCCGGACGCTTGAAGAAATAGGACGTGCCCAGATCTCCTTGCAGCGCATTTTTCAAGAAGCGACTGTACTTCACCAGGAAGGGATCGTTGAGCCCCATCTGATCGCGCAACGCCTGACGCTGAGCCTCGGAGACAGATTGTCCCACCAACTCACGCAGAGGATCCCCCAGATTGTCCTGGATGGAGAAGGCGACCAGGCTGATGACGAACATCACTATCACGGCCTGATAGAACCGTTTCAGCAGGAATGTAAACATGCTTGTCCTTGACTCTGGCCGATGTCTTGGCACCGGCTTCTGTTAATGGCGGGGGCCACTGTTGCCAGTGATGCCCCCGCCGGTCCTTCTTATGACGCTATTACTTGCCTACGACCAGGTCGCCAAAGTACGGGAAGTTCATCACGTTGACGATGGGCTTGATGTCGGCATTTTTCTTGGCACCGTAGGCCAGGTTTTCCCAATGCAAGGGCACATAGGCGGCATCGTCGATCAGCATGGCTTCGACTTTCTGCAGCATGGCACTGCGCTTGGCCGGGTCAGTTTCGGTGTTGGCTTCCATCACCATCTTGTCAGCTTCTGGGTTGGCGTAGCCACCACAGTTGTACTGGCCCATGCCAGTCTCGGCGCTCTTGGTGAAGGTCAGGAACTCGAAGAAGTTGGCGGTATCTTCGGTGTCTGAGTGCCAGCCGATCAGCTGCATGTCAGCGGCACACTTGTCAAACTCTGGCCAGTACTGGGCCACCGGCATGGTCTTCAGGTCAACCTTGATGTTGATCTTGGAGAGCATGGCGGAGACGGCCTGGGCAATTTTGACATCGTTGACATAACGGGCGGCCGGGGAGATGAAGCTCATCTTGAAGCCCTGCTCGTAACCGGCTTCCTTCATCAGCGCCTTGGCCTTGGTCAAATCATACTGAGGCACCAGGGCTTCGTTGTGACCGGCGTAGCCTTTCGGGCTCAGCTGGCCAGCGGGAGTACCGAAGCCTTTGTTGATCTTCTCGACGATGCCCACCTGGTTGATGGCGTAGTTGATGGCCTGACGCACACGCTTGTCTTTCAGGGCCGGGTTGGTGGCCTGGTTCAGCTCGATGATGATGGCGCGGGTACCGGACAGGGTCACCAGCTGGGTGTCCTTGCCTTTCTGGACACGTTCCAGATCGTTCGGGGCGACCGGGTAGATGACATCAACGTCACCGCCGAGCAGGGCAGCGACACGGGTCGCATCTTCCTTGATCGGCACCAGGGTCAGATTCTGAACGTTACCCTTGGAGGCTTTGTCCCAGTAGTTGGCGTTGCGGGTGTATTCCAGCTTGACGCCCTGCTCGCGGAACTTGACGCTGAACGGGCCAGTACCGGAAACATGGGTAGAGGCATAGGAGCTGCCATTCTTGACGATCTCGGCCTTGTCTTTACCGTTCTCATCCTTGCCGGTATAGAACTTGGAGTCCATCGGGAAGATGTAGGTCACTGTCTGCAGTACCAAGGGGAATGGCTTGGCCGTGATCAGATCGACGGTGTAGTCATCCACTTTCTTCACTTCGGCGATAGGGTCGAAGATGGCCTTGAAATCGACAGAGGCTTTCAGACGGTTGACGGTCCACACCACATCATCGGCGGTGAAGTCGTTGCCGGAGTGGAACTTGACGCCCTTGCGCAGGTGGAAACGGACCGTCTTGTCATCGATACGTTCAAATTTCTCGGCCAGACGCGGCTCGAACTGCAGATCCTGGGTGTAACGCATCAAGGGATCGAACACCAGGTGAGACATCTCCAGGGTCTGACCGGAGAGCTGCTCCTGGGGATCCAGCGAGGTCGGATCCGAGGCCACGGCAACCTTGATATCGGCGGCAGAGACATTGAAGGCCAAACCGGCCGCAAACAATGCCATTGCAATCTTGGATAATCCTTTCTTCATGTCTTTCTCCATGCTGTTAGCTTTTTATTGACACTCTTTTTCACAAAAAACCGGCAGGCCGGTGCTTTCCTAGCTTGCGATTTCCAGCCCCTCGCGGGACATTCCCTTAAATTCCGGCATGAGGGAGATCAGCTTGCGGCTGTACTCATGCTCGGCATTGGTAAAGAGTTTTTCCGTCTCGGCCACCTCGACCAGATGACCATGTTTCATCACCCCGATGCGATCGCACATCTGGCGGATAACCGGCAGATCATGGCTGATAAACAGCATGGTGAGGCCGAGCTCTTTTTGCAGATCCTTGAGCAAATTGAGTATCTGTGCCTGAACCGAGACATCCAGCGCCGAGGTAGGCTCGTCGCAGATCAGGAAACGGGGCCGGGTCGCCAGGGCGCGAGCGATAGAGATGCGCTGGCGCTGGCCGCCGGAGAACTCGTGGGGGTACTTGACCCCGGCGCCCCGACCAAGGCCGACATGATCGAGCAGATCGCTGACGATGCCGTCGATCTGATTCTCCTCGGCCAGTCGGTGGAAACGGATGGGCTCGGAGATGATGTCACGGACCTTCATGCGCGGATTCATCGAGGAGTAAGGGTTCTGGAACACCATCTGCATCTGGCGGCGCAGCGGACGACGCTCGCTCTCGTGCTTGATGGCGGTGAGATCTATCCCCTCGAACACTATCTTGCCGCTGTCAGGCGGATAGAGACCGGTGATGGCACGGGCTATGGTGGACTTGCCGGAGCCAGACTCCCCCACCAGACCGAAGGTCTCCCCTTCGAAGATCTCGAAGTTGATATTGTTGCAGGCCTGCACGTATTCACGGCGGCTCGGGAAGAAGGAGTCCTTGGTGACGAACTTCAGATCCACCTGCTCGACCCGCAACAGGGCGCCTTCATAGGCACGCTGATCCTGACTCTGGCCGAGCCAGTGGGTCTTGAGGTCGATGCTGGTATCGGGCGCACTGGCATCTTCGATGTACGAGACCAGCGGGAAGCGCACCAGCTTCACGTCGGAGCGGGGCACCGCCGAGATGAGGCTGCGGGTATAGGGGTGATTCGGGGCCCCCAGTACCTGCTCGGTAGTGCCGAATTCCACCAGGTCACCGCGATACATGACCGCCACCTTGTCGGTGACGTTGGAGACCACGCCCATGTCATGGGTGACCAGCATGCAGCCCACGTCCCGCTCCTTGCAGAGGGTGCGGATGAGTTGCAGGATCTGGTCCTGGATGGAGACGTCCAGCGCCGTGGTCGGCTCATCGGCGATGATGAGCTCGGGATCGCAGGAGAGTGCGATGGCGATGACCACCCGCTGACGCATGCCACCGGAAAACTGATGGGGATACTGCTTGATGCGCAGCTCCGGGCTCGGGATCCCGACCGCCGTCATCAGCTCGAGGGCCTTGGCGACCGCCTGACTGTGGTTGAGCTCGGTATTGGCGAGTATGGTCTCAACCAGCTGATGCTCCACGGTAAACAGCGGATTCAGCGAGGTCATGGGATCCTGGAAGATGAAACCGATGCGGGAGCCACGAATGGCCCGCATCTCGTTCTGACTCTTGCCGGAGATGAGTTCGCCATTGAGATAGATATCCCCCCGGGCGATATGACCCGGTGGACTCAGCAAATCGATCACCGCATTGCCGATGGTGGATTTGCCAGCGCCGGACTCACCCACGACGCCAACGACCTCACCCTTCTCGACACAGAAAGAGAGATCCTTCACCGCGGCCAGTACCCCGTAGCGGGAGGGGTACTCAATCCGCAAGTTTTTAACTTCTAGCAAGGACATATTTACCTCTGCGGGGGACATCCGTCCCAAATAATTCTTCCGTAAATCAGCCGCAGATGCCGGTTTGTACCTTGGGCAAAGAGTGCTCAATCCATGAGGCAGGGAAACCAGCGATCCGGGCGGGTTTTTTGCATTTTTTTGGAATAACCCGCCAGTAACTTAGACGCTTTGGCCGAAAGAGTAAATGATCTGGATATACAATTTCGCAATACTTTGCGGTGCGTCATGGTGCATCACCAGCCATAAATCGTGATCTATTACGCAAAAAGTAGCTGATTAAACTAATTATTGCCTATATAAACAAAGTTGATATGACACAATCTATTAACAAGCAGCATAAGTGACTAACGAAGTGATAGTGGGAAGTGTCGAATGAGTAGTGAATATTTATGTGAAATGTTTTTTTGACGGCAGCATCTGCCAGTGAATGAAAACCAAACAGTCATATATAAGGAGGGCGCCTCAGGGGCGCCCTCCTTCATCCGGCTCAAATCAGCCAGATGGCCAGTAATTGCATACAAAGCAGGGCAAACAGGCCCGCGATGACATCATCGAGCATGATGCCGATCCCCCCATGAATGCGGCGATCGAACCAGCTGATGGGCCAGGGTTTGAGCACATCAAACAGCCGGAACAGCAGGAAACCCGCCAGGATCCAGCACCAGCCCGCTGGCGCCGCTATCATGGTGATGCCAAAGCCAATCACCTCGTCCCAGACGATGCCGCCATGGTCATCCATGCCGATGGCATCGGTGGCGCTCTGGCAGATAGAGATGCCAGCCACGAAGCCCAGCACCAACAGGGCGATAAACCAGGGCGTAGAGAGGCCACTCACCAGCAGATAGAGTGGAATGGCGACCAGTGTCCCCATGGTGCCAGGTGCCTTGGGAGAGAGACCTGCGCCAAACCCCACCGCCAGCAGATGGAGCGGATTTCTCAGGTTCAGTCTCTTAAGCTCGGGTTTGATCATGTGAGGAATCCCTCCTTTCAATTGCATCATGCAGATAATCCCAGCCTTGCCAAGGCATCACGCGAAGTGATCCCAGCCTTTTAGATCTAGTTCGACCGCTTGCTCTGCGCGCACATAATCGATGCCCGGTTCACCGGCCAGGATGCGGCCGATACGGCTGAACTTGACCCCACTGTGAGCCAGGGCGGTATCCAGGGCCCCTCGATGCTCTTCCGGCACGGTGAAGCAGAGTTCGTAATCATCACCCCCCGCCAGCGCCAACTGCCAGGCATCTTCCGGGAAGACGGCATCTTGCATGACGGGCGAGAGCGGCAGCAGATCCAAGTCAATCTGGGCCCTGACCCCGGATGCTTTCAAGATGTGGCCCAGATCCGACGCCAGACCATCGGAGAGATCCAGGGCACTGCCCGCCAGTCCCCGCAATGCCTGACCTGCCAGAATGCGTGGATGGGGATGATCGAGGCGCGGCAGCACCGCGGCCAGCTGGTTCTCGTTGAGCACCCGTTTGCCGAGCAGATGAGAGAGCGCCAGGGCCGCATCCCCGAGGGTGCCGGTGACATAGATGCCATCCCCCGCCTTGGCGCCACTGCGCAGCAGGGCGCGGCCGGTCGGCACAGAGCCTTTGACCGAGACGGTGATGGAGAGCGGCCCGCGGGTCATGTCTCCCCCCACCAGGGCCACGTTGTAATATTCGGCGAGTTCGAGGAAGCCCTCGGCAAACCCCGCGACCCACTGCTCGTTGATGGCCGGCAGGGTCAGCGCCAGGGAGACCCAGCGCGGCTCGGCGCCCATGGCGGCGAGATCGGACAGATTGACCGCCAACGCCTTGTAGCCGAGATCCACCGGATCCATGTCGGGAAAGAAGTGCACGCCACTCACCAGGGTATCGGTGCTCACCGCCAGTTGGGTATCGGCGGGCAGGGTCAGCAGGGCACAGTCATCTCCGGGGCCCATCACCACATCCTTGCGGGCGTGAGGGACCTTGAAGTACTTCTCTATCAGCTCAAATTCACCCATACAGTAAAAAGCCAGCGGTTAGGCTGGCTCCTCTCTTAATGCTGTGGAACAGGGATTAACGCTTGCTCAACGTCTTGATGACCTTGTCCAGGACGCCGTTGACAAACTTGTGGCTGTCATCGGCGGCAAACGCCTTGGCCAGCTCGATCGCCTCGTTGATCACCACCCGTGGCGGCACATCATCACGACGAGTCAGCTCATAGGTCGCCAGGCGCAGGATTGCCTTGTCCACCATGTCCACTTCTTCCAGCGGACGGGAGAGGAAAGGTGCAAACACCTTGTCCAGCTCGTTGCAATGCAGGGCAACCCCGAACAGCAAGTCACGGAAATAGCTCAGATCCACCCCTTTGGTGTCCTGATCTATCTTGAACTGCTCTTCGATGTCACCTACGTTTGCCTTGGTCATCTGCCACTGGTAGATGGCCTGAGTGGCGCAATGGCGGGCCTTACGGCGCTCGGACGGTTTCAATGTATTATTCCTTAAAGCTGTTTCAGGACGTTGATCATTTCGAGCGCACTCAATGCAGCCTCTGCACCCTTGTTACCCGCCTTGGTACCGGCGCGCTCGATGGCTTGTTCTATGTTCTCAGTGGTCAATACGCCAAAGGCGACGGGGATTTCATACTCCATCATCACCTGGGCCATGCCCTTGCTGCTCTCGCTGGCCACCAGTTCGAAGTGGTAAGTGCCACCGCGAATGACGGTGCCCAGGGCAACGATGGCGTCGTAGTTGCCACTCTTGGCCAGCTTCTTGATAGCCAGCGGAATTTCGACGGCACCCGGCACACGCACCAGGGTGAGATTGCTGTCTTGCACCTGACCTTGACGCTTCAATACGTCAACGGCGCCATCGATCAGGCTCTCGTTGATGAAGCTGTTGAAACGGGCAACGACAATTGCAACGCGCGCCTCGGGGGCGGCGATATTCCCTTCGATAACCTTCATTGGCAATCCTGTAGCTGTGCAGTCAAATGTGGCCGGGGTCAAAAGTGCGCACAGTCTAGCACAACAGACCCTCGACAAAAACCATGCCCGCATGGCGGGCATGAGTTTACATATTCAAAATCGGAGTCTCGTTTACTCGCCGACGTATTCGACCACTTCCAGGCCGAAACCGCCGAGGGCATGGTATTTCTTCGGCGAGCTAAGCAGGCGCATCTTGCCGACCCCGAGCGCCTTGAGGATCTGGGAACCGACGCCGACCCGGCGCGAGGTGCCCTGCCACTTGGCCCCTTCCGGCGCCAGTCCTTTATCCGTGGCCTCGAATCCCTTGACCCGCGCCAGCAGCTCATTGCCATCGGCTTCCGCCCCCAGGATCACCAGCACACCGCCCTCGGCCGCGATACGGGCCATGGATTTGGGCAAAGGCCAGCTACGGGCGCTGTGGCGATCGGTCAGCAGCAGATCGCTCAGCACATCGTGCAGATGCACCCGCACCAGAGTGGGCTGGTCAGCCTTGACCTCCCCTTTCTTGAGGGCGAAGTGCACCTGGTTGTCTATGGTGTCGCGGAAGGTGACCAGATCAAATTCACCGAACTCGGTGGGCAGTTTGCACGCGGCCACCTGTTCGACCGTGGTTTCATGCTGGTTACGGTATTCGATGAGATCGGCGATGGTGCCGAGGCGGATGCCGTGCTGCTCGGCGAAGATTTCAAGGTCAGGACGACGGGCCATGCTGCCATCTTCGTTGAGGATCTCGACGATGACCGAAGCCGCCTCAAAGCCCGCAAGGCGAGCCAGATCGCAACCTGCCTCGGTGTGGCCGGCACGGGTCAGCACGCCGCCATCTTGTGCCATCAGCGGGAAGATGTGGCCGGGCTGCACCAGATCGGCGGCCTTGGCATCGGGGGCCACCGCGGCCAGCACGGTCACGGCGCGATCGGCGGCGGAGATGCCGGTCGTCACCCCTTCGGCCGCCTCTATGGTCACGGTGAACGCGGTGGAGAATTGGGCATTGTTGCGGTCAACCATGAGCGGCAGTGCCAGTTGCTTGCAGCGATCCCGGGTCAGGGTCAGACAGATGAGGCCGCGGCCGTAGCGGGCCATGAAGTTGATGTCCTCGGGGCGCACGCAGGAGGCCGCCATGATGAGGTCCCCTTCATTCTCCCTGTCTTCGTCATCCATCAGGATAACCATCTTGCCAGCCTTGATATCGGCAATGATTTCCTGGGTTGTGCTCAGCGCCATGGGCTACTCCGTCAAAGGTGATAAAAGCATAAAGACTAGATGGGGGCAGCTGGCCCCGTTTCAATCAGACCGGGTTCACAAAAAACCCGATTGGGCCAACTTCTCCAGGGTCAGGTTGGAGGACGGTGCCCCTTGTCTGCCTTGGGCGCCACCTTGCAGCAGCCGTTCGAGATAGCGAGCTATCTGATCCACCTCCAGGTTGACCCTGTGGCCCGGCTTCCAATGCGCGATCGTGGTCTCCTGGGCGGTGTGAGGCACTATGGTGAGCAGAAAATCGTCGCCCTTGACGGCGTTGACCGTCAGGCTGATGCCATCCACCGCGATGGATCCCTTCTCGGCGATGTAGCGCGAGAGTTCCGCGGGCGCCTTCACCCAGTACTCGATGGCGCGACCACTGCTGGACTTGCTCTTCACCTCTCCCACGCCATCCACATGACCGGAGACCAGATGGCCGCCGAGCCGCGAACTCGGGGTCAGTGCCTTCTCCAGATTGACCCTGTCCCCGACTCTTGCCTGGGCAAAGCCGCTGCGCGACAAGGTTTCGAGCGAGACATCCGCGCTGTAGCGCTTGTCGCCCAGGGTGACGACGGTGAGACAGACGCCATTGGTGGCGATGGAGTCGCCCAGCTTGACGTCGCTAAAATCGAGCCCGGGGGCCTCGACCGTCAAGACCACGTCTTCCCCCTGGCGACGCAGCTCGACCAGGGTGCCCATGGTTTCGATAATTCCGGTAAACATGGTTTCTACCTCATCTGGCTCAAGCTAGCTTGGCCGTGATCCTGATGTCCTGACCGACCAGTCGCACATCTTTCAGGGTCAGTTTGGGTGCCTGGAACAGACGATCCAGGCCCGGCAACTGGAACATGCCTCTGCCCTCGTCACCCAGCAGTTTAGGCGCCTGATAGAGCACCAGCTCGTCCACCAGCCCCTTCTCAAGCAGGGCACCACACAGGCGCGGCCCCGCCTCGACCAACACAGAGTTGATCCCCTGTTTGGCCAGCAACATGAACAGACTGACCAGATCGACCCGCCCATCCAGCTTGGGCAGGGTGAGCTGCTGCACCGTCTCTGGCCACTCCCCTTCACTTTGCAGCCTCGCCAGCAGCACGGGACCCGGGCTTGCAAAGAGCGGCAAGTCCGGCGTGATGCGGTTTTGGGAGTCAATCACCACCCGCAAGGGCTGGCGCAGGCTCTCCTTGGGATAGGCAAGCTTGACCGAGGCTGGCAACTCGTCCCAGCGCACGTTGAGGGAGGCGCCGTCGGCCAGCACCGTCTCGGCACTGGAGAGCACGGCGTCGTGGCGGGCCCGCAGCCGCTGTACGTCGGCACGGGCCAGGGGACCGGTGATCCACTGGCTCTCGCCACTCTTCATGGCGGTGCGCCCATCCAGGCTGGCACCGAGCTTGACGGTGACCTGCGGGAAGCCGGTGCGCATCCGTTTGAAGAAACCGGGGTTGAGGGCTTCGGCCTCGGCGCTGAGCAGACCGAAGTCGGTCTTGATGCCGGCCTCGGAAAGCATGCGCAGACCACGCCCGCCGACCTGGGGGTTGGGATCGACCATGGCGGCCACCACCCGGGCCACACCCGCCTCAATCAAGGCCTCGGCGCAGGGCGGCGTGCGGCCATGATGGGAGCAGGGCTCCAGGGTCACGTAGGCAGTCGCGCCACGGGCGACTTCACCTGCGCCATGGAGGGCATAGACCTCGGCATGAGGCTGGCCGGCACGCTGGTGCCAGCCCTCGCCGACCACGACGCCATCCTTGACCAGCACGCAGCCGACGCAGGGGTTGGGGGCCGTGGTATAGCGGCCACGGCGAGCCAGTTCGAGGGCCCGACTCATCCATTGGTAATCATCTTGACTAAACATCTGGGCTCCTCTGACAAAACATCCCGGCTTTGCGCAATATCGTAGGTTCGATTAGCGCAGCGTAATCGGACGCGGCAACATGGGTTAGCAGAAAGACTTACCTCTCCAGCTTGGCGATCTCTTCGCCGCATTATTTACATAAAAAGACGAATGTCTTCAAAGCGGTGACTGACGAAGAAAATCTCGTCTGTCGCATGTCGAGCCTTGTTCCAGGCTACTTCTCCAGCTTGGCGATCTCTTCGCCAAATTCGCGGATGTCCTCGAAGCTGCGATAGACGGAGGCAAAGCGGATATAGGCGACCTTGTCGAGGCTCTTGAGCTCGTCCATCACCAGGTTGCCCACCATCTTGGAGGGAACTTCCCGCTCGCCGGTGGCGCGCAGCCGCGACTTGATGTGGTTGACCCCTTTTTCGATGGCCTCCATGCTCACCGGTCGCTTCTCCAGCGCCCGCAGTATGCCGGCACGCAGCTTGTCCTCGTTGAAGGGCTCGCGCGAGCCATTGGACTTGATGACCCGCGGCATCACCAGCTCGGCCATCTCGAAGGTAGTGAAACGCTCATGACAGAGCAGACACTCACGGCGGCGGCGCACCTGATGGCCTTCTGCCACCAACCGGGAATCGATCACCTTGGTATCAACGGCACTACAGAAAGGGCAATGCATCGGACCTCCGGCGTTAACGGAAAAGGCTCCTGCCCCGCGGGGCCAGGATCGTGGCCAGCCAGTGTAACACGGCCACCCAAAACCGGTAAAAGCCCAGAAAAAACAATGCCACCCGCAGGTGGCATTGGGGCTTAAATGACGCCAATTCAGTCGTCATAGGGCAAGGTATCGGGATCGCAATCCACAAAGTCGGGCATCGGATCTTGCCCGAACTGCACCGCATCGATGTGGGTCGCCCCCTGCATCAGCGCCTTGCTCACCCGATGCATGCCATCCATGACCCGGCCCGCGCTATCCAGAATGATGGGATAGGCAAGATCCGCGGCCAGCATCAGCTGGCAGTGCTCGACGATGCTGCGCACCGTGGGCTGCACGCCGCCATGCCCGTACCAGTGCACGCTGTCCAGTTCGGCAATCTGCGCAAGCGGCACCGCGCGCACTGGCAGCGCACGGCTGAGCCTCACCAGCCTGCGCACATCCCAGGCGAGCAGCCCCTCGGGTGCGGGGCGAAAGTGGTACTGGGCGCGGATGGACAGGATCGCTTCCTCGTCGGTGATGGTGGTCTCTTTGGGCATGCAGCCTCCTCGCTTGGTTGCACAAGCATGGTGCCCATGGCGGGGCCGGAATGCAAAAAACAATGCCACCCGAGGGTGGCATTGTTATCAAACCAAGATATCTGGCGTATCAGGCATAAACCGGCAGACGCGCGCAGATGGCCAGCACTTTCTCGCGCACTGTCGCCAGCACTTCGTCGTTGTCGTGGTTGTCCAGCACATCGCAGATCCAGTGGGTCAACTCAATGGACTCGGCTTCCTTGAAACCACGGCGGGTAATGGCCGGGGTGCCGATCCGCACACCCGAGGTGACGAAGGGGGAACGCGGATCATTGGGCACCGAGTTCTTGTTGACGGTGATGTTGGCTTTGCCAAGGGCCGCATCGGCCTCTTTGCCAGTCAGCTCACGGCCGATCAGGTCCACCAGCATCAGATGGTTGTCGGTGCCGCCGGAGACGATCTTGTAGCCGCGCTCGATGAAGGTCGCCGCCATGGCTTTGGCGTTTTTGACAACCTGAGCCTGGTAGGTCTTGAACTCGGGCTCCAGCGCTTCCTTGAAGGCCACGGCCTTGCCGGCGATGACGTGCATCAGCGGGCCGCCCTGGCCGCCAGGGAAGACGGCGGAGTTCAGCTTCTTGTAGAGATCTTCGTCATCGGCGGCGGAGAGGATCAGACCACCACGGGGACCGGCCAGGGTCTTGTGGGTGGTGGAGGTGACGATGTGAGCATGGGGCACCGGGTTCGGGTAGACGCCAGCGGCGATCAGACCCGCCACGTGGGCCATGTCGACGAACAGCCAGGCGCCAATCTTGTCGGCGATCTCGCGCATACGCGCCCAGTCAACCACACCGGAGTAGGCGGAGAAGCCACCGATCATCATCTTCGGCTTGTGCTCAACGGCCAGGCGCTCCATCTCGTCATAGTCAATCTTGCCGGACTCATCGATGCCGTAAGGGATGATGTTGTACAGCTTGCCGGAGAAGTTGACCGGGGAGCCATGAGTCAGGTGACCGCCGTGGGCCAGGTTCATGCCCAGTACGGTATCGCCCGGCTGCAGCAGCGCCATATAGACGGCGCTGTTGGCCTGGGAGCCGGAGTGCGGCTGCACGTTGGCGTAAGTGGCACCAAACAGCTCCTTGGCACGTTCGATGGCCAGGGTTTCGACCACGTCGACGTACTCGCAACCACCGTAGTAGCGCTTGGCCGGATAGCCTTCGGCGTACTTGTTGGTCAACTGGGAGCCCTGGGCTTCCATGACCCGGGGGCTGGTGTAGTTCTCAGACGCGATCAGTTCGATATGCTCTTCCTGACGACGGGTTTCGTCTGTGATGGCCTGCCACAGCTGAGGGTCATAGCCTGCGATGGTCATGTCACGTTTCAACATCCGTTTATCTCCTGAAAATCGTTTGCGCGTGGGCGATATGGGGCCCGCGCATTGTAACCGCAGCGACATCAAAGGGACAGTCCGACCACCCAAAAAAATGTTGAATATATGTAAAAAAAACCATAAGTGAGTGTCACCACTCCCCGAATGGGGGCTCGGGCTGAGTGCCAGGCCCTATCCCTGCCAGATGCAACATGGCCTCAGCAGCGGCGGCATCAGGACTCGGCCAGCCAGGGCGACACCAGGAGAGTCAACGGTGGGCGGGATTGCCAGGCTATTGCAGCAAGCCTGAGTCAGGGAGGAGAGCGGGCGTTCGCGCAGCAGGCAGAGCAGCAGAGGGGCGATGGGCAGCGCCACCACATCGCCGAGGCAGGCCAGATCCTGCGCCACCTTGGCCCGGAGCCCCCACAGTCCGGCCGCCACCGCCCGCACCATAGTCTCACCGGCTCCCTGACTCCTCAGCCCATCCCTGGGCCCGTCGCCACAGCGCCAGGGCGGCCAACGCCTGAGGCCACTGGCGTGCCAGCGCCTCGGGATCCCCCTGCCCCGCCTCCAGCTGCTCGCAGAGGGCGGCCAAGGCGTTCAGCCCCAGACTGGCGGCGCTGCCCCTGAGCTTGTGGGCGAGCCGACGACGCGCCTCGCCGGGGGCCGTCACCAGCAGCTCGCTCACCAACCCCTCTCCCTGCTGCTCGAACAACCTCAGCATGGTCGCGATGCGCTTGCTGCCCAGTTGGCGGAGATCCTCATCCAATATGGCTCCCACGGCGGCAAGCTCGGCAGGATCTGCCTCCCAGGGCCCGGCATGCCGCGAATACCCGACATGAGGAGGCGCCATCTCCTCCTCCCTTGCCTGGCCATCGGCAACAGGCAGGGCGGACTGCAAGGCATGTGGGTTCATCGGTGGGATGAAGATCCCGGCGATGCTGTCTGCCAGCTCAGCCAGCCGTACCGGCTTGCCGACGAACCCGGCAAAGCCGCTCCCCAGGCAGTGCTGTATATCTTCCGGGTACATCTGGGCCGAGATGGCGATAGCGGGCAGGGGTTGACCATGCTCCTCCTCGCTGATGGCGGCGAGATCCTCGCGCAGGCTGATGCCATCCATGTCTGGCAGATTGATGTCGAGCAGGGCCAGATCGAAGGGGCGCGCCGTGATGGCGGCCAGGGCGGTGCGGCCATCCTCGGCCATCACCACCCGATGACCGAGGCGCAGCAGCATCCCCTCGGCCACCAGCCGATTGATCTCGTTATCCTCCACCAGCAGGATGTCCCGCGGCTCGTTGAGGCTGATGCGGGCCTGCTGGCGCGGTCGCAACAAGGCGGTGGGTTGCAGCGCCAGACTGAAGGAGAAGCGGCAACCCTGACCCGGCTCGCTGGCGAGTTGCAGCTCCCCCCCCATGGCGCCGACCAGGCGGCGGCTGATGGCCAACCCCAGCCCGGTCCCGCCCTGATGACCCGCATCCCGACGGCGTTGGCGAAATGCCTCGAATACCCGCTCCTGCTCGCTCGCCGGTATGCCGGGCCCGCTATCGCTCACCGTGAACAGGATGCAGGGCTGGGGGCAGGGCCCATGGCAGCCCAGAGAGGAGAGGCTCAGCCGCACCTCGCCGCTGCGGGTGAACTTGATGCCATTGCCGAGCAGATTGGCCAGTACCTGGCGCAGCTTGCCGCCATCCCCCTCCACGGCGCGTGGCAGCTCGGGGGCCACTGACAGGCTCAATAGCAGCCCCTTGGCCTCGGCTCTTGGGCGAAACAGCGCCAACAGCTCATCGGCAAGCCCATGGAGATCGAAGGGCGCCCGCCTGGCCTCCAGGTGACCCGCCTCTATCTTGGAGTAGTCGAGTATGTCATTGAGGATCTCGAGCAGGGACTCGCCGCTCTGGCTGATGGCGGCCAGATAGCGCTGCTGGCCCGGACTCAGTCCTGTCTCCTCCAGCAGGCTGAGTCCACCGAGTATGCCGTTCATGGGGGTGCGAATTTCGTGGCTCATGGTGGCGAGGAAGATGGATTTTGCGCGGTTGGCCTGCTCCGCCTCGGCCCTGGCCTGAGCCTGCTTGGCCACCTCTTCGTTGAGACGCACATTGGCCAGGCTGAGCTGATCGGTGCGCTCCGCGACCCGGGATTCGAGCGCTTGCTGATAACGGCGCAGCTCGATGGCGTTGTCGCGAAAGACCCCAAGGGCCTGAGCAAGCCGCGCCAGTTCATCCCGCCCGCTGACAGGGACGAGGGGCTGGCCCAGATCCCCCTGGGCCAGGGCGCTGAGGCTGCGGGTGGTGCGCTGCAACGGCCAGACAATGCGGCCATAGACGAAGCGCCACATCAGCAGCCCGAGCGACAGCAAGGTCAGGACACCGATCACCCCCAGTGCATGTCTGGTCTGGGTCAGTCGCTCGCTAAGCTGCTGCTGGCTCTGCTCGAGGGAGCTGCGTGCCCCTTTGACCCGTTCTGCCACGTTGCGATTGAGTCGCTCCATCAATACCTGATTGCTGGCCGAGAGCGCGACCAGGGCCTGACCCACCCCCAGCCATTGGCGGCGTGTCTGGGCGAGTCGCTCCCCTTGCGCCAATTGACTCAGTGCCTCCCTCACCTTCTGACTGCGCCCCGGATCGGCCACGGCCCCTGCCCTGAGCCGGATCACCGCCAAGTCCTGTGCATAATCGCTCATCAAGCTGTCGAGGCGCTCACCACGCTCGGCTCGCCACAGCTCCTCGATCCGCTGCTGCTGCATCAGGGTACGGTGGCGCAGCTCCGTCATCTGCTCGAGCCAGTCGAGATCCTGTTCGAGCAGGGTATCGAGCGCCGAGCGAGCGGCTTCCCCCTGCAGACGATAGAGGCCGCCGATGTTGGCCACCGTCACCGTCTGGGCATTCTCCATCTGGCTGCGCGCCAGCTCGGCGACTCGACCAGCGGCCGCCACCAGTTCGGCGCGCAGTGGCTCCCCCTGCCCCTGCAACGCCAACCGCTCACCCACCAGCCGCCCCTGCTGCCCCACATTGCCGAGAATGGCTAGGCCCAACTGATCGAGAGACTGCCAGTCTGGATCCTGCTCGCGCCCCTCCCCAAGCTGACCCAGCAGGCGCTGGAGCTGCTGGCCCTGCAGGGTCAGCAATCGGCCCTGGTGGGTACGCTCCGCCTCGTTGGCCGCCATGGTGAGCAGACGGGAGGAGGCGAGTATGTCGCTGCTCACCTGGGCCAGCTCCCGGGCGCCATCCAGGGTCAACAAGGTGTGTTGCAGACGTCGGTCCAGGGTGCCCAGATGACTGAGGCCAAACCAGCCGACCAGGGAGGCAGTCAGGGTCAGCAGGGCCATCAGGGAGAAGGCGAGCAGCAGCTTGCCGCCAAGACCGGAGAGAGTTCGCACAACAGGGCCTCTTGGTTGTCACAGTGATTGTCGGGATAATATGGCCTCACACTCTAACAAAAGCCGCCGCCATGCGATGCCTGATCCTCAGCCTGCTGCTCACCTTGCCCCCTGCATTCGCCCATGCGGCCTTCGAGATCCAGCGCTGGCCCACGGCCACGGAAGCGCCGCAGACATCCCCCGTGACCACCTGGACGGGGCCCGAGCGGGCCACGCAACCATGGGTGCTATGCGCCCTCTATCCGCACCTTCGCGATGCCTACTGGCTCTCGGTCAATCAGGGCATGGTGGAAGAGGCCAGGCGGCTCGGTGTCGGCTTGCGGGTCCATGAAGCGGGCGGTTATGGTGCCCAGGTCGAGCAGGCTCGCCAGCTCGATGAGTGTGCCAGAGAGGGGAGCGATGCCATCTTGCTCGGCGCCGTCGACGGCCCGGCGCTGGCCAACGCCATTCGCCAGAGCCCCTTGCCGGTGTTCGGGCTGGTCAATGCCCTGCCATCGGATCTGGTCGTCGCCCAGGTGGGGGTGGCCTGGTATCAGATGGGCTGGCGCATCGGCCACTGGTTGGCGGAGCGTCACCCGGCTGGCACGCCGCCGGTGCGAGTGGCCTTGTTGCCGGGCCCCGAGGGGCGAGGCGGCAATCAGGTGGTCGAGCCCGGCTTCACCGCCGCCATTGACGGCAGTGCGGTCGAGCTGGTCGACACCCTGCGCGGCGACAACAGCCGCGAGATCCAGCGCACTCTGGTACAGCAACTGCTGACCCAGCATCCCCATCTGGATTACCTGGTGGGAGGGGCCATGGCCGCCGAGGTGGCGGTGAACGAATTGACGCGGCGCAGCCCGGATGACGCGACAACCAGCCAGTCCCGCCAGCCCGCGGTGCTCGCCATCTATTCCAGCCACGGGGTGGAGCGCGCCCTGCTGCGCGGCAAACTGGCCCTGGCAAACAGCGACCAGATGCGCGAGCAAGGCCGTCTGGCCGTTGCCCAGGCCGTCTGTCTGCTGCAATCCCCCCAGGCCGATGAGCAGCAATGCCCTCGCCATATGGGCCCCCCTATCCTCACCCTGAGCAGTGCCATGATGACAGACAGCCGCACCCTGTCTGATCCCAATTTTCGCCCCGTCTATCGGGTCGAACCCAGCAACCACTCCACCGGGCACTAGCTCAGGCGCAGCGACGCGTCACTCATCTGCAGAGGGCCAAGAGCGAGGGCTGACAGACGACAAGCTGCCGGACAGGCCGTTCATGGGGTCTTTTTAGACACCGATGCTGAACCGGAGCTGTACCAGGATTCGATTGTCACTTCTTTGTCGCGAAACCTGACCCTCGTCATGGTTCCTCGGGCAAGCCCCTCATATGATGGCTGCACGATCTCCATATGAACCTTTTTGTCTGTTCAACCTGTGACACGGTAGGAGAAGCAGATGACCAGCCTCAGACTCAAGCCTGCCTGCCTTGACCTCTATCCCGAGTTTGCTCTGGCCTGCCACCGCGATGCCTGGTGCATCAGTCATGGCAGCGTCGCCGGCTTTGATGAGGCGCAGACGCGGGTCTGGCTCGATACCCTGACACGGGAACAGCCCCAGGGGTTGCTGCACCTCTGGCGTCATCACAGCCCCATCGGTCAGCTTGAGTTGGCGCCCGCCATGGCACGCATGGATGGCAGCCTGGGGGGATACATCTATCTGTTTTATCTGGTGCCGCAATGGCGGGGCCGCGGTCTGGGACGCTGGTTGCTGGAACAGGCGCTGCAACGGATCCGCGCCGCAGGCAGTACCTCGGCCGGGTTGCGTTATGTGCCGACCCATCTCGCCGCCGAATGCTTCTATCTGCGCCAAGGCTGGCGCAAAGAGGGGCGCGCCGATGAGCGAGGTCAACTGCTCGTCAAAGATCTGACCCCCCTGATGCCCCCCATGCGCTATGCCAGCCCCCTTAGCACAAAGAGGAAATCACCATGAACAACCCCCTGTTTTTACTGATAGTGTTGGTCTTTTTCATCTTCTATTGGGTCTACTATTGTGCCGGGCGCAAACGGGCCAACCGAGCTGGCTGGCAGGCCCTGCCAACCCGGGAGCAGTACCTGATCCTGCACCCCGAGTCCCGGGTCGATGACCAGATAGCCTGCCACCACTGCGGTCACCAACATCTGCAAGCCCAGGGTCTGGTACATCTCGCCGACTTTCGCCATCAATACGCCTGTCCTCACTGCCACCAGGTACTGTTCAGGACCCAGTAGCGCGGCCGGTGCGGGTGTGACCTCGCAAGCATGCGATGTCCATGTGCCGTGACAAACCCCTAGGGCACTGAGAGGCTGGCATCTCCCTCCACGATATGACTCAGGAGTGGATATCGGCGGCGAACAGATACCCTTCGCCATATACGGTGACAAACAACTGGGGCGCTGAGAGGCTGGTATCGCTCTCAGCGGCATGACTCAGGAGTGGATATCGGCGGCGAACAGGTATCCCTCGCCATGCACTGTGACAAACAGCTGGGGATCCTGGGGACTTTGTTCCATCTTGCCGCGCAGGCGGCGGATCAGCACGTCTATGGTGCGATCCCCTGGGCCGTCGCCGCGGTGACTGATGAGGGAGAGGATCCGCTCCCGGCTCAGCACCCGGCCAGGGTGAGCCACGAAGGCCACCAGCAGCTCATATTCCGCCTTGGTCAGGCGCACGGCAATGCCATCCTTGCTGAGCTGGCGGCGGGGAATGTCGAAGCGCCAGGGGCCAAAACGTACCGCATCATCGCTCGCCTCGGCCTGAATCTGGCTGCCCATCAGGGCGATGCGCCACAGCAAGTTTTTGACCCGCACCAGCAGCTCGCGCAACTCGAACGGCTTGGTGACATAGTCGTCGGCCCCCATCTCCAGGCCGACGATCCTGTCCACCGCATCGCTGCGCCCCGTCACCAAGATGATGCCAACCGTACTCTGGGCCCTGAGCTCACGGGTCAGCAGCAGGCCATCCTCACCGGGCAGGTTGATGTCGAGCATCACCAGGGAGACGCTATCACGCGCCATCAGGGCCCGCATCTCCTTGCCGTCACCCGCCGCGCTCACCCGATAGCCCTCACGCTCGAAATAGCCGACCAGCTTCTCGCGGGTCACGGCATCGTCTTCAACAACCAGGATATGAGGGCGCATCGGTAGATTCCACAGCAGTAACAGGGTCATTATTCTATTCATATTTTGTCATAAATACCCCTATTTCATTCATTTCCCCCGCCAACCCTGTTCACAGCATCTCCCTATCATGAGCCCATCAAAAGAGTCCTAAGAGCAAACACTCATGAAAAAACTGTGGCAATGGCTGCGCACTCCCAGTCGACGCTGGTCGGTACTGGCCCTGGTACTGGTCGGCGTCGGCGTGACCCTGGCGGGCTCGGTGGGTCTGCATTACGGCTTCGAGAAGACCAGCAGCCTCGAATTTTGTGTCTCCTGTCACACCATGGAGAGCACCGTCTACCCCGAGTACAAGGAGTCGGTGCACTTCAAGAACGCCTCAGGGGTGCAGGCCATCTGCACCGATTGCCATCAGCCCAAAGACTTCGTCGGCAAGGTGGTACGCAAGATGGAGGCGGCCAACGATCTCTATCAGCAGTTCATCGGCCACAGCATCGATACCCAGGAGAAGTTCGAGGACAGGCGTCTGCACCTGGCCGAGCGGGTCTGGGCACGGATGAGCAGCCAGAACTCCAAGACCTGCAAGTCCTGCCACAGCTACGACAACATGGATCACGCCAAGCAGTCCCCCGCCGCGGCCCTGGCCATGAAAGATGCCGCCGCCAAGAACATGAACTGCATCGAGTGCCACAAGGGCATCGCCCATGAGCTGCCCAACATGGCGGGGGGCTTCAGGGCCAGCTTCGCCAAGTTGCAGGCAGAGGCCATAGCGGCACCGGCCGCCGAGGTGCTCTACAGCCTGGGCGAGAAGGACCTGTTTGCCAGCCAGACGGCGAGCGAGCCGGCCGGGCGCCTGCTGCCCGCCTCCCGTATCGAGGTGCTGGAACGCAGTGGCGATCGGCTCAGGGTCAACATCGAAGGCTGGCGCGAACGTGACGGCAAGGGTCGGGTGCTGAGCGAGTACATGGGCAAGCGAGTCTTCGTCGCCACGGTGCGCGACGAGCTCAAGGCCGGTGAACAGATCCTCGCCGAGCAGACGGATCCGGCCACCCATATCCAGTGGCAGCAGGTGAAGGTGAGTGCCTGGGTCGACGGCCAGGGGCTCGAATCCTCACTCAAACCCATCTGGGACTACGCCGGCGAGATGTACAAATCCACCTGCAACTCCTGCCACGGGGCGCCGGATCCGGCCCACTTCACCGCCAACGGCTGGATCTCCGGGCTCAAGGCGATGTCTGCCTACTACCGCCTCAGCAAAGAGGAAGAGCGCACCCTGCTCAAATATCTGCAAAGCCACGCCGCCGATACCGGTGGTCAGGGCCAGCACTAACCCCATTTGAAAGAGGACAGACACAATGATCACAGTTTCCCGACGTGGTTTTCTGGGGGGCATGCTGGCCGGTGGCGCGGCGGCCCTGGTCGGCCCCTCCTTGCTGGGCCGTGCGGTGCAAGCCGCCGAGGCCCAGGACAAGCTGGTGCTGTCAGGTTCCCACTGGGGTGCGTTTCGCGCCCGGGTGGTCGAGGGGCGCTGGGTCGAGACCCGGCCATTCGAGCATGACAAACACCCGACCGAGATGTTGCAAGGCTTGCGTGAGGTGGTCTACAACCCCTCCCGCGTCCGCTACCCCATGGTGCGCCTCGATTGGCTGCGCAAGGGACACCTCTCCGATACCCAGGAGCGTGGCCAGAATCGCTTCGTGCGCGTCAGCTGGTCCCAGGCCCTGGACTTCTTCTATCACGAGCTGGAACGAGTGCAGAAAAACCATGGCCCGAGCGCCCTCTATGCCGGCCACTCCGGCTGGCAATCGGTGGGCAAGTTCCACTCCGCCGGTGCCATGCTGGGCCGTGCCATGAACCTGCACGGCACCTATCTGAGCAAGGCAGGGGATTACTCCACCGGCGCCGCCCAGGTGATCCTGCCCCACGTGGCGGGCGCCATGGAGGTGTACGAACAGCAGACCTCCTGGCCCCTGGTGCTGGAGCACAGCAAGACCATCGTCATCTGGGGATCCGATCCCATCAAGAACCTGCAGGTGGGTTGGCTGGTGCCGGATCACGGGGTCTATGCCTATTGGGAGCAGCTCAGGGAGAAGGTCGCCAGGGGCGAGATCCGGGTGATCAGCGTCGATCCGGTCAAGTCCAAGACCCAGAAGTTCCTTGGCTGCGAGCAGGTCGCCCTCAACCCCCAGACGGATCTCCCCTTGATGCTGGCCCTGGCGCACACCCTGCACAGCGAGGGTCTGCACGATGCCAAGTTCCTCAAGGAGTACACCACCGGCTACGACAAGTTTCTGCCTTACTTGCTGGGGGAGCAGGACGGTCAAGCCAAGGACGCCGACTGGGCCGCCCCCCTCTGCGGCATCTCCGCCGACACCATACGCGAGCTGGCCCGCACCCTCGCAGGCGGACGAACCCAGCTCATCGGTGGCTGGTGCGTGCAGCGCATGCACCACGGCGAACAGTACGCCTGGATGCTGGTGGTACTGGCCGCCATGCTGGGCCAGATTGGCCTGCCCGGGGGGGGATTCGGCTTTGGCTGGCACTACAACGGTGCCGGTACCATCACCTCGACCGGCCCCATCATGTCCGGCTTCAGCTCCGTCATCCCCGGCGCCAAGCCGATCCATGACGGCGACTTCAAGGGGTACTCCAAGTACATCCCGGTGGCGCGCTTCGTGGACTGCATCCTCAATCCGGGGCAGACCATCGACTTCAACGGCCAGACCATCACCTACCCGGAAATGAAGATGGCGGTGTTCTGCGGCAACAACCCCTTCCATCACCAGCAGGATCGCAACAAGATGATCGCGGCCTGGCGCAAGCTGGAGACCGTGGTCAGCATCGATCACCAGTGGACCGCCAGCTGCCGCTTCGCCGACATAGTGTTGCCCGCCACCACCACCTACGAGCGCGATGACATCGAGCAGTGGGGTTCCCATGCCAATGCCGGCATCCTGGCGATGCACAAGATTGTGGATCCGCTGTTCGAAGCCCGCGACGACTACGATATCTTCGCCGATCTCTGCCGCCGCTTCGGGCGCGAGGCCGAGTTCACCGGCGGCAAGAGCAAGCTGGAGTGGATCCAGAGCATCTATGACGACGCCCGCCTGCAGGGTCGCGGCATCGGTATTCGTTTGCCTCGCTTCAGCCAGTTCTGGCACGGAGAGGGCTTCGTCAGTCTGCCTGCGGGTGAGCCCTGGGTGCGCCACGCGGCGTTCCGTCAGGAGCCAGATCTGGAGCCGCTCGGCACGCCATCCGGCCTCATCGAGATCTATTCCAAGACCATCGCCGACTTCGGTTACGCCGATTGCCCCGGCCATCCGGTCTGGATTGAACCCTATGAGCGCTCCCACGGTGGTTCTGGCAGCCAGCGCTATCCGCTGCATCTGCAATCTTGCCACCCGGACAAGCGGCTGCACAGCCAGCTCTGCTCCTCGGACCACTTCCGCACCAGCTACGCGGTGCAGGGGCGGGAGCCACTCTACATGAGCCCGCAAGATGCCAAGGCACGCGGTCTCAAGGATGGCGATCTGGTGCGCGCCTTCAACGCCCGTGGTCAGGTGCTGGCGGGACTGGTGGTGAGCGAGGACTACGCCCCCGGGGTGGTGCGCATCCACGAAGGTGCCTGGTATGGCCCCCAGGAGGGGGGCAAGGTGGGCACCCTGTGCACCTATGGCGACCCGAACGTGTTGACTGCCGATATCGGCGCTTCTCGCCTCTCCCAGGCCACCACGGCACACACCGCCCTGGTGGACGTCGAGAAGTTCGAAGGCACCATCCCGGCCATCACCGCCTTTGGCGCGCCCGACACGGCAGCGGGCATAGACCCCATGTTCCCGGCTCGGGCGGCGAGCCAACGAGGCTAGCCCGGACAAAAGGGAAACCACGGTTTCCTTTATTATCAAAGTCGTTAGAATCGGGGGCCATCATGGCTCCCGATTGTCATCAACGGAGGAAAAATGCAGGAATTTCTGGCCACAAGCGAACGCAGGGCCGAACTCTACTGGTGGTTTGCCACCCTGTTTGCCGCCGAACTGTCTGATGAGCAGATCGCCGAATACGATAGCTACGACGTGCGCAGCTTCTTGAAGAGTCTCTCGACCCTGGATCCCATGCGTGACGCCGTGGCCGAGCTCAACGACGCCATCGCCCGTCTGCTGGTGCGCCCCGATCGCCAGCTGGAGCTGGCCGCCGATTTCGCCGGTCTGTTCCTCAGTGACCCCAAGCAAGGGGTGCCGCCTTATGAATCCCTCTATCGCGGCGAAGGGGGCTTGTTGATGCAGGCGCCCATGACCCTGATGCAGGCGCGCCTCACCCGGCTTGGCATCAGCGTCAGCGACAAGTACAAGGAGCCGGAAGATCACCTGGCCATCGAACTGGATCTGATGGGCAACCTCATCATTCGCGCCGCCGAAGCCACCAACGCCGACGAGCGCAGCCGCTGGCTCGCCGAACAGGCTGCACTGCTGCATGACCACCTGCTCGGCTGGTTCGAACGCTTCGAACAGGGGTGCCGTGCCAAAGATGCCTTCGGCTTCTATGGCGCCTGCGCCCGCCTGCTCGGGGTCTTCCTGGTGATGGATGCCAATTACCTCAGCCTGGTTCAGGGCCAGGAGTCCTGAGTCATGAAGACGGCCCTGTTGCTCATCGCCTGCTGGCTACTCGCCCTGATCCCGAGCGAGCAGGGCCTGACTCCCCTCATCAGGTTGCTGTTTGACAGCAACCGTGACCTCTATGGCAGCGCCCAGCTCACCGGGTTTGGCGGTGTGCTGCTGACGCTCTATCTCGCCAATCTGGGGGTAGAAGTGGTGCTGCGCCGCCGCTTTCAGCTCGCTGGCATGCTGACCCTGCTGGTCGCCTGGGTGGCCTTCATCAACTGCTATGCGGGGGAACCCAACTGGTGGCAGCTGTGGGCACTGGCGCTGCCCTTCCACATCCTCAGCTTGCTGGTGCTGGTGCGCGGTCTTCAGGCCTTCGGCCGTCAGAAGGGCTAACCCGCACCGGCCTGCCTTGCCCCGCGCCAACCAAGGTCCCCTGAGAATGGCCACTTCGGCACTTTCTTTGGCACTCTCTTCGCTTTGGCACTCTCTTCGCCAGCCCCCCAGCATACCGACACGCCCCCGCCGCCAGCCCTCACCCAAACCTTGAACCGGCAAAAGACGCCGTTTGAAACACTAAGTGGGCGCTAGCGCACGGCTATCCAAAAGTCTAATTGCCCTCCCTCGGCAAAGGTATAAGTTGTTATGTAATCATTAAGAAGATGTATTCAAAGGAGTGAACAATGAGCGAGCACAAGGTCTACCCGGTCAAATCCCACATCAGCCAGGACGCCCTGCTGGACAAGGCCGGCTATGAGGCCATGTATCGGGCCTCGGTGCAGGATCCCGATGCCTTCTGGGGAGAGCAAGGCAAGATCATCGACTGGATGAAGCCCTATACCAAGGTCAAGAACAGCTCCTACGATCCCGGTCACGTCTCCATCAAATGGTTCGAAGATGGCCAGCTCAACGTCTCCGCCAACTGCCTCGACCGTCATCTCCACGAGCGTGGCGACAAGGTCGCCATCATCTGGGAAGGGGACAACCCGGCCGAGGATCGCAAGCTGACCTACCGCGAGCTGCACGGTGAAGTGTGCAAGTTTGCCAACGTGCTCAAAGCCCAAGGGGTCAAACGCGGCGATGTGGTCTGTCTCTACATGCCCATGGTGCCGGAAGCCGCCGTGGCCATGCTGGCCTGTACCCGCATCGGCGCCGTTCACTCCATCGTCTTCGGTGGCTTCTCCCCCGAGGCCCTGGCCGGCCGCATCATCGACTCCGGCTCCTCCATCGTCATCACCGCCGATGAGGGGCTGCGCGGCGGTCGTGCCGTGCCCCTCAAGAAGAACGTCGACGACGCCCTCGCCAACCCCGAAACCCGTATCGAGAAAGTGATAGTGCTCAAGCGCACCGGCGGTCAGGTTGCCTGGCACGGCGCACGGGATCTCTGGTGGCACGAGGCCATGGCCACGGCAAGCAGCGACTGCCCGCCCGAAGCGATGAACGCCGAGGACCCGCTGTTCGTGCTCTACACCTCGGGCTCGACCGGCAAACCCAAGGGGGTGCTGCACACCACCGGCGGCTATCTGGTCTATGCGGCGCTCACCTTCAAGTACGTGTTCGACTACCACGAAGAGGACATCTACTGGTGTACCGCCGACGTGGGCTGGGTGACAGGCCACTCCTATCTGGTCTATGGGCCGCTCGCCAACGGTGCCACCACCCTCATGTTCGAAGGGGTGCCCAACTACCCGGCCACCAACCGCATGAGCCAGGTGGTGGACAAGCACCAGGTCAGCATCCTCTATACGGCACCGACCGCCATCCGTGCCCTGATGGCCAAAGGCAAAGAGGCCATCGAAGGCACCTCTCGTGCCAGTCTGCGCATCATGGGGTCCGTGGGAGAGCCCATCAACCCGGAAGCCTGGGAGTGGTACTACCGCACCATAGGCGATGAGCGCTGCCCCATCGTCGACACCTGGTGGCAGACCGAGACCGGCGGCATCCTGATCAGCCCCCTGCCCGGCGTCACCGACCTCAAACCCGGCTCGGCCACCCGTCCCTTCTTCGGGGTACAACCGGCACTGGTAGACAACCTGGGCGAGCCACTGGAGGGCGCCACCGAGGGCAACCTGGTGATCACCGACTCCTGGCCGGGTCAGATGCGTACCGTGTTCGGCGACCATGAGCGTTTCGAGCAGACCTATTTCTCCACCTTCCCCGGTCGCTACTTCACCGGCGACGGCGCTCGTCGCGACGAGGATGGCTACTACTGGATCACCGGTCGGGTCGATGATGTACTCAACGTCTCCGGCCACCGCATGGGTACCGCCGAGATAGAGTCGGCCCTGGTCGCCCATCCCAAGATTGCCGAAGCGGCCGTGGTGGGGGTGCCTCACGAGATCAAGGGTCAGGGCATCTACGCCTATGTCACCCTGATCGCCGGGGAAGAGCCGAGCCGCGAGCTGCTTAAGGAAGTGAAGGAGTGGGTGCGCAAGGAGATAGGCGCCATCGCCACGCCGGACGTGATCCACTGGGCCGAGGGGCTGCCCAAGACCCGTTCCGGCAAGATCATGCGTCGGATCTTGCGCAAGATAGCCACCGGCGAGACCGACAGCCTGGGAGATATCTCCACCCTGGCGGATCCGGGGGTCGTGGACAAACTTATCCGCGAGAAGTCAGAGGCGGCATGATCCCCTTCGCTTGCTGATCGACAAAGCCGGCCTTGTGCCGGCTTTATCGTGTCTGGAAAGCCTGAAGAGGCGGGCACTGCGGCAGAGCGGCTCCGCGCATCAATATGCTCAATAAACAGCCAGATGTAGAGATTAGACCAGTAAAATGCTGCTAATTTTCACGAAATCAATATAATTGCGAAAACTGTGTGTCAGTGCACACCGAATTGCGCAAAAAATGGCTAGATTTCTGGTCATCCGCAAGATAGCTGATAGTTAACAGCATTATCATCGAGGATGTACTCATTATGTCGCAACATCACCGCATTCTTCTGCTCAACGGTCCTAACTTGAACCTGCTGGGCAAACGGGAACCCGGTATCTACGGCAGCCAGACCCTCGACGAGATCGTCGCCGATCTGCAGCGCCAGGCCAGCCAACTCGGTGTCACACTGGACCACCTGCAATCCAACGCCGAACATCTGCTGCTGGAGCGCATCCACCAGGCCATGGGCCAGGTGGATTTTATCATCATCAATCCTGCCGCCTTCACCCATACCAGTGTCGCGCTGCGAGATGCCCTGCTGGGGGTTGCTATCCCCTTTATCGAGGTGCACCTCTCCAACGTCCATGCCAGAGAGCCGTTCCGCCATCACTCTTATCTGTCTGATGTCGCGAAAGGGGTCATCTGTGGACTCGGGCCGGATGGTTATACCTTTGCTTTAACCGCGGCTGTGCGTCACTTGGCACGGCTTGATAATCACTGATCAGACAAAGAAGAAAGAGAATGCTAATGGATATCCGCAAAATCAAAAAGCTGATTGAACTGGTTGAAGAGTCCGGCATCGCCGAGCTGGAAATCTCCGAAGGGGAAGAGTCTGTTCGCATCAGCCGTAATTTCTCCGGCCAGGTCAACGTCGCACCACAGATGATGATGCAGCCTGCCATGGCACCTGCCGCTGCCGCAGTCGCCGCCCCTGCTGCTGCCACCGCCGAGGCTGCCGCCCCGAGTGGTCACCTGATGCGCTCCCCCATGGTTGGCTCCTTCTATCGCTCCTCCAGCCCGGAAGCCAAACCCTTCGTGGAAGTCGGTCAGCAAGTCAATGTCGGTGACACCCTGTGCATCGTCGAAGCCATGAAAATGATGAACCAGATTGAATCTGACAAGGCTGGCGTGATCAAGGCCGTTCTGGTCGAGAATGGCCAGGCCGTCGAATTCGACGAGCCGCTGTTCATCATCGAATAAGGGGATATTCACCCATGTTGGACAAAGTAGTCATCGCCAACCGCGGTGAAATTGCCCTGCGGATCCTGCGCGCCTGCAAAGAGCTCGGGATCAAGACAGTGGCCGTTCACTCCACCGCCGATCGGGAGCTCAAACATGTGCTGCTGGCCGACGAATCCATCTGCATCGGCAAGCCTGCCAGCGGGGAATCCTACCTCAATGTGCCGGCCATCATCGCCGCCGCCGAGGTGACGGGGGCCGTCGCCATCCACCCCGGCTACGGTTTCCTCTCCGAAAACGCCGACTTCGCCGAAGTGGTCGAGCAGTCCGGCTTCATCTTCATCGGCCCGCGCGCCGAAACCATTCGCCTGATGGGTGACAAGGTTTCCGCCATCGAAGCCATGAAGAAGGCCGGTGTGCCCTGCGTCCCCGGCTCCGACGGCCCGGTCGACAGCGATACCAAGCACAACGCCAGTGTCGCCAAGCGCATCGGCTATCCGGTGATCATCAAGGCCGCCGGTGGCGGTGGTGGTCGCGGCATGCGCGTGGTGCGCAGTGAAGCCGAGCTGGCTGCCGCCATCGCCCTGACCAAATCCGAAGCAGGCCAGTTCTTCAAGAACGACATGGTCTACATGGAGAAGTACCTGGAAAACCCACGCCATATCGAAATTCAGATATTGGCTGACGGTCAGGGCAGCGCCATCTATCTGGGCGAGCGTGACTGCTCCATGCAGCGTCGCCACCAGAAAGTGGTCGAAGAGGCACCGGCACCGGGCATCACCGAAGAGATGCGCAAGTTCATCGGTGAGCGCTGTGTGCGCGCCTGCCTCGAAATCGGCTACCGCGGTGCCGGTACCTTCGAGTTCCTGTACGAGAACGGCGAGTTCTACTTCATCGAGATGAACACCCGTATCCAGGTTGAGCATCCGGTCACCGAGATGGTCACCGGCGTGGATCTGATCAAGGAGCAGCTGCGCATCGCCGCCGGCCAGCCCCTGTCTATCACCCAGCAGGACATCCGCATCCGTGGCCATGCCATCGAATGCCGGATCAATGCCGAAGATCCGGCCACCTTCATGCCGTCTCCTGGCCTCATCCAGCGCTTCCATGCGCCGGGTGGCATGGGCGTGCGTTGGGATTCCCACATCTACGCTGGCTACAAGGTGCCGCCTTACTACGACTCCATGATTGGCAAGCTGATCTGTTACGGTGAGAACCGCGACATCGCCATCGCGCGTATGCGTCACTCTCTGGACGAACTGGTCGTCGAAGGGATCAAGACCAACGTGGCGCTGCAAAAAGAGATCATGAAGGACGAAAACTTCCAGCACGGTGGCACCAACATCCACTACCTGCACAAGAAGTTGGGTCTGTAAGGACCGCTCAATGCAGACAGTGCCGCTGGGCAAGATGGCGTGTAACAACCATCATCTGCACCAGACGTTGAGTCTGTAAGAGACCCGAATAAAAGGGCCATGGCGACATGGCCCTTTTTTGTTATCCTTGCGCCCTTCACTCTCTGGAGGCTGCATTCAACATGTCTCGTTTCAACCTCGCCCGCCGGGAAGCCACCCTCTGCCTGCTGCTGACCCTGCTCTATTTCGTCGCCTGGTATGGCTGTGCCTATTTCATTCCCGAGACGCTTCAGTATGGGGGTATGCCCCTCTGGTTCCTGCTCAGTTGCATGCTGATGCCCCTGCTGTTCATGGTGCTCTGCGCTGTCATGGTGAACTGGCTGTTTATCGAGATCCCCCTCGACCCCGAGTTGCCAAGCCCTCAGGAGCCCCGTCATGAAGCTTGATCAGCTACCGATGCCTGCACCGCAGCTGTTGATGGGAATAGAGGCCTTCATGGTGAACCTGCCGTTTATCGAGATCCCCCTCGACTCAGCATTGCCAAGCCAGCAGGAGCCCCGTCATGAAGCTTGATCAACTACCGATGCCTGCACCGCAGCTGTTGATGGGAATAGAGGCCTTCATGGTGAACCTGCCGTTTATCGAGATCCCCCTCAGCCCCGAGTTACCCAGCCCGCAGGAGCCCCGTCATGAATATTGAACTGTTGCTGCCGCTGCTCATCTATCTGCTGCTGGTGCTTGGTATCGGCTACTGGGCCAGCCGCCGTCGCCAGGGTGGAGACTTCATGCAGGAGTACTTCATCGGCAATCGCAGCATGGGTGGCCTGGTGCTGGCCATGACCCTGGTGGCGACCTACACCTCGGCCTCTTCGTTTATCGGCGGCCCTGGCGCCGCTTACAAGATTGGGCTGGGATGGGTACTGCTGGCGATGATCCAGCTGCCCACCGTCTGGCTCACTCTGGGGGTGCTTGGCAAGAAATTCGCCATCATCGCCCGCCGGGTCAATGCGGTGACCATCAACGACATGCTGTGGGCCCGCTATCAGAGCAAGGCGGTGGTGGTGCTGGGTTCGGTCACCATCATTCTCGCCTTCATCGCCACCATGGTGGTGCAGTTCATCGGCGGGGCTCGTCTGCTGGAGACCGCCACCGGTCTTAGCTACCAGCAGGGGCTCTTCCTGTTTGCCAGCTGCGTGCTGCTCTACACGGTGATCGGCGGTTTTCGCGCCGTGGTGATGACGGATGCCCTGCAGGGGATCATCATGCTGATAGGCACCGGGGCCCTGCTGGCCGGGGTGTTGATAGCCGGTGACGGTCTGCCCAACCTCATCCATCAACTCGAGGTGATCGATCCCAAACTGGTCAGCCCCCAGGGGGCCGGGGACATGCTGACCCAGCCCTTCATGCTGAGTTTCTGGATCCTGGTCTGCGTCGGCGTCATCGGCCTGCCCCATTCGGCGCTGCGCTGCTTTGGCTACAAAGACAGCAAGGCGCTCCATCGCGGCATCCTCATCGGCACCATCGTCAGTGCCCTGCTGATGTTCGGCATGCATTTGGCTGGCGCTCTGGGCCGTGCCCTGCTGCCCGCCATGGACAGTCCTGACAAGATCATGCCAGCCCTGATGATGGAGGTGCTGCCTCCCTGGCTGGCGGGTATCTTCCTGGCCGCCCCCATGGCCGCCATCATGTCGACCATCGACTCCCAACTGATCCAGGCCTCGGCGACCCTGGTCAAGGATCTCTGGCTCAACTATCTGAGCCCCAAACAGTCCCAACAGAAGCTGGAGGTGCGGATTCCCCGCCTGTCGCTGATCACCACCCTGATCCTGGGCACCCTGGTGCTGCTGGCCGCGCTGCAGCCTCCCGAGATGATCATCTGGCTCAACCTGCTCGCCTTCGGCGGCCTGCAGGCCGTCTTCCTCTGGCCCCTGGTGCTCGGCCTCTATTGGCCCCGAGCCAACGGCCAGGGGGCACTGGCCTGCATGGTCAGCGGCATTCTCTGCTATGGCGTATTGAGCCATTGGGGCATCAAGCTGGCGGGACTGCACGCCATAGTGCCCAGCCTGGGGCTGGGTCTGTTCGTCTTCGTGCTGGTAAGCCTGCTGACCCCACCACCAGGGGTGGTAGTACGCCAACTGTTTGATCGGGGTTAACTTATTGGTGATTAATCCCTCGAAGACTATCCCTTAAGGGGAGTAAAGGGTAAAGTGTGCGCCATGTCACACTTTACCCCTCTTCAATGACGCCACCTTCTCGCCGACAGACGCTGATCCAGGCCATGCAGCGACTGGGCTATGCCTTGCTGCTGCCCGTATCCATCCTGCCATTGGCCGCCCTGCTCCATCGACTCGGCCAGCCGGATGCCCTCGATCTGCCCGTGCTGGTGCTGAGCGGACAGGCCATCTTCGGTCAGATGCCCCTCATCTATGCGGTCGCCATTGCCTTCGGGATTGGTCGCACCGAGCGGGGGGGATTGGCGCTCTCGGGGGCCGTCAACTTCCTGCTGCTGAGCTCCGCGCTCTCGGCGCTGGCCCCGGGTCTGCATGCCGATCTTGTCTGTGGCATGCTGGCGGGCATCATAACGGCCCTGTTTGGACCCTGGTCACCCTCAGTGCCCAAGCCGATACGCCTCTATCTGCCCGGTCCCTGGCAAGGCCCCCTGCTCAGTGCCTTCGTCTGCCTGCTGATCGCCGTGCCACTCTCACTGATCTGGCCGGCCCTGGAGCAGGGGATCAGCCAGATAACCACGGATCTGGGGACGCCCCTTGGCGCCTTCAGTTACGGGGTGCTCAACCGTCTGTTACTCCCTCTCGGGTTGCACCAGCTGTTGGGCAATCTGGTGACCCTGGGTGCCAGCAATCAGCTGGCCCTGGCGGCGGCACAGCCGCTGCACCAAGGCTATGGCGCCGGTCTCTATCCCATTATCATGTTCGGCTTGCCCGGTGCCTGTTTCGCCATCTGGTTGCACCGTCATCGCCTCCGGCAACTGCCCCACGGTGCCCTGCTGCTGACCCTGGCCCTCACGTCCGCCTGCATCGGCATCACCGAGCCCATCGAGTTTCTGTTTGCTTTCACGGCGCCCTGGCTGTTTCTGGCCCATGCCCTGCTCACCGGCCTGTCGTTCGCCATCTGCAGTGCCCTCGATATCCAGCTCGGCAGTTACTTCTCCGCCGGGTTGCTGGATCTCAGTCTGAGCTATGGCAGCGGGGTGCATGCCTTCTGGATCATTCCCCTGGGGATCCTCTTTTTCGTGGCCTATGCCCTGCTGTTCTATCAGATGCTGGGGCGCTCCCCCCTCAGCCTCTCCAACCAGCAGCTTGTCCCCCAGGAGATGGCCAATGTTCCCCCTGCCGATCCCCAGATGCTGGCCATCCGCTATCTCAAGCT
The DNA here is from genome assembly GCF_024809075.1 of Aeromonas sp. BIGb0445. Taxonomy (NCBI): domain Bacteria; kingdom Pseudomonadati; phylum Pseudomonadota; class Gammaproteobacteria; order Aeromonadales; family Aeromonadaceae; genus Aeromonas; species Aeromonas sp. BIGb0445. The sequence continues at coordinate 595,878 of NZ_JANUES010000003.1, forward strand.
GCTCGGCGGCATGGACAACCTGCAAGCCATCAGCGTCTGCCTGACCCGGCTCAGCATCCGGGTACGCAACATGGAGTTGGTGGATCAATCCCAGCTGCTCAACCTGGGTTGCCTCTCCTGGATAGCACTCAACGAGCATCAGCTGGTATTGGTGCTGGGCCCCAATGCGGGGCTCATCGAGGGGCAGATCCGCATGCTGGCCGAGCGCCAGTCTGTGCCGCTTGGCCTCAAGCCCAATCAGGCGTCGAGCAGCCAGAGCCGCTGGTAGGCGCAGTCCCTGAACGTTGCCGGTCGGCAGGGCTCTTGCTAAGGGGTGAACGCCAGTCGCTCGGCGACAAAATCCATCAAGGATCGCAAGGCGGGCGCCAGATGCTCCCGGCTCGGGTAGATGAGATAGAAGGGATTGCTGGGTATGGGGTGCGCTGACAACAGGCTGACCAGTTTGCCGCTGAGCAACTCATCCCGACAGACATGAGCAGGCAGCAGGGCGATTCCCCCTTCATGAATGGCCAGCTCTCGCAGGGCCAGCAGGCTGTTGGAGAGACAGACTCCCTTTGGCCGCCACCCCCCTGGTTGCAATGGCCACAGGGGCAGCGCACTGTGCACCAGACAGGCATGCCCGCTCAGATCGGCCACGGTATCCGGCCGCCCCGCCCGGGCGAGGTAACCAGGCGCCGCCACCAGGTGACGCGCCACCTGCCCAATCTGCCGGCAAATAAGGCTGGAATCTTTCAGCGGCGCCGCCCGCAGCGCCAGATCGTAACCCTTTGCCACCAGATCCAGCTGTTCATCACTCAGGGTCAGCTCTATCACCACCTCGGGATAGAGGAGCCGAAACTCGGCCAGTATCTTGCCGAGCAGCAGGGTGCCGGTTGCCTCTGGCGCCGTGATCCTCACCTTCCCTGCCGGCGCCTCACGCAGCCGCGCCATCGCCAGGTGTGCCCCGCGCGCCACATTGAGCAACGCCTGGCAGTGCTCCACATAGATCTCGCCCTGGGGAGTCAGACTGAGGCGACGGGTAGTCCGTTGCAGCAGCCGCATGCCGAGCAGGGATTCGAGCCGCGATATCTTCTGGCTCACCGAAGACTTTGGCATGCCGAGCAACTCGGCGGCGGCGGTGAAACTGCCCTGCTCCACCACAGTGGCGAAGATCCCCATCAGCTCTAGTTCTGGATTGTTCATATATTCAAACAGTCTTTACCAATTATCCATCTTAATAGGAATAATTAACCAGACTAGACTGCGAGGCAATCTCAATCTGTCCGACAAGGAATTGCCATGAAAGCCATCGCCCTCACCCATTATCTGCCAAGCGATCATCCCCACTGCTTCATCGAGGCCAGCCTCCCCACCCCCACTCCCGGCCCGCGGGATCTGCTGGTGAAGGTCGGCGCCACCTCCATCAACCCGGTCGATACCAAGGTGCGCGCCCCCAAGGATAAAGTGGAGGCCAGCCCACGGGTACTGGGTTGGGATGCGGTGGGTAACGTAGTCGCCGTCGGCAGCGAGGTCACCCTGTTCAAGGCGGGTGACCGGGTCTGGTACGCGGGGGATATCAGTCGCCCCGGCAGCAACAGCGAACTGCAACTGGTCGATGAGCGGATCGTCGCCCTGGCCCCCGCCAGCCTGTCCGATGTCGAAGCCGCCGCCCTGCCGCTTACCGCCATCACCGCCTGGGAGGCGCTGTTCGATCGCATCGGCCTCCAGCGGGACAGCAAGGGGCACTTGCTCATCATCGGCGGGGCGGGCGGCGTGGGTTCCATCGCCATCCAGCTCGCTCGCCAGCTCACCGGGATGGAGGTGATCGCCACCGCCTCCCGGCCAGAAACCCGCGACTGGTGCCTGGCAATGGGGGCTCACCGGGTAGTGAGCCATCACAACCTGCAGGGAGATCTTGCGGCCCTTGGCATCAACCAGCTCGATGCCATCTTCTGCACCAATGCCACCGAACAGCACTGGAGCGCCATGGCCAGCCTGATACGTCCATTCGGCCATATCTGCACCATTGCCGAATCCAATGAGCCCTGGGATCTCGGCCTGCTCAAGGCAAAGAGCGTCACCTTCAGCCAGGAGTTCATGTTCACCCGCTCCCTGTTCCAGACCCCGGACATGATTGAACAGCACAGGCTGCTGAGCGAGGTCAGCCAGCTGGTCGACCTGGGAACAGTGCGCACCACCCTGGGCCAGACCCTGACTGCATTGACCCCAGCCACCCTGGCGCAAGCACACGCAGAGGTAGAAGCGGGACGGATGATCGGCAAGCTAGTGATCGACATGGCCGAGTTCGCTTAACCCCTCCCCTAAGTGGGTAGAAATCGCACCATCATGGGGTGATTTCACCAGGGATAGGCACCAAAAGCGTACAGGGAAGCGCACCCCACCTCCCCAGCACGGCTATTTCGTGACGCCCTGACCCCTCGGCGAGCCCCCCTGGCGGCTCAAAGGGCCAACATACGGCATAGCGGACAAAAAAAGGGGCCATCCCGACCGGGATGACCCTAAATACCTGAACGTTGGGGGTAACAATCACACACACATCCTTTGCAGGATAATTTATTGATTGCAGCTACCGTGCCAACTCAATAAAAATGACCCGCTCTGGGTCATTTTTATTGGCCAGTGCGGCCGTGCCCTCCTCGCAGCCTCTCTCCTGGCTGGCTTTCACCAAAAAAAATCGCCACCCGAGGGTGGCGTGAAAGATGACGGAACTTTCCTAGAGCAAAGCAGTAAGGATTAATACATTAACCGTGCCAACCTTGCTGATGGTCCTTGTTTTTCTCTCATGAGAGGCTGACGGACGGAGTCGGCTCCTTTCGGCCGCGGGCAAACCACGACAGCGCAGGCCCGGAATGGTAGAATCCCGCGGTTTCACATTCATGAAGAGTCGACCCCATGCCCTGGATACAAATTCGAATCAACGCCACCGCTAAAACCGCGGACAAGGTGAGCAACATGCTGCTGGGGCGTGGAGCCCAGGCGGTGACCTTTATGGATGCCCAGGATGTGCCCGTCTACGAGCCGCTGCCAGGTGAAACGCCGCTCTGGGGCGAGACCGAGGTGATGGGGCTGTTCGATGCCGAAACCGACCCGGCGCCCACCATCGCCTTCTTCCAGCAGATCTTCGGGGAGGATGTCGGTTACAAGGTCGAGCAGCTGGAAGACAAGGATTGGGTGCGCGAGTGGATGGATCACTTCCATCCCATGCAGTTTGGCGAGCGGCTCTGGATCTGCCCGAGCTGGCGCGATGTGCCCAACCCCGATGCGGTCAACGTCATGCTGGATCCCGGTCTGGCATTCGGTACCGGCACCCACCCCACCACGGCGCTCTGCCTGCAGTGGCTCGATGGCCTGGATCTGACCGGTAAAACCGTGGTCGACTTCGGTTGTGGCTCCGGCATCCTCGGCATCGCCGCCCTCAAGCTCGGCGCCGCCCGAGTCATCGGCATCGACATAGACCCGCAGGCCATTCAGGCCAGCCGCGACAACGCCGAACGTAATGGCGTCGCGGGTCAGATAGAGCTCTACCTGCCGGCGGATCAGCCGGACGGCATCAGTGCCGATGTGGTGGTCGCCAACATCCTGGCCGGCCCGCTGCGCGAGCTGGCGCCGCTCATCAAGGGTCTGGGCAAGCCCGGCAGCCTGATGGCACTGTCCGGCGTGCTGGAGAGCCAGGCGCCGGAGCTGGAGACCATCTACGGCCAGTGGTTCGACATGGACACCACCGCAGTGAAAGAGGAGTGGTGCCGCCTCTCGGGCCGCAAGCACGGCTGATTGAACGGCGGCGGTGCGCAAGCGCCGCCCATGGCCAGCGAGTAAACCCACAAGGGCACCGTCGAGTGCCCTTGTTGTTTCTGGCTTTTGCTCCGATCCAGAGCAGGCCCGATTGTTAGCTCACGGTTCTGGATCAGCAGTGCGCCACCGCTCACCCTTCTCCTCGCCATAAAGGGGTAACATCTGCACGCACCGAACCTGCATGCCACCCAACCGACGAGGCCCTCCATGACCGACTACCAGTTGATGATCGACAGCCAGCCTTACAACTGCATGGCCCCCGAGCTCACCGCCTTGCGCAAGACGGCAATGAGCCTCTATCGCCGCTTCAATCGGGAGGACGATGAGGATGCACAGCAGATCCTGCTCAAAGCCCTGGTGGGTGAACTGGCAGAAGGCGCCTTCATCTGCCCGCCCTTTCAGTGCAGCTATGGTCGCCATATCAGCCTGGGGGTGGGCTCGTTCATCAATATGGGGGCCACCCTGCTGGACAATGCCCCGATCCGCATCGGGGCCGGCGTCATGATGGGCCCCAATGTGCAGATCTATACCGCCGCCCATGCCCTGAATGCCGATGAGCGCCTGGCCGGGGTGGAGACGGCACTGCCGGTCACCATAGCAGACAGGGTGTGGATAGGTGGCGGCGCCATCTTGCTGCCAGGGGTCACCATAGGCCGGGAGGCCATCGTCGGCGCAGGCGCCGTGGTGAGCAGGGATGTACCGGCCGGGGCGCGGGTGGTGGGCAACCCTGCCCGCATACTGCCCCCGAGGCAGAGCCACTGACGGGCGGCCAATCCGGGGAGCGCACACTTTTTTTGCCCTCATGTCGCCCACTGGGCCCATGAGGTTGCACCCAAAAAATGAAGCCCAAGGTCACGAAGACGTTGGGCTATATAAAAGGTGCTACGGAATTGCGACTCTCATCGCAGAAAATCAGAAGGCGAGCCTTCTGAACTGGCGACAGGGATGATAACGGGGCGCAAACGTTTTACATAGTGAGATCGACTCATTTTGCGAACTTCCTCTCACTATTAAAAAAAGTGTTTGCTGCCACAGAAAATGCCTTGCTTGCCCCCTTTATTTCCCCTCCCCGCTCTGGTTATTATTTCCGGCTCCATAAAAAAAGCCCTGATAGAACAGGGCTTTCCATTCAAGTCTCATGGCATGCACCATTCACTCAGCTCGCCATCATCAGAAGTGGCGGACGAAATCGGCCAAGGGCAGTTCACGCAGCTTGCGAGCCTCCAGTTGAGGGGTACCCAGGTAGAGGAAACCCACCAGCTGATCCTGCTCCCCTAGCCCCAGCCCTTGACGAATGTGCTCGTCGAAGATAAACCAGCCGGAGCGCCAGATACCATTGAACCCTTGCGCCTGGGCGGCCATCTGCATCGCCATCAGCGCACAACCGGCAGAGAGTTCCTGCTCCAGCTTCGGCACCTTGGGGTGATCCTGAAAACGGCTCGCAACGGCCACCACCAGCGGCGCACGCAGGGGCGCCTGCTCACTCTTGCTGATGCTGTCATCGTCGTCACCACGCAGCCGGGCCGCATCGCCGAGCAGGGTGCCGAGTCGCTCACGCCCCTCCCCCTCAAACAGGATGAACTGCCAAGGGGTCAGGGTGCCGTGATCCGGTGCGCGCAGCCCCGCCTTGAGGATGTTGTCGAGCGCTTCGCCACTCGGGGCAGGCGTCGTCAGACGGGCACAGGAGTGGCGGTTAAGCAGTAGGGTAAGTGCATCCATGTGATGCTCCTTCTGAGTCATGAGGGGCCAGCATAGGCCCCTGTGTCGATAGGGGATCAGAACGGCTTGGAGAGGTTGATGCGCCACTCCCAGATATTGAGATCATCCTGCCCTATGCTGGTGTAACCGGCACTGGTGGTCAGGGTGGCCTCGCCACCAATCAGGGTACGCAGCCCCAATCGCATGGTGCCGCTGAGCGGTTCTGTGCGAGCCGAACTGAGATCTCCCGTCAGGATATAGCCATCGTTCGGTCTCTCAAAGCCGTAATCCAGTCCCAGCTCGGCGTAAGGCATCAGCGGCAGACCTATGTCGGTGTAATAGACACGGCTAAATTCAACCGTCCCCGTCATGTTGCCCTGGTTGTAGCTGCCACTCTCATTATCAAGATGCAGCGCCAATCCCTGATAATCACCGCTCATCCGGTAACCCTTGCTGCGGTTGTGGCTGTAGTTGATAGCCAGACGCGGGCGTATTGAGGTATTGGACCAGAAGTACTGACCTGTGGCCCCCAGACTACCGCTCAGCGAGGTCGAGCCATAGTCACCGGAGAGGAACAGCAGATCCTGCTTGTTGTCCATCCAGCCATAGATCAGCGTGCCATCCAGCATCCAGCTGTCCGATACCTGATACGCCAGGTAGGGGCCTATGTTGAAGCCACCGGCCGCCATGCGCATGCCGCCATTGAAGGAGTCCACCTTGCTGTCGACCCGGGAGACGCTAAAGCCGAGGATGGTGTTCTTGTCCAACCGGGTATCGGCTCCCAGGCTGAACACATTGGTTGAGCCCGACATATCCAATCCCTCGCGGTGATCCGAGATGTCGTAATAGACCTCATCCGCCCACAGGTTCCAACGTCGTTCCACAGATTCAGGCTGAGCCACTGGCTGGCCCCCTTGACCTGCGGCCAACTCGGCACGGGTGAAGGGGCAATCCGGGTATTGAGCCTGTTGCTCGGGCGGCAATTCAGCCCGCTCATCGGCCATCACGCACAGGGTCCGCTCGTTCAGTGCTCGCTCGCTTGCCTGTTGGCCCGCGCTCTGCTGACCCGGTAAATAACCAGGCTGCGCCGGGATCGCCGGGGGCGGTAAGCGCCCTTCGGGAATCAAGGTGCCGGGCAGCGGCTGCACGCCCCCCGGCAGAGTGATAAAGGGCCGTTCACCCAAGGGAGGGCGAGTGGGCATCCCCCCCTGCGGCGGCAAGGTTCCTACCGGTGGCTGCACACCTCCCGGCAGGGTCGGCGTTATTCCCTGCGGCGGCAGAGTAGCTACCGGCGGCTGCACGCCTCCCGGCAGGGTTGGCGTTATCCCCTGCGGCGGCAAGGTTCCTACCGGTGGCTGCACACCACCGGGCAGGGTTGGCGTTATTCCCTGCGGCGGCAGAGTACCCACCGGCGGCTGCACGCCACCGGGCAGGGTCGGCGTTATCCCCTGCGGCGGCAAGGTGGCTATTGGTGGCTGCATCGCACCTGGGCGGATGATAAAGGGCCTGTCTCCAAGAGTGGGGCGGCTTGGCATCAATCCCTGAGGAGGTGTAGTCGGCATACCTGGGGTCAACCCTTGCGGCGGCAAAGTACCCACCGGCGGCTGCACGCCACCGGGCAGAGTTGGCGTTATTCCCTGCGGCGGCAAAGTACCTACCGGCGGCTGCACGCCACCGGGCAGAGTTGGCGTTATTCCCTGCGGCGGCAGAGTGCCCACCGGCGGCTGCACGCCTCCCGGCAGGGTCGGTGTTATCCCTTGCGGCGGCAGAGTACCCACTGGCGGCTGCACGCCACCGGGCAGGGTTGGCGTTATTCCCTGCGGCGGCAAAGTACCTACCGGCGGCTGAACACCACCGGGCAAGGTCGGCGTTATTCCCTGCGGCGGCAGAGTACCTACCGGCGGCTGAACACCACCGGGCAAGGTCGGCGTTATTCCCTGTGGCGGCAAGGCGCCAACCGGTGGCTGCACGCCACCGGGCAAGGTCGGCGTTATTCCCTGCGGCGGCAAGGTACCCACCGGCGGCTGCACGCCTCCCGGCAGGGTTGGCGTTATTCCCTGTGGCGGCAAGGTGGCTATCGGCGGCTGCACGCCACCGGGCAGGGTCGGTGTTATCCCCTGCGGCGGCAAGGTGGCTATCGGTGGCTGCACGCCACCGGGCAGGGTCGGCGTTATCCCTTGCGGCGGCAGAGTACCCACCGGTGGCTGCACGCCACCGGGCAGGGTTGGCGTTATCCCCTCAGGGGGGGCACTGGGCCCGGGCTGGGTGGGTTTGGGGGGCAAAGTGGGCGGAGTGAACTTATTCGGGAAGGTGAAGCGATCCGGCCGTTGATTATCGGAATCGACGAAACGCCTGTCATAGATACTGGTATCGGCATTGGCATAGCTATAGAGAATGTGGGTGCCGCCCCACTCCTCCCGCTCCGGGGAGACGGTGAGGTGCAATCCCTTGTGATTCTGAGTCCAGACATCATAGGGTTGGTTGGTCTTGGCGGAGCTGACATCGAATTTGCCGGGCGAGATGGCGGAGAGCCAGACCGAATGTTGCAGATCGGCGGTCCAGCCGAGGAAGATGATCTGCCCCTTGGGATCCGCCTGGCTGGCACCGCTGTGCAAGACCATGGCCATCGTCAAGGCGGTGGCGCTCAGTCGGTAACCCGTCTGGGCAAGGGAGGTGTTGGACTTTTCTTGGCTCATTATTATTTTCCTGCTAACGGATCGGCGGCTCATGTTGAGACCTGCACCGAACAGGGCGTGGGATCCATTCCCGCTACCCTGCAGGACATGACATGTCCTTCATCTAATGGTTCGAACGCTTTTGCAACTTTGCCGTCATGTAACCCCAAGCAGAAGTCGACACAAACTGAATTATTTTGTGACATTGCACAACATTTAAATGACGCAGCCGCTTAACAGCTAACTATTTGGATACGACAGGACGAGGGGCGCGGGAGGATGAAAAAAAGGGACCTTGCGTCCCTTTGTCATTCGGATGAGTGGCTTCAGATGATGGCAGCCAGTTCGGCTCCCTGACGGATGGCGCGCTTGGCATCCAGCTCTGCGGCCACATCGGCGCCGCCGATGATGTGTACCGGCTTGCCCGCCGCCTGCAACCCCGCTTGCAACTCCCGCAGCGGCTCCTGCCCCGCACAGATGATGACATTGTCTACCGGCAGGCACTGCTCTCTACCCTCTATCACCACATGCAGCCCCTCATCATCGATGCGCTGGTAGTGCACCCCTGCGAGCATCTTGACCTTGCGATTCTTGAGCACGGTACGGTGGATCCAGCCGGTGGTCTTGCCCAGGCCATCACCCACCTTGCTCTCCTTGCGTTGCAGCAGCCAGATCTCGCGCTCGGGTGCGTCAATTTCCGCTCTCATCAGGCCGCCAGGCTCCTTGAGGTTCTTGTCGATGCCCCACTCCTTGAGCCAGTGATCGCGATGATGATCAGCGCTCCCGTCCTTCTTCTTCTCCACCAGAAACTCGGCCACGTCGAAGCCGATGCCGCCGGCCCCGATCACCGCCACCTTGTCACCCACCGGTTTGCCATCGCGCAACACGTCGAGATAATTGAGTACCTTGGCATGTTCGATACCAGGAATATTGGGGGTACGTGGCCGGATGCCGGTGGCGAGGATCACCTCGTCAAAGCCACCGCCAAGCAGGCTCTCGGCGCTCTGGCGCTGGCCGAGATAGAGCTCGACGCCGCACTTCTCCAGCCGTCTGGCGAAGTAGCGCAGGGTCTCGTGAAACTCCTCCTTGCCCGGGATCTGCTTGGCGAAGTTGAACTGGCCGCCGATCTCGCTGCCCTGATCGAACAGGCTCACCTGGTGACCTCGCTCGGCGGCGTAGCAGGCAAAGGCCAGCCCGGCCGGGCCCGCGCCCACCACCGCCAGCCGTTTGGCTTGAGGTACCCGGCCAAAGGTGAGCTCGGTCTCGAAACAGGCGCGGGGATTGACCAGGCAGGAGGCACGTTTTTGTTTGAACACGTGATCGAGGCAGGCCTGGTTGCAGGCGATGCAGGTGTTGATCTCGTCCGCCCTGTTCTCGGCCGCCTTGATGACAAACTCGGGATCGGCCAGGAAGGGGCGCGCCATGGAGACCATGTCCGCATCCCCGCCCGCCAATATGTCCTCCGCCACTTGCGGGGTATTGATGCGGTTGGTGGCAATCAGGGGCACCTTGAGGTGCTTCTTCAGCTCGGCGGTGACCCAGCTGAAGGCACCGCGCGGCACGCTGGTGGCGATGGTGGGGATGCGCGCCTCATGCCAGCCGATGCCGGTATTGATGAGGCTGACCCCGGCCTGCTCCAGCGCTTTCCCGAGCGCTATCACCTCCTCCAGGGAGGAGCCCTTCTCCACCAGATCCAGCATGGAGAGACGGAAGATGATGATGAAGTCGCTGCCGACCCGCTCGCGAATGGCCCGCACTATTTCCAGCGGGAAGCGCATCCGGTTTTCGCTGCTGCCGCCCCAGCCGTCGCGGCGCTGGTTGGTACGCTCACAGATGAACTGGTTGATGAGATAACCTTCCGAGCCCATTACCTCGACCCCGTCATAGCCCGCAGTCTTGGCGAGGGCGGCGGTCGAGGCGAAGTCCCGTATGGTGCCACGGATCTGCCGTTCGCTCATGGCACGGGGCTTGAACGGGGAGATCGGCGCCTTGAGGGCGCTCGGCGCCAGGCTGAACGGATGGTAGGCATAACGACCGGCATGGAGGATCTGCAGCGCAATTTTGCCCCCCTCACCATGCACCGCCTCGGTTAACTTGCGATGCTTGCCGACCTGCCAGGGGAAGCTGAGCTGGGAGCCGTGAGGTACCAGGCGACCACGCAGGTTGGGTGCTATGCCGCCGGTGACGATCAAGGCCACACCGCCACGAGCCCGCTCGGCATAGAAGGCGGCCAGCTTGTCAAAGCCCCCCTTCTCCTCCTCCAGACCGGTATGCATGGAGCCCATCAATACCCGGTTCTTGAGCTGGGTAAACCCAAGATCAAGGGGGGCCAGCAGCTTGGGGTAACGGCTCATCATGCTCTCCTCTTTGAGGCCAGGTGGCATGGGATAGTACCCAATGCCCGGTATGACCACGGGGTAACGCCGGGGCCAGATGACATCAGCAGACCAGGGTTATGGCTCACGAGGCCTCCGGTTAATTTTTTGTTATCAAGTTGCAGTAGAGTAAAGAATCGAAATTGCTTTTTCAAACAAATGTTTGGGTGTTTTTTCAGCGAACAGGCGTAACGCCAAATCCGCGAGTGATGGAGCATGGCAATCGACGGTGCAACTGGTTAATAATGGCCTCACTAACCCATTAACAGGGCGATAACGCGACTATGTCTATTTTCAAAGGCCTGGGCTGGATTTTTCGCAGCCTCTGGCGCCTGATCAACTTCACCCGACTGATGCTGGTCAATCTGCTATTTCTGTTTGTCGTCCTGGTCCTGGTCTTTGTACTGGGACAGAAAGAGACGCCCCAGGCCCCGGTCGAAGGGGCCTTGACCCTGAATCTCGACGGCACCCTGGTCGAACAGCTCACCCAGACAAGTCCAACCGAGCAGCTGCTGCAACAGATGGGCAGCAGCGAAGACTTGCCCCATGAGTTCCTGCTATCGGATCTGCTGTGGGCCATCCGCTCCGCCAAGGAAGATGACCGCATTCAGGCTCTGGTGCTCAAGCCCCAGGGGCTGCAAGGCAACCTCTCCAAACTGCAGGAGGTGGCCGCCGCCATCGATGATTTCAAGCAAAGCGGCAAGCCGGTCATCGCCATGGCCGACTACTACACCCAGGGCCAGTACCTGCTGGCGGCCCACGCCGACCATGTGCTGCTCAACCAGAGCGGCGCCGTGCTGCTCGAAGGACTGGGGGTCTACCAGACCTACTTCAAGTCGGCGCTGGAGAAGCTCAATGTCACTCCCCATGTGTTCAAGGTCGGCACCTACAAGTCCTTCGTCGAGCCCTATACCCGGGATGAGATGTCCCCGGAGAGCAAGGAGGCGAACCAGCGCTGGCTGGATCAGCTGTGGCAGGCCTATGTCCAGGACGTGGCCGAGCAGCGGGAAGTCGAGCCCGATGCAGTCTCCCCCAGCAAGGAGCAGTTCCTCGAGCGTCTGAAGAAAGCGGGGGGCAATGCCGCAGGCTATGCCCTGGACAATGGTCTGGTCGATGAGCTGGCGACCCGGGAAGAGATGAACCAGGCGGTGATCAAGGAGGTTGGCGAGACCGAGGATCACATCTGGAAAGGGATTGGCCTCGAGGATTATCTGGCCGCCATTCCCGAACAGTATCCCCAGAGTGGCAAGGATGAGGTGGGTCTCATTGTCGCCAGTGGCGCCATCATGGACGGCATCCAGCCCGCTGGCACCATAGGCGGCGACAGCCTGGCCAACTTGCTGGCCGATGCCCGGCTGGATGACCAGATCAAAGCCGTGGTATTGCGGGTCGACAGCCCGGGGGGCAGCGCCTTCGCCGCCGAGCAGATCCGTGCCGAACTGTTGTCCCTCAAGCAAGCGGGCAAGCCAGTGGTGGTTTCCATGGGCAGCTATGCCGCCTCCGGGGGCTACTGGATCTCCGCCGATGCGGACAAGATCTTCGCCTCCCCCACCACCCTCACCGGCTCAATCGGCGTCTTTGGCCTCTTTGCCACCGTCGATCAAGCCCTCTCCCAGTTCGGCATCCACAGTGATGGGGTCGGCACCACCGACTTCGTCGGCCTGGGCGTGACCCGCGCCCTGCCGGAACACGTGGGCCAGGCCATCCAGCTCAATGTGGAGAACACCTATCAGCGCTTCCTGGGGCTGGTCGGCAAGGGCCGTGGCCTGAGCCAGGAAGAGGCGGAGAAAGCGGCGGAGGGCCGTGTCTGGACTGGCCTGGATGCCAAGGCGCTGGGCCTGGTGGATGAATTTGGCAACCAGAGCGATGCCATTGCCGCCGCCGCCGAGCTGGCCAACCTGAAGGAGTGGCAGGTGACCCCCATCGAGCCTGAAGAGTCCACCAAGGATAAGTTCCTGCGTGAGCTGCTCGGCAGCAGCGCCCAGGCCCTGGCTCCCTCCCTCAAGGGGGTGATCCCGGCGCCACTCGGCCAGAGCCTCACCGCCCTCAACCGGGCCCTCGATCCCCTGGTGCGCTTCAACGACCCTCAGGGCACCTATGCCTGGTGTCCCGTCTGCCGTTGATAGCCATGGCTAATCGCCATCAAAAAAACCGCCTCTCGGGGCGGTTTTTTATTGGTTTTCACCGGGGCGATGGAGGGAAGATCCGCAATCTGTGCATGCCTACAGGGGCGGCAGCACGCCATCCTTGTGCCAGCGGTACAGCTGGGCCAGCACCCGGGTCTCACGATGGGTCCACTGCGGGCAGTGACCACCGAGCAGCCACTGGTTGTTGTGCAGCGCCTCCTCCAGTGCATGCCAGCCAGCCTTGAAGCCAAGACGCTCTTCATAGGCCTGCAGCCTTGGCGGGACCCTGTGCTCACCCACCCGGCACAGGTAATAGAGGGAGCGGATGCAGTAGGCATCATAGTCAGGCTCGCGAGCGCTGCGATACTCCCGGGTCTCGCCGAGCAAGCCCCCCTTGGCCAGCAGCTCGGCACCGCACTCCTCGCGCAGCTCGCGGGCCAGGGCATCCTGATGGCTCTCCCCCGCCTCGACCCCGCCGCCCGGGAACATGAAGTCGCCATTGACGCTCGAATGCACCAGCAACAGCTCATCGCCGCGCAGTACCACGGCGCGCACCGTCACGCGTTCGAGCAGCCGTTCCAGCTTGGGGAAATCACCGTGCATCAGACGCAGGGAGAAAGGGGACGGGCCCGTCATGATTGCATCTTCCATGGCCTCATTTGTGGTCTCGCTCACGGCCGGTAACTCCCCGCCTTGATCTGCTGCACCAGCTCGGCAGCCTGGGTATCCAGGGTCGCCAGCTCCGCCTTGCTCAGGCTGTGATAGAGACTGAAGCGCTTGGCCGAGACCTCGCTCCCCCCCAGAAAGGCCGCGCTGACCTTGCCCCACAGATACGCATCCGGGTAGTGCTTCTGACCCATGTGGAGCGTGCTGAGCGAGGTGAGCAGACGGCTGTCAACCTCATCCCCCTCCCGATAGAGGGAGAGGCCGTGTTTCATCACCTTGATGGCACGCTCGGGATCCGTCTTGGCATAGATCCCCCCCAGCGCCAGCTGCAAGGCGGGCTCTTCCAGAGATGGTGTCCCCGCCTGCGCCAGAAACTGCTGACGGGCCTGATCATTGGTATTGTTGGTCCAGTGCCAGATCAGCAGATAGGGATCCAGGGATTGGCGGGTCTCGCCATCGAGTCGCTCCAGCTCGGCGCCGGCGGCCAGCATGCCCTCGACCCGGTCGCTCTTGCGCTCCTTGGCATACTTGTACTCGATGTGGGTCGAACGTTCGATGCAGCGCAGATAGCCTTCCAGCTTGCTCATCAGCTCGTACTTGTGGCGATCACTCGCCTCCTGCTTGAGGGAGAAGCGCGCCCGGATCACATCGGTGCGCTCAATGCGGCACCAGCCATCATCGACCAGATCCAGGCAGAGCTCAGCATGGTTGACACAGATGTTCTGGAGGCGATCATCATTGCAGGCCACGAGGCTGAGCCCCATGGCGAGACCGAAAGCAGCCCGACGTAGTGGAAGATGGGTCATGGTTCATATCTGGTTGATAACATCGACAGCCCGCTTTAGCCACCATCGGCTAGCAAACCACTCACATATCCATTACAATGCGCGCGCCAAAAGCTGGCCGCGATTGCAGAATAATATAACGAATTATACGCCCCTACAGTGAGCTGCACTCGACGAATTTCTTTTTGCTTCAACAACGTGAAAAACACGGTTACGTGAAATAAAGGATCTGGTTAATGACCCACGAGCACCATTTGCAAGCGTGGCAGGAGAGCCAGGAGCTCGCCGAAGCCATGCAACCCTTGATAGGTCGCCTCTACCGCCAGCAAGGGATCGAGATCACCGTCTACGGACGCCCCCTGCAAAACGCCTCCACCATCGACATCCTCAAAGCCCACCGGGTGGTTCGCCGCCACGAAGGCCAACCCCTCGCCATACAACACAGCTTCCCGCTTCTTAAGGCCTTGTGCGAGCTGGCCCCCAGCGCCGCCGAGATAGACTTGGGCAAGCTGGCGGTCGGCTACTGGCGCGATCACAGCGATGAAAGCGGCATAGTCGATTACCTGGCCGCCAAGCTGGCACCCGCCCTCGGCCAGGGCGCCCTGCCGGCACCGACCGACGTGGTGCTCTACGGCTTTGGCCGCATCGGCCGTCTGCTCGCCCGACTGCTGATCGAGCGCACCGGCGCCGCCAATTCCCTGCGTCTGCGCGCCATAGTCGTGCGCGGTGGCCGTGAGGGGGATCTGGAGAAGCGGGCCAGCCTGCTGCGTCGCGACTCGGTGCATGGCTCCTTCAACGGCTCCATCGAGGTGGATCTGGAACGCAGCGCCATCATCGCCAACGGCACCTTCATCCAGGTGATCTATGCCAAGCAGCCCAGCGACATCGACTATACCGCCTACGGCATCGACCGTGCGCTCATCGTCGATAACACCGGGGTCTGGCGCGATGAGCTGGGCCTTAGCGAGCACCTCAAGGCCCGCGGCGCCGCCAAGGTGCTGCTGACCGCCCCCGGCAAGGGTGAGATGAAGAACGTGGTGTTCGGGGTCAATCACGACGTGATCACGCCGCAAGATAACATCATCTCCGCCGCCTCCTGCACCACCAATGCCATCACCCCGGTGCTCAAGGTGATGCAGGACAGATACGGCATTCGTCATGGCCATGTGGAGACGGTGCACTCCTACACCAACGATCAGAACCTGATCGACAACTACCACAGTGGCGAGCGACGCGGGCGCAGTGCCGTGCTCAACATGGTGATGACCAGCACGGGGGCTGCCAAGGCGGTCGCCAAGGCCCTGCCCGAGCTCAAGGGCAAGCTGACCGGCAACGCCATCCGGGTACCGACCCCCAACGTATCCCTGGCCATCGTCAATCTGTCACTGGAACAGGGCACAGACCGGGAGAGCCTGAACGCTTATCTGCAGCAGGCCTCCTTGAGTTCCTCCCTCCATCGCCAGATTGATTTCAGCGCCAGCACTGAACTGGTCTCCTCCGACATGGTGGGTTCCCGTTTTGCCGGTATAGTGGACTCCCAGGCGACCATCGCCGAGGAGGATCACTGCGTGCTCTACGTCTGGTATGACAACGAGTTCGGTTACAGTTGCCAGGTGGTGCGGGTGATGGAGAAAATGGCCGGCGTGATCCGTCAGGATCTGCCCGCCTGAACCAGGCATTCATGATTTCGGGTTTTCAAGGAGAGACGCATGTCATTTCAACAGGTCATAGGGCAGATGCCCGAGGAAGTATACGAGCGGCTCAAGACCGCGGTTGAACTCGGCAAGTGGCCGGACGGCCAGCCTCTCTCCGAGGAGCAGAAGGCCACCTCGCTGCAAGCCGTGATGGCCTGGCAGGCGATGCACCTGACCAACCCCGAGCACATGAATATCGGGGCCGATGGCGAAATCGTGATGAAGAGCAAGAGTGAACTCAAGCGCCAGTATCGTGATGAGGAAGAGATCATCCGCGTCGACCTCAGTCACTGAGGCGCACCGCCCATGCCGCGACCGGGCACGGCGGATAACAGAGAGGGGAGCCAATATGGCTCCCCTCTCTTTTCCTCTCCCCCTCATGGTGAGGAGGCCAGAAGCTGTTCACGACCTGTCGCGAGAAGGCGTCAGCAAGGTGAAGAGCAGCGCAGGAACCGGAGCGTATAGATATACGTGAGCCTCTGGTTCACAAACACGCAAGCAGCACATGAGCCTTGATCACGGCTTCGCAGTAAGATCGTGGACAGTTTCTCAGGGCGTCAGCTCGCCCCGCAGGGACTGCTGCATCAGCTCGCGAATGCGCGGCGCCGGCAGATCCTGGCTGAGCAGGAAGTGCAGCTTGGTCAGCGCCGCCTCGGCGGTCATGTCAAAGCCCGAGATCACCCCGGCGCGGGACAGGGCATTGCCGGTGGCATAGCCGCCCATGTTGACCTTGCCGTGCAGGCACTGGCTCAGGTTGACAATGATGACGCCCCGGGCCGAGGCCTCGGAGAGCAGGGCCAGCATGGCGGGGTTCTGGGGGGCATTGCCAACCCCGAACGACAGCAGGATCAGCGCCCGGACCGGTTGCTGCAAGATATTGGCGATCACCTCGCTCGAGATCCCCGGATACAGGGTCACCACGCCGATGGGCTGGGGGGTGATGTCATGGAGCACCAGGGGCGCCTGACAAGGCTTGCCGAGCTCACCCGCGTCCAGGGAGATGGCGATACCGGCATTGAGCAGCGGCGGGTAGTTCGGGGAGTCGAAGGCGTGGAAGCCATCCGCATGAACCTTCTTGCTGCGGTTGCCACGGTAGAGCTGATTGTTGAAAAACAGCGTCACCTCGTGGATCGGGTAGTTGGCGGCAATATAGAGCGCATTGAGCAAGTTCTGCTGACCGTCGGAGCGCAGCTCGGCGAGGGGGATCTGGGAACCTGTGATGATCACCGGCTTGTGCAACTCTTCCAGCATGAAGGAGAGGGCCGAGGCGGTGAACGACATGGTGTCGGTGCCGTGCAGGATCACGAAACCATCGTACTTGTCGTAGTTGTCACGAATGTCTTCGGCGATCCGTTGCCAATCCGCCGGGGTCATGTCGGAGGAGTCGATGAGGGGGGCGTACTCGTGGATATGGTAATCCGGCATCTCGGGTCTGTGGAACTCGGGCATCCGCGCCAGACAATCTTCCATGAAGCCCGCCATCGGCACATAACCGTGGTCGGAGCGCTGCATGCCTATGGTGCCGCCTGTATAGGCTATATAGATGGACTTCTTCACACCCTCTCCTCATCTGGGCTGGAAACCGGCGAATTATAGAGTTTACCGACGACAATGACAGCCCGAACCGTTGGAAATCAAGGCCAAGTCACCGAAATCACTCATTCACAAATTAGATAAAAATGTCAACAAAAGGTAATTAACAGGTTTAGTTTCTAAGAAATTTGGATGTTATCAGTGCTTTTTGCTAATATCGCCGCCGTTATAGCAAAGTCTACATCCGCGGCTCCTACCCTGCAGGGCCCGACAGGCCAGGTATATCACTGCCAGGCCGGGCAAGTTTGCCCCTCATTTTGATGGCCTCATATCCGTATGGTTCTTATCCATACTCTTGAGCCACACTGTTTCAATCCCGGCTGAATCTGTGCGTCTTCGCAAGCGAGGACACAGCCAATCACCATGGGAGTACTCAATGTTACAACTCGATGCTTATGCCACATTAGTTGCCGCCACCCTGGTCCTCCTGCTCGGCCGCCTGCTGGTCAACCGGGTCGAGCGGCTGCGCACCTTCAACATCCCCAAGCCGGTCGCTGGCGGCCTGCTGGTTGCCCTGGTACTGCTGACCCTGCGCCTGACTGCCGGGATCGAAATCAAGTTCGACACCAGCCTGCAAACGCCCTTGATGCTGGCCTTCTTCGCCTCCATCGGCCTCTCCGCCGATCTCGCCAGCCTCAAGCGCGGCGGGCGCGCCGTGTTCACCTTCCTCGGTGTAGTGACCGGCCTGCTCTTGATGCAAAACGGCCTGGGGGTCGCCCTGGCCAGCCTGATGGGGCTGGATCCCCACATGGGGCTGCTGGCCGGCTCCATCACCCTGTCCGGCGGACATGGTACCGGGGCGGCCTGGAGCGCGACCTTTGCCGATAAATACGGCGTCAAGTCGGCAGCGGAGCTGGCCATTGCCTGTGCCACCTTCGGTCTGGTACTGGGCGGTCTGATTGGCGGCCCGGTGGCCCGTTATCTGGTCAAGAAGGTGCAAGTCCCGGGCGAGGAACATAACCTGGACGAAGTGCCCCAAGGCTTCGAGATGCCCGAAACGGAACGGCACATCACCACCTTCAGCGTCATCGAGACCCTGGCGCTCATCGCCATCAGTCTCAAGGGGGGCGAACTGCTCTCCCAGGCGATGCTCGGCACCGCCTTCGAACTGCCAATCTTCGTCTGTGTCTTGTTCGTCGGCGTCTTGCTGCGCAACCTGCTGACCCTGCTCAACTGGCATGAGGTGAGCGACAGAGAGGTCTCCCTGCTCGGCAACGTCAGCCTGTCGCTCTTCCTCGCCATGGCCTTGATGAGCCTGAAATTGTGGGATCTGGCGAGTCTGGCGCTGCCCATCTTCGTGTTGCTGGCGGCCCAGACCCTGGCCATGGCGCTCTACGCCATCTTCGTCACCTTCCGGGTCATGGGCAGTAACTATGATGCCGTCGTGCTGGCCGCCGGCCACTGTGGTTTCGGCCTCGGCGCCACCCCGACGGCCATTGCCAACATGCAGGCGGTCACCATGCGCTTTGGTCCCTCACACCTGGCCTTCCTGGTGGTGCCCATGGTCGGTGCCTTCTTCATCGACATCATCAACGCCATGGTGATCAAGCTGTTTATGGCGCTGCCCTTCCTCTCCTGAGCCATAGGTCGCGCCCAATAAAAAAACCGCAAGCCAGGGGCTTGCGGTTTTTTGTTGTCCGGCACTGGGTGCCTGCTTATTTACACGACTCGCTGGAGGCCGAGTTGAGGTAGCTCACCTCACCCTTGGGGGCGTAGTCGGCGACATGGATCACCTGTTTGGCGGCCAGATAGTCCTTGAGCACCGCGGCATCGACCAGACCGGCATTGACGGTGTCTATCTTGGGATAGCCATCGCCGCCGGCCGCGCTGAAGCTGGGGATGCTAAAGCTGTACTGAGTGCCCGCATCAAACGGCTTGCCGCCTATGCTGGTGATGCTGACCGACTTGGCCTGGCAATCCACCGCCATCTCTATGCCGCCAAACTGGGCATAACCGCCGGTGTTGCCGGTTTTGGTGGCCACCTGACCCAGATAAGTCACCAGCTCGCTGCCCGGCATCATCGCCTTGTTGACCGTGTTGCCAAACGGATGCACGGTCAATACGTCGCGATAGGAGATATCCCCCGCCTGAATGGAGGCACGCACCCCGCCCGAGTTGACGATGCCAAAATCGGTGCGCAGGGTCTCTGCCGTCGCCGTGGTGATGAGTCGGCCCAGGTTGGTCTGCCTGTTGCGCACATTGGCGCGCTCGCCATCGAGCAGGCCATCGGTCGCGGCAATGACCACTCCCAGCTCCTCGGATCCTTTGTCCTGATAGACCTGCAGCACCCCTTCTAGGGCCGGATCCCGCACTATCTCCTCCTGGATGAAGGCGCCGTTCTCATCCTTGAGGTTGACCGGGATCAGCTCATAGCTGGTGAGGGTGAAGTTGCCATCCTGGTAATCGAACTGGGCGCGCCCCACATACTTGCCCCATTCGTGGGCCTGCATGATCCAGGTGCCATTTTGCTGATCCGGCTGGCAATCATCGCCAGGTTTGAAGTCGGCGTACTGGTTCGCAACCCCCGGCTCCATGCAGACCGGATTCTGGGAGTGACCGCCAATGATGGCATCGAGCTTGCCAGCGGGCAGCTGACGGGCCATCTCGACATCACCGGGCGCATTGCTGCCGTGTTCGCCATCGGCATAGTGACCCATGTGGGTGATGGCGAAGATGACATCGGCCGCATTGTCTTTCTTGATGCCATCGATCACCTGCTCAACTTCCACCTTGGGGTCGCGGAACTCCAGGTTGAGTACATGATTGGGGTCGACCAGCTGGGCGGTATCTTCCGTGGTCAGGCCGATGACGGCGATCCGCAGGCCGTTGTTCAGCTTGAAGATCTTGTAGGGGTCGAAGTAGCGCTTGCCGCTCTTCTTGTCATAGATGTTGGCCGACACCATGGGGAACTTGGCCCATTGGCGCTGCAGCTCGAGGATATCCAGCGGATTGTCGAACTCGTGGTTGCCAACCGCCATGGCGTCATAGCCGATGTGGTTCATGGCGATGAAATCGGGTTCGGCATTTTGCAGGTCTGACTCGGGTACCCCGGTGTTGACGTCACCACCCGAGAGCACCAGCACCTCGCTGTTGGCGGCCTTGGCCTCGGCTCTCAGCCGATCGACCAGGGTCTTCTGGGCCGCCATGCCATATTCGCCATCTTCATTGTGCCAGAAGCGGCCATGGGTATCGTTGGTGTGCAGCACGGTCAGCTTGCACACATCCTCAACGCAGGCCTTGCTCTCATTTTTCGAACTGTTGCAGCCAGCCAGAGCCGCCAGCACGGCCAGTGCCAGGGTCCCCTTGATCAAATTATGTTTCATTCCTTCACACCTTGATTTTGTTAGTATTTAGTCTGACCATTCCGACTTTGGTCAGGGGCAATATATCAACGATTGATATCCAATCGGCATCCTGCCCGGGAAAAATGACATAAGTGTGATCTCGGCTTATTTCCAATTAGCTCAACAAGATTGGCAAACGTTTTTCTGCAGATGAAGGCCATCGCCCAGCTCTGGAGAGACCCAACACCGCTGCCGTCAGCGCCATGGCTATGCCATAATGCGCCCTCGCCCACATGGAGCAGCCAGATGGCCAAGTACGACAAAATTTCCCCTGAGACCCAGCAGGCGGCCTTGAGTGTGGCTCGCGCCAATCAAAAACCTGGCCAGACCAAGGAGCAGACTCAGCTGATCGCCCAGGGTATTCAAAAGGGCATCGAAGAGTACAAGAAGCAGATGAAGACCCGCGCCCGTGAGGCCAGCCGTCAGAAGAAACAGCAGAGCCGCAGCAAGGCGCCAGCGTCCCACACGCCAGAGGAGGAGTCCGCCATCGAGCTGGTCGAGGTGAGCCGTCAACACCCCCTGCCCTGGCTGCTGCTGGCGCTGAGCTGGGCAGGCTTTGCCGCCTGGTACTGGTTGAACCGCCACTGATCGCACCTGAGCGGCACGCCATTCGCAAACCTTTGCCTGGGATCTTCCTCACAGGACGGGTCCATTCGGCTGGTCAAGGGCCCGGCACACTGGTTAAATCCGCCACCCAGCCCTTGTCACATTCTGCGTCACCCCATTCGTTACTCACAGGACAGCATCATGAATCCGGCTCCTCTCTACCTGCTCGCGCCCCTGGTGCTCTTTATCGTCACCCTGGTGCTCTATCGCATCTCGCCCCTGCGCGCCGTGGCATCGGGCAGCGCCCGCTGGTTCATCCTGCCCGCCTTCACCCTGTTTATCCTGCTTATCGTCATCAACGGCGCCGCCGACCCCAGCCTGCGCAGCCCGGGTTTTCACTGGCTGATGCCAGGGCTGGGCTTTGCCCTGTGCCTGTTCCCTGCTCTGCCCAAGGCGCTGGTGCCACGTCTGGCCATCAAGGAGGGTGCCTTCGCGGCCCTGGGGTTGATGATGATGAGCCTGGCCATGGTCTACTGATCTAGCCGGTAAAAATGACGGGGCGACAGGCCCTGTTGCTGGGGCCCCGCCAGTCTGTCTGCACGTGATCAGGCTGTGACGGGGCCCTCTTGTATGAAGAGTGGTCAAGAGGCATGGTATCATCAGGACGCATGGCACGGAGGCCAGATGCAGATCGACTTCATGACCCTCTGGGATTATCAGGATCCCGCCACCAGCGCCATGCGCTTTCAAACTCAACTCGCCGAGGCGGTCGCCAGCGGCGATCTCCCCCTCGAACTCGAGCTCATTACCCAGCTGGCACGTACCCACTCCCTGCGCCACCAGTTCGATGAGGCTCATCAGCTGCTCGATGCCATGACGCCCCGCCTCACCGCCCACACGGAACGGGCCAGGCTCAGGTGGCTGCTCGAGCGGGGACGCTGTTTCAACAGCGCAGCCGACAAGGAGGCCGCCCGTCCCCTGTTCGAACAGGCCTGGCAGTTGGCTCTCGCCCTGAAAGAGGATTACCTCGCCATCGATGCCGCCCACATGGTCGCCATCGCCGCACCGCTGGAGGAGCAGAGGCGCTGGCACCAGCTGGCGATGGCACTGGCGGAGCGCAGCAGTGACGAGAAGGCCCGCGGCTGGCTCCCCAGCCTCTACAACAATCAGGGCTGGACGCTGTTCGAACTGGGTCGTCTGGGAGAGGCCCGCCAGTATCAGCAAAAATGCCTGGCCTGGCACGCGCAGCACCACAACCCGGCCAAGGCCTTTATCGCCCGCTGGAGCCTGGCGCGGCTAACCCGGGCGCAAGGCTTGCACGAGCAGGCACTGACCGAACTGACGCAGTTGCAGGCACAGATGGTGGAGGCCGGCGAGCCAGAGGATGGCTATCTGTTCGAGGAGCTGGGGGAAAATGCACTGGCGCTGTCTGACCCGGCCGCGGCCGAATACTTCGCCCGCGCCTGGTTTCTGCTGTCACAGGATCCCTGGCTCAAGGGCAACGCGGCAGAGCGACTGGCCAGGCTCAAGCAGCTGGCCAAGCTCTAGACCGGGGCGACCCAAGCGCCGCCCACCACTCAGGCCAGATCAGCCTCTTCCCAGCTCTGTTTCTTGCGGTAGATGGTGGAGGGGCTGATCTCGAGCAGGGCCGCCGCCTTGGGGATGTTGCCATCACAGCTGGCGATGGCCCTCTCGATGGTCTCCTTCTCCACCTGCCAGAGCGGCCGGATCGGCCCTGCCTGATCGCGACTGCCGACCTGAGTCTGCCCCTGACTCAAGGGGGGTGGCGCGACCCCCATGCCCCCATGCAACGGTGGCGGCAGTATGGCCGGGCTCACGATGTCGCAATCGTTGAGCACCACTATGTTGCGCACCACGTTTTGCAACTCGCGCACGTTGCCGGGCCAGGGGTAATCGAGCAGCACCCGTACGGCGCCGGCATCGAAGTCCTTGAAACGTTTATTCTCCTCCCTGGCATAGCTCTGCAGCAGATTACGGGCCAGCAGCAAGATGTCTTCGCCGCGCTCGCGCAAGGGGGGCAGGGTGAGCGGGATCACGTGCAGGCGGTAGTAGAGATCCTCCCGAAAACGTCCCGCCTTCACCTCGGTCAGCGGATCCCGGTTGGTGGCGCAGACGAAGCGCACGTCCACCGTCTCCAGCTTGCCGCTGCCGACCCGCTGCAAGGTGCCGGTCTGAATGAAACGCAGCAGTTTGCTTTGCAAGTCGAGATCCATCTCGCAGATCTCATCCAGAAACAGGGTGCCGCCATCGGCCAGGCTGGCCGCCCCCTTGCGATCCCCCTGAGCGCCGGTAAAGGATCCCTTCACGTGGCCGAAGATCTCGCTCTCCATCAGATCATGGGGAATGGCGGCGCAGTTGAGTGCGATGAAGGGCTGATCCCGACGGGGGCTGCATTGATGAATGGCCTCGGCGCACACCTCCTTGCCGGTGCCGCTCTCCCCCATGATAAAGACCGTCGCCTTGCTCGGCGCCGCGCTCTCTATGATGCGATAAACAGCCTGCATCGGCATGGACGAGCCGATGAAGCCGGCGAAGGAGCTGCGCTCGAAGTTCTCCCGGTATTGGGCCACCAGAGAGCTGAGCTGCTGATGATTGACCGCATTGCGCACAGTGGCGCACAACCGCTTGCCATCAAACGGCTTGGTCAGGAAGTCAAAGGCCCCCAGACGCATCGCCTCCACCGCCACATCCACCGATCCGTGAGCGGTGATCACCACCACGGCACTCGGTAACTGCTGCTCGGTGATCTGCTGCAATATGTCCATCCCCGACATGTCCGGCAGTTCAAGATCGAGCAGCACCACCGTCGGCGGCCGAGTCAGCAACAGCTCGATGGCCCGCTGGCCACAGTCGGCCAAGGTGACCTCATAGCCCTCCTGACGCAAGTACTGCTCGTAGACCACAGCCAGACTGCGGGTATCTTCCACCAACAGCACTCGGGGTTTGTTTTCCGCCACGGCGACTCATCCTTGCAATTGATTTGCTTGTCTATTTTGATGGGCTATCGCCACGGACTCAAGCCTGCGATGGTTGCTATCTTCCCCCTAAACGGGGCTGGCACCAATAAAAACGGCTCCCGAGGGAGCCGTTTTTCATCACAGGGTCGCCTTACTGCTTGGCAGCGGCGTCCGCTTTGGCGGCATCGCCTTCGGCAGCCGGCTTCTCGATGGCGAGCAGCTCAACGTCAAACTCCAGTACGGCGTTCGCCGGGATGGAGCCTGCGCCGTGCTCACCATAGCCCAGCTTGGAGGGCAGGAAGAATTTGAACTTGGAGCCAACTGGCATCAGCTGTACGCCTTCGGTCCAACCCGGGATAACCTGGTTGAGCGGGAAGGTCGCCGGCTCACCGCGATCGACGGAGCTGTCGAACTTGGTGCCGTCAATCAGGGTACCGGTATAGTGAACCTTGACCACGTCGGTGGCTTTGGGTTTGGCGCCGTCACCCATCTTCTCGACCTGATACTGCAGGCCGGATTCGGTGCTCTTGATGCCCTCTTTCTTCAGGTTGCCGGCCAGGAACTCTTCACCCTTCTTCAGGTTGTCCTGTGCATCCTTGTCAGCCTTGGACTTGGTCAGTTCGTTGATCTTGGCGTCATAGGCCTGCAGCACTTTCTGGATCTCTTCATCCTTCATGTCTGCCTTCTTCTCCAGGCCGTCGGTTACCCCTTTGAGAATGACGGCGTTATCCAGCTTGATACCGAGTTCTTGCTGGCGCTCGAGGGTATTGGCGATATAACGACCCATGGAGAGGCCAATAGCATAACCAGACTGTTCTTCGAAGCTCTTGGCATCAGCCTTAGGGGCCTCTGCCGGCTTGCTGGCTTCTGCCTTCACCTCTGCATTCTTGGCGGCAGGGGCTTCATCTTTTTGGCAAGCAGTCAGACCTACGGCAACGGCCGCGGCCAACAGGGACACCTTCAGAAAATTGTTCATCAGTTTCTCCAAAACTCTAAATACCGCTCTCGGTTCCTTCGTGAAATGAGAGGTTTATCGTGATAAGCGCCTTATACTAACGCCGTGATCGCAGGTAACGAAAGCATGAGACAGGAAAAATGATAAAAAGTGCCATTTATCTTATCGGTATTTGTCTGATACTGACCGGCTGTCATTCGGAGCCTCCCTCCGACCGCCAGATCCCCCTCTCCAGTGTCGGCGCCGTGAGCGCGGATTTGAGTGCAGATGGCAAGCTGGCCCTGGTCACCAGCATCGAACAGGGCACCCTCGCCTGGGATCTGGAGCACGACAAGCAGTTATGGCGCTGGCACCTGTCTGACAGCCCCAAGGAGCAGGTGTTTATCACGCGTTTCGGGCCGGGCGACAGCCATGCCGTGATAGCGAGCCTGGACACCTTTGCCATCTGGCGACTGGATAATGGTCAGGCAGAAGGCTACTACTCCCTGCCCGAATCCAGGCTGCGCGACATCGCCATCTCGAGCGATGGTCATGATGTGCTGGTCGGGCGCGAAGATGGCAAAGCGGAATGGATTGATACCCGCACCGGCCGTCGTTTGCAGTTTCTTGGTCATACCGAGCAGGTCAACAGCGTGGACCTCTCCCCCAATGGCCGCTACGCCCTGACCGGTGGCAATGACTACAGTGCCTACCTGTGGGATACCCAAAGCGGCCAAGTGCTGCATCGCTTCAACCATGAGGGACGAGTGGTGATGGTACGGCTCGACGAGTCCGGTCGCTATGCCTTCACCGCCGACAGTCGCAGCGGTCGCATCTGGGATCTGGTCAGCGGCAAGGAGTTGAGCCGGCTCGACAAACAGGCCCGTTTCGAGGTTTACACCAGCGCCCGCTTCGTCAATCAGGGGCAATGGCTGGTCACCGGGGCCCCGTCGCGCAAGCTGACCCTGTGGCAGGTAAAGGATGGCAAGGCGCTGGCAAACTGGGCGGTGGCCCCTCGTCCCGGGGTCAAACCACCGAGCGCAGTGGTGTACGCCGCCGCTTTGCGCGACAATGACCACCTCGTCAGTGCCAGCTCCAGCGGCCTGGCAGAAATCTGGACCATCAAGTGAGGACCCAAGGCCCATGAGCCAGCAAGAACGCGAACGCATCGAACTCCTGGAAACCCGTCTCGCCTATGCCGAGTACACCATAGAGCAGCTCAATGACGAAGTGACGACCCAGGGCCGCGAACTCGACAGGCTCAAGCATCAGATCCAGTTGTTGATCGACAAGCTGCAAGGGGTGGAGCCGAGCCAGATCGCCAGCATGGCCGAAGAGATCCCCCCTCCCCATTACTGAGTCGCCGCAGACAATGGATCGCCCATAAAAAAACCCGCGCCAGGCGCGGGTTTTTTACGAAAGAAGGCAGGGGATCAGTGTTGATGATCCTGGCTGCCGCAGCTGCCGCCACCGCAGCAACCGCTCTTCTCTTCGGCTGCATCATGGCTGTGAGCATGATGACCGCCGCCGCAGCAACCGCCGCCGTGGTCGTGATCATGGTCGTGGCCGTGATCATGACCGTGGTCATGACCGCAACCACCGGCACCGTGCACATGGCCGTGGGCCAGCTCTTCGGCGGTGGCGGCACGCACGTCTTTCACTTCCACCTTGAAGGCCAGGGTCACACCGGCCAGGGGATGGTTGCCATCAACCTTGACGAAGCTCTCGGATACCTCGACCACGGTCACGGGACGGTGACCATCGTCAGTCTCTGCCACAAAAGTATCCCCTTCGGACACTTCCATGCCATCGAACAGTTCGCCCGGCACTTCTTGTACCAGGGTCTCGTCAAATTCACCGTAAGCCTGGGCCGGGGCCAGGGTCACTTCGAAGGCATCGCCCACACTGCGACCTTCCAGCTCGGCTTCCAGGCCGGAGACCAGGTAACGAGTGCCGTGCAGATAGATCAGCGGCTCTTTGCCGACTGTGGTGTCGATGACTTCACCGTGCTCGTCGGTGACCGTGTATTCCAGCGTGACTACGCTCAGGGGAGCTACTTTCATGTCAGTGATCCTGCGAATAGAGAGAAAAAACCGGCTCAGAATACCCTAAAAAGCAGGGCAAGCATATGGTGAGCGCCACTGAGGGGTCAGGAGACTCCGCCCTTATTCCGGCCGGAATACCCCTATGACCTGCTCAGCTTGACGGCCCGCCTCGGTCACGGCTGCCTGGGTCTGCACCTGGGTATCACCGCACTCGACACAGGTCACCTTCTCGACTCCATGCTCCATATACAGCATCATGGTGTCAATTTTGCCGCACGCCGGGCATTTGGCCCCGGCAATGAAGCGTTTTTTACGTCTGGTTTCCATTTTTGTTACCTCCAGGCAGCATCATATCAGGATTTACCCATGCATCACGCCATCGAATGCCAGCATTTTTCTCCCCGCTATCTGCAGGTCGGTGCCCGCAAGCGCGCACCCCAGGGTCAATTGCTGCACCTGATCAAGGGCGTGGCGTTGCTGCGTCTCGGCCAACATGAGCTGCTGATCCCCGCTGGCAGCAGCTTCTGGCTGCCCGCCGATGCCCTGGCCGCGTTTACCCCTCTGGCTGGCTGCGAGTACGCCCTGTTGAGCTGCTCCATGCGCCTGTCCCAACCGGGCCAGTCCGGTTGGCTGACCCCTTCCCCCCTGCTCGGCGCCTTGCTGGCCTCTCTGCACCACTGGGATCGCCCCCGTGATTGGCAAGGTCCTTATGGTCAACGACTGCAGGTGATCCACGATGAGCTGCAGCACAGTCCACTTATCCCTCAGGTTCATGGCGCCTTGCAACA
This sequence comes from Aeromonas sp. BIGb0445, assembly GCF_024809075.1. Lineage (NCBI taxonomy): Bacteria > Pseudomonadati > Pseudomonadota > Gammaproteobacteria > Aeromonadales > Aeromonadaceae > Aeromonas > Aeromonas sp. BIGb0445. The sequence goes on from NZ_JANUES010000003.1 coordinate 623,917, forward strand.
GGCCTGGCAAGATCTGGCCAGTGGCAAAGAAGAGGCGCAGGCCAGCTGGAACAGCATCGGGGGGCAGTGGCTCGATGGCGCCGCACTCGCCAGTCAATGGCGTCTGGTGCAAGCGCTGCGCCTGCTCAAGGGGGGGAGCAAACAAACGGCCCTCGAGGCCAAGCTCCACTATAAAGAGGGAGAGCTGGAGCAAGCCTGCCAAGAGTGGCTTGGCTGCCCCCTGGCCGAGGCGCCAGGCCGCTAATCCGGCGCCAGCATCTCGGATGCCAGGTCCAATGCAGACACTCACCGCCAGGGAGGATTACAGATTTCCCCTTGGCGGTCGCTAACAGAACAGAACCTAGGCATGCTAGTGAATCAGAGCCCGCTCGCTTAGCCCCTCTTCTCTCGAACACAGGATTTTTGCCATGAAAAGCAAGGCCAACCAATCTCAGGGAATGTTGCTGTTTCACCTCGCCGCTCGCCAGTCATTTGCCATCGGTACCCTCAAGGTGAAGGAGATAGTGCCCTATACCCGATTGACTGCCCTGCCTCACTCCCATCCGACCGTGCTTGGCGCCGCCAACATGCGTGGCACCACTATCCCCGTCATCGACATGGCCATGGCGGTGGGTTATCGGCGGATCAGCGACGAGGAGATGGCAAGCTGCTTCATCATCATCACCGACTGCCGCCGCACCCTGGTCGGTTTTCTGGTGCGCGGCATCGACAAGATCACCGAGTGCAACTGGCGCGACATAGCGTCGCCGCCCCCGGCCCTTGGCAGCAATGTTTTCGTCACCGGGGTGACCCGGGTCAATGATCAGCTGGTCCAGCTGCTGGACGTGGAACTGATCCTGTCGCGGGTCTACCCGGACGATCCCAGCCATCTCTATCCGGTGCTGACCGATGTGCAGCGGGAGCGCATCAAACCGATGCGGATCCTGCTGGTCGATGACTCCTCCGTGGCGCGCAAGCAGCTGACCGCCGCCCTCGACTACATCAACATCCCCTACGAGGTATGCACCAACGGCAAAGATGCCCTGGCACTGATGCAGGACAGGGCCAGCAAGGGGGTGCCCATCGACATACTGGTGAGTGACATAGAGATGCCGGGACTGGATGGCTACGAGCTTGCGTTCGAGGCCCAGAGCGATGCGCGTCTGGCCGGCGCCTACATCATATTGCACACATCTCTGTCGAGTGAGATCAGCGTCGAACGCGCTCATCAGGTCGGTGCCCACGAGGCACTCACCAAGTTCGAGGCCAATGAGCTGATCCAGGCTATGTTACGTGGAGCCGAGCACCATGACAGCCTGGTCAGCTAAACGCCATCTGATGATACTCACCAAGAGCCCAACCCTCACCGGAGCGGATCCAGAGGATCATGGTTACGTGGCGCCGAGCACCATGACAGCCTGGTCAGCTAAACGACATCTGATGATACTCACCGAGAGCCCAACCATCACCGGAGCGGATCCAGAGGATCATGGTTACGTGGCGCCGAGCACCATGACAGCCTGGTCAGCTAAACGCCATCTGATGATACTCACCGAGAGCCCAGCCCCCACCGGAGCGGATCCAGAGGAGCATGGTTACGCGGTGCCCAGCACCATGACAGCCTGGTCAGCTAAACGCCATCTGATGATACTCACCGAGAGCCCAACCCCCACCGGAGCGGATCCAGAGGATCATGGTTACGTGGCGCCGAGCACCATGACAGCCTGGTCAGCTGATCTGGATCGGGAGCCCATATGCTGACCGAGAGTCATTTTCGCGCCCCCTGGTGGGCCCGCAATCCCCACCTGCAGACCATATTGCCCAAGTGGTTGCGCCGCAGGCCAGTCCGCTACGTGGCCGAACGTTTCGAACTGCCGGACGGGGATTTTGTCGATCTGGCCTGGAGCGGCCCGATCAGCACAGATAACCGGCCACTGCTGGTGCTGTTTCATGGTCTGGAGGGCAGTGTGGAGTCCCACTATGCCCGCGGCATGCTGCAACACTTGCAGCAACGGGGGGAAGAGGCGGTGCTGATGCACTTTCGCGGCTGCAGCGGCGAGCCCAATCGCCTGCTGAGTGCCTATCACTCCGGGGCCATCGAGGATGCACTGGCACTGCTCGCCGAACTGGCCCGCCGCTTTCCTGGCAAGCCCCTGCTAGCGGTAGGCTACTCCCTGGGCGGCAATATGCTGGTCAATCTGCTGGCCCGTGCCTGTCCGCCCGCCCTCAAGGCGGCGGCGGTGGTCTCGGCGCCGATGCGACTCGATGCCTGCGCACACAGGGTCAATCAAGGGTTCTCCAAGGTGTATCAGCGCTACCTGCTCGGTACCATGCGCGCACATTTGTTGAGCAAGCTGGCGGTTCACCCCCAGGCCGCGGCGCACTTTCGGGCCGGAGATATCAAGGGTATCCGCACCCTCTACCAGTTCGACCAGCAGGTCACGGCACCACTCCATGGCTTCGAGAGTGCGGATCACTACTACCAGTGCTGCTCGGGTCTGCCGCTACTGGGCCAGATTGCGGTGCCGACCCTGATCCTCCATGCCGCCGACGATCCCTTCATGACCCATGAGGTGATCCCGCAAGCCGAGCATCTCTCTCCCTCGGTGCAATATGAATTGAGCCAGCAGGGCGGCCATGTCGGATTCGTCTATGGCTCCCCCTGGCGACCCCGTTTCTGGCTGGAGGAGCGCATCAGCCAGTGGCTTGGGGAACAAGGTTACGGCGCGACCGAGTAACCGTCACGCCCCTGCTGCTTGACCCGATAGAGCGCGTCATCGGCCCGTTCGAGCAACATAGACAGCGTCTCGCCCTGTCGCCATTGAGCGATCCCCTGGCTCAGGGTGAGATGATCCGCAACCTCTGACCCCTCATGTCGCAAGGCACGCTCGGCCAAGGTGCTGCGAATGCGCTTGGCGACCTGCTCTGCGCCTGCCAATCCCGTCTCCGGCAGCAAGACAACGAACTCCTCACCGCCATAGCGCGCTACCAGATCCCTGGGCTCACGCACACTCTGCGTCAGACATTCGGCAACCAGGATCAGGCTCGCATCCCCCGCTTGATGACCGTAGCCATCGTTGTAACGTTTGAAGAAGTCCACATCGAGCAGGATCAGCGATAACTGGCGATCCGCGTCGCCATTGGTCAGGGTCTGCTCTCCCTCCTGATCGAAGTGGCGACGATTGGCAAGCCCGGTCAGCGGGTCCTGGTGCGCCAGCGCATCGAGCTGCTTGACCATCAACAGCTGTTCATATTCACGATTAACCGCCAGCACGAACCAGCTAAGCAGCATGCGACGCCCCGACTCCAACAAAATAAGCAGGATCAGCATGCCGGCCCCGAAGAGCCAGGGAAACGCCACCGCGTTGATCACTACATGGCTAGTCAGGCTCGTCAGAATAGGCAGGCAGAAGCCGTACAGGACCTGGCTCATGGGATAAAACGAAATGAGTCCAACCAGCAGCAGGGTGGTCGCTACGGCAGGCTCCATGGTTCCCCTGCCGGGCAGCTCTGTCTTGAGCAAGGCATAGATGGCACTGGCCCAGAGGCATCCCCATAGCAGCGCCAGAATGAAGACCGCCTTGCGCCAGCATGTCAGCGGCCATCGGTCCAGCCAATACCAGAGCAGCGGTTGCAGGATCAGTACCAGCGCGAGCAGTTCGACATGGATGAGCTGCCAAGGCAGAGCTCCCTGCACCACCAAAGGGGCATCGTGCATCGCCTTGACATGAAACCACATGAAGGCGGCGAGCATCAGCTGTATACCCCAGGCCCAGTGGGCCCCTTTGAGCAGCGCCTGGCGAGTAGCTTGCGCGAGCAAACGTTGCAACTTCGGCGATTGACGCCGATTTGATAATGAGGTCATTGCTCTCCCGGAGAAAGAAAAACAGTTTGCAGCGAAGGCGCCCTGATCGACAATGGTGCATCCGCATTTAAGGGCACACTCTATGATCATTCCTTGGCAATCCTTGGAGTTCGACACCCTGCAACGATTAATCGAACAGTTCGTATTGATGGAGGGTACCGATTATGGTGAGCAAGAGTCCAGCTTGGCCGACAAGGTCGCCACCGTGCTGGCGCAGTTACGCCAGGGCAGCGCGGTGATAGTGTACAGTGAACTGCACGAGAGCGTGAACATAGTACCGACCGATCGATTCGACGCATCCAAGGCTGAGATGCCCTAGGGCAAGCGCCCACCTGCCGTACCCGTTCGGCTCATTCTCATGGACAAACCCTCTTCATTGCAGGGACAACAGCAAGGAAACAGACGCTTATGTCGGCCAAGCATCCCATCATAGCGGTCACCGGTTCCTCCGGCGCCGGTACCTCCACCTCCACCAATGCCTTTCGCTCCATGTTTCATCAACTCGGCTATCAGGCGGCGGTGATCGAGGGAGACAGCTTTCATCGCTACACCCGCCCCGAGATGGACGTCGCCATCCGCAAGGCCCGCGAACAGGGCCGCCATATCAGTTACTTCGGACCCGAGGCAAACGACTTCGCCCTGCTCGAATCCTTCTTCCAGCAATATGGCCAGGATGGCAGCGGCCAGTATCGACGCTATCTGCACTCCTTCGACGAGGCGGTGCCCTTCAATCAGATGCCGGGCACCTTTACCCCCTGGCAGGATGTCGCCAGCGAAACGGATCTGATGTTTTACGAAGGCTTGCATGGGGGGGTCGTCACCGAGGATCACAATGTGGCTCGCCATGTCGACTTCCTGATAGGGGTGGTGCCCATCGTCAACCTGGAGTGGATCCAGAAGCTCATTCGTGACACCTCGGAGCGCGGTCACTCCCGGGAGGCGGTGGCCGACTCCATCGTCCGTTCCATGGATGACTATATCAACTTCATCACTCCCCAGTTCTCGCGCACCCATATCAACTTCCAGCGAGTACCGACCGTCGACACCTCAAATCCCTTCAGTGCCAAGATCATACCTAGCCTGGATGAGAGTATGCTGGTGATCCGTTTTCGCGGTATCAAGAACGTCGACTTCCCCTACTTGCTATCGATGATCGATGGCGCCTTCATGTCGCGCATGAACACCATAGTGGTACCAGGGGGAAAGATGGGCTTCGCTATGGAGCTGATCTTGCGTCCCCTCATCCAGCAACTGATCGAAACCGGAAAAATCACCTGAGAGTGAGGAGCAAACTATGCAGACAGCCCTGAAAAAACTATCCGCACTCATGCTGTTTGGGCTGCTCGGCGGCTGCAGCAGCGGCCACCAGGCTCCCGTGGTCGACATGGGCACACAGGTGATCCGCCCGGCCAGCCACTGGCCTTTCCCGGCCCAGCCACGCTACGCCCTGGCCGAGCAGTATCAATATGCGGGAGCCAGCACCGAAGGCTGGCTCGAGCCGATACAGCAGGCGGTGAGCCAGCATCTGGATGCCAAGGGCTGGCGCAGTGCCCCTCTGGATGAAGCGGATGTCTGGGTCGCCATCGGCGTCGCCGGTGCCCAGGATATCAGCGATGATGAGTTGTTCACTCGCCTCGGCATGAACCCTGGCGTACAAGCCAAGGCAGGAGAGCGCAAAGGAACCCTCGCCATCATCTTGCTGGACAGAGCCCATCAGCAGGCGGTCTGGAGCAGCGTTATCCAGCTGACCACTGACAGTGCCATTCCCGCGTCCGATCGGGCCGCATTCAGCCAGGAACTGGCCGCCAAGATGCTGGGCAAGCTCCCCTGAGCCTTGGGTCAGAACCCCCCATAAAGAGAGAGGCCTGCAGGATGCAGGCCTCTCTCTTTGCTGACGCCAACGGCTATTTCAGCGTGCAGTTCATCAGGGTGACCCCTTTCTGGGTCAGGGTCAGCTGGTCGCCTTGAGTCCAGAACATGGTCACACCATCGGAGTAACGAGCGCTATCTTTCTCGGACTCGACGCGATCCAATTTCTGATACACCCCGTTCAGGGGAAACTGCACCATGTCGGCCTGGGGATCATAGGTCACCGCCAACATCTCTTCACCACACTGGTACTGATTGTATTGATACTGGGTCGGCTGCGGTGAGCTACAGGCGGCCAGCCCCAGCAGGGGGATCAGAGCGACTAGTTTCTTCATTGCACTTTCCTTATGTGATGACGAGCGAAGCTGGGGTTCAGGCCTCAATGATTTGATAACTATGGGTAATTTCGACCGCTTTTTCCAGCATTAGGGAAACTGAACAGTACTTCTCCATGGAGAGGTCAACGGCGCGGGCCACCTGCTTTTCAACCAGCCCTTTACCGGTCACGACGAAGTTCAAGTGAATCTTCTCAAACACCCGTGGCACAGTATCGACCCGTTCACCGGATAACTCCACATGGCAGGCCGTCACGCTCTGACGTGCCTTCTCCAGAATGGAAACCACGTCGATGGAGCTGCAGCCACCAACCGCCAGCAGGATCAGTTCCATCGGGCTGGCCCCTTCTCCCGGGTTGGCGCCATCCAGGATCACCTGATGGCCAGACTCACTCTGCCCCACAAATTTCATGCCTTCAACCCAGCTGACCTTGGCTTTCATCTTCACTCACCTCATGCATCTATATTGGTGTCCGGGCGGACGCGATGCCATAGCATACCTCAGCCGAGCCCCCGACTGCATCTGGCGTCCGCCCGCCAACACGCCGGGACACCATGGCAGCCAAGGCGCCTTGCGAAAAAGCGCCACGAGAGCAGGCTCATATCGCCGTGGCCACTCTCTCTTCTCCTTGATTGCCCGTTGGGGCGCCGAGAACCTGTGGCTAACCGGATCAAAATCAACGTTTACGGCATTTATCTTCCCTAGAATGCCTGTCCAGTGCAGTAGCTGGCGTCCAAAGGAGGCCCTAAGCCTTGTCAGCACAGACAAAGGCTCTTATCCTACTGCCACTGACACAAGGAAGGGCAAGACTGGCAACTTGTCTGGACGCATAACGTCCCGTAAAGACACTACAGAGGAAATCTCATGGTCATTGGCAAACCGCAAAGCGATCCCACCCTGGAATGGTTCTTGTCGCACTGCCACATTCATAAGTATCCCGCCAAGAGCACCCTGATCCATGCGGGTGAAAAAGCGGAGACCCTGTATTACATCGTCAAGGGTACGGTGGCTGTCCTCATCAAGGACGATGAGGGGAAAGAGATGATCCTCTCCTATCTCAACCAGGGGGACTTCCTCGGCGAGATGGGCATGTTCGAAGAGAACGATAACCCGGAGCGCAGTGCCTGGGTCCGTGCCAAGGGTCCCTGTGAAGTCGCCGAGATCTCCTACAAGAAGTTTCGTCAGCTGATCCAGGTCAACCCCGAGATCCTGATGCGCCTCTCCGGCCAGATGGCGCTGCGTTTGCAGCACACCAGCCAGAAAGTAGGTAACCTGGCCTTCCTGGATGTCACAGGCCGGATCGCTCAAACCCTGCTCAACTTGGCCAAACAGCCAGATGCCATGACTCACCCGGATGGCATGCAGATCAAGATCACCCGTCAGGAGATAGGCCAGATCGTCGGCTGCTCCCGTGAAACCGTCGGCCGCATTCTCAAGATGCTGGAAGAGCAAGAGCTCATCTCCGCCCACGGCAAGACCATAGTGGTGTTTGGTACCCGCTGATCGCGGCATCCTCACCCAAGACAAAGGCTGCCCAGGCAGCCTTTTTCGATCCCGGTCCGGTCAAGAACATGCAGCGCCAAGATAAAATGCATCGAGGCCGCCCTTTTCGGCGCAATCCCCCTATAATGCCCCCCTATCAGCAGTCTCAGCATCAGGCTCGGCCTGCAAGTACTCTAGATCCGAAGCGAGAATCCCATGCACCTGCAATGTCCCCGCTGCCGCAGCCCACTGCACCTTCATCAGGCCTCCAACGGTCGCTACTGCGATAACAAGCACCACTTCGACCCGGAACCTGAAGGTTATCTGGACCTCATCCCGGGCAAGAAAAACCCCAAGGATAGCGACAGCCGCATGTTGATGCGTGCCAAGCGCAACTTCCTGGAACAGGGCCACATGCAGCCCCTGGTCGAGGCCATGGCCACCCTGCTCGCCCCCCTGGGTGAGCGTGAGCTTATCCACCTCGGTTGCGGCGAAGGCTACTACTGCCGAGCCCTGGCCGGGCGTCTGCCTGGCTGGCGCTTCGCTGGCGTCGATCTGGCCAAGAATGCCATCTTCGCCGCCAGCAAGGCGCAGCCGGAGGCCAGCTTCATCATCGCCGATCCGGCCCGGGCCCCGCTTCAATCGGGCCAAGCCGAGCTGCTGCTGGTCAACGACCTCAAAGTCAAAACGGAGCAGCTGTGCGACTGGTTGGCACCGGGTGGCTATCTGCTTCATCTGCAGCCCGGCCCACGCCACCAGTGGCAACTGAGGGTCAGCCTCAATCCGGTCAGCATGGAGCACCCCCTGAGCTGGCCGACCCTGACCGGTCTGAGCCAGGTCGCGCAGCAGCGCAGCCAGTTCTCCCTGACCCTGGATCAGAGCCTGCGCAGCTTCGTGCTCGAGACCAGCCGTCTCGGCTGGCGTGCCGATGCCGAGCAGCGTCACCTGTTCACTCAGCAAGGTCCGGATGAGTTGGAACAGGATCTGCTGCTGAGCCTGTGGCAAAAGCCGCTCTGAGCAACGGTCCGGGTGCATGGACAAGGTAAATAACAGAGGCCCAGCAGGGCCTCTGTTATTTCAAGGATGATGGCGACGCCCTGGCTGCCAGCAGGCCCCGCCAGGGGCAAGGTATCACGCCTTGACTGCGGGTAATGCGCAGCCCTGCGTTACCCGATGCCATGCCCCCTCACCCAGCCACCGGGATCCGTTGTCACGGGCGACCGGCAACCTCCGCACATAATCCGCACATAAAAAGAGGGGCGCCATGGCGCCCCTCTCCGACTTGCTACTCTTGGCAACTTATCAAGGACAGCTAGCCGCCCCCATGTCTTGCCAGACCACGGCAACACCTGGCTCCTCTCCTTTGGTCCAGTACTGGGCCTTCCAGCTGTGGCCCTGATGGGTGGTGAGATCGCCAGCATTGTAGGCAACGGCGGCATCCCACCCGAGCTGTACCTGGCTGACCAGTTTCCACTGATCGGCACTGCGGCTCGGCTCGTTACCTTGAGTCCAGTACTTGGCCTGCCAGACCAGGCTGTTATGGCTCACCTTGGCGTTGCCGTTATAGGCGACGCTGGCCTGCCAGGCTGGCCAGTTGGCGGCATCCGGATCCGTGCTGCCGCACTCGCCGCCACCGCTCACCGGCTTGACGGTGAGGCGGGTACTGGCCTGGGCATCCAGGGCGCCATCAGTGACGGTCACGCTCAGGTCATAGCCAGTCGCGGCATCGACCGCCGGGCCAGTCACCACTAACGTGGCGCTATTCTGGCCCGTAACGGCCAGGCCGGCTGGCACTGTCCACTGGTAGCTCAAGGTATCACCATTGGGATCGCTGGCCTGGGCCTGGATGCTCACCTGCTTGCCGGACTCGACGCTGGCAGTGGCAGGCAGGGTCACGGTGGGGGCCAGATTGGGCTGGGGTGCCTTATTGGTCACCACGGTTTGATCCTTGGCCTTGAGTCCATCGGCATCGGTCACTGTCAGTTCGAACACCAGGTTGACGTCCTGGGTCACCCCATCGAGGTTGAAGCTGGCTTGCGCCTGATTAGCCCCAGCCAACTGAACCGCCGGACCTGATACCTGTACCCAGGCGTAACCGATGGCAGAACCTTCAGGATCCCGGGAAGCCGAACCGTCCAGAGTCACGCTCGCCGGGCCTGTTACGCCAAGATCCTTGCCCGCGTTGGCAATGGGCGGCTTGTTGGCTGGCGGTGTGCCGCTACCATTGCCCAATCCCTCATGCATGGCGTTGAGGATGTCACCATTATCCGAGTCGATCTCCCACGCAAACAGACCGCCGAGCTGGTTCGCCAGCACATACTGCCCCTTGGCCTTGACCGAGCGATCGTTGTCAAAGGTGATGAGATCCCCGGTGCTGGCCTTGAACACATAGGGCGCCTCCGCCACCTCGTCATAACCCTGCTCCCAACCGGCGCCCATGTAGTCATTGACGATCTGGCGATAATCCACCACACCGTTTTCCCAGGTGCCCTTGACCGGGCCTGTGGCAGTGCCGGTGAAGGGGTTGCCAGCCTGATAGCCACTCACCCCGGTCCAGCCGCGACCATACATGGCCGCACCGACCACTATCTTGCCCGGGGTCACGCCCTGGCCAAGCAGCGCTTTGACTCCCTTGTCGGTGGTGTACTTGGTGTTGGCATCCCAGCTGGCTTCAAACAGGTTGGTCTGGTGACCCAGCTCGGTATTGGTCCAGGCGCCGTTGAAGTCGTAACTCATCAGGAAGATGTGGTCCATGTACTGCTGGGCCGCCTGATAATCGACCTTGGCAATCTTGTCGCCGCCGGCACTGATCGCCGAGGTCAGCTCATACTGGCGGCCCGTGCTGGCCTCCAGCTCGTCGAGCATGGTGCGCAGCTCCTTCATCAGCGTCACATAAGTGGCACCGTCATTGGGGCCACCCAGGCTGGGGTTCGCGCCCTGACCACCCGGGAATTCCCAGTCGATATCCACCCCATCGAAGAACTTCCAGGTCTGCAGGAACTCTTTGACCGAGGCGACGAAGGTATCGCGCTTGGTTTTATCGCTGAGGAAATAGAAGGGATCGGACAGGGTCCAGCCACCGACCGATGGCAGTATCTTGAGGTCGGGATGGGCCTGTTTGAGGGCCATCAAGTTACCGAAGTTGCCTTTATATGGCTCATCGAAATCCTTGAGGTTGCCCTGGGGCATCTGGATGGCAGCCCAGGGATCATGCATGGCCACCTTGAAATCGGCACGACCGGCGCAGGCCCGTTGCAACGCTTCAAAGCTACCTTCGATCGCTTTGAGGCTGTCATTGATGCCGTTGCCGCCACAGATGGGAGTAAAGCCATAGAGGATATGGGTCAGATTCTGGGCGGGGACCTTGTCGACGGTGAACTTGCGACCATAGACGCCCCACTCCACGTAATAGGCACCAACCACTTTGCCGGACTTGTTGGTATAAGGCTTGTTGTTCTCTTGCAGCGGTGCGTTGAGCGGCAGCAGATGGCTGCCATCGGTGTCGGCGACCACTATCTCTTTGGCATCGGAGCGGGTACAGCCATCGGCGTTGCAGAGCTCTATCTGCATCTGGTAGCGACCACCCTTGGTCACCTTGAAGTTGGCAGTGCCGGATGCGCCGGACGGGCCGCGCCACACCTCGACACCATCGAGCAGCACCTTGGCGGTCTGACCCACGTCACCAGACCAGAGATTCCAGCTCACGCTGACCGGCGCCCCATCGGCATGGACGGTCACCAGCTTGTTGTAGGCGGTCGCAGCCTGATCCACTTCGACGATGGCGAACTTGGTTTCGCCCCAGCCGATGGTGGGTTTGCCCGGGGCGGCCGCATAGGCGGAGGAGGCAAAGAGCCCGGCCACCATTAAGGCCAGCAAGGAGGGTTTTGGACTTAACATGTTGAATTTCCTTATTCGTTTATAATTTTGTCACGAAAAAGGCAACGCATGTCAGACAGGTACAGCAGACAACATCCCAGGCTGGCTTGGCGTCCGGCTGGAAACACAATCCTGTGGTGACCCCGCTATCTTAGGTACGACAGACCCTTAGACCGGAAGTTTTGCGTCCCGGCCTTTCGACCGGTTTGCCCTTTGGCACAACTTGATTCGCGATAAAAATAATCGCCAAGGAAATATAAGGCCCAACTGGCCAGCAGGCAAACACCCCACGCGAGTCAGCCCCTGTCGCAGGGAGCCAAATAGCACAAAAAAGGGCCATTCATTGACATAAATGGCCCTTTTTGCAGAGAACCTCTGCCAAGTTGTTTACCCGCAAGCTGATGACTAATGTGTTAATTCGTGATCATCATCAAGTTTGCAGACACCGCTCATGCTGTTCATCAGCGCCCTGAGCTTGAGGGGCTTGACCGGTTTGCTGATGTAGCCATAACCATGCTCGCGGATCTGGGCCTGCAGTTCGCCTTTTCGATCCGCACTGATGATGATCCCCCCCACCCCGGTCCCCAGGGCGAGCCGCAGCATATGCAGCGCCTGCAACCCCGTCTTGCCATCGTCCAGATGGTAATCGGACAGCACCAGGTCCGGTTTGAAGCTCTCCACCAGCGTCAGGGCCTGGGCCAGGTCCTGAACGCACTGCACCTCACAACCCCAACGCCCCAGCAGCGAGGCCATGGCCACCAGTATCTCGGGTTCATTATCGAGACAGAGCACCCGCACCCCTGCCAGCTGGCTATCCCGCCGCGGCTCTGGGCTCTGGAGAGCCCGCTCCACCAGAGGACGGCTGGCCAGATTGAGGCTGATGGCAAACACCGAGCCTGCCCCTGGCCAGCTGCGCAGCGTCAGTTGGTGCCCCAACACCTGCGAGATACCGCGCGCGATGGCCAAGCCCAGCCCCAATCCCTGCTCGCGGGTGGTGCGGGAGTGATCCAGACGCTGGAACTCTTCGAAGATGGCCTCCTGCTTGTCCTGGGGGATGCCGGGTCCGGTGTCCCACACCTCGATCCGCAACCGCTGGCCCTGACGGCGACAACCGAGCAATACCCGGCCACCGGGGTTGTAACGAAACGCATTGGTGAGGAAGTTTTGCAGCACACGCCGCAACAAGCGCACGTCGCTGTGTACCGCCAGCCTGGTATCGACCACGGCAAACTCTATCTCTCCTGCCTGGGCCAGCACCCCAAACTCGGCCTTGAGGTTGTCAAAGACATCCGCCAGGGCAAAGTCGAGTTTCCTGGCCTTGAACTTGCCCGCCTCCAACCGGGAGATATCGAGCAAGTCGGTGATAAGATCCTCGGTTGCCCCCAGGGCATCATCGATATGACGGGCGAGCCGGGCGGGCTCCCCCTCATCGGGCAAGGTCTCTATCAAGGAGGAGGTAAACAGCTTGGCGGCATTGAGCGGCTGGGTCAGATCATGGCTCACCGCCGCCAGGAAGCGGCTCTTGGAGTGGTTGGCCCGCTCCACCTGCTCGTTGACGGTGCGCAGCTGGCTGTTGAGGGCCGAGAGCTCGCGGGTACGCTCGGCAACCCGCGCCTCCAGATGTTCATTGGCCTCACGCAGCACGCGCTCGGCATCGCGAAAGGGGGTGATGTCGGCGAAGGTCATGACGAAGCCGCCACCGGGCATGGGGTTGCCTTGCAGCTCGATGACCCGGCCATCCGGGCGCTCCCGGGAAGAGAGATGAGCACTGCCGCGCTTCATGAATCCGACCCGCCGTGCCACATGGGCCTCAACCTCTCCCTGGCCGCACAACCCCTTGACGGCGTTATGGCGGATAATCTCCTCGATGGGGCGCCCCACCTGGATAAGCCCCGCCGGATACTGGAACAGCTCGATGTAACGCTGGTTCCAGGCAACCAGCCGCAGCTCCCTGTCCACCACCGAAATACCCAGCCCTATGTGTTCGATCGCCCCCTGCAACAGACCACGGTTGAAGCGCAGCACGTCCGAGGCCTCGTCCACTATGGTGGCTATCTCCTCGAGCTGCATATTGCGACCCTGCAGGGCAGAGGCGAGCACCAGCCGCGCCGACGAGGTGCCAAACACCCCGGCCAGCAGCCGCTCCGTGTGCGCAATCAGCGCTGCGCTGGCCTGCATGTGCGGCGCCAGGGTGCCACCGGATTCACCGGCGAAGCGACCGAAGGATCGCTTGACCCGGCTCGGGCCGACGAAGCGGGCCGCCAGCATCTCCAGCTCCTTGACGCTCACCTTGGCCTGATAAAGGGCCGCGGTATCCCGGCTGGGCTGGCCGACGAAGTTCGCCGCCTGCAACCGCTCGCTCACCGCAGCCCGGGTCAGCAGGGAGCCCGCCACGTAGCCGAGCAGGTTGAGCACCAGGCTGAGAAAGAGGCACCAGGCCCCCAGGCTCAATTCACGAAATGCGGGCCAGTCGGGGGGGGCCAGCATGGCCTCCAGCGGCGAGCCCGCCAGCAAGCCGCTCTCGGCCAGCAGAGTGATGAACCAGAGGCTGATCCCAAGCCCCAGGCCGAGATAGACCCCCTTGCGGTTTCCATGGCGCCAATAGAGGCCGAGCAACAGCGCCGGGGCAAACTGGGCCACGGCGCCAAATGAGAGGTAACCGATGCGCGACAGGCTGGTGAGATCGCCGAGCCACAGATAGAGCGCCCAGGCCGCCAGCAGGATCAGCAAGATGGCGCCACGCCGTACCTGCAGCAGCAGATGCACCAGCCGCTCATCCCGCCCCTGTTGCCAGAAGCGGCGCAGCAGCACCGGCAATACCAGATCGTTGCTGACCATGATGGCCAGGGCGATGGTGGAGACGATGACCATACCAGTGGCGGCCGAGGTACCGCCAAGGAAGGCCAGCATGGCCATCCCCTGATTGCCCAGCGCCATGGGCAGGCTGATCACATAGGTATCCGAGGCCATCTCGGCGCCGACCCACTGCTTGCCCGCCAACGCCAGGGGCCAGATGAAGAGCCCCATCAGGAACAGATACGCGGGGAAAAGCCAGCGAGCCCAGTGCAGATCCTGGCCCTGATTGTTCTCCACCACAGTCACATGGAACTGGCGTGGCAGGCAGATCACCGCACACATGGTCAGCAGGGTATAGATGGCGAGTTCTAGCAGGTTGCCCGGGCTGACATCGACCACAGAGGCAAAGAACGCCTGGGTAACCAGGTCCCGGCTCTCGTTGGATTGTCCCAGGATGAGCCAGAGCGCAAAGCCCCCCACCACCATGAAGGCCAGCAGCTTGACCACAGACTCGAAGGCGATGGCCACCACCATGCCCCTGTGGTGCTCGGTCGCATCCAGGTTGCGGGTGCCAAACAGAATGCTGAACAGGGCCAGCAGCAGGGTGACCCCCAGGGCCAGCTGACCGGTGTTGCCTGAGCTGCCGACCAGGGTATCCCCCGCCATCAGCAGATCCAGCCCGGTCACTATGGCCTTGAGCTGCAATACCAGATAAGGCAGCACGCCTATGATGGCCACCAGACTGATCAGCATGGCGAGGCGCTGGGACTTGCCGTAGCGGGCGGCGATAAAGTCGGCGATGGAGGTGATGTGCTCACGCTTGGCCACCAGAATGAGTCGGGCCAGCAGCCGCCAGCCAAACAGGAACACCAGCATGGGGCCGAGGTAGATGGGCAAGGGCGACCAGGGGGACTCACTCGCCTGACCGACGGTGCCAAAGAAGGTCCAGGAGGTGCAATAAACCGCCAGCGACAGGCTGTAGAGCAGGGGTTGGCCCTTGAGGCGGCGGCGCTTGTTTTTGTCCGCCACGAAGGCTATCAGAAACAGCAGCCCCAGATAGGCGAGGGACAAACCGATGAGCAACCATCCTTGGTGCATTGCTAACTCCTTGTCATCAATAGGGTTTCATCAGGGAGCAACCTATGCCGCCCTCATGGAGATGAATCAAATTCAGGTCCGTTGCGAGCGGTCCGGTTTCAGCCGCAATACGAAGACAGGTAGCACCACCAGGGCCATGATGAAGAAGATGCCACCGCCCAGCGGTTCAAACAGCAGGCCAGATAAGGTCATCAGGGTCGCCACAGTGATCCCGAGGGAGAGGGCGGCGTAGAGCGCCTGGGTAGGGATCAGCTGTTCCGGCGCCAGATCCTTGGTCATGAAGCGCACCGCGCCCAGGTGACTGATGCAGAAGCTCACCCCGTGCAGCAACTGGGCAAACAGCAGGACGCCAAACTCTGTGGTAGCCCCGAGCAGACTCCAGCGCAGCAGACAACCGATGGCGCCAATCAGGAACAGGCGCTGGGCGCCAAAGCGGCTGAAATAGCGCTTGTCCGCGGCAAACATGGCAATCTCGGCCACCACGCCCAGAGCCCATAAGTAGCCAATGGTGGAGCCACTGTAGCCCGCCGCCTTCCAGTGGATGGCGCTAAAGCCGTAATAAGCGGCATGGCTGCCTTGCAACAAGGCCGTCACCAGCAAGAAGCGGCGCACGGTGGCGCTCTTGAGGGTATCACGCAGGGAGGTGTGGGCTCGCTCCCCCTGCACATCCTGAGGGGCTGGCCTGAGCGGCAACCAGCTGAGCAGCAGCATGATCCCCAGTCCCAGCACCATGATGTGCAGCACCCACTGGCTACCCCAATCGGTGATGAGGACCCCGACCAGGGTCGAGGCCAGAATGAAAGCGGCCGAGCCGCACAGTCGCACCTTGCCATAATCGAGCTGGGTCTGCAGCACCATGCGGGTGGCCAGCGCCTCTCCCATGGGCATCAGGGTTGGATAGATAAAATTGGCCACCAGGGTCAATGCCACCAGCCACCAGAGCTGATGACTGACATAGAAACCGAGGAAGGCGAGCAGGGAGAGCAGGCAGAGCAGTCGGGTGACCGGCAGCAGCTGGGCCGCCCCCTTGATGCGCCCCATCACCATCAGGTTGCCCGCAAAACGGATCGCCATGCCAGCCCCCAGCAGCATGCCGATCGCCTCGGCGCTGACCCCGATCCCTTCCAGCCAGAGCGACCAGAACGGCAAATAGGCGCCGTAGACGAAATAAAAGGCACCAAAAAACAGGGCTAACCAGGAGAAAGCAGGCATAGGACCTCACAGGGCCGGATCGGGACGCAGATGATAACCCATTTCCCGGGCAGGATCCCGAGCGACCCCGCCCGGATAATCATGAAAAATATCAATAAAATTGAACTATTGGCGAAACCCCGCTGTCTATTGAGACACACACCTCTCCTGGTTAGTGTTGCAATCCTTCTACCCGCCCCTGGCGGGTTTCTTTTTTTGGGGCATGCGTCGAGGGCGGCAACCAGAACCGCGCTTCAGCAAAACCCGCTGACCGGGGATCCGGCGGCGATCGCCCATAAAAAAAGAGGAGCCGCAGCTCCTCTTTTCACATGCCTATCTTTGACAATCAGAATATGTACTTGACCCTGGCGCTCAGGTTGCGGCCCGGCTCCGTCATGTACTGGGTATCTGTGCCAGCAGCCTGACCGGCTACCCGCTCGTAGCTGACATACTCTTTGTCGAACAGGTTGAAGACGCCGACGTTGAGTTGCAAGTCGGTCAACGGCTTGAACTGGGCATAGAGATCCACCACGCCCCAGCCTGCACTCTGGATGTTGTCATTGCCGCGGGAGTCCTGGCTGACCTTGTTCATGTCATCGGCAAAGCGCAGGGCGGTATTGATGTTCCAGTTCGGTTGTTCGAGGCGAACCCCCACTGAGCCGTTGAGCGGACTCAGACTGTTGATGTAGTTGCCTTCGCCATCCTCACCTTCGATATACGCCAGGTTGCCCCAGACATTGACCAGCTCGTTGAGCCAGTAGTCGGCCTTGACTTCGACCCCCTTGGTGGTGGCCTCATCCAGGTTCTGGTACTGGTAGAGAGCGGTCCGGCCCGAGGTGCCGATGGATTGCAGCTCGATAAAGTCTTCGAACTTGTTGTAGAAGGCGGTCACTTCATAGCTGAACCCACCCTGGCTGCCACGCACCCCGGCATCGATACCGTCACTGCTCTCGGATTTCAGATTGGGGTTAGGCTCGATACGATAGCCGTAAGCCTGGTGGTTAAGGGTCGAGAAGGCACTGTCATACATGGGCGCCTTGAAGCCGTGGCTATATTGGGTGAACAGATTGGCCAGCTCATGCGCCTTGTACACCAGGCCCAGTTTCGGAGAGAACTCACCCTCGGAAATGGTCTTGAGATCATCCCCCGTGTAGGCGGGATCACTATCCGGCTTCATATGGTAATACTCGTAGCGAGCCCCCGGGGTCAGCACCCAGCGCTCGCCAAATTTGATCTCGTCGAAGGCCCAGAGTGCGGCACGCTGACTGGTGGTCGAGGGGAAGCTCAACTCGCTGTAGGAGTCGAAATCACCGGGCACGGTCGGATTCTTGATGCGCGTCCGCTCGTTATCCGTGTGCTCATACTCCACTCCCCAGGCCAGACGCTGGCTGGCGAGGGCCTTGCTGAACTGCACCTGGGCGCCCAGGCTCTCCTGCTCGAAGCCATTGTGATCGAGCGAGTTCTTGGTCACATAGGGGTTGCGCGGATTGACCGGATACTTGGAGGAGGCGTACTGATCCAGGGTCTGCTTGGTGCGGGCGTAATAGAGCTTGCTGTCGATGCGATCAACCCAGTTGGCCCCTAGGGCGATGCCGTGATCCAGCACCACCGAGAGGTTGTCCGTCTCTTTGTCGGTGATGGGCTGATTGAAGACGCTGGCAGTCTTGGAGAGATCGATCGAGTCTGGATCTTGATTCTCGCTGAGATAGTCGACGGTCAGCTTGAGGAATTGATCCTCGTTGATATTCCATTGACTCTTGAGCAGCACGGCATTGGTGCCGATATCGAAATCTGTCTTGGTGGAATCGTAATTCTGAGTCACACCGCTGTCGCGCCAGGTGTAACGCAGCAGGCTCTCGACATCACCGCTGCGCAGTGCGCCGGTAAAGCCCAACATCCGCTGATGGCTGTCGGACGCATAGCCACTGGTCGCATCCAGGTAGTGATCCTTGTCAGTGAGGAAATCACTGGCATCCTTGGTGGTGATGGCGATGACGCCCCCCAGGGCATCGGAGCCATAAGCGGCAGATGCCGGGCCCTTGGCAACCTCCACCTGCTTGATCATGTCGGTATCAAAGTAGCTCTGACCAACGCCCCCCTTGCTGTAGGCATCATTCTGACGCACGCCGTCCACCACGACCTTGACCCGGTTTTCACCCATACCACGTATGATGAAGGTCTGGGCACTGCCCACGCCGCCAACCACCTTGACACCCGGCTCATAGCGGAACAAGTCAGCCGCATTGGTGACCACCTGTTCTTCTATGTCGGTGGCGGTGATGACGCTGACCGAACTGGCGACATCTTCCAGTTTCTGGGGCATGCGCGAGGCACTGACCACGACGACCTCGTCGGCGTTGGGCTTGGAAGTCTGGTTCTGTGCGGCGTGAAGCGGGGAAGTGAGTGCTGTCATGACCGCAATTGCGATCAAAGAGGGGGGGTTAGTATAAGCCACTGCATGTCCTTGATTGAGAATTATTATCAACATGAGCATCTTAGCCAGCCACAAATAAAGATCAATGATAATCGTTATCATTTTTATTTGATTGGGGTTTACACTAGCGACCCTTTACTCGATTGTGACCGCGCCCGCCAACTTGGCGAAGCTCCATCACCCAACCTCTGAACGCGAGAAATCATGTTTCGACCCATTGCCCTTGGCACCCTATCCCTGCTACTCAGCGCCTGTACCCATCACACCATCAGCCCCCGTCACCAGACGGCCGCGACCCTGTATGATTATCGACTGACCGATGAAGCAGGCTCGGCCATCTCCCTCGCCCAGGCCGTGGATAAGGTGGAGGATGCCGACATAGTGCTGGTCGGGGAGCTTCACACCCATCCGGCGCTGCATCTGCTGGAAACCGAATTACTGGCAGCCTTGCAACTGCATTCCCAAGACGATGGCCGGGCCCTGGTGCTCTCCATGGAGCAGTTCAGTCGCGGCTCCCAACCCGTTCTGGACGCCTACCTGGCTGGCCAGATTGGGGAGGCCAAACTGATCCGCGATAGCGATGCCTGGCCCAACTATGTGAGTGATTACCGCCCGCTGGTTGAGTTTGCCAAATCCCAGCGACTCACTGTGCTGGCCGCCAATGCCCCCAAACCCCTGATCAGCTGCGTCGGCCAGGAAGGCCCCGCCTGGCTGGACAAGCTGCCTGCCACCCGCCGCAGCCAGCTGGCCCGGGAGCTGACCCTGGGCGATGATCCTTACCGCCAGACATTCATGGCCTCCATGCATCATGGGGATGCGGATAGCAATGACCGCCGCTTTGCCGCCCAGACGGGCTGGGATGACACCATGGCCGAAACCATGGTGGACTACCTCAGATCCCATCCGGGCAGACGCATCATGCACATCGCCGGCAATTTCCATGTAAAGGGCGGATTGGGCCTTGCCAGCCGCATTGCCAGTCGCAATCCTGCACTCAAGGTTGCCCTGGTGGTGCCCCAGAGCGGCACCGATCAGGTTGCAGGGCGCCGTGCCGAGGTGGGGGTCAGCATCGAAGCTTTACCCAAACGCTGGCAAAGCGAGGGGGAAATGAAGCAAGATATGGGCGCACTGCATCAATCCCGGCAGCGGGACTGCAACCAGTGGTTACAGCCCTGACCAGGGCCCGAGGGGTGATCAGCGCAAGATGACGAGCATCAGGCTCCCTGATGCTCCACCACACAGCCGAGATGGGGGACTCCCCCAACCTCTTTGAGGAGTGCATATGGACGTGTTACTGGTTATCGATGTGCAACAAGGGCTGTTTGATGTTCCGCGCCATGAGGACACCCAGGTGTTCTCCAATATCAATCGCCTGACCGACGGTGTGCGCCAGGGCGGTGGTCGAGTCATCTATGTGCAACATGACGAACCAGGTGGCGAACTCGAACCAGGTAGTCCGGCCTGGCAAATCCATGCGGCCCTCTCCCCAAGACCCACAGACAGCCGGGTACGCAAGACGGCATGTGACAGTTTTCTCGATACCGAACTCGGCTTCCTGCTGGCGGAGCAGAGCGTGGACAGATTGATCCTGTGTGGCTGCGCGACCGACTTCTGTGTCGATACCACAGTGCGCAGCGCCGCCTCCCACGGCTTCGACGTCACAGTGGCACAGGATGCACATACCACGGCAGACAGGGCTCACCTGAATGCAAACCTCATCATCAAACACCATAACTGGATGTGGGAGAACCTGGCCCTGCCGGGAGAGCGTCTCGTCCTGGTTCAACCCACAGAACAGATTATTTGAATGAAATTTCCCGTGCGCCCCCATACCGCTTTGCTCATCGTCATGCTGCCAGGCCTGGTTGCCTGTGGCTTCACTCAGCCATCGGATCAGCCGCCCCCTCTGTTCAGCACTCACATCAATGAGGAGGGCAGTAAACGCTTCCTGTTCGAGGCCGCGCCGCTGGAGACATTGCCCACCCGGCTGCAAGATGACGACGGTAGCAAGTTGCAACGCCAGCAGAGCCTGCTCGAACGACGTACCGCCCTGCAGGATGCCCAGCTCCAGCAAACGCTGGAAGAGCGGGGTTACTGCCATCAGGGTTTCATCGTGCTGAGTCAGACCTCCTGGCGGATCAGGGGCGAATGCAATGAGACGGCCAATGAGGGTGATCGCCAGGCCTTCCCCAACCGGGTTGACTGGCAAGGTTGATGAGCGCTGAAGTACCTGACATAAAAACGGACAGCCAAGGCTGTCCGTTTTTATGTCGAAGGGGCGCTTAAAGCACCTTG
Source organism: Aeromonas sp. BIGb0445 (assembly GCF_024809075.1). NCBI lineage: Bacteria > Pseudomonadati > Pseudomonadota > Gammaproteobacteria > Aeromonadales > Aeromonadaceae > Aeromonas > Aeromonas sp. BIGb0445. The sequence continues at coordinate 645,138 of NZ_JANUES010000003.1, forward strand.
TCGGTGCGGGTGATCGCTTCACCTGTATCGACGCGCTTGTGGCCTTCCACCAGATGCACCACCTCCACCAGCTCATCACTCGAGACCTGGAAGGCCTGGCCAAATCCTTTCACGAACAGACCTTGCTGGGGCTTGAGGCAGAACAGCTTGAAGTCCTCCAGCCTGGACAGACCGGCAATGATCTCGCCGAAACGATCCTGCAGGGCGGTCACCGCGGCCTGCCAGCGGCCATCATCCCGAGCCACTACTTCGGCGCTCGCATCGAAGGTGAGGCGTTTGCGCGCAAACAACTCACGGGCACCACCTTCATCCTCGATCAGCATCAGCGAGACCTGGGGCACCTGCTGCAAGTTGCGGGCGTGACGGGCTATCTCGGAGATAAGCACATAATAGCCATCGGGTTGCAGCACAAAGGGGGCATAGCTGGCATTGGGTCGCCCTTCGCTGTCGACCGTGGCCAGTTGCAGGGTGCGACATGCATCACGAAACTCGCGGATTTCCGGCTGCAACCGATTTTGCAGGCGCTCCTGACGTTCACTCATGCTTTTACTTCCTCTTGATGCTGTTGGCGCAGGGCCATGAAACGCTCGACTTGGGCGGGAAGCAGCTGACGCTTCTCATCCCGGCCCAGATAGACCTTGAAAATGCAGCGGCCCCTGTGGCCAAAGAACTGGAAGGAGTGACCCTCCTTGCCCATGAACAGCTTGCTGACCAGGGCCACGTGCAGGACGTTGTCGAGCTTGAGGTGACCGTGCATCTCACCATCTCGTCCCATCAGGTTGTAATAACCCCGGGCATTCTTGCCCTTGGGGAAAGGCGCCTTCACTTCGAAGATGGAACCCTCTGATTCCACAATCGTGGTCACTTGTCCCCAATCGGCCAGATCCGCCAACAAGCCTTCGGCTTGATCCCCTGCCAACAGGGTGACCAGCTCCCTCGGCAAATGGCGAACCACTTCCCACTCACTGACCGCCAACTGGCTCGCTATGCTCGATGGGTGAGCGCCGGGATCCTGTTCCAGCAGTTCATGAATGCGCAGTGCAATTCTCATCTGTTTTCTCCCTCGGGACTCACATCCCCTCTGCAAATCGTGGTGGCACTCTAATAAAACGGGGCAAAAAGCACAATTGATAATTGTTTGCATTTGTGTTCATATTTGAATTGTTGACTACCAACCCCGTTCACCCCCTATCTATCTTCTGGAGATTAGCATGGCCCCACGCCTTGCCCTCGCCCTCTGGCTGAGTTGCATTCCCCTGTCCGCCTCCATCATGGCGGCAGAACGCATCATCAGCGTAGGCCCCGCCACCACTGAACTTATCCTGGCACTCGGCGGCGAAAAACGGCTCGTCGCGACCGATATCAGCAGCCAGGATCCCAAGGGGTTACCCAGGGTGGGTTATCACAGGGCCCTGGCCGCGGAGGGGATGTTGAGCCTCTCCCCCACCCTGGTGGTCGGCAGTGATGAGATGGGGCCCAAGGCCACCCTGGAACAGCTCGGCCGCGCAGGCGTCAAAGTGGAAGTGCAAGCCACCGCACCTACCCTGGCCAACCTGAATCAACGCATCACGACCCTCGCCACGCTGCTCGGCATGCCGCAAGCCGGTGATGCATTGAACGCGCGCGTCAATCAGGAGGCCGCCAGCCTCGCCACCGAAGCGAAACAGAACAAGCCGCTCAACGTGGTCTTCCTGCTGCTGCACAAGGGGCAGCCCACCAGCATTGCCGGTGGCGATACCACGGCCAGTGCCCTGATCACCCTCGCCGGAGGCGTCAATCCGGTCGCTACCCTGCGCGGTTACAAGCCCGTCTCGGCCGAGTCATTGATCGAGATGCAGCCCGACCTGGTACTGGTCAGTGGTCGTGACTGGCAACAATATCAGGATCCCCACACAGTGTTGCAGCAAGTCTCTTCCCTGAGCGCCACCCCGGCAGGCAAGCGCCTCGCCATTCATGCCATCGATGGGCATGCTCTGCAGGGGGGGCTTAGCCTGATGACACTGGCACAGGCCAGCAAGGTCGCCGGCTGGATCAAACAGGGCTCATGATGCGGCTGCCCCTCCCCTGGTTGCTGCTTGGACTCGGTCTGCTGCTGAGCGGGCTCCTGCTCGGCTCCCTGGCCACAGGGCCGCTGCCTCTCTCGTTCAGCGAGAGCTTGCAGGCGCTGTTGGCCAGTGAGACCAGCCAGCTTGCACCTCACAAATTGCTGGTAGTACAAGAGATCCGTCTGCCCCGAACCCTGCTCTGCCTGGCCGTGGGCGGCATACTGGGCCTGTGCGGCGCCGTGATGCAGGGGCTGTTTCGCAACCCCCTCGCCGATCCCGGCATCATAGGGGTTTCAGGAGGCGCTGCCTTGGGCGCCGCCCTGGCCATAGTGCTGCTGGCCCCCCTGGAGCAACAACTGCAAGCCAAGCTCGGCATCGGCTTGCTGCCTCTGCTCGCCTTTCTCGGCGGAGCCATCACCACCACCCTGGTCTATCTGCTCGGCAGTCGCCAGGGGGGGACTTCCGTCACCGTCATGTTGCTGGCCGGGGTGGCCATCACGGCGTTATCGGGCGCCGTGATGGGGCTGCTCAGTTATCTGGCAGACGATCAGATGCTGCGGGATCTCAGCCTGTGGCAGATGGGCACGCTTGCGGCTGGGAAGCCCGCTGACATGCTGCTTTCCCTCGCGACCCTGGCCATACTCCTGCTGTTATTTAGCCGCGATGCCGGCCCCCTCAACGCCCTGCTGCTGGGGGAGTCCGAGGCCCGTCATCTGGGGGTCAATGTGCAGTCCCTGAAGCGGCGACTGATCCTGCTCACCGCCGCCGGTGTCGGTGTCGCCGTGGCGATCGCCGGCATGATAGGTTTTGTCGGCCTGGTGGTGCCGCATCTGGTGCGGCTGCTGTGTGGACCCAACCATGTTCGCCTGCTGCCCCTCTCGGCACTGGTCGGTGCGGCCCTGCTGCTGGGGGCAGACATGCTGGCTCGCACCCTGCTGGCGCCAGCCGAGTTGCCGGTCGGCATCATCACCGCCCTGCTCGGCGCCCCCTTCTTCATCTGGCTGCTGCTGCGCGGCCGTCGCACACTCTAGGCGCCCCATGTCCATCCCCCCCCAACACAGTCCGGCCGAGCCGCTGCTCAGTTGCCACGCCCTCAACCTGTGCCGCGGTGGCAAACCGATACTCCGTGACCTGAACCTGACCCTGAGTGGCGGCACCCTCACCGCCCTGCTCGGCCCCAATGGCGCAGGCAAGAGCAGCCTGCTCAAGTGCCTCACCGGCGAACTCGATTATGATGGTGAGATACGGCTATTCGGCCAGCCCCGTGAGCAGTGGCAGGCCAGTATCCTGGCCCATCGACTGGGTGTGCTGCCCCAAAGCTCTTCCCTGAACTTTCCATTTCTGTGCGAAGAGGTGGTCACCATGGGCCGCCTGCCCCACAGCGAACCTGCGGCACGCCAGCGCGAGATTGTCAGTGCCGCCATGGCCCACTGCGGGGTCGAGCATCTGGCCAATCGTCTCTACCCTGGGCTATCGGGGGGGGAGCGCCAGCGAGTGCAGTTCGCCCGGGTACTGGCCCAGATCTGGCAAGCGCCCAATGCACCGAGCTCCCCTCGGCTGTTGCTGCTCGATGAGCCCACCTCGGCACTGGATCTGAAATACCAGCATCAGCTGCTCACCCTGGCACGTGCCTTGGCGGCCCGTGATACCGCGGTACTGGTGGTGTTGCACGATCTCAATCTCGCCGCCCGTTACGCCGATCGCCTGCTGATGCTGGCCGATGGCAAGCTGATGGCCGACGGCCCTCCCGCCGAGGTGCTGACGCCGACCCTTATCCAGTCTCTCTATGACTATCCCGCCGAGGTCATGCTTCACCCCCAGAGCGGGCTGCCCATCGTCAGCTAAACCAGATAACAACAACGAAAAGAGCGCCTCTGTGGCGCTCTTTTCAATGGGATGGCTGTACTGGATTCAGGCTATCTGATAACGGCCCGGCTTGTGGTTGAGTGTCAACATCAGGTTACAGATGACGGCCGCCGCCACGGAAAGGGCCAGCAGCCAGGGGGATACCACGAAGAAGGAGGTGACGACGATGGCGCAATCAAGCCCCATTTGCAGCTTTCCAGCGCGGATGCCGAACCTGTCCTGGATAAACAACGCCAGGATATTGAAGCCCCCCAGACTCGATTTATGGCGAAACATGATGAGCAATCCCATGCCTATCAGGGTGCCGCCAATCAGGGCCGCGTAGGCGGGCTCAATCTTTCCTATCTGCAATACGCCATTGAGGTGATCCGTCATGAAGGAGACCGCCGCCACAGAGACAAAGGTATTGAGGGTAAAACGGGGCCCCATCCTCAGCCAGGCCAGGGCATAAAAAGGCAGGTTGATGCCAAAGAACAGCAGACCAAAGCTCAGCCCAGTCACCTGTTGCAGCAGCAACGCCAGGCCAGCAGTGCCGCCGGTGAGCAGACCTACCTGATGAAACAGAAAGATGCCAAGAGAAACGAAGCCAGATGCGATCAGCAGGGCCAGCACATCCTCATAGAGGGGATGTGCACTGGTGTGGGGGGTCTTGTCCATAAGTTGTATCCGTTTGCGAAGGAGTGCGCCTTGTTGAGCCAGGCGAGTGCGGGCCCTCTCTTCAGGGCCTTCTTGATTCGCACCAGTCTATTTTTTGTGAACAGGATCACAATAGCCAACCAGCATGCACCAACTTGGTATCTGTCACCTCACCTTGACAGGGGTTGCACCAATATAAAGCGGCTCACCAACCCCGGAATGATCAAGAGATATCCATGCCAGCCCCTTCCTTGCAGGGCTGTTCGGCCTGCAGCCCTTCAATCATGATGGCGGCTATCTCGTCATAGGCGCTGGACCAGGCCAGAGCAAGCGCCGGGGTAAAGTGCTCGCCCAATCGCTTGGCCATGACATTGGTCATGGCCAACTTGACCAACGCGAAGTGTTCGGAGGTGACGCCATAGCGCCTGTGTTGCTGTCCCAGGTGGCGAATGATAAAACGCAACGCATCGAGCTGCTCCAGGCTGGTCAGCACAATGTTGAGGGTCTGGGAGACCTTGCTGACAAGCTGCTCATTCGTCATGGTGAACATGGGGACAAGGCCCGGGTCCAGGATAAACAACTCCTGGTAGATCTCCCTGACAAAGTCATTGCTGAACAGGGAAATACGGCTCCAGGCCCGTTGTACCAAATCGATATCATCAGAGGTCATAGGCAATCCTTAGCCATCATCGCTCCTCGTCCAGAGGCAGCCACACAGAATTTAATAACAAAGTAGTTATTAGCGCCATATTTGGCATTACCTCATGCATCAATTCATTCGCATCCCTGTGGTTTACCTCGGCGTCAGGGCGTCCGGCGATAAGTTCCAGACCATTTCGTTCTTGAAGCTCGCCATACCATAACCACAGAGTCCACCCTCTGGCTGGCACTTCCTCCGCATTTCCCCTATAGCTTTTGGACGTTGAATGGAGAGATGTCATGGTGAATGGGCTAGAGAAGCAGCTGTTTATGCTATTGACCCTGCTGTTACTCAGCACTGGGATAGCAGGGGCCGCCACCAAGGAGCCATTTCGTCAGGCACCTCGCGCCATCAATGCCCTCCAGCAGGGGCAGGCGGCCCAAAATCGGGGCAACATCAGCCAGGCGATACGGCACTATTGTGTCGCCGCCAGCACCGGCAACCCCGAAGGCTATTATCGTATTGGTCGCCTGCTCGCCCCCCGCAACCCCAAGTTGGCCAATGGCTATCTCTCCATGGCGATGCGCCTTGGCAACCAGCAAGCCGCCCGCTACTACAACAGCCGGGTTGGCAATGTGCCCATGGGGGACAACTGCGGTGCGGGCATCGCGGGGGGCGGTGGTTATTTTGCCATTCCCACTACCCCCTTCAACCTCGACGCCTATGTGGCGCGTCAATCCCCCGAAAAGCGAAAACTGGTGAATATGTTGCGTCAGGCCGCCGATCGCCACGATATAGACCCGCGTCTGGTACTGGCCATCGCCATCGCCGAGTCCAATCTCGAACCCGGCGCCATCTCCCCCAAAAATGCCCAGGGCGTGATGCAGCTCATCCCCGCCACCCAGGCTCGCTTCGGTGTCACTCACCCCTTCGATCCCGAGCAGAACATCCGCGGTGCCATGGCCTATCTCAAGTGGCTGCATCGCCGCTTCGACGGCGACTGGGTGCGGATATCGGCGGCCTATAACGCCGGGGAAAAATCCGTGGATCAATACGGCGGCATTCCCCCCTATGCCGAGACCCAGCAATATGTGCGCAAGGTGCTCTACTTCGCGGGCAAAGAGCCCACCCCACACCAGGCCAGGAGCCGAACCAGCAAGCCATAGTCCCACCACTGAGCCCACGCAGAACCTTGTGTGACACTCAACCTCTTATCCCCCATTGAATGCCCCTCTCGTGCGCCATTTCCACACCGGCATCGACTTTCCCCCCGTCGGCCATTGGTTTACAATCGCACCGTTATTCGGAACCGGCTGGCCCCTGTCGCCAGTTGGCCCCACCACGACATCAGCCTGTTGACGAAATAAAGTTAACCTGATGAAAAGGAAAGAGAATTAGCCAATGGCTCAATTTATTTACACCATGAACAGGGTGGGTAAAGTCGTACCGCCCAAGCGTCATATTCTCAAGAACATCTCCCTCTCCTTCTTCCCGGGCGCCAAGATCGGCGTATTGGGTCTGAATGGCGCCGGTAAATCCACCCTGCTGCGCATCATGGCGGGGATAGACACCGAGATCGAAGGGGAAGCCCGTCCGCAGCCCGGCATCAAGATTGGCTACCTGCCCCAGGAGCCCAAGCTGGATCCGGAGCAGACAGTGCGCGAAGCGGTCGAAGAGGCCATTGGCGAAGTAAAGCGCGCCATGGCCCGTCTGGACGAGGTCTATGCGGCCTATGCCGACCCGGATGCCGACTTTGACAAGCTGGCCCGCGAACAGGGTGAGCTGGAGGCCATCATCGAGTCTCAGGGTGGCCACAACATGGAAAACCAGCTGGAGCGCGCGGCCGATGCCCTGCGTCTGCCCGCCTGGGATGCCAAGATCCAGCACCTCTCCGGTGGTGAGCGCCGCCGGGTGGCCCTGTGCCGCCTGCTGCTGGAAAAGCCGGACATGCTGCTGCTGGACGAACCGACCAACCACCTGGATGCGGAATCCGTAGCCTGGCTGGAGCGCTTCCTGCACGACTACGAGGGCACTGTGGTCGCCATCACCCACGACCGCTACTTCCTCGACAACGTGGCTGGCTGGATCCTGGAGCTGGACCGCGGCGAAGGCATTCCGTGGGAGGGCAACTACTCCTCCTGGCTGGAGCAAAAAGATGCCCGCCTGGCCCAGGAAGCCAGCTCCGAGGCTGCTCGTCGCAAGTCCATCGAGAAAGAGTTGGAGTGGGTTCGTCAGAACCCCAAGGGTCGTCAGGCCAAGTCCAAGGCCCGGATGGCGCGCTTCGAAGAGCTCAACAACAACGACTACCAGAAGCGCAACGAGACCAACGAGCTGTTCATTCCCCCCGGACCCCGCCTCGGCGACAAGGTGCTGGAAGTGAGCAACCTGCGCAAGTCCTATGGGGACCGCGTGCTGATCGATGATCTCTCCTTCGCCATTCCGAAGGGGGCCATCGTCGGCATCATAGGCCCGAACGGTGCCGGTAAATCGACCCTGTTCCGCATGATGTCAGGCCAGGAGCAACCGGATTCCGGCACCATCAGCCTGGGGGATACCGTGGTGCTGGCCTCTGTGGATCAGTTCCGTGACAGCATGGATGACAAGAAGACGGTGTTCCAGGAAGTGGCGGACGGCCAGGACATATTGCGCATTGGCAACCATGAGTTCCCGAGCCGCGCCTATATTGGCCGCTTCAACTTCAAGGGTGCCGATCAGCAGAAGCGGGTCGGCGAGCTCTCCGGGGGTGAACGTGGCCGTCTGCACCTGGCCAAGCTGCTGCAAACCGGTGGCAACGTCTTGCTGCTTGATGAACCGACCAACGATCTGGACATCGAAACCCTGCGCGCCCTCGAGAACGCCCTGTTGGAGTTCCCGGGTTGCGCCATGGTCATCTCCCACGATCGCTGGTTCCTCGACCGCATCGCCACGCATATTCTCGATTATCAGGACGAGGGCAACATCGCCTTCTTCGAGGGTAACTTCACCGAATATGAAGAGTGGAAGAAGAAGACCTATGGCGCCGAGTCGGTTCAGCCGCACAGAGCCAAGTACAAACGCATCACCAAGTAAGCGATCACGCACCGAACCAGATAGACAAGCGTATCGCCCCATCAGGGTGATTGCATCGTGACAAGGGGAGCCAAGGCTCCCCTTTCTACTGCCTTTTGACTTACAATCTCCCCGCCTTCCCCTACCGATACCAGCCGATGACCCAGACCACTGTCACCGCGAAGAGACTCACTATCCAGATCCGGCTCGAACCCGGCTGCCTCGGCCCCGACGGTAAGTCACACATAGAGACCTTCTGCGCCGCAGCCACCCGCATCTTTGCGGCCATCGAACCCGAACGGGTGCACTGGGTGCTGCTACCGCGCCATGACAAGCAGTTGCCCGAACAGACATTCTTCCTAGGGGATCGCAAATTGAGCGAGGAGCAAGCCGCTCAACTGATGGGTCGCATGGGGCTGGATCTTGCCACCCTGCAGGAGCACAGCGATGCCATGCTGGCACTGCTGGTCGAACGCTACTTCAAGACCCTCTGAGCCTCACCCGAGGGCCTCATGGTCTCTATCGAGTTCCATTTTCACTGCACTGACAGCAAACGTTTGAATTTTTTACTCTATTCGTTGATCCCCTTCGCAGATCCGGGGTTTGTAAACGACGACGCCTGTGTGAAAATGTGCGCGCTGTCACGGTATCAGGACGAGTCCGGCTATTCATTGGCCAGCGACGCCGGTCAGGATCCCTCATGGATGGGTCTGGCCGCGAGCCTGCTGCTTATTTCACGTCACCCATTGGAATACAACATGAATCAACCACATCAAACCGACCATCAGGCCGCCAGCCAAGCTGCCGGGCAAGGATTGCTCGAACGCCTGTTCGCCCTGAAAGGCCATGGCACCACCGCCCGCACCGAGGTCATCGCCGGGATCACCACCTTCCTGACCATGGTCTACATCGTGTTCGTCAACCCGCAGATCCTCTCCAATGCGGGCATGGACACCCAGGCGGTATTTGTCACTACCTGCCTCATCGCCGGCATCGGCAGCATTCTGATGGGTCTGCTGGCCAACCTGCCCATCGCCCTGGCCCCCGCCATGGGTCTCAACGCCTTCTTCGCCTTCGTGGTCGTCGCCGGCATGGGTTACTCCTGGCAGGTCGGCATGGGCACCATCTTCTGGGGCGCCCTGGGCTTGCTGATCCTCACCCTGCTGCGGGTGCGCTACTGGCTCATCGCCAATATCCCGCTCACCCTGCGAGTCGGCATCACCGCCGGTATCGGTCTGCTCATCGCCCTGCTAGGCCTGCACAACGCCGGCATCGTCGTCGCCAGCCCGGCCACCATGGTGACGGTGGGCAATCTCACTTCCCTGCCCTGCCTGCTGGGGCTGCTCGGCTTCTTCCTGATCTGCATCTTCTCCGCCCGCGGCGTGCACTCCGCCGTGCTGATCGCCATCGTAGTCACCACCACCCTGGGCTGGCTGTTTGGGGATGTGACCTTCAAGGGCTTCGTCTCCATGCCGCCCAGCATCACCCCGGTGTTCGGCCAGCTGGATCTGATGGGCTCGCTGGACATCAGCCTGGCGGGGATCATCTTCTCCTTCATGCTGGTCAACCTGTTTGACTCCTCCGGTACCCTGATAGGTGTCACCAGCCGGGCCAAGCTCGCCGATGACAAGGGCCGCTTCCCGCGCATGAAACAGGCGTTGATGGTCGACAGCGTGAGTTCAGTGGGCGGCGCCTTTATGGGCACCTCCTCGGTCACGGCCTATATCGAGAGCAGCTCGGGGGTTGCCGTCGGCGGTCGCACCGGCCTGACCGCCATAGTAGTAGGCGTCTTGTTCCTGCTGGCGATCTTCTTCTCCCCCATCGCCGCCATGGTGCCCGCCTATGCCGCCGCCGGCGCCCTCATCTACGTGGGGGTGCTGATGTGCTCCGAGCTGACCAAAGTCAAATGGGAAGACTTGACCGAGGCGGTGCCGGCCTTCATGACAGCGGTGATGATGCCGTTCAGCTTCTCCATCACCGAGGGGATCGCCGTGGGCTTCATCTCCTACTGCGTGATGAAGGCGGGCACCGGTCGCTGGCGCGAGATCAACCCCTGCGTGCTGGTGGTCGCCCTGCTGTTCGTGATCAAGTTCGTCTGGGTCGACGCCCACTAAGCGCCACCGACACCAACAAAAATGCCAGTCTCTCGACTGGCATTTTTTTGGCTGACGTTCGGTGACGTGGGGCTAGCGAATGCCGCGCGCCTCGCGGATCCACTCCCAGGCCTGCTGTATCTCCTGGGCTTTCTCCTTGGCCATCTCCATCATCTCGGGCGGCAGACCCTTGGCGGCCAGCTTGTCCGGGTGATGCTTGCTCATCTCCTTGCGATAGGCCTTCTTCACGTCGGCATCCGACATCTCTTCGCTCACCCCCAGCAACTGGTAGGCGTCCTTGAGCCTGTCACGGCTCGGTGGCTGCTGGCCCGCGGAGTGATGACCCCCCTGATACTGGCCCCGGCCGCCGTGGCGGAAGAAGTTCATCTGTGCCTCGGCCATGGCCAGGATCCGCGCCAGCTCTATCTGGCTAAAGCCCAGCTCCTCGGCAATGGTCTGCAAGATGGCGCGTTCGGCCGCTTCGACCTGACCATCGGCAAAGGCCGCTTGCAGTTGTACCTCCAGGAAGAAACGCAAGATGTCACGCTGGCCCTGGCTCGCACTGCGAAACCCGGCCAGGGTCTGACGCAGGGGAAAATCAGCCTCTTTACCCTCGCGAAACGAACGCTGGGCGTTGCTGCGCTGCTCGGGGGAGAGCCGCATCCGCTCCATCAACGCCGCAGCGACCCGGATCTCCTGCTCGGTGACCTGGCCACCCGCCTTGGCAATGTGGCCCATGACCGCGAAGGTCGCGTGGAAGAAGATGGCTTGCTGCTCGGCGCTCGGGGTGCGACGAAATGCCCCCTGGATGCCGATACCGCGGTCAAACCGGTGACCGAGCCAGAGACCAATCAGCAACCCGAAGATATTGCCGAGTAAAAAACCGAAGAAGGCGCCGAGCACCTTGCCCCAAATACGCATGACTCAAGACCTCATATTAATTAGTGGAGCTTAACTCGTCGTCCAGGGCCCGCAGCCGCGCCACGGTGCCGATATCGCGCCAGTCCCCGATCAGCTGTGCGCCACCCACTCGCCCTTGCGCCATCCAGTCTCGCAGCAGCGGGGCCAGTTTACGACTGCCCTGAGTGAGGGCACTGAAGGCTGACGTGTGGTAAAGACCGACGCCGCTAAAGGTCAATCCGGGGCGATCCAGTACTCTGTCTCCCTCGAGGGAAAAATCCCCGCCCGGGTGTTGGGGAGGATTGGCTACCAGCCAGAGATGGGCGAGATCGTCTCCCAGAGACTGAGACACCAGAGGCGCGTAATCCATTCCCAGCCAGGTATCCCCATTGATCACCAGAAAAGGGCCATCCCCCAGCAGTGGCAGGGCCTGCACTATGCCCCCCGCCGTTTCGAGCGCCGCAGCCTCGGCAGACCAGGCGATCTGTACCCCGACGTCACTGCCATCACCGAGCGCCGCCACCAGCTTGTCGCCGAGCCAGGCATGGTTGATGACCACCTCGCTGATGCCAGCGGCTTTGAGCTTCTCGAGATGATGAACGATAAGCGGCTTGCCCCCCACCCTCAGCAGCGGCTTGGGCACAGTGTCGGTGAGCGGACGCATCCGCTCACCGCGACCGGCCGCCAGTATCATGGCCTTCATGGGCCCTTGCCCTCCAGCACTGCGCCATCAAAACCGGGCAGAACCCGGCGCACCAGCCACTCTCCGAACTCGGCCAGCACCGGATAGGCGGTGCCATGCAGCTCGCACACGTCCACCACATAGCCCAGAGTACGGGGAATATCCTTGAGGTAACCTGACTTGCCATCGCGATGATAGAGACGGGTGAACAGGCCCGCCGCCTTCAGGTGACGCTGCATACCGGTCAGGTCCGCATGACGAAGGAAGCTGACATAATCCAGCTCGCCGAGCAGCCCGGCTTGACTCAATCGGGCATAGCCAAGCTGCATTCCCTGCTCGAGCACCTCATCGGGCCAGCGCACGTAGCAATCCTTCAACAGCGAGACGAGGTCATAGCTGAGGGGGCCCATGACCATGTCTTGAAAATCGATGATGGCCAACTCGCTCAGGGCCGGGACAGGGTCCCCCGCCCCTTCGCTGCACACCATCAGATTGCGACTATGGAAATCTCTGTGCATCACCCCCTGGGGCTGAGCCAGGTTATTGGCGGTGAGGCAGGCGAAAGTGTCATCCAGCAACTGCTGTTCTGCCTCGCTGAGCAGCAGTTGCAGATGCTTGCCCAGCAGCCATTCGGGGAAGATGGCGTTCTCCCGGGCCATGAAGAGCTCATCGAAAGGCTCGAGCGGCAACGCCACGCCCCCCAGCCGGGGCAGCAGCGCAATGGCTTTCTCGTACCAGGCCAGTACGCTGTGCTCACCCAGACAATGAATGAGCTGGATATCGCCAAGATCTGTCACTGCCAGCAGGCCCAGGCTGTAATCGACCGCTCGCACTTCGGGCGCCAGCAGATTGCAGGCATGCAGGGCTGCCGCATTGCGAACAAATTCGTGATTCTTTTCGGTGTGGGGATTGGCATCCACCCAGACAAGATCTGCCCCCCGATAGTAACGGCGGAAACTGGCATCGCCAGAGATAAGGGTCAGCGTCAGCTGGGGGTCGCCGGTGTACTGGCGGGCAAACTGGAGCAGGGAGTCGAAGCGATTGGACATGAGTGAAGGACCGGCTGAAGGTGGAAAGCAGCGCTTGGCTGTTAGCCCTGGCCGCAATAATGCTTTATCATTGCCGGCTAACATAAAGCAATGAGATGCAATGTCAACTCGATGAGTCCTGGCGTATTATGCATGCTCTTGAATCAGCCGTTTCGATACGGATTGCGCGAGTCTTCTAAATGACAAAATGGACACTGGGGCGTGCCTGTCCCATCGCCCTGACCATTGGCCTTGCCAGCCCGGCATATCTCCAGGCTGCGCCATTGAGCGTACCCGCCGCCACTGGTCTGCTGGACGGGCTCTGCTATGACTATGTTCCCAAGATAGAGAAAGCCCCCGCCAATGAGGACGCCAACGCCCTGCCGGTGGAGGTCGATGCCGACAGGCTCGAGGCCAAGCAGGGTGGCACCGCCGTCTATCAGGGCGACGTCAAGGTTCGCCAGGGTGTGCGCAAGTTTGATTCTGATTATGCCCAGGTCGATCAGAAGAGCCGGGATGTGATCGCTATCGGCAACATCTATTACAACGACGGCCAGGTCACTGTCACCAGCGACAAGACCCTGAAATCCAACCTCACCACCAAAGATTCCGAGCTGGAAGAGGGTGTCTATCAGGTGCATGGCTCACCGGTGCGTGGCTCGGCCGAGCGGGTCATCATGACCAATAACAACCAGAACATCACCCTGGAAGGCGCGCAATACACCACCTGCCCACCGGGCCAGGAAGCCTGGACCCTGAAGGCGGGCAGCATCGACATCGATCAGAACGAGGTGTTTGGCGAAGCCTGGAACGCCAGTCTCTGGCTCTATGACTACCCGGTGTTCTACTTCCCCTATATCAACTTTCCGATCAAGGATCAGCGCAAGACGGGTCTGCTCTATCCCAGCTACGAGCAGAGCTCCAAGAACGGCATGGACATCAACCAGCCGTTTTACTGGAACATAGCCCCCAACTACGACGCGACTATCAGCTCTCGTTTCATGGACAGGCGTGGCCTGATGGAGCAGGTCGAGTTCCGCTATATGCCGAACCCGTCCCATACCGGCAGCCTCTATTTCGAGAACCTGGCCGATGACAAGCAGTATGACGAGACGGATACCCTCAATGATTATCTCGCCGATGGTCATCGCTATCTGCTCAGTGCCCGTCATACCTCGCGCTTCCTCGACAATGCCCTGGTGATGTCCCTCGACTACACCAAGGTACGCGATAACGATTACAACTATTTCAACGACTTCTCGCCGCCGGTCGGCACTCAGGTCGATAACCAGTTGCAACAATCCTTCAAGGCCGGTTATTACCAGCAGAACTGGAACCTGACCACAGAGGCGCGCACCTATCAGATATTGCTGGCCGGTGCCCAGCAGCCTCACACCATGTTGCCGCGCATCAATCACAACTTTTACCATCAGGGCAACTGGTACGATCTGGCCTGGAATACCGAATTGACCAATTTCGGCTATGACAACGATCAGTCCACAATCGGCGAGGCCTACACTGGCACCCGCCTCTACAGTGCACCTACCCTGACGGTGCCGCTCATCGATGCGGCTGGCTACTACCTGGATAGCCAATACAAGCTGATGTACACCCAGTACAACCAGGATGTACCGGATAGCAGCAAGCTCACGGCCTATTACCGCAACAAGGGGCTGACCGATCTCGACGACAAGGTCACCCGGGTACTGCCCTCGTTCCGCCTCAAGGGTGGCATGACCTTCGATCGCCAGCAGGATTGGTTTGGTGAAACTGCCAACCAGACCCTGGAGCCCGAGTTTCAGTACCTCTATGTTCCCTACGAGGATCAGGACAACATTGGTATCTATGACTCGACCAGCATGCGCCAGGACTACTACAGCCTGTTCAGCGATCGCCGTTTCGCCGGCCTGGACCGGATAAGTGATTCCAACCGGGTCTCCGTGGGTCTCACCAGCCGGGTCTATGATGCCGTAGGTGATGAACGTCTCCGTCTGGCGGTGGCTCAGGCATTCGACTTCGTCGCCCCCAAGGTAACGCTCTATCCCAGCGATGAGGCGAGCACCAATACCCGCTCCCCCTTGTCGTTCGAGGGGGATGCCAAGATAAGCGAACAGTGGTTCGCCCATGCCGGCGCCCAGTATGACGTGCAGGAAAAAGAGTTCAGCTCCGCCAACAGTGCCCTGGAATACCGCCATGAGAAGCTGGTCAGCCAGGTCAACTACCGCTTCGTGCGTGATGCCAACTATGACCTCACCCGCAGCGGTGAGACGGCCAACATCAATCAGGTCGGCATGGTGGTGGGCTCGCCCATCAATGACCAGTGGCACATGTATGGCGGCTATTACTACGACCTGGATCAGAACGTCAAAGTCGACCGCAAAATAGGCGTCAAATATGACTCCTGTTGCTGGAGCATCAACTTCAACCTGGAGTGGGTCAACAGCCCGGATAACGTCACCTACCAGCCCACTTCGGAGCGTAGTTTCGGCATCCAGTTTGAAATGAAAGGATTGGGTAGTGTGGGTACAGGGGCCAAGGGCACCAGTCTGGATACAGATGCCCTGCCTTACATTCGTCCGTTTAACCTGCGGGACAAGTGAGTCATCGCAAAACGCCTTGAGAGATGGATATGAAGAAGACGTGGATTTCCCTGCTGACCGCAGGCCTGTTAGGTGTCATGAGCCAGAGTGCCCTTGCCTCCCCCGAGCTCATCGACAAGGTGCTGGCGGTGGTCAACAAAGACGTGGTACTCGCCAGCCAGCAAGAGGCCCTGGTCAACAAGATCAAGTTCTCTGCCAAGGAGAGCGGCCAGGCGCTGCCCGATGACGCCACCCTGCGCAAACAGGCGCTGGATCGCCTGATCCAGGAGAGCCTGCAATTGCAGCTGGCGGACCGGCAAGGTCTGAAGATCAGCGATACCCAGCTCGAGCAGGCGATCAACAGCATCGCCGCCGATAACAAGATGAACCTGGAGCAGCTGCGGGCCCAGCTCGACCGTGAGGGTCTGAGTTATGCCCAGTACCGGGAAGAGGTGCGCCGCGAAATCCTGATGAACGAGGTTCGCCGCAACCAGATCCGTCGCCGCATCAACATTTCCGATCAAGAGGTCAAGCAAGTGGTGCAGGCACTGCAGAAACAGGGCCAGCAACAGCAGGAGTTCCATGTCGGTCACATCCAGATAGCCCTGCCGGACAACCCGAGCACCGAACAGCTCAATGCCGCCAAAGCCAAGATCGACAGCCTGCTCAAACGCCTGCGTGATGGCGCGGACTTCCGCGAGCTGGCCATCGCCGAGAGCAATGGTCCCAAGGCCCTGGAAGGGGGGGATTGGGGCTGGATGAGCCCGCAAGAGATGCCCACGCTCATGGCTGAGGCCGTGCAGGGTGCCAAGAAGGGTGACATCGTCGGCCCGCTGCGCTCCGGGGCAGGCCTGCACATCGTCAAGGTGTTTGATGCCAAAGGTGCCCAGCAAGTGGTGCAGACCGAGGTCAAGGCCCGCCACATTCTGATCAAGCCCTCGATCATCCTGAGTGAAGAGAAGGCCAAGGGCATGCTTGATGGCTTCCTCCACGACATCAAGAGCGGCAAGGCTGACTTCGCCGCCCTGGCAGAGAAGTACTCCGAAGACCCCGGTTCTGCGGTACAAGGTGGCGAGCTCGGCTGGTCCGATCCCGGCGTCTATGTGCCCGAGTTCCGCGATATGGTCAATCGCCTGCAACCCGGTCAGTACAGCGAGCCGTTCCGTACCAGCCACGGCTGGCACATAGTGCAGCTCGAAGACAGACGCAGTCAGGACGCCACCGACAAGGCCCAGGAACAGCGCGCTTACCAGCTGATCTACAATCGCCGCTTCGTGGAAGAGTCCCAAGCCTGGCTGGATGAGCTGCGCGATGAAGCCTATATCCGCATCGAAGGCGCCGGCAGTTGATGATTTGCCAACGTCTCGCCATCACCCCGGGTGAGCCGGCCGGTATTGGGCCGGACCTGGTGCTCGACATCGCCCAGCGCGATTGGCCCCACCAGCTGGTGGTGGTGGCCGATCCTGCGCTGATGCGCCGCCGCGCCGCCATGCTGGGGCTCGATATCGAGCTTGTCCCCTATGATCCAGCCCTGCCGGCCAGCCCCCAGCGGGCCGGTAGCCTGACCCTCTGCCCCGTCACCCTGGGGGCAGCGGAGACCGCAGGCGCGCTCAACGAAGCCAATGGCGCCTATGTGCTGGCCACCCTGCAGCGAGCCTGTGATGGCAACCTGAGCGGCGAGTTTGCCGCCGTGGTCACAGGCCCGGTGCACAAGGGCATCATCAACCAGGCCGGGGTCTCGTTTAGCGGCCACACCGAGTTCTTTGCCCAGCAGGCAGGGGTCGGTGATGTGGTCATGCTGCTCGCCACCGACGGCCTGAGGGTGGCGCTGGCCACCACTCATATTCCCCTCGCCAATGTCGCTCGCGCCATTACGGCGGAGCGTCTGGGCAAGGTGATCCGGATCCTGAATGCGGATCTGAACAGCAAGTTTGGTATCACTCGTCCCAGGATCTACGTCTGCGGCCTCAATCCCCACGCCGGGGAAGGGGGTCACCTGGGCCGGGAAGAGATAGACGTGATCGAACCCGCCCTGGCCGCCCTGCGCCAGGAAGGGATCGATCTGGTTGGCCCCCTGCCAGCCGACACCCTGTTCCAGGAGAAGTACCTCAAGGATGCGGACGCGGTACTGACCATGTACCACGACCAGGGGCTGCCCGTGCTCAAATACAAGGGCTTCGGGCGCTCGGTCAATATCACCCTCGGACTCCCCTTTATCCGCACCTCGGTGGATCACGGCACGGCCCTGGACTTGGCAGGCAAGGGCCTGGCCGATTCTGGCAGCCTGATCACCGCGCTTAACCACGCCATTCTGATGGTAGAGAAAAAAATATGAGCAGTAAGATGCACATGGGCCACACGGCCCGTAAGCGTTTCGGTCAGAACTTCTTGCACGACAGCTATGTGATCGATCAGATAGTGGCCGCCATCAATCCGCAGCCGGGTCAGAACCTGGTGGAGATAGGCCCGGGTCTGGCGGCGCTGACCGAACCGGTCGCCTCCCAGATGGACAAGATGACCGTGGTCGAGCTGGACCGTGACTTGGCCGCACGCCTGCGCGAGCACCCCACCCTGAAAGAGAAGCTGACCGTGATCGAAGCCGATGCCATGCGCTTCGACTTCGGCACCCTGATGGGCGAAGGCAAG
Organism: Aeromonas sp. BIGb0445; assembly: GCF_024809075.1. Lineage (NCBI taxonomy): Bacteria > Pseudomonadati > Pseudomonadota > Gammaproteobacteria > Aeromonadales > Aeromonadaceae > Aeromonas > Aeromonas sp. BIGb0445. Next base: position 663,301 of record NZ_JANUES010000003.1, read on the forward strand.
GGGCCGCTGCGCATCTTCGGCAACCTGCCCTATAACATCTCCACCCCCCTCATCTTCCACCTGTGCGAGTTCGCCGACCGGGTCGAGGACATGCACTTCATGTTGCAAAAAGAGGTGGTATTGCGGATGTGCGCCGGCCCGGGCAGCAAGGCCTATGGTCGCCTGAGCGTCATGGTTCAGTACTACTGCCAGGTGATCCCTGTCCTGGAAGTGGGCCCAGGCGCCTTCAAGCCAGCCCCGAAAGTGGACTCTGCCGTGGTACGCCTGGTGCCCCACAAGACCCCTCCCCTGGTCGCCAAGGATCTGCGCTGCCTGAGCCGGGTCTGTACCGAAGGCTTCGGCCAGCGTCGCAAGACCATCCGCAACAGCTTTGCGAACTTCATTACCGTGGACCAGCTCGCCGAGCTTGGCATTGACAGCACCCTGCGCCCGGAGAACCTCTCCCTGGCACAGTTTGTGACCATCGCCAACTGGCTGGCCGACCAACAGCAGGCCTGACACCATGGCGACACCGACCATTCATATCCGCCCTCATCCCAGCTATGTCGAAGGCAGCCAGGATCCCTACCAGTTTCTCTATCTCATCGAGATCCATAACCTGGGGCCAGGCCCGGCACAACTGCTCGCCCGGCGCTGGATCATCACCGATGCCAACGGCAAGATAGTGGAGGTCGAGGGGCCTGGCGTGGTCGGTGAGCAGCCCGTCATTCCCCCTGGTGAGACCTTCCGCTACCAGAGCGGGGTTCCCCTTGATACCCCCCTCGGGGTCATGGAGGGGAGCTATCGGATGCGCGATGAAGGGGGCAACGAATTTGATGCCCCCATAGCGCCCTTTACCCTGGCGGTTCCCCACATTATCAATTGAGGTTTCATGGCAAACTGTTTTGTCGGCGATGTCCAGGGTTGTTATGACGATCTGCGCCGCCTGCTTGAGCTGGCTGATTTTGATCCCCAGGCAGATACTCTCTGGCTGGCGGGGGATCTGGTGGCGCGGGGGCCGGACTCCCTCTCCGTGCTGCGCTTTGCCAAGTCCCTGGGTGACAAGGCCGTCTGCATACTCGGCAATCATGATCTGCATCTGCTCGCCGTCGCCGAAGGGGTGGCCCCCCTCAAGAAGAAGGACAGATTGCAGGCCTTGATGGAAGCACCGGACAGAGAGGCCCTGCTGGAATGGCTGCGCCATCGACCGCTGCTTGCCGAGTGCCCCCACCCGACACGCCCTGTGATGATGGTCCATGCCGGTCTCTCTCCGACCTGGGATGCCGATACCGCCCGCCGCTGTGCCCGCGAGGTGGAGAGTCTGCTGCAAAGCGATCAGTACCTCTGGCTGCTGCACCACATGTATGGGGATCATCCGGATAGCTGGGACGAAGGCCTGCTCGGCATAGAGCGCTATCGCTACATCATCAACAGCTTCACCCGAATGCGCTTTTGTCACGCCGATGGTCGACTCGACTTCAAGTGCAAGCTGGGGCCCGATGACTCGACCCCCGGCCTGCATCCCTGGTTCGAGCTGCGGGAGCGTCACAGCGATGACCCCACCCTGGTATTCGGCCACTGGGCGGCACTGATGGGCAACACAGGCCGTCCTCATATCAAGGCCCTCGATACCGGCTGCGTCTGGGGCAACACTCTTACCCTGTGGCGTCTGGAAGATGATGCCCTGATCAGCACCCCCTGCCCCCTGCATGCTCGCTGAGCAAGGGATGGTGCATCACGGACAGCAAAAAGGCCCTCACGGGCCTTTTTTCATGGTACGACTGGGGGATCAATGGGCGATCCGCTCCAGGGTCTCGAAACAGTAAGGATGGGGATTGCGCTCATCGGGCTGATGGGCTTCCCGCTCCACGCAGTGCCACTGCTGCCTCTCATACTCCGGGAAGCGGGTGTCACCCTCGACGGCCAGCTCAATGTGAGTCAGATAGAGACGATCCGCGCGCGGCAATAGCTGGGCATAGAGATAACCCCCGCCAATCACCATCAACTCATCGGGCATCTCGCTCTCGGACAAGGTTGCGAAGACTTCCTCGATGGATGAGAAAACCTCAATGTTGGGCGCGCTAAATCCTGAATTACGACTGATCACCAAATTTCGGCGCCCAGGCAGCGGGCGGCCAATAGACTCAAATGTCTTTCGCCCCATCAATACCGGTTTGCCAAGGGTGACCCTCTTGAAGTGGGCCAGATCGGCGGGCAGGTGCCAGGGCATCTGGTTGTCCTTGCCGATCACCCGATCCCGGGCCATGGCGGCAATCATGGAAATCTTCATGGGTTCAGCCTCTCACGCCGTCTCTCACACAATGGGGCGATTACGGTACACGACCAGCGAGGGTATCGCCAGCCCGAAGCTCAATGCTCCTACGATAAAAATAGCCTTCAAACCATTCTCCAGGGCGCTCTGAATAAGCGCCAGGGTCACGCCGTGAATGTTGAGTTCGACGATGGCTATCATCGTCTTGAACGCATAGCTGCCCGGGATCATCGGGATGATAGAGGCCACGCTGAACACGGGGCGCGGGGCCAGCAGCCGCCGCGACCAATAGACACAGACAAAGCCGACCGTGGTCGCCGCCGCCAGGGTTGCCCACTCGATGGGCATCCCCTCGTGCATCAGCAAGGTGCGCAGACTATGGGCCAGGGCGCCCCCCATGGCGCAGTACTTGAGCATGCGGGGCGGCACGTTGAACAACATGGCAAACCCCACCGCGGGAATGGCCGACCAGAAGGCATCCTTGGCCAACAACCATGACAGCTCCATCATGGCCTGCTCCCATCACCACCGGCTGACGGGAGCGCTGCCATAGCATGCGAGATGCGGTTCATATCAGCCTCCACCATACCTTGCCTCCCCAGACCTCGGCGATGGACATGGCCAGTATGATACCGATGGCGGCGCTGATGGTGAGCAGGGTCGCCGTCCCCCAGCGGGCCAGTCCCATGTTGAAGTAACCCTTGACCATGTCAGAGACCGCATTGATGAGGGGGAACCCCGGCACCAGCAACAGCACGCTGGCCGCCATGGCGAGGTAGGGCTGCTCGCCCCAGCCAAAGAAGGTGGCGCTGGAGGCAAGGAGCGTTGCGATAAAACCGGTCAGGGCAAAATTGATCAGCGGACTGTGATGGTGGCGCGCCATCAGCTGGCGTACCCGCATGGCAACGGCGCTGGCGACAAAAGTCACCAGGAAAATGGGCCAATCGCCGCCGAACAACAGGCTGAAGGCACCACAGGATAGACCCACCATGGGCACGACCAGCCAGGGGTGATAGTGGAAGGGCTTGATGGCATCGAGTCGCTGCCTGACTTCCCGCGCCCCAATGAGATGCTTCTCAGCCATGATGCACAGCCGTTGCACCTCACACACCACCTGCATATTGATGCCGTGCTCGCGCACCCTGCGGGTGGTGGTGACACAATGCCCCTGATAGAGGCTGGTCAACACTATGGCGCTTGAGGAGATGGCCATCTCGACACTCTCCAGTCCAAGCGCCAGGCCCAGCCGCGTTGTCGTTTGCTCAATGAGCCGGCTTTCGGCACCAAACTGGGCCAACATCTGCCCTGCCTTGACGAGGATACGGGTGACCTCCGTCTGCTGTTCCCGGGACAGCACCCTTCTTGGACTGATACTTCTCATGTTCCCTTCGAGTCGTAGCGTTAAAGGCACTATCTTAGCCTGGCTGGCCAGGCTATTCACCCACCCCTGGCAGGGTAAAATAGGGGGCAAGATCAACGAACCGGATGATAAATAGCTTGCAACCGGTATCACTCATAATAAAGCGCGCAGCTAACGGCCCCCATGGGATAGCGGTCTCTTTCGGATCACCCAATGTCAGCGCGATAAAGGAAACACGACCAGGATATGCCAAATACGGCCCAGCTGGGTCAGCGGAAATAATCCATTCCCGTCTATAAAACCCGGTATTGAATATTTCCGAATGACACTTATTTGTGGCGATGGTCCTGCAATGAGATCACATTATTACGGGGTGGCAAGGGAGGGAGTTCATCTTCGTCCGAGAGATAGCAGAGCCGGCTCATTTCACTTCGCATCAGGAAGAAGGAGTCTTGCATCATATTGACGATGCGAAGGCAGCTATCGATGGGGTTCTTGGCCAGCCTGCGCTGGCAGTCGACCTGAAACTGCAACCCTCTCAATCTGCGCTGCTGATCCGGGGTGGCCGTTTCTATCACCGCCTCTATCTGTTCATAGAGCAGGGTCTCAAGCAGATGAGGCTCTGTCGCGGCAAGCCGTTTCAAGGTGTCAAAATCAGGTAATTCCATGTCGCCCTCCACTCTCGCATTGAGAGGGTGTGATGCTGGCACATTGACTCTTCCAGCCTCTCCTACTGGTTATATATGCCAAGGGTGAGCGGAGTTCAATTTACCACCAGACAGTCGACAAGCTTCCATTGAATACTGCCAATCAGGACATCAAGATATTAACCATTACAGATCAGCACGTTGAATTTGAAACGCCAATATCCTGTCTAACCATCAATCCTTATACATTTTTCACAAGCAGGGCAGCACCATTATTCCCATTACTGACTTCCGGCCTGAAAATGTATTTTCAAGCCGTATGCCAAGAGCCGGTTCAAGCAGGCGACACCTCGGGCATTAAGGCCAGCATTTAACATATCTATCTGATTATGCTATTTTATTTCCCTATCCACCGCGACAGACAAGGGGTCGTATGAATAAGGCAAAGATCGGCATCGTCACCGTCAGTGACAGGGCCAGTGCAGGCATCTACGAGGATCTCTCCGGCAAGGCCATCATGGACACGCTCGGCTGCTATCTGAGCTCTGAATGGGAAGCCGTCTACCGCCTGATCCCGGACGAGCAACCCCAGATTGAGGCGTGTCTGGCTCAACTGGCGGATGACATGCAGTGCTGCCTCATCGTCACCACGGGGGGCACAGGCCCTGCCAAGCGGGATGTCACCCCGGAGGCGACCGAAGCGGTGTGCGATCGCATGATGCCGGGCTTCGGTGAACTGATGCGCGCCGAGTCCCTCAAGTTCGTCCCGACCGCCATACTGTCGCGCCAGACCGCGGGGCTGCGGGGCAGCACCCTGATCGTCAACCTGCCAGGCAAACCAAAATCCATTCGCGAGTGCCTGGATGCGGTCTTCCCCGCCATTCCCTACTGCATCGATCTGATGGACGGCCCCTATCTCGAGTGCGATGAGAGCGTCATCAAGCCGTTTCGCCCCAAGCAGTAAGCGCAGCTCATCCCCCATAAAAAGAGGCGCCCAGGGGCGCCTCTTTTACCATCTTGATGGTCACGGCCAGCGCTTGAAGATGAGCGAGGTATTGATGCCGCCAAAGGCGAAGTTGTTGGACATCAGATACGCCACATCCAGCACCCGGCCACCGCTGCGGATATGGTCCAGCGGGGCGCAGGCGGGATCCGGCTCGTTCAGGTTGAGGGTGGGAGAGAACCAGCCCTCATTCATCATCTCCAGAGAGAGCCAGGCCTCGATGGCGCCGCAGGCCCCCAGGGTGTGACCAAAGTAGCTTTTCAATGAGGAGATGGGGGTCTTGTCCCCGAAAATAGCACCAGTGGCATGGCTTTCGGCAATATCGCCGCGCTCGGTCGCCGTGCCGTGAGCACTGATATAGCCAATATCCCCAGCCTGCAAACCGGCATCATTCAGGGCCATCTCCATGCAGAGCTGCATGGTCTCTCTCTGGGGCTGGGTGACATGGGCGGCATCGCAGTTGGTGGCAAAGCCCACCAACTCGGCGAGTATGGTCGCGCCCCGGGCCAGGGCATGCTCCAGCTCCTCCAGAATAAGGGTGCCTGCCCCCTCCCCGATCACCAGCCCATCGCGCTCCCTGTCGAAGGGCCTGGGGCTCAGCTGCGGGGTCTCATTTTGCAAGCTGGTCGCGAACAGGGTGTCAAACACCACCGCCTCGGAGGGGCAGAGCTCCTCGGCGCCCCCCGCCACCATCAGATCCTGATAGCCATGCTTGATCGCCTCATAGGCATAACCAATGCCCTGACTGCCGGAGGTGCAGGCGCTCGAGGTGGGAATGACCCGGCCTCGCAGACCGAAGAAGAGGCCGGTATTGACCGCCGCCGTGTGTGGCATCATCTGCACATAGGTGGTGGCCGTGATGCTGGCGGTGGTCTTGTCGTTGAGCATGGCGCCGAAGGCGCTGATGGGCGCGGTGCTGCCCGTGGAGGAGCCATAGGCGATGCCGGTGCGTCCACCGGTGAGAACCGGATGGCCAATCAGGCCGGCGCGGATCAGGGCAAGCTCGGTCGCCACCGTGGAGAGCTGTGAGACCCGGCCCATGGCGCGGGTCTGCTTGCGGGTATAGTGGCTCGGCAGCACAAAGTCTGGGATGGGGGCGGCCAACCGGGTATTGAGCCCCTCATAGACCGCCCACTCCGGCATCTGGCACACTCCATTGCGCTCGGCCTTGAGGCGGGGCCCCACGCTCTGCCAGTCGTTGCCAAAGGCGGTCACCCCGGCCATGCCGGTGACCACGACCCGCCTGCTGTTCGCGCTCATATCAGGCCCCCGTTGATGGAGATCACCTGACGGGTGACATAAGCCGCTACGTCCGACATCAGGTAGGAGACCAGCCCCGCCACTTCATCTGCCTGGCCCATGCGCTTGAGCGGGATCATCTTCATCGCCTCGGCCTCCACCTCGGCATTGACCATGCCGGTGTCGATGAGCCCGGGGGCCACGCAGTTGACCGTGATCTTGCGTTTGGCCAGCTCCAGGGCCAGGGCCTTGCTGGCCCCTATGATGCCCGCCTTGGCCGCGCTGTAGTTGACCTGGCCCCTGTTACCCATGATGCCGGAGACAGAGGAGAGGGTGACGATGCGCCCCCCCCGCCGCAGCCCAATCATCGGCATGATGCAGGGCTTGAGCAGGTTGTAGAAACCATCCAGATTGGTGTGCACTACCCCATCCCAATCCTCATCGGTCAGGGCCGGGAAGGCACCGTCGCGGATGACACCGGCATTGCTGACCACGCCGTAATAGGCGCCATGGGTCTCGATGTCCGACTCGAGCCGGCTGCGGCACGCCTCCCGGTTCGAGATATCGAACTGGATCAGTCGCCCCTGGCCCCCCGCCGCCACGAGCTCGGCCAGGGTTGCCTCGGCACCCGAACGGTCACTGTGATAGTGCACCACGATGTGAAAACCATCCCTGGCCAGCTGCAGGGCGATGGCACGGCCTATGCCCTTGCTGGCACCCGTCACCAATACGGTGGAACTCATAAATCAATCCTTCCCTAACAAATTCAGATAATGGGGCCTCAGGCACCCAGAGCGCCCCTCAGGCGGCACTCTGTTGCCCGCCGAGCCAGCCCCCTGGCCAGCCCGGCGCTATCGGTCAAGCGGCAAGATATTGGCCAGTTCGCTATCACTGGGCAGATAGGTGCTCAGCCGCGCCTCGGCACAGAGCCTATCACCGCGCAAGATCCGGCACTCGAAACTGGCCATGCCACCATCTTCCAGCAGGCATTCGGCCTCGATGACGAGCCGCTCCCCGACCGCGAAGGCGGGCAGCTGGCTCTGATACTGGCGACTGCCGAGCAGCATGCCGATGCGCACCGGTTCGCCCCGCTCGCGCCCCCGCATCCCGGCCCAGGCGGCTATGGTCTGGGCCATCAGCTCCAGGCCGACCCAGGCGGGCAGGCTCCCCTGCTCATCGAGCAGCAGGCGGTGGCGATCCCCCACCCGGGTCTCGCAGCGCACCCGCGTCCCCTGGTAATCGAGCAGGCTATCGAGCAGCAGCATGGGGGCCTGATGGGGCAACAGCTCGGCGATGGTTATCTCATTCATGGTCGGTATTCATCTCTTGTGCCGCAAGGGGCGCAGTCCCCTCGGCGGAGCCTGCCACGTCCCGGCGACCCAGCAGCAGACTGACGTTATTGCCACCAAAGGCGAAGGAGTTCGACAGAGTCAGGGCGAGGGGCTCACCGGCGAGAGCAGACCCGCGTCCCTGCATGAGTTCAATCTGGGCCAGGGCCGCATCCTGCACGCTTCCCTGCCCGGGAGCTGGCAACCCTAGCTCCATCAACAGGCAGCAGAGCGCCGCCTCTATGGCGCCCGCCGCCCCCAGACAATGACCGGTCAGCATCTTGCTGGAGCTGCAGGGGGCCGTCTCATCGCCCCCGAATAATCGGGCCAGGGCGCGGCTCTCCATCTCATCGTTGAGTCGGGTCGCGGTGCCATGCAGGTTGATGTAGTCGAGCGCCCTGGCCTCCACCCCTCCCTGCTGCAGGGCCATGCGCATGGCCGCCTCGGCCCCCACCCCTTCCGGATGAGGGGCCGAGATATGCCAGGCATCGGAGGATTCCCCCGCCCCCAGCAACGCCAGCGGCGCCGGGGCCTGGCTCAGCAAAAAGAGGGCGGCCCCCTCGCCGATGTTGATGCCGCGTCTATCCGCGGCGAAGGGGCGGCAGCGCGCCAGACTCAGGGACTCCAGGCTGTCAAAACCATTGAGGGTCAAGCCGCACAAGCTGTCGGCCCCGCCGACGATCACCGCGTCGGCCAGCCCGGCCGCCAGCAGCCGCTGGCCGCTGATAAAGGCGCGGGCACTGGATGAACAGGCGGTCGAAAGGGTGTAAGCCGGCCCCGTCAGGGCCAGCTGGCGTGCCAGAAACTCACTCGGCGAACCCAGTTCCTGCTGGCGATAGTCAAATGCAGCTGGCAATGACGCCCCCCGCTCCCTGGCCGCCACCGCCAGCTCCGCCTCGGCAATCCCCGCCGTGCTGGTACCCAGTACGATGGCGATGCGATCCGCCCCCAGTCGGGTCACCAGCGCATCGACACTGGGCCGGATCTGGGCCAGGGCCGCCAGCAGCAGTCGATTGTTGCGAGAGTCATAGGCCGCCAGTGTGTCAGGGACGGGAGGCAGCGCCCCCCTCACCCGGCCCACAGGGGTGAGTCGGCCATCACTCAGGGCTTGCTGTTCAGTGTCGAGGGGGCTGATGCCCTCCACCTGCCAGGCGGTCAGGGCCGTGCTCACCGCCGCCTTGCCCTCCCCCAGGGCACAGATCAGGCCGTAAGCCTGGATATAGCAGGGGGAGATAGGGTTCATTGCCTGGGTCATGGGGCCAGCTTCTCCATCTGCAACTGGTAATCGAAGGCATGCTGCACCAGACGCACAGGTTCTCGCTCTCCGGCGATATCTTGATAGAAGATCTCGCTCACCAGCGTGCCCTTGGGGTCTCGCAGGCGCCGCACCATGCCCTCGTCCTTGAGCTGCCAACCCCTGGGCAGTTGCGGCTGCCAGGATTGAATGGGCCAGTAGCTGAGCATGACATCGGCCAATACCTGAGCCACCGGGGGCAGGGTCGTGCCTCCCAGCAGGCTGGAGAGTTGCTCGGTGCGAATCGCCTCACCGTCATAACTCACGCGAAACAGCCGGATCCCGCTCGGGGTCAACCCCACCAGGGTGAGCTGGCGGCCATCGGCCTCCAACACCGTCAGCAGCTGATGCTCACCCCCCTGGGTCCTGGCACTCAGCAACTGTTGGCGATAGAGCGGCTGAACCAGGGTCGGCGCCGGTAACACCAGACGGGTCTCCTGGGTCAGGAAAGCGCGATTATCCGGCACCGCGGTCGGCGCACTGGCACAGGCGCTCAGCAAGCTGGCGCATAAACAGAGAGGCAGAAGCGACTTCATCTTGTGTCCCGGGCGTCTGGGGTGGGCCAAAAAGGGGTGGATCATGGGATCATCTCCGGTCCAGCACCAGCGGCGACAGGAGGAAAGCGGTAAAGATACCGCCGCTCAACACCAGACCAAAACCCGCAATGGCCGGAGTGTGACTCAGGGCCAATAGCCCGAATGCCAGCTGGGTGGTCAGGTTGGCCAGCAAGATGGCAAGCAGGGTCGAGCGCTGCCGGTGGGGATCGACGCCACTGTGGGCAAAAAAGAGCCCGTAGTCGATGCCGATGCCAAAGATGAGACTCAGGGCCAGGACACCAAACAGGGTGAGCGGCTGACCACAGGCGGCAAGCAGGGCCAGGCCCGCCCCCAGGGCCAGGACGTTGACCAGCAGGACTCGCCCCCCCTTGCGCCAACCCAGCCGCCAGCCGAGCAACAGGGCGACCAGTCCCATGGCCACTCCCAGCAGCTCGGCCAGCTTGATGCGATAGTGGGCGAACAGCTGGCTCCATTGCGCCCGCTGATCCTGCCAATAGACGCCGGACTGGTTTGCCGCCAGGTTCGCCATGGCCGTCGGCGCGCTCACCCCTGAGATCGGCAGCCAGATGGCGACCCGGCCATCGGCCATGCCGTGCCAGAGCAGGCGGCTCCCCTCGCTGACCGGGCTGGCCAGCCACAGCGCGGGCGTCAGTGGCTGCCAGGGTCTGGCGACGCCCTTGACCGGCACCCCGACCTGGTTGAGCCCTGCCACCACCTCGGGCAGGAGCTTGCCAAGGGCGTCGTGATCCGCCCTTTGCTGCGCGAGGGATGGCAGCCACTGCGCCAGCGAGACGAATCCGGTCAGTTGCCCCTGGGCCTTGGCCAAGGCAAGCGTCCGGGTCAGGGCCTCCAGCCGTTGCAAGGCCGCCTCCCCATCGTTCCCCGTCACCAGAAAACCCGCCATGCCCCCCTGCTGGCCAATGAGGCGCTGGATCTGCTGCTCCTGGGCTTGCAGCTCAGCGGGCAGCGGTTGCAGACGGCCGATATCATCATCGATCTGCAACCGGCTCAGACCCGCGGCCACCAGCAACAGGCACGTCAGCGGCAGGCCCCAGCGCAAGCCGCGTCGCTCGCGCCACAGATTGAGCCAGCCGCTTAGCCACACCAACCCCCTGGGCTCTCCTTGCGGCAGGGGGCCCAGCCAGAGCGGGAAGAGGCAGATCACTGTGATGAAGGCGGCGAACAGTCCGGCCAGGGCGCACAGCGCGAGCTGTTGCAAACCGGGGAAGGGTGCCAACCAGAGCAGGCCATAGCCGATCAGGGTGGTGAGCAGCGCCAGCCAGAGGCTGGGCAGCAGCCGGATCCTCGTCTGATGGGGGCTCTCCTCACCCCCATGCAGACGCCGCTCGCTCAGAAAATGCAGGCCATAGTCGATGGCGATGCCGATGAGACTGGTGCTGATCACCAGGGTAAAGAGGTGCACTTCGCCAAACCAGAGCAGCACGGCCAAGAGCCCCCAGCCCAGACCGATGAGGATGGGCAGCAGGGCAAGCCAGAGCGCACGGGCCGAGCGGAACACCACCCAGATGAGCAGCACCACCCCAATCAGCGAGCCCAGCCCTATGGTGGAGATATCCGCCTGAGCCAGGTTGCTGGCATGCTGGCTATAAAACAGCGTGCCACGACGCAGCAGCTCGACCCCCGGATAGTGCGCCTTGAGGGTCTGCTCGGCCTCGTCGAGTCGGCCGAGCAGGGCGCCGTTGCGGGAGAGATCGAAGGCGGAGCGATCCAGCTCGGCCCGCAGCATATACCAGCGCCGTCCCGTCTCATCCTGGCTCACCAGCCAGTCATGGTCGAGGCGCAGCGGCGTGGCTGCCTGGCCCTGTACCCCGGCCCGGGTCAGCAGCAGGGGATCGGATTGCCACTCGGCGCGGGAGACGCCGCCAAAGGGGCTGTAGATCTGGCCGAGTACCCACTGGCTCCACGCCTCGGGGCCAGCCGCCAACCTGACACGGCTGCGCTCATCGAGCCGCTGCCAGGCGTAGTCATGCAGATACCCTTGCCAGGCTCCCGTCAGCTCAGGCTGGGCACCGCGAACGCTACTGAGCTCAGGCAGCCGTGCGAGAGACTCGGCCCAGGCCTCTGCCGCGGCGCGGCCATCCTGGCCCGCCGGCAGGCTCAGCATCCAGACCAGCTGACCATCGAGCTGGCGCAGCAACCCCTGCTGCAGAGCCGGATCCAGGGCGGAACGCTCACTTTGGGGCAGCAGATCCATCAGGCTGGTGTTGATGCGACTGTGGGGCAGCAGATAGCCGAGCAGCGCCAACGCCAGCAGGCAGAGCAGCAACCAGCCCAGGGCAAGCTTGCGCCAGCTGGCCTCGCCGATGCCAAGGGTCGGCTGCGATGGGACTATGGGCGCTTTATCGGGCAAAATAGGCCTCTTGCTCAGGGGGAAGTGGCAGCGTCACTGCCTGCCAGCGGGAGAAGTGGATGCGGGTCTCATCCCCTTGTCTGTCTGCGATCGACAGCTTATCCAACTGCTCGCGACCACTCAGGGTGAGCTTGGCAAATACCTTGTCAAGGGGCGACGCCAGCGGCGTCAGGGTCAGGGCCCACCCCTGCTCGCCGGACTGAAAATCGAGGTCAAAATAGCGGGCCAGCGCCTGCTCGTTCGAACCAAACAGCGCCAGCAGCATCTTGCTGAATTCGAGCAGCTGGGGGTTGTCGATCACCTCGGCCCGCCCCTGACCCACCCGCTGGCTCATGCGCTGGTCGGTGAGGCTGAGGGCGAGATCAAAGGGGGCCTGCTGATGCCACCAGAGCCCCTTGCTCCGTACCAGCAGCAGCTCGCCGCTGGCCCGCAGGGGCTGGCTTAAGCCTGCCACCTGTTTCTCCTGCTCAAACCGGGCGCGCTGAGCGGGCTGCTCGCTCAGCAACTGACGCACCTCGGCCTGGGTCATGGCCGCGGCCTGGAGAGGTAACGGGCTCAGCACCGTCGTCAGCAGCAGCGCCAGGCTTAACCAGCGCCTCATTCGCTCACTCCCAGCTTGTCGAGCAGCACCCGGGGCGAGGCCAGGCACATCTCGCCACTCTCCTTGTCCACCGCCACCTGAATGCTGTAGCCCTTGCTGGTACGCACGCCGCTGGCGGCGTCGAACAGCTCGTACTCGATTTTGAGCCGGTTCTGATACTCGCAGAGTCGGGCCTCGACTCGCACCTTCTGACCAAAGCGCAGGGGCGCCATGTACTTGAGTCGCAAGTCGATGACGGGCCAGACATAGCCGGAGGCCTCCATCTGGGGATAGTTGTAATCGATGCGCTCGAGCAGGGCGCAGCGGGCCAGCTCGATATAACGCACATAATGGCCATGCCAGGCCACCGCCATCATGTCCACGTCGTGAAACGGGATCTCTATCTCGATACTGTGGCTAATCATCCAGGACTCATGCTGCATACAGACTCTCCATCGGGCCGTGCCAGACATCCGCTGCCATCATGTCCACGTCGTGAAACGGGATCTCTATCTCGATACTGTGGCTAATCATCCAGGACTCATGCTGCATACAGACTCTCCATCGGGCCGT